>JAFVXY010000022.1 GCA_017500845.1 Clostridia bacterium
CATAATAGCAGAGGATAGAGATGGCGAGCTTATACAGTATTATTACGACAGTATGGGCGTAATAGGTATGAGTTATGACGGTGAGGAATACTTCTTTTACAAGGATATATTTGGGAATATTACACACATAATAAACAGTGACTTTACGATAGTTGCACAGTACGAATACGACGCTTGGGGTAATTGCGAAATAATAACAAACGTAAACGGTATGGCGGACATAAACCCCTTCCGATATCGTGGTTACTATATGGACGTAGAGACTGGGTACTACTACCTACAAAGCAGATACTACGACCCTGCTATTAGACGCTTTATAAGCTCGGATAACTATGACCTTATTCCTACCTTAGCGGAATCCGGTGATATAAACCTATTCGTTTACTGCGGCAATAACCCTGTGATGTGTGTAGATCCAAGTGGGCAAATGCCTGAATGGTTATCAACAACATTAAAAATTGTTGGAGGAGTAGCTATTATTGCTGGATGTGTAGTTGGCTCGATTTTTACTGGTGGGACTTTATCTGTAGTGTTAGCAGGAGCATCCATCGGAGCCGCTGCTGGGGGTATTGGTGCAGGTGTTTCTACTGCAGTATCTGGTGGAGATATTCATGATTTTGCAAATGCATTTTTAATGAGTACTGCAATAGGAGCTATTAGTGGTGCGGTCGCAGCTAGTCCATTAGGAGTAGGGGCACAAATAGGTATTAACGCGGCATTAGGAGCAGCTAACTATGCTGGCACACAATTATTAAGTGGTGGAAAAATCACTCTAGGTGGACTTGTTATTAGTGCGGGCATAGGTGCTCTTTGTGGAAGGATTGGTAAAAATGGGTGGATGCAAGAACTACCATCTGCGATATTTGCAGCAGCTGGTTTAAAAAATGCTTTAAAACATGTTGTTATCTTGGCTGGAAAAGAAACTTTACTTAGAATGACACTTCCTGTAGTTATTCTTGGTGGCGTAGGAGGAATTTATGGAAGAATTAGTTCACAGTTTAATCCAAACGGAAACTTTATTGGAATCTGATATGTTAGGCACTTTAGTTGCATCATATTTGTTTTTGCTAATAATTTTATTCGTATCTTTTCTAAATGTTTATTCAGTAGATAAATATGAATTTTTATACAATAAGCAAAAATGTTTTGATTTCAAGCATAATATGTTTTTTATAATAATGTATTCTAAAGAAAAACATGTCGTATCTAAAAAAACATTTATATTAGAATTGATTGGGTATTTACTATTAATTTTATCCATAGTAGTATTCGTTTGTTCGCTTAAGCAAGAGGTAACAACAGCATTTATACTATTAGGAATCGTTGCATTAATTATTTATGTGTTTGGATGGGTAACCGGTGGTATGTATGGGAAAACTAAAAAACATATAATTGGGTGGGAAATAGAAAGGAATTTAGAAGACAAAAACGAAAGAGAAAAAGGATATATGCCCGACGAGTTGTATGAATTAGAAGAAGATGTGCGCAAGCTCCGCAAGGAGGAAAAAAGGAGATAAAAAAGCAAAAAAGAAAACAAGATAAGAAAAAGTAGAGAATCTTAAGTATGCAACAAGGCGGGTACAAACAATGCACTCGCTTTTTGTATTACTTTAAGCAAAAATGGGGTATTGACAGTAACGGCAAAATATGGTAGAATGTAACTAAGTGGAATAAGCGCGGCTTAGCAACAGCAAACCCCTTCCGTTATCGTGGCTACTATATGGACGTGGAGACGGGTTACTATTACCTGCAAAGTAGATACTACGACCCTGCCCTCAGACGCTTTATAAGCTCGGATAGCTACGGATTGCTTTCAACACTGGCAGAAGCTGGTGATATAAACCTGTTCGCTTACTGCGGCAATAACCCTGTAATGTGTGTGGACCCTACGGGCGAGTTTCCATTCTTTATATTAACTGCGATTATAGGAGCGATAGTTGGTTTAGGGGTTACAGCTGCAATAGATTATTTTCCGGACAAAGAATTTAATTTACATTGGGGATATTATGTATTAGGTGCCGGAATTGGAGCGATAGTAGGTGCCGGTATTGGAATGGCAATATCGTATTCTGCTACAGGCACATTAACGGCAAGTTTTACAGATATAAGGTTTGGCTATGCTTTAAAAGCAGCTCAAAATGGGAATTATACCAAGCTTGCTAAATTTGGAACGCATAACAATAGAGCAAAACAAGTAGGCATAGGCAAATATATTAAAGGCTCACCTAACTCTTATGAAGTTTTATCTCGAAAATACGGCTACACTTATTATGAAATAAAACAGCCGTATTGGAATAAAATGAGAGTAGCATTGAAAGAAAAGGTTTGGAATGTGAACCGAGCATTTTTAGAGCAACAATTAGCATTGGGAAAAACATTTGTAAAATTAAGCATAGATTATAGTGGTTATTACCTAAAAGAGCTTATATATTTAGGATTATTATAAATGGAGATTAGTATATGGAACATGGTATTTGTGATAAAATTAAAGAACTTCTGGAACAAGAGTACGGCTTTAAAATTTTTGACATTATAGCATCTTATTTTGATTTCGATAAATCTTATATGGCATTTATTTATTGGAAAACAAATAAGGAATTAGAATTGATTACAGAAGAAGTTAAGCAAGGTATAAAGAATTTAATAATTGATTATTTCAAAAAGAGAGGATTTTATCCGGACGAAGTAGAAGAACTTATACTTTATTTTGATTCGGATGAAAACGTTCAGGAAAAATATGATGGCAATTATTTTTATGCCACTCGTTAAAAAGCAATTTCTATAAAATTCGAATTGGATTGACAAAGGTTACGGTAAATGGTACAATATAAGTATAGGAGTAACTATGGAAACTTTTATTGTTATTGACGGTAACAGTCTTATCAATCGAGCATTTTACGCTCTGCCGCCGCTTAATGCCAAAGACGGCAAGCCGACCAATGCGGTGTACGGCTTTATGACGATGCTAATCAGGCTTATGGATTACAAGCCGTCCTATCTTGCCGTTGCTTTCGACCTAAAAGCTCCCACGTTTAGACACAAGGAGTACGAGCTTTATAAGGCTAACCGAAAGGGAATGCCCGACGACCTTGCCGCGCAAATGCCGATTTTGAAGGATTTGCTTCGCAAGATGGGCATAGTCGTAGTGGAAAAAGAGGGCTTCGAGGCGGACGACATAATCGGAACGATGGCAAAACGCTATAACGGTAAGACGTTTATCGTGACAGGCGACCGTGACAGCTTTCAGCTTATCGACGACACCACAACTGTATTGATGACAAAGCGCGGCATTACCGAGTCGGTCAATTTTGACAAAAAACAGCTTGAAGCCGAATATAAGCTTACTCCCGAAACAGTTACACTGTATAAGGCTCTTGCAGGCGATAGTAGCGATAATATTCCCGGTGTGCCGGGCGTGGGAGAAAAAACAGCTACCGACCTTGTGACAAGGTTCGGCTCGCTCGACAATCTCTACGCACATATAGACGATATTGGCGGAAAGCTGCACGAAAAGCTGGTGGCAGGCAGAGACAGCGCATATCTTTCGCTTAGGCTTGCTACCATAGATACAGCAGTGCCCGACCTTCCAAAGGCAGAAAGCTGTCCTATGCGCTTCCCATTTGCGGCTGAGACTCGCGAGCTTTTTGACGAGCTTAACTTCAAATCGCTCATTCGCCGAGACGAGCTTTTTGGTGGGGAAGCGGTCAGCCGTGATCTGCCCGAGAGCATAGCGGTCAGCCCCATGGAGTTTGCGGCGGCACTTATGGGCGAGGGCGCACAGCCCTTATATATCGACCAAAGCGGCTTTTATACGGCACGTGACGGCGTGGCGTACAAGCTTTGCGTGCGAGAAACTCTGCTTGACGAGGGAATAGACGTAGCCGAGGCGGCAGAGCTAATTAAGCAATTCGCCCAAAGCGACAGACAGAAAATCGTTTTTGATGCAAAAACGCTTATGCACAAGCTGGACGTGTTTGGTATAAGGCTAAACAACTATTTTGACGTTGCACTTTGTCAATATTTGATAGATTTTTCGGTAGAGCATGATTCGCTTATTGGACTGGGCGAGGCATACGGCTTGCGTGGCGGATTGCCGCTTGTTTTGCATGGGCTTTACGGTAAGCTTACCGAGGAGCTTAAAAAGGCGGATATGGAAAAGCTGTATTACCAGCTTGAATTGCCGCTTGTGGACGTGCTTTTTGATATGGAAAAGACGGGCTTTATGGTAGACAGGGGTAGTCTTGACGAGCTTAGTGTAAAATACGCCGCCGAGATAGAAGGTCTGCAAGAGGAAATAACCGTGCTTGCGGGCAAAAGATTTAACATAAATTCGCCCAAGCAGCTTGCCGCGGTGCTTTTTGAAGACCTCAAAATTCCCTATCCCAAAAAGTCTAAGACGTACTCGACGGGTGCAGAAATCTTAGAACCGCTTAAGGATAATTTTCCCATCGTGCAAAAGGTGCTTGACTACAGATTTTTGACCAAGCTAAAAAGCACGTACGTGGAGGGATTAAGGGCGTTGCTCGACCGTGACAGCGTGGTGCATACCGAATTCAAGCAGATGCTGACGGCTACGGGCAGACTGTCCAGCGTTGAGCCAAATCTGCAAAACATTCCCATAAGAACGGAGGAGGGCAGATCGCTCCGCAAGCTGTTTACCGCTCGCGAGGGCAACGTGCTGATTACGGCTGATTACTCCCAAATCGAGCTTAGGCTTATGGCGCACCTTAGCGGCGACGAGATTATGACCGAGGCGTACCTTAGCGGCGAGGATATTCACACGGCTACGGCGGCAGAGGTTGGCGGTGTACCACAAAGCGAGGTTACGCCAGCAATGCGTAGGGACGCAAAGACGGTCAACTTTGGTATCATATACGGAATGAGCGATTTTGGACTTTCGCAAAGCCTGGGCATAACGCGCGCACAAGCGGCTAAGTATATAGATAGGTATTTTTCACGCTTTGTCGGTGTAAAAAAATATCTTGATGCGACGGTAGAAAATGCAAAAAAAGACGGATACGTACGCACACTTTTTGGTCGCGTAAGGTATATTCCCGAGCTTAAGGGCGCATATATGCAGCGTCAGTTTGGTGAGCGTGTGGCAATGAATACGCCGTTGCAAGGCTCGGCTGCAGATATAATCAAGGCGGCAATGCTCGAGGTAAGCAACAGGCTTCGCGGCAAAAAATCTAAGCTGATACTTCAAATCCACGACGAGCTTATTGTAGATGCGGCATTGGACGAGGCGGAAGAGGTTAAGCAAATACTTGTCGAGGCAATGGAAAACGTTGTAAATCTTTCGGTACCGTTAAAGGTGGAGGTGGGCTGTGGAAAACGCTGGTTCGACTGTAAATAAAAAGACCTTTGCTCTTATTGGCGGAATCGCAAGCGGCAAAACTGCGATAAGCGACATTTTGGGCGAAATGGGCGCATATATTATTGATGCCGACATTATCTCGCGCTCGGTTACGGCGCCCGGCAGTAAAGGCGAAAAGCTACTTGCAAAAAAGTTCCCTGACTGCGTAGAAGGCGGTGTGATAAGCCGCAAGCTACTAAAGAATAAGGTTTTTGGTGATGACAAAGCGCTTGCATCACTCAACAAAATCACCCATCCGTTAATTTTAGCCGAAATCGACCGAATGGTAAGCGAGGCTAACGGCACGGCGGTAGTGGTTATGCCCATTCCGCTACATCTCGAAAAATATGATGCGGTGATAAGCGTTTATTGCCCAACCGAAATGCGTATAGAGCGCATAATAAAAAGGGATAATATATCAAGAGAGCTTGCCGAAAAAATCATAGCGGCACAGCTTACCGATCAGCAGGTGGCGGCGCGCTCCGACTTTACCTTTGTAAATGACGGCGACCGCGAAGCCCTAAGGCGTGCGGTAACAAAATGGTGGAATATTTTTGTTGAAAGTAAAGAATAGTTGCAAAAAAAGAAAAATGAAATATTTTATGGCGGTGCTTGGTGCCGCCTTTTTGCTTGCAATAATTATAGAGCTGATATTGCCGCTACGGTTTTACGGCTACGTAAAAAAGTATTGTCAGCAGTACGGTGTAAAAAAAAGCACCGCTTTAGCCGTGATTTGGACCGAAAGTAAGTTCGATGTAGACGCGGTAAGCAGTGCGGGCGCGTGTGGGCTTATGCAAATTATGCCGTCCACTGCCGAGTGGCTTTGTGCCGAGCTAAATATAGAGTACGACAAGGCGCATCTTTTTGATGCGGAATATAATATCAGACTGGGTGTGTATTACCTTAGCTACCTGCAAAAAAGCTTTAAGGGCGATTATGTGATAGCCGCCTACAACGCAGGCGAGGGCAACGTTAGGCTTTGGCTGGAGAGTGGCGGCGAAATCCGCTTTGCCGAAACCGAAAACTATGTAAAAAAGGTTAAGCTTCTATCGCGTCTGTATGCGGTGCGAGTAGGAAAGGACTAAGGCGAAACTTGTTTTATTGTAGCATTTGAGCCAATGGAGCAATTATAGTAGCGCCCTTGTCTATATTATATGTTTGCTTTGCCGCGTTTTTGGCTATAATTGCTTTACCGAGGTGTATTATGAAAAAGAAGGCGGTAAGCGCAAGAGAGGTAAGGGACAATATTGCGGCACTCAAGGGCAAAATGCTGCAAATTAAGGTTAATAAGGGCAGAAAGCGCATAATAAAATACAGCGGCGAAATTGACGAAATTCTGCCATCGCTGTTTACCATGAGCATAATCGGCGAAAAAAACATCACACGACTATCGTGCTCGTACAGCGACGTTATTTGCGGCGACATAGTCATTAGCGAAAAAAAGTAAATAGTTGTAATATTTGGGCTGTCCTCGCTATAAAATATATCGTTAGCACAAACATATATTTTTTTGGAGGATTAGATATGGCGTTTGAACCCATTTATGAGGTTGCGGCTTGTGACGGATTACAAAAGTTATGCTCGGGTCAGGTGGTGGCAGAGGCAAAGCTCGTGCCGCCGCACGGCGAGGAGATTACCAAGGTTCTGGGCGTTTCGGCAATAGTGGACGCCTCGGCAAGCGAGGTTTTTACCGGAGAGGCGAGGATAAAAGGCAAGGTTAATTTTAGAGTGCTGTATATCGGCGCGGACGGAGAAAACAAGTGTATCGATAGCCTTGTGGAATTTTCGGACAAAATTACAAGTGACGCCATAGTGGGTGGCAAGCCTTGCGTTTTTGCAAAGGTGCTCGATACCGATATCGTATCGGCAACAACGGGCGAGATAAAGTTGTCGTCCGTTGTAGAGGTGGAGCTTTTTGGCGTGTGCCCTAAGCGGTCTAAGTATCTTATTCGCGGCGGCGACAGCGTTTATGCTCGTGACGACAAAATGGAATATACTAAGGTTTTGTCCGAGGCTCGAGGCATGCACGAGGTTAGTGCAGAGGCAGCGATTCCAGCCCTTGGAATTGAGGCAATCGAAAGCCGTGCATGTACAAAAAAAGCAATAGCGTCCAGCGGTTTTGTGGTCATTGACGGCGAAATTGTCAGCGACATTATCTATCGTGGCGAGGGTGGCATAGGACACACAAGTCTTACTACTCCGTTCAGCTTCGAGGTGGAGGCAAGCGGTGCGGCAAGTGGAAATCAAGCAGTAATGGCAGTTCGTATCGACTCGGCGCTTGCTTCGATTATCAGCGGTGAAGAAACGACCGTCACCGTCAATTACATAGTAGAGGCTAGCGGCTTCGTTTACGAAGGTCGAACGCTTATGCCCATTGTGGACACCTATTCGACCACAAATAAGCTTAATTTAACGCGAGAAAGGCTAAGCTTTTCGTGTGTAAAAAGCAACACCTATTTTGGTGACGAGGCGGACGGAAGCGTAACGCTTGATGCCGGGCTTCCCATCGTAGACAGCATAATTACTCCGCTTGGCACGTCCGTAATTCTTACCGGGGCGTATGCCAACGATGGTAAGGTAACGCTCGAGGGCTTGGTGCGCACTGTTATCGTATATTTCAGCGGCGAATCAAATTCCGCAAACTCTGTTGAAGCTCAGCTTCCGTTTTCGATATCTAAGCCGATAGACGCAAGCGAAGGCGACTCCGTTTACGCTACCTGCGAGGCACTTGGTGTAAACGCCAAAATTCGCCGCGGCAACGAAATCGACCTTAGAGTAGGCTTGCAGTTTGGCGTTACCGTGGGTTGCGTTAGAGAAATAGAGGTTATTACCGATCTAAGCGAGGGTGAGCAAATGCTTGCGCCGAAAAGTGCGCTTTGCGTTCATATAGGCAGCAAAAGGGAAACGCTTTGGGAGGTGGCAAAGGGGCTTTGCACCACGCCCGAAACTATAGCCGAGCAAAATCCCGAGCTTGTATTTCCGCTTGAGGGCGGCGAAAGAGTAATTTGCTATCGCAAGCTGGAACGAAATTAGAGAATCGCAAAAACGCGGATATGCTGCCGCGTTTTTGTTGCTTTTTGTGGTGTTTAATGGTACAATAAGGGTATGAACAGTATTACGCTTAAAGCATACGGCAAAATCAATTTGTCGCTTAATATAACGGGGCTAAGGGGAAAATTCCATACTCTCGATTCTGTGGTGGCTTCGGTGTCGGTTTGCGACACCATTACCGAAACAAAGCGAAACGACAAAAGGGTAAGCCTTACTTTTAACGCTCCGTTTACGCCGCAAAATAATACGGTTAACCTCGCTGTAAACGAGCTGATTAGCCGCTTTGGTGAGTTTGGCGCAGATATAACCGTAGACAAGCGCTTGCCGCTTGCTGGCGGAATGGGTGGCTCATCTGCCGATGCGGCAGGCGTAATCGTAGCTTTATGTAAGCTTTACGGGTTTGGCGGCGACGGCTTGGCGGCTTCGGCGGCAGTAGGCTCGGATGTGCTGTATATGACGAGGGGTGGCTATGCTCGGCTTATGGGAATCGGTGACGAGGTACAATTCTTTGATTGCAAGGCAAGGCACTCTCTTGTGTATATTTGCGGAGATGGCGTGCTTACAAGTAGGGTTTACTCGCAATACGACAGCCTTGGCGGCGACGGATGTGTGGATAACGACCGCTTGATTAGTGCGCTAAAAGAGGGCAAAAAGCCTATTCTTGGCAATATGCTTACACGCTCGGCTTGCTCACTTAGCAGTCAAATTCAAAAGAACTTGGACGCGCTTGAAAAAATCAATTTGCGCCCAAGTATGACGGGTAGCGGCTCTACCGTGTATGCGCTGTCTGACTGCCCCGAGGATGACGTAGCTAAGCTTAAAGAGCTTGGAATCACGGCTCACACAGCGGTTACATTACCTTTTGGGATAGAATTTATATAATAAACAACCGTCCTTATAAGATTAAGGGCGGTTTTATATAAAAAGAAGATATAGTGCCGAATTTTAAGAATGATTATTGTAAACTGTAAAAAATTTTTTATTGTTCTTATTTATGCGCAAGTTTATGCGCAAGAATAGGCTTGATTAGCATACAAAGTTCACCACACAATATAACCAATGCCTGCCCCCGCTGTCATCCAGAACGCAAGCGAAGGATCTAGTGGGGCAGTCCCACGTGTGGGTCAATGTTAGAAAAATTAGTCCCTGCGCAACGGTAGTATTTTTAGCATACCCACGCTCGCCGCGCCCAAAACAGGCTTTGCCTGTCATTGCGAGCGCAAGCGCGGCAATCTCAAAATCCCAAGAGATTGTTATGTTGGTCAAGAACAGCCTTTACTTACAAAAATTTACGTAATTTATAACATTTTACATAAATTTTCAACTAAATCTTGACAACATTATGAATTGGTGGTAGACTGATTAGAATAATCAGTAATAAAATATATAGAGGTAGTTAATGGTAAAAAAAATTATTGTCCCTATAGTGGCGACTATACTGGTGGTAGTTATAGCTGTAGTAGGTGTCAATATTTATAATAATCACAATACACTTAGTTATGAACTGTATACCGAAGCAGAGCCTTGGATTTATGAGTCATATTTGGAAAACAACAAGGTTTATGGTGCACATTATAAAATTCCTAATTACAATCCTGACGAGGATGGGTGGGGTTCTAAATATTATGTGGACGAAACATCACCCAAAACAAGAACTGTAGTTATCACAGACGAGGAAGCCTTTAATGAAATTTTTAAGGAAGGTGACTTGGATGTAGATTATAATAAGGAAATGCTAATATTGCATATTTTTGTAGATATTTCTCCGGCAAGCTTTTATAAAATCGCCAAAATAGAGTTAGATGACGAGCAAGTGTTAAGAGTTTATTACAAAGAAAAAGAAGGTACCGAAAATCTGCTTGCCGGGATGCGGCCCAATCCAACTTGCTTTTTGGTAAAGATGAAAAAAACAGACGTTACGGCTGTGGAGTTTGTTGAAGAAAGATAAACGGAGAAGGGATATGAGAACAAAATTTGCAATAATACTATGCGCTATTATAATGGAGAATTGTTTGTAGGGAGTTATGTTTAGTAATATTGCGCAAGCGAGGTTATAAAAATTAAGCAAAGCGTGCTTATGGGTAAAATACCTGTAAGCACGTTTTTTGTTGGTGATTTTAGAGTGGAGTTACTTTGCATATTGTGCTTTTTTATGCGCTAAAAAAGCACCAAAAAAGCGCCGGGACAAAAATAGGGCTCCCGCAAAAAGCTGACTTTTTGTGGAAAGCGGAGCTAACAAAATATTGTATAAAAAAATTAAAAGTGTCAATAATCCTTGCTATGCGAAGATTAGTGGCACTTTTTGGCGTGTGTTTGCTTGTTATTGGCATACGCCTTTATAACAACGGCTTGCTGTGTTGCGGCTACGAGGGCAAAATTTCGGTAGGCGAGTACGACCCGATAAGGATAGAAGCACCTTTGCTTATAGACGGAGCGCATAGGATAGATATAGATGGGGCAGACTTTGCCGTTGCCGAGGATATAATAGATAATTTGTGTGGAAGGGTCGTTCATTCCGAGGTGGTGGACGGCGTTCAAATTCTTTACGCCTACTGCTTGCGCCTTGGGGAGCCAATCGTGGTTTTTGGGCAAAGGGTCAATCTTATGATTGCCGTAAAAGACAATGGCGTGGCGGCAGGAACGCCGCTATTGTATGGAAGCTACTAATCGTTAGTCTTGCTAAAAAATTTATTTTCAACGTATAAAACAGCCAAAAGCGTCAATAATCGTTGTGTCAGGAGGTAGGTATGAAAACTTATAATACAAGGTCGAAGGCAAAGAACAAGCAAAGTCTTATAGCTTTTATTGTGGGCGTGGGACTGATTTTGGTAGCGGTGATTATTACGCTTGTCGTAACGCTTCCCGCAGGTGGCGACGAGCCGGTGGATGGTCCCAACGTTATTGAGCCGAGCAACGATCAAGCACAGCAATACGTGATGCCGCTTAGCGAGTACACGCTTGGTCAGGATTTTTCGGACAAGCTGGTTTATAATCAAACGCTTAAGCAGTGGCGCACCCACAACGGTGTAGACTTTATTGCGGCAAAGGGCGCCGAGGTTATGGCAATTTTTGGCGGCACGGTAGAGAGCGTAGAATCAACGACGCTCGAGGGAACCGTGATTACTATCAAGCACAAGGACGGCGTTACGGCAATTTACAAGTCGCTTTCTACCGACGTAAAGGTAGAAGCAGGGCAGTCGGTAAGTGCAGGTGACGTTATAGGCACCGTTGACGAAACGATGGTAACCGAGAAGAACGAGGGTGCTCATTTGCACCTCGAAACCAAAAAGGACGGCCAGTATATCAGTCCGCTTTCGCTTTTACCCGAAGGCTCGGATAAATAGCATTACAATCAGTATTGACAAAAAATGGGCATAGCGTATGCTCATTTTTTTGTCGTATGGTAATACAAAAACTTACATATAATAAGGCTAAATATGAATTACGAGAAGATTTTAGGACAATTTGCAACGGATAAAAATATAGTCGTTCGTGACGTAAGGGTGGGTAAAAGCACGTACAAGCTTTTGTTTGCGCCCGAGCTTACGGACGGGCTTGCCGTGCGCAGTATGATAAAGGCGCTGCAACGCTTTGGCGCAGATGCAAGCACTGCCACCCAAATCAAGGACGCCGTCTTACACTCAACCGAGGCGGAAATTGTGGACGACGAGGCGGAGGCTATGGAGTCGCTTCTAAGCGGTGACGGCTTGCTTTTCGTGCAGGACGGAGTTTTGCAAATCAATGTGCGAAAGTACGAAAAGCGTTCAGTAGAAGAGCCGCCCACCGAGACGGTTATGCGCGGACCGCGAGAGGGCTTTATCGAGGATTTACGTACCAACCTTGGACTTATTCAGCGTAGACTACGTACGCCTGCCCTTGGTATCGAAAAGTACAGAGTGGGGCGTGTAAGCTCAACCAACGTGGCGCTTGTTTATATTTCGACGATTGCACAGCCCGAGCTTATAGATGAGGTGCGAAAGCGACTTAACAAAATAGATATCGACTGTCTTATCGACAGCCATTACCTTCAGCCGCTACTTGAGGACCATCCGTTTTCTATCTTTCATCAGTCGGGTGTAACCGAAAAGCCTGACGTGGTGTGTGCAAAGCTACTCGAGGGCAGAGTCGCGCTTATCGTGGACGGCTCGCCGATGGTGCTAACCGTGCCGTTTATGTTTATAGAGGATATACAAAGCAGCGAGGACTATTACGAAAGGAATGCGTTTTCTACCTTTTTGCGAATAATGCGCCTTATTGCGCTGTTTTTCGGTGTGGCGTTGCCTGCGATATTTGTTGCGATAGAGATGTTCCATCAAGAGGTTATACCGGTGCGCTTTTTGACGACGCTGATGAACGCAACCGAAGGAATACCTTTGCCGCCATTGCCCGAGATACTTTTCGTGCTGTTGCTTTTTGAGATTATCCGAGAGGCAAGCGTGCGAATGCCCCGTGCAGTCGGTATGGCGATGAGCATTGTAGGTGCGCTCGTGCTTGGCGAAACGGCTGTAAACGCAGGAATCATCAGCTCGCCTGCCGTGATGGTGGTGGCACTAAGCTCAATTTCGCTGTATACAGTGCCCAACGAGGTGGGAACGATGAGTCTAATTAGAATAGTTTTGATTTTTGCGGGCGGCTTTTTGGGCTTCTTTGGACTTATTATTTCGGCAATGTTTTTTATATACCTTATGTGCAGTTTGGACAGCTTTGGCGTATCGTATACCGCACCGTTTGCGCCAATAGTGGGGGACGACCTTAAGGACGCTATTGTGCGTGCTCCTATACCTACGCTAAGCACGAGGCCAAAATCTATTCCCAACATAAACAATGTTAGGCAAGGGGAGGATATATGCGAAAACGAATAGACGGTAGTCAGCTTTCTGTACTTGTCTTTGTCGCCGTGATGGCTCTTAAAATTTTTATGGCGCCCGGACTGCTTATAAAATACGCAGGCAGGGACGGCTGGATAGGCATGGCGATTTACGTTGCCTTCGAGCTTTTAATACTCCTTATGATACTGTTTATAATCAAGCTCAATAAAAAATCTCTGTACGAGGTGCTTTGTGATTCGCTCGGCAAGGTTATTGCAAAGGTCATTTTGGCGGTGTTTTGCGTCCTGCTTTTTATCAAGCTGATTATGATGTGCGGCGAGGTTGAGCTGTTTTTTACCACCAGTATGCTAAACAGCATAAAATACGTGGTTTGCTTTATCTTTTTGCTTATGCTTTTGGTCTTCTTTTGCTACAAGGGGCTTACGCCGCTAAGCAGAATGGCGCAAATCTTTTTTCCGTTCGTGCTTGCGGCATTGGGAATTTTGTTTTTGCTCACTATCCAAAACCTTGACCTGCGCGGACTTATGCCCATCACGGCGGACGGCGCCGAAATCGCCACCAACATGGCGATGTTCCCTATGTGGTTTGGTGACGTGGCGGTTTTGTTGGGGCTTACTGGCAAGGTTAAGCAACGCAAGCGGTTGGTGCTAAAGGGAATGCTTACAGGCGGCATTTCTGGCGCGATTGTAATGTATTTTGCTATCGTTTTGTTTGCCGCATACGGCGACTACCCTGTGATTATAGACTACGGGCACAACATAAGCAATATGGTGGTGTATTCGTCGGGCAGTTATCTTTTTGGCAGATTCGATATCCCCATATTTTGCATTTTAATGATTTCCATCTTCGTGCAAATTGCCCTCACCTTTTTTACAATTACGCAGTTTTGCGGCGATATCGTCGAAAGGGGAAGCTCTGTCGTGTGGGCGATTGCTGTGGCGATAATACTGTTTATAATGAGTCAATTCGTGTTTAACAACAAGACTGAGCTATTTAATCTCGGCACAAGCTGGCCGAGATGGCTGTGCCTTGCGATAGAAATCATTTTGCCCGTGCTGGTGCTTGTCGTATCGATAATCAATAAAAGGAGAACGAAAAATGAAAATGACGTACAAACGCAGAATTCTGATTCTTAAAATTGTTGTTATAGTCTTTTTTGCGCTTGTCGCTCTCTTTCCGCTTGAGGACACGCCCAGCATAGAAACAAAGACGGCGGTATCGGTTATTGCGTTTGACAACAGTGGGGACAAAAAAGAGGTTTTCGTGCAGATGACCATTCCTCAGCAGCTTGCGCAAGGCTCGTCAAAGCTGCTTGTTGTCGAGGAGGACGGCAAAACGCTTGCCGAAGCGTTCGAAAAGTTATCCGTAAAAATCGGTCAGGAAATCGAGCTTGCTCATTGCGGCATAATAATTATGGGTGAGCAGATATGCAAGGATGGCTTTATTGATGAGCTTAATTACTTGCTTTCCAGCGGTATGATAAGTCCGCAAATATCGCTTTTTAGCTGTGAGGGCAAGGCTAAGGACTTTATGGATAAGCTTAATAAGCATACTCAAACCAACGGCTCGGCAATATTCGATGTTGCGGCATTTTCCGAAAAATCAATCAACGTACGCACGGTTTCTGCACTTAAGTTCCTCTCTGAAAACAATTTGCCATCGGCATCAACGGCTCTTCCGCTTATAGATTTCGAGATGCAACAGGGCAGCGGAAGCAGTGGTGGCGGCGAGGATAGCGGCGGAAGTGGCGGCGGAGGAGGCTCGCAGGGCGGATCAAGTGGCGGAGGAGGCTCGCAGGGCGGAAGTGGCGGAAGCGAAGAAGCCCCCGAGCTAAAGGAGCTTGAGATTTCGATGATCTTCAAGGACGGCAAGTCAGTGGGTAAGATGTCCGAGCTTGGCACTAAGGGAATGAGTATGTTCGATCACAAAAGCAACAAGGGCTACTTCGAGGCGGACAGTGTAAGCGTTGGCGAAATTATTATTCCTCACGTGCCTATGCAGGTGCGCCGCAAGCAAGGCAATTTAAAGGCGAAGTTTGTTGACGGCGAGCCGGTGCTTACGGCAGACGTCAAAATTAAGCTGGAGATGGAGTCCACCTTTAACATGAGTCAAAGCCATGACGGCGAGATTAAGGACGAGGCGATGGAAGCGCTGCGCAGTCGAGTTGAGGAAATCATAATAGAGCAAATCGAGGAGGCGATAAATCAAGGCATAGAGCTTGGTGTGGACGCCCTTGGAATCGAAAACGCCTTTTATAAGCAATGTAATTCAATGTACAAAATTTACGGCGCACAAGAGGATTTTGTAAAAAAAGTACAAGTAGACTATAAAATAAACATTGAAATAGTATAAATGGTACAAAAATGAGTTGATTTTTGTGGAATTTAATGCTAAAATAATAGCGTAAAATTATTTTAGAAGGAGATTGATATGAAACCAACTTATATTGCTGAACCTTTCAGAATCAAAAGCGTAGAGCCCCTTAATATGCTTACCCGTGCAGAGCGCGAGCAGAAGATTAAGGAAGCTCACTACAATGTATTCGGTCTTAACTCTCAGGACGTTTACATCGACTGCCTTACCGACAGCGGTACCAACGCAATGAGCGCACAGCAGTGGGCAGGCGTTATGATGGGTGACGAGTCGTATGCAGGTGCAACCAGCTACCAGCACGTTATCGAGAGCGCAACCGACATTTTCGGTATTCCGTACATTCAGCCCGTTCACCAGGGTCGTGCGGCAGAAAAGGTGCTTTTGCCCATCCTTATGGAAGGTAAGAGATACGCTATCGCAAATATGTTCTTCGACACTACCCGCGGTCATGCCGTTATGGCAGGCGGTATCCCCGTTGACTGCGTAGTACCCGAGGCACTTGACTCCGAGGTAAGAGTTCCGTTTAAGGGCAACATGGATTGCGCTAAGCTTAAGGAGCTTATCAAGGAATACGGCAAGGATAACATAGGCGTTATCATTATGACCATCACCAACAACTCGGCAGGCGGTCAGCCCGTTTCGGTTGCTAACATTCGTGAGGCAAGCAAGATTGCTCACGACAACGGCATTCCGTTCATGATCGACGCGGCACGTTATGCAGAGAACGCTTACTTTATCAAGCAGCGCGAGGAAGAATTCAAGAACGCTTCCATCAAGGAAATCATTCGTGAGTGCTTCTCTCATGCAGATTACTTCACCATGTCCGCTAAGAAGGACGCTATCGTAAACATGGGCGGTCTTCTTGGAACCAGAGACAAGAAGGTGTTCGAGGTAATCAAGCAGCGTTGTATCTCCTTCGAGGGCTTCATTACCTACGGCGGTATGTCGGGTCGTGACCTCGAGGCTCTTGCAATCGGTCTTAAGGAAGGTATCAACGAGGACTACCTCCGTTACCGTATCGGTCAGCTTGAGTACATGGCTGCTCGCCTTGACGAAGCAGGCATCGCATATCAGGCACCCGTAGGCGGCCACGCACTCTTCATCGACGCAAAGAAGATGCTTCCGCATATACCCTGGTATGAATATCCGGCACAGGCTCTTACCGTTCAGCTTTATATCGAAGCAGGTATCCGTGGTTGCGACATCGGCTCGTACATGCTCGACCGTGACCCCGTAACTCACAAGGAGCAGCAGTCCAAGTTCGAGTTCACCAGACTTTGCATCGCACGCCGTGTATACACCCGCGCTCACCTTGATATCATCGTAGACGCTCTTATCGAAGTTAAGAAGAACGCAGATAAGATTAAGGGTCTTAAGATTATCGAGGAAGCTCCCGTGCTTCGTCACTTCACCGGCAAGCTTGAGCTTCTTAAATAATAACAACAATTAAGCAATAAAAAATACGAGAGCATTTAGGTGTTCTCGTGTTTTTTATTTGGGTAAATAAAATTTTACTAAAGCTTTATATTCTTATTTTAAAATGCGACTTCGGTATTTCACAAAAACCAATATTGACAAGGTCGTATTTGTATGATATAATATTATTGTATTGACAAAAGGGAAGATGGACAGGCGAGGAAATATGAAGCAAAAGATAAAACGAGAAATAGAGGAATTCAGGCTGCTGCTAAGGTCAATTCCGGTGACTGTGGTTACGCTGTTTGTTGTAAGCGTAATTTGCATGAACCTGCTTGCAAACAAGACGTTATTGCAGCTTGACTGGATTGCGCTTGACGGCGGTATATTGATATCGTGGCTGTCTTTTATGTGTATGGATATAATCACTAAGCATTTTGGGCCTAAGGCGTCCAACCGCATATCCATACTTGCGGCGGCAATAAACCTACTTACTTGCCTTATTTTCTTCGTTGCAAGTATAATCCCGTCCAACGCAAACGACTACACGGCATTCGACGGTATCTTTGGCGGCACGTGGTTTATTCTTCTTGGCAGTACGATTGCCTTCCTTGCTTCGGCGGTAATAAACAATACGCTTAATTGGATGATAGGCAAGGGATTTAGGAATAATCCCGACGGCAAGCTCGCCTTTACGACAAGAACGTACGTATCTACTTTTATCGGACAGTTTTTGGATAATCTCATTTTCTCGGTAATCGTGTTTATGTTTTTTGCGCCCATCTTTTGGGACGGCTTTCATTGGACGCTTGTTCAGTGTGCTATGTGTGCGTTGACGGGTGCGATTGCCGAGCTGATTATGGAAATCGCATTTTCGCCCATTGGATATCGCATTGCCAAAAAATGGCAAGCAGAGTCCGTTGGGGCGGCATACTTAAATTTTGTGCAAGAAAGCGAAAATCATAATGCAAACAAGTAAGAGCGCATCACAAAAAAGCAAAAATACGGTGTATCTCAAAAGAGGTATTCCGTATTTTTTGGTTGCGGTTTTTGCGGTGTGGTTATAAGTGTATAACTAACTTTGTGATAAAAACAAAAGCACGTATATCCGTTTTATTTGCACAGCAACAGCAAAGGACGGACAAAAACTGCTTATGGCAACGGTCTGCCGCCGCCAAGAGGAGTAAGGCGCGACCAAGTCATTCTGCCCACGATGCCGTCACGATCTAAGCCGTTTTCCTCTTGAAATTGCTCGACCGCAGTTTGCGTTGCTCCGCCAAAAACTCCGTCAATATTGCCGACGGGATAAAGCTTAGAAAGTAGCTTTTGCTGTAAGTACCGCACAAATACGCCCCGACTGCCTCGGCGTAGAGTGGGCAATGGCATTTGCCGAGTTAGATATGCCCAAGTATTTCTACCCACTATGCCATCGGCGGCAAGTCCGTTTTGCGTTTGAAATTCACGCACAGCCGCTTCGGTGCCGCTACCGAAAGCTCCGTCCACCGTAAGCTCCTCGCCGTAAAGGTTAAGGTAGCATTGAAGAATTTGCACGCTTTTGCCCCGACTGCCTCGGCGTAGGGTTGGGAGTGAGGTGTAATAAATTTGCGGAACGTAGCTTACGTCCAAATCCTCGCTTACTCCTATGCACGCGCCGTCCCCACAGCTTTCTTGAAAGTCAGGGTCAACCATAAGCTTTGCTTCGTTAAAGTTAGTCATAAAGCCGCATTCGGCAATTACAGCGGGGCAGTTTACCGAGCGCAAAACGCCGATTTCGGTAAGCGTGCCCACGCCGAGATTGCGAAGCGGAATTTCCTCGCTTAGTCCTGCCGACACGTCGTAGGCAAGCAAACGGCTTAGCGTGCTGTAATAGTTCTCGCGCGAGTAGTAAACGGCGTATCCGTTAGCCGAAGAAAAGGTCGAGCTGTCTGCCGCCGCGTTGTAGGCGAATGTAACCAGTCTCGAAAGACCTTGTCGATTTATTCTCGTCACCCTTTGGCTGATGGATAAGTCGGTAAGCTCGGGCTTAACGTCGTATACATTAAAGCCTGTTCTTAGACACGCAAGCAAAAAGTAATACTTAGCGGGTCTATTAAATTCGTTTTCGTAAAAGCTTCTCCCTATGTACGGCATAATGGGCGTGCGCTTGCCCACGGTGGGTGGAAACTGTCCGTGCTCGTCGTTTGCGCCTATGTAAAAATTGTCTGCGTTAGCCATAAAAACCTCCATTAGCAGTATTTTATGTGTATTTTGCGCGCGGTGTTCATGCATTTGACTTTTGGCGTGTAAGTTGATACAATATAGAAAAGGGGAAGAATATGCAAAAAAGGATTATTGCTATCGGCGGAGGCGAAATTCGCAACAAAACCACGCTGGAAATAGACAGAATTATAGCGTCATACATAAAAGAGCGCGCTTACCCAAACCGTGGAACGGCGCTGTTTTTAGGTACGGCAAGCCACGACAGCATGCCGTACTTTAACAGCTTTCGTAAGACGTATACATCGATTTTTGACATAAAAGCGGAGGTAGGACTGCTCGTTTACGGTGAAAACGACGACGAGAACATTCGTGCAAAGTTCGCAAAGGCGGATTGCATTTACGTGGGAGGCGGCGACACTAAATTTATGCTTGACCTCTGGCGAGAGCGAGGGATAGACAAGCTTTTGCTTGAAGCTTACGAGCGCGGCGTAATTATCTGCGGGCTAAGCGCAGGAGCGGTTTGTTGGTTCGATAACGCCTACACCGATTACGATATTATGCGCGGACAAAGCTCGGAGTACAAGGTTCTACCCGCGCTTGGCTGGCTACGCGGAATTGCTTGTCCGCACTACGACGAGCGACCCGAGTTTGACGGGGTGGCAAGCGGCTTTGATCTTGCCTACGCAATAGGCAACGACAGCGCAATCGAATTTGTTGACGGCAAGCCTGTAAGCTATATCGGCAACGCAAAAAGAATGGGGGACAAAGAATGAAGGCGGTTATTCAAAGGGTAAAAAGCGCAACGCTTAGCGTAGACGGACAGCTTATCAGCCAAATCGGTGTAGGGCTTTGCGTTTATTTTGGAGTCGAAGCAGGGGACTGCGAGGAGCAGGCCGACTATATGGCAAAAAAAATTGCCGCAATGAGAATTTTCGAGGACGAAAACGGCAAAATGAACAAGGCGCTTGCTGATGTGGGCGGCTCGATTTTGCTTATTTCGCAATTCACACTGTGCGCGGACACCTCGCACGGCAACCGTCCCAGCTTTACCTTGGCAGAAAAGCCTGAGCGAGCAAAAGCACTTTACGAGTACGAGGCGGCAAAGCTCCGTGAATATGGAATAGAGGTAAAGCAAGGCGTTTTTGGCGCAGATATGCAAATTTTGCAGCATAATGACGGGCCTGTAACCATTATTATGGAGCGATAAAGCTAATTGTAATATATATTTTGGACAAAATTGTGCAAAAATAGGGCAAAAAATATTTAATTTGACAAAATTGTATAATTTTGCGCGACAATAAATTAAGACTCTTTTGTTTTTTGTGTGATTTTGGTATCGTTATTTAGAGAAGTGTGGTATAATATCGTTGTATGGTGTAAGCTTAAAAGGAGGAAAGGGCAGGCTTGCAGTATTATTTGTTGATTATAGCCGGCATTGTTATAGCCGTGGGGCTCGTATGTTTCGAAAGATACGTTGGCGAGTTCCGCTTTTTGTTTTCTTTTTTGCGCAAAAGGGAAGACGATGTTGACCTATCATCGACAGCAAGCGAGAATGAAAATTACGATGACGTATCCTCAAAACATATACCAAATAATAAAAAATCAAAGCGTGATAGGTTTGCTAAGCTCAATGGAAAGTACCTGTATCCCGTCATCGCGCTGATTATTCTTTTTACAATCAGATATCTATCAGGTGATCGAGCTCTTTGGGACGTTGCGGCACTTAGCTATCCTACGGTGGCACCGTGGCTTGTGGCACTGTCCGGGATTTTTATGTGGCTGGAAATCGCCGCGCTGTTTGTTGTAATTCTTTACGTATTCTTTGATTTTGCAAACATCAACAATCTTGTAAAGTTTTTCGCAACCCCAATTTTCGTGTTGGGGCTTTTGCTCATAATTCCCGCCATAAAGCTGTTCTGCGGCGCAAGCGGCGAGCTTAATCTTTCGTCTGTTACCATGGCGATGGAGATAGGCGTAGGACTGACCATTTGTGCTTTTGCGTGGCTCCGCGACAGAAATTTCAAAATATCAAAGAGTGAGCTTATCAATTTGTTGCTTTCTCTTTTACCTATCATAATAGCGGCGCTTCCTCCGTACACACTGCAGCTTTTGTTTGGTTACGCTAAAGGTTTTATCGACATAAAGGGAATTACGCCCGAGCATAGAATCTTCCTTTACTTTGCATTCATAATTCCTATTGCGATTTACTTTGCTATAAGGAATAAAAGTGAAGATGTAATACGCTTCTCGATGGTTTACCTAAGCCTTGTAACCATGACGTCGTACACATTCAACTATACGTTTGCGGATTTTCTTAATCCTACTCACTGGCCGTTGCACCTTTGCAACACGGCAATGTATATCGTTCCGCTTTGTCTGATTTTCAAATGGGACAAGCTGTTTTATTTTACGTACTTTATCAATGTTATGGGCGCATTCCTTGCTATGGCGATGCCCAACTATGCTGACGGAACAAACATACTCAGCACACACCTCGTGCTGTTTTGGACAAACCACTTCTGTGCGTTCTTTATGCCGCTTCTTATCGTTGCGCTAAAAATTTTCCAGCGTCCCAAGCTTCGGCAGTTTATTTATTCGATGGTGGGCTTTTTGATTTACTTCGTGTTTATCCTTATAATAAACGGCTGGTTCAGCAACTACGGAAGCGTGGATTACTTCTTCCTTAACAGCGACTTCATTGTAGACAAGCTTGGTTTATGGGCAGAAAAAACGCGCGACCTTACGTGGAAATTCAATATTGGCGAGCTTCGATTTGTATATTATCCGATATACCAGCTGCTGTTCTTCCTCGTATACGTAGGAATTGCGTTTGGAATGTGGTTTATATACGAGCAATTCTTTATTATCGCCGATTCGCATTTTGATATGCATAACCGCAACCGCGCTTATCGCCAGGATAAGTACGCACTGCTTAGCAAACTTAACGGGAGGAAAATGACAGGACCTATGTATACGGAAGAAACCGACAAGCTTATAATCGAAAACTTTGGCAAGCGATACGGATCAAGCAACGTTTATGCTGTTCGTAACGCCAACCTCGAGGTTCACGCAGGTGAAATTTTCGGCTTCCTCGGCCCCAACGGTGCAGGTAAGTCAACCATAATAAAGAGTATCGTAGGTATTCAGCCCATTACCGAGGGCACTATAAAGGTGTGCGGCTACGATGCGGAAAAGCAGGCGGTAGAGGCAAAAAGGCAAATAGGCTACGTCCCCGACCACTACGCTTTGTACGAGCGCCTCACCGGCAGAGAATACATCAACTATATAGCAGATATTTACGACGTCCCCAAGGCAGAGCGTGACCAACGCATAGAGGGCTTTATCAAGCTATTTGAGTTGGAGGGGGCGTTTGACAACAGCATGCGCACGTACTCGCACGGTATGAAGCAAAAAATCGCTATCATGGCGGCGCTCGTACACAATCCCAAGCTTTGGATTCTTGACGAGCCGCTTACGGGTCTTGACCCCAACAGCATATATCAGGTTAAGGAATGCATGAAAAACCACGCAAAGGCGGGCAATATAGTATTCTTCTCCAGCCATATCATCGATGTGGTGGAACGCATTTGCGACCGAATTACGATTATCAAGCAGGGTACTATTTTGTGTACCCGCAGTGTGTCGGAATTTAACGAAAACAACACCCTTGAGGACTTCTATCTTAAGACCATCGAGGAGAGCGAAGCAAAACGTCAGCAAATCAGTGCGGACAAGAAAGGTAAGGAGCAATTAGGTGAAAGAGCTTAAGGCAAAAACTCCATTAAAGGCTAGGCTAAAGCACTTTATTTCGCTGGTGCTTATGCAGCTTAGGGACAAAATGGACAGAACAGCGTTCTCGACAAAAAGAAAAGCCATTTTTAGGGTGGTCTTTTTGGCGTTGCGCTTTATTGCCGTTGCCGCGATTTCGTATCTGCTGTTTTATTATGCGGCGCTGTTTGGTATTTTTTCGATAAGCAGCGTTGTGCCTATCGGTATTGTTGCTGTTATATTTACAATTATCTTTGTGCTAAGCGTGCTGTCCTGCACAAGCGGACTTATGAATACGCTGTATTTTGCCGATGACAACAAGGTGCTTGTTACACTTCCCGTAACAGGCGATATGGTGTTCTTTTCTAAGCTTGTAGTATACTTTATTTTTGAGCTTGGTAGGTCGTATACCTTTACCTTGCCGATACTGCTTGGCTACGGAATGAGCGCGGGCTTTGGGTTTGGAATGTACGTTTGGCTAATATTTGCACTATTTTTCGTATCGGCGGCTCCGGTTGCGCTTGGAGCATTGCTTTCTATGCCGGCTATGGCGGCGTATAAGGGGCTTAAGCGTCACGAAACTGCTAAAATAGCGCTACTGTGCCTTGTGGTGGGCGCGTGCGTGTGGGGAATCATTTCGCTTATTTTGGCAATTCCCGAAAACATCAACATAGTCGAACAGCGTCCGTGGATTATGCAGAGTATATATAGCTTTGTATCTGCATTCAACAAATACACATATCCGTCGTACAAAATCGCAACCATGCTTATGGGCAGTTACGTCAATATGAGGTTCGTACATACGGGCGAAACATTTGTTACGTTTGGTTTTCTTTTGGCGGCGATAGTTGTTTTTCTGGTTATAGTGTATCTTTTGGCAAAGCCGCTTTTCCTCAAAATGACAGCGCAGCCCTTCGAGTACGAAAAGAAGGAGAACATAAGGGCAAGGGCAAACAGCAAGCACACAAAGTACAGGTCGATACTTCTAAAGGAGCTTCGCCTTGCGCTTCGCTCTACCGAAATTTCATATTCGTTTATAGTGGTTTATCTTGCCGTGCCCATTATGATACTGCTTCTAAACAAGATTTTTGCGGCAATGAGCACTAAGCTTCTCGGTCAGTATATGACGTATTCGTTCAACCTGCTTATTATTTTGCTCATATTGCTTGCCTCCAACGCCATTGTTTCTACAATGTATTCGATGGAGGGTAGGGCAGGCGGAATGAAAAAGACCAAGCCCATCAACCTTGTGATTCCGCTTCTATGCAAAATTTTCTATAATGGCATAATGTCCATTGTGTCTATTGGCGCGGCTATGGCAATATTCGGCGCACATACGCATTTTACGATAGCGCAGACGCTTATGCTTGCCATCTGCGTCCTTGCGTTTCAGTACGGTCATATCCTTTGGTGTGCCGAGCGTGACCTTATGAATCCGCAAAACGAGCAGTACGCAACAAGCGGAACGGTTATGAACAACCCCAACAGCAACAAGGCAACGCTTACTGCCTTCCTTATTGCGTTTGCGGTATTTGGCGCATCGCTTAAATTGTTTACCGAAAACCCCGTTTCGGCTTGCATAAAGCTTATGCTGGCAGGCATTGTGTTCTTTATAATGCGCGCATACTTATTCGTGGTCAAGGTAAGAGTATATTATAGGGAGAAGATGTAATGAAAAAATCTGTTATTTTGGCAATCCTTGCAATTTACATCTTGTCCATAGCGATAGTTGGCTATTTTGGTATGAAAACAGCCGTTTACAACGAAATCAAGTACGTTACGCACATTCAGCTTATCGACTCAAAGGACGGCGATTATACGGTTATTTATGACGTTGAGGATGATCGCGATAATATTGCCTTGCAGTATCACGACGGTCTTAGGTTTCAGCTGTATTACGAGGTTACGCCGATAGACGCAACCAACGCAGCGGTAACCTTTGATTTTGAGCTTGATGAATACTCTGAATTTATTCAAATCAGCCCCACGGGAGTCGTTACTGTGTTGCCCGGTGATTACGAATATATAACCGTTTACGGAAAAATCCGCGCTCAAGACGGTTCGAGAGCGTCAAGTCGAACAATATGTATTTTTATAATGAATTGGTAACAAAAACGTATAAGCGTAATACGGTTTTATTATCACAGCACCGTTTTTGTCTAACACTATCATAACGCCAACGAGCAATCGAAGGCGATAATATATAAATAAAGGGAGGTAAATATGAAAAGAGTAAAGTTTTTTACGGCGTTGATTTTTGTTTGCTTGCTTGCGTTTTGTGCCGTAGCGTGCAACCTGGGCGAAAAGATTGATAAAATCGAAATCAAAAGCGGCACGGTTGCAACCGAAATCACCGTTGGTGACACGCTTGATACGTCAAGCCTTACTGTCACCGTTTATTTTGCTGACGGTACGACCAAGGAGGTCAGCGGAGAGGATCTTACCATTGGTCAGATTGATACGGCTTCTGTAGGACAAAAGGTACTTACAGTTACCTACAAGGACTTAGAAGCTAAAATCAATATAAATGTAAAAGCTGCCCCCGTGGTAAATCCCAATTCCACCTTGGATATCATCGCAGTAAAGTCTGACCTTAAGCTTGAATATACCAGCAATATTGCGAATAAGGTTAACAAGGAAGAACAGTTTGCAAATCAAGCAGATGGCTATTACGTAGGTGACGATAACGAGTTTATTTATAAGCCCCGAGCAGAAGAAGCATCCAAGGGATATCCGCGTAGCATAAGCGAGGATCTTCTTGATATGGAAATTTCGCTTTCGGTTATGGATGAAGATGGGGGATTTAACAATGTGGCTAACGCAGGAACATACGTTACGACAAACGGCTATGGCATGTTTGACTTTAACGAAGAAGCGATAGGCAAAACTTTCTCGCTTACTGTAATTCCGTTTGTAAAAGAATTTAGAGAAACGACAAATTCGAGAAACGTATCCGAAACGATAACCTTTACCGTAATCGACGGCTGGAACGCTTATACAGTAGCAGACCTTTCGATGATAGATAACCGCTCGGAGAGCTCGGAGAATGAGGAGGAAGCGGCTCGCGCAGCAGCATGGAATACGTATAAGACAGAAAAAGGACTTCCTGTAGACGTTGCTCCCAATGCGGTAATTATGCACAGCGATATGACCGTTACCGCAAGCGATATTCCGTCGATCTTCTTCTACAATGAGGGCGACGAGGACATAAAATCGTCTGACGATGACGTTAGAGGGGTAGAGGGTTATGTAAGTCCCGTTGGCTCTCTTAGAGATTACGAGGATATTTATAATCGCTACGTAGGTGCCGATAAGACCTTTGCGTTCATCGGCAACTACTTTACGCTTAATGCCGAAACAGTGCCTGTTGTTATTCGTGAAAACGGAGATCTCACCAAGGCGGGTGATGTACAAGGTCACTCTCAGCTTATAAGATTCCACGGCGACAGAGGGGTTCCCTCCGACAAGACGATTGGCAAGGTGGATATGAAGAATATTTATATCTTAGGTAATGCTAACCGTACCGAGAACATGCTTGCGGGCGGTGGTCTTATCTCGCACAAGGCGCGCAACGTTGACGCAACTATCCAAAACGTTATTGCTCGTGAGTGGTATATCACCTTCTTCTCGGAAGCAGACGGCGAGAACGGTGTTCCCGATACCACCCTTTATACCGTTAAGGACTCTAAGGCTTACGACAACTTCAACAGCTTTGTATACGTATGGGGCGGTCAAAACAATACCTTTGAGGACTGCGAAATGATCGGCGCAGGTGGCCCGGTTATGATTGTCGACCACGTTTTAGGTAAAGATAACGGCACCGAAGCTACGGATGACGACAGACCTGATTCTCCTGCTGACGTTAAGATAAGAAATTGCAATCTTAAGTCTATCGTTACAGGCACCGAGGGTTGGTTCCAAAGCTTTGAGGCAACTCCCTTAGCGGCGGCGTTAAAGGACTTGAACGGACTGTTTACCCAATACGGCAAATCCATTCTCGTCAGCGGTAACGGAACAATAACAGGCAATATTCAAAGTGACGTTTATTTTAACCTCGTTGTTATTACAAAATCGGGCTCGGCACAGGGTATGACCTTTGAGCAAATTGCCAACAGCATACAAATTGACGATGGACAGCCGCTCGACTTTGGTACCAAGGCGAGTGAGGACACTAATTCTTATATGCTAAAAGCGCATTTGGATGGACTTCTTGGTTTTGAAGCTCCGCTAAAGGCTGTCTTCCAAAGCTCGGCAGGTGGCGTAGCATTTACAGACGGTCAAACGCCTGCACCTGTTAGATTGACGGGTATGGCTAATCCGCCCTATGCACCTATTACGGATGCAACCGATTCGGTGTTTGACGGAGATTACCTCAACACATATATTGGTGGTGCGGGTGACGGTTATATGGGCGCAATCTTCCGCTATTACGATTATAACACCTCGAGCGCATCCTAATGCAAATATACAAGATACAAAAAAGCACTTCGACAGAGGTGCTTTTTTGCTACTCAAAAACAGCTATCATTTTATTGATTTTTTTGTAAAATACTGTTATAATTAAAATATGAGATATCTTACCGCAGGAGAGTCGCACGGCGAGGAGCTTCTTGGCATAATCGAGGGCTTGCCGAGCGGACTTGAAATTAATTTATCAAAAATCAATTCTATGCTTGCTACGCGCCAGCAGGTTTACGGCAGAGGAAGCCGTTCATCGCGTTGCCCCGACACGGCAGAAATTAGGTCGGGTGTTTACGGGGGTAAAACCACGGGTGCGCCTATTGCGGTCGCAATCAAAAACGGTAGCTGCGGAACAGGCGAGTTTGACTTTTTCCGTCCCGGCCACGTGGATTATGCGGCGGCGGTCAAGTACGGCTACGACTCTCCGTGGCTGGGTGCCGAGCGTGCCAGCGCAAGAGAAACGTCAATAAGAACTGCGCTTGGCAGTATCGCGCTTATGCTTTTAAGCCAGCTTGGTATTACCGTAAAAGCTACTGTTGCGCAAATAGGTAATGCAGTGGGCAAGTGCAATCCGCTTGAGCTTAGCGAGGATATGAAGCGAGAAATCGACGGAGCAGGTCGTAGCGGCGACACCTTGGGTGGAAAAATCAAGGTTAGTATAAGCGGACTAAAGGCAGGCTTTGGCTCGCACGTGCATTTTGACCGTAGACTTGACGGCATTTTGGCAGGTGCGCTTATGTCAATTCCGTCTGTTAAAGCGGTGGAGGTCGGTTTTGGGACTGACTTTGCTTGCGTTAAAGGAAGTGAGGTTGCAGATATTCTCATCGGCCAAAACGGCAATATTGCTCGCAAAAGCAATTTTGGCGGCGGTATCGAGGGCGGCATAAGCAACGGAGAGGATATAACTCTTACGCTTACTCTCAAGCCCATTCCGTCTGTTGCGGGTCTGCCTACGGTGGACAAATACGGTAATGCTTGTCTTACAGGCAAGGTGCGCGGTGACGTTACGGCTGTTCCTGCCGCATGCGTAGTGGCAGAGGCGGCCTCGTCACTTGCGCTTTGCGAGGTTATTCTTGACTGCCTTGGTGGCGACACTATGGAAGAGATTAAAGATAGATACATCAAAAAGGGGTAACGGCGGTGCAAAAAATCGAAATCAATTCGGGCAAGGAAATGGACGTACTGCGCAAGGCGGCGTTCGTTGTTACCGACCAAAATTTGTACGATATATACGGCCCGTTGCTCCCTAAGGATACCTTTGTAGTGCCTGCGGGAGAGGGAAGCAAAACGCTTTATTACGCCGAGAAAATCGCTTCCGAACTGCTTAGGCGTGGGGTAAGGCGTACCGACACTATTGCGGCTTTTGGCGGCGGAATGGTGGGTGACCTGGTCGGCTTTGCGGCCTCTGTTTATATGCGCGGAGTAGGGTGGAGCTTTGTTCCTACCTCGCTTCTTGCGATGGCGGACAGCAGTATCGGCGGCAAAACAGCCGTCAACGTGGGCAAGATCAAAAATGCGGTTGGCTCGTTTTGGCTACCCGACACGTATATCGAAACAAAATATTTGAGTACTTTGCCTAAAAGCGAGTACGAAAGCGGCATGGGCGAAATTGTCAAAACGTCCCTTCTTGATGGTGAACTGTATAAGCTTATGCACGGCGAATTCAACGAGGTCGAGGCGATAAAAAAATGCGTTTGTGCAAAAAGCGAAATCGTCAGCCGCGATATGACCGATAAGGGCGCACGCAAGGTGCTTAATATGGGTCATACCGTGGGACACGCTATCGAGCTTCTTTCGGGGCTTAGTCATGGCAAATGCGTTCTTATAGGTATGCGGCTCGAGATGCTTATGCTTCGGGATCTTATACCGCATAACTTTTTCTACGAGGCGCAGTCGTATCTTGGCAGATTTATAGGCAACGGAGCGATCGATTTTTGCGCTGACGACGTGGCAAAAATTGCACAAAACGACAAAAAGAACGGTGACGGTATCTCGATTATGTATCCATGCGGTATCGGCGACGTAAAAGAGGCAGTGCTAAGCGGCGACGAATTTACGCGTCTGATAAAGGGGGCTATATGAGGGTTAAGCCCATAAAGCAGTTTTTAACCGCACTCACTCCACCGCCCGACAAAAGCATAACTATTCGTGCGTTAATTATGGGACTATTGGCAAGCGGAACGACTTACGTTTATAATCCGCTCGTCAGCGGCGATACCGTGTCGGCATTAGGTGCAGTGTCTGCCCTCGGAGGTGAGGTGGATTTTCGCGGCGGTGTGATTACAATCAAGGGAGCAGGCTCCTTGCTTGATTGCACTGTGGACGCAGGCAACTCGGCAACTGCACTCAGACTTCTTATGGGCGCGGTAGCGGGGCAGAATGTTACCGTAAAATTTACGGGCGACAGCTCGCTTTGTAGCCGAAGCCACAGGGCGGTGGCAGAGGCTCTTGCGGCTATGGGTGCAGATATAAGCGCTTCAAAAGCACCCCTTACCGTACGAGGCAAGCAGCTTAGCGGTATAGATTTTGTGCCGAGCTCACCCTCGGCGCAGGTAAAAAGCGCGGTTTTGCTTGCAGGGCTTAACGCAAGCTCGCCTACCACGGTTACCGAAAAAATCAAAACAAGACCGCACACCGAGGAAATGCTGCGCCGTTTTGGTGCAGATATTACGGTGGACGGCAATACGATTAAGCTAAACCCAAGCAAACTGAGCGGGGCAAAGATCACCGTCCCGGGAGATATTTCCTCGGCGGCGTATCCAATGGTGCTTGCGCTAAGAAAAGGATATTGCTATCTAAAAAACGTGGGTAATTCTCGTCGTGAGCTTATAGATTTTCTCGTTGGCATAGGTGGTGAAATCGAGGAAGAAAAGGGAGAATATTCGTCCAACCTTACCGTCAAGCAGTCAAATTTACGTCCGTTTACCGTTAGCGGTGCGCTTTCTACCGCACTTATTGACGAGCTTCCCTTGCTTGCGGCTTTAGCAGCTACCATCGAGGGCGAAAGCGTAATTAAGGACGCAGACGCGCTTCGCAACAAGGAGTGCGACCGCATAAGGCAAACGGTGACAAGCCTAAAAAATATGGGCGTGGATATTACCGAAAACGCCGACGGCTTTACGGTGCGCGGCGGTCAAATAACAGGCGGTAGCGTGGTTACAAAGGGTGACCACCGCATAGCGATGAGCATGGCGGTTGCGCTTGCGTTGTCTGCTAAGGGTGGAAGCGTGGACGACGATAAGTGCGTGGAAATAAGCTATCCGTCCTTTTGGGAGCTTTTGCAATGAAAAGATTTTTCGTTTTAGGACAAAATATAGGCTACTCGCTCTCGCCCAAAATTCACACCTCACTGTACGAAATTTTTGGCGACAAAGCAGAGTACACAATAGTCGATATTGCGCAAAAAGACCTACACGTATTGCCGAAATTGTGTTGCGGTGCGGACGGCTTCAACGTAACTAAGCCTTTTAAGACCGAGATAATCAAGTACCTTAGTTTTGATAAAAGCGAGTGCGCAAGCGTTAATACCGTTACTACGCACGATATGGCGGGATACAGCACGGACGGTGACGGGTTTTTGTTTGATATCGAGCGTAGCTTTAAGGACGCGTCAAGCTCCGATGTGCTCGTGCTTGGCTATGGCGGTGCGGCAAAGGCGTGTGTGGCGGCACTCAAACGAAGCGGCGCGGCCGTGTCGGTTGCGGGTAGAAATCTTGCTTCTGCCGAGGCTTTTGCGCGTGATATGGGCGTAAGCTTGTACGATGGCGGCAAGGTGGACGGAGTGGTAAGCTGTACAAGCGAAACGTTTTATCCTAAGCTTAGCGGCGGCGTAAAATTCTGTTATGATTTGCGTTATAGCGGCGAAACGCTTAAGCTTGATTGCCCATCGGCTAATGGGCTTGGCATGCTGATTGCGCAGGCAATATATTCGTACGGTATTTTTATGTGCAAACAATTTGACTTTTGTGAGGTAACGGAGTTATACTCAATGGTAAAGGAGAGATTATGAGGATTTTGGTTATTTCGGGTGCAAATCTCAACAAGCTTGGCAGTCGCGAAAAAATTTACGGCTCGTTTGCACTTAACGAGCTGCAAAGGGAGATTGCGGATTATGCCGGCGAGGCAGAGCTTGAGTTTTTCACCTCCAACAGCGAGGGCGAAATTATTGACGCCGTACAAAACTGCGCGGCTGATGCGCTTATTATCAATGCTGGCGGATATTCACACACGAGTGTGGCGATTGCCGACGCGCTTGCTATGTTGGCTATTCCCAAAATCGAGGTGCACCTAACCAACGTTATGGCACGCGAGCCGTACAGACACTTTTCGGTGACGGGATCGAAGTGCGACGGCGTAATTACAGGGCTTGGCATTGACGGCTACAAGGCGGCAATTGACGTAATAAAAAGGAGAGTAAAATGAAAAACATTGCTTTTATAGGTATGATGGGCTGTGGCAAGACGGTTACGTCCAAGGTCGTAGCCCAAAAGCTTGGTATGAGCTTTTTGGACATTGACGATTGCATAGTGGCAAAGATGGGTATGCCCATTTCGGTAGCCTTTCTTCAGCTTGGCGAAAAAACCTTCCGCGACCACGAGTACGATATTATGTGCTCGGTGGTATGGCAGGAAAATTTTGTAATCAGCTGCGGTGGCGGAATCCCCTTATTCCCCCGAAATATGGAGCTTATAAAGGACTTTATCAAGGTGCGCCTTACGGCTTCGCCCGAGGTTATCTATGACCGAACCAAGGACGACTTTGCAAGGCCGCTTCTAAAAGACAACAGCCCAGCTAAAATCGCCCAGATGATAGCCGAGCGTGAGCCTGCATATTCTGCGGCGGCGGATATCACCGTGGATACCGTGGGCAAAACGGTAGAAGAGGTGGCAGACGAGGTAATAGTCCGACTTAAGGCAAAGGGCTATATCGATTAGGCTTATAATAGCTATAAAAATTTTTCTTCCTATATCTTAGATTTGCTTGACAGTAAGACTAAAAAAATGGTATGATTAGTCGATATGGAAAAGATAATCAAGCCCACATCTAAATACAACTTGGAGTTAGCTGCCAATCATCTTGGCGAGTTATCTAATTTGACTATTTTACCCGGTTTTTGCGACGTGCACGTGCATTTTCGTGAGCCGGGTTTTTCTTATAAGGAAACGATTGCTTCGGGCTGTGCGGCGGCGGCTCGTGGCGGCTACACCACGGTGTGCACTATGCCAAATCTTAATCCTACCCCCGACAGCGTAAATACCCTTGCCGCTCAAACGGATATAATAAGGCGCGACGCTACGATAGACGTGCTTCCGTACGGAACGATTACAAAGGGTCAGTTGGGCAAGGAGCTTGCCGACATGGACGAGATTTGCGGTGACGTCATTGCCTTTTCGGACGACGGCAGGGGCGTGCAGGACGAGGGAATTATGCGCGAGGCTATGATACGCGCAAAGGCTCTCGGCAAAATGATAGTGGCGCACTGCGAGGACAATTCGTTGCTTAAGGGTGGCTATATTCACGACGGCGAGTATGCTATGGCGCACGGACACAAGGGTATATGCTCGGCATCCGAATATAAACAAATCGAGCGTGACCTGCGCCTTGCGGCAGAGGTGAATTGCAAGTACCATGTTTGCCACATTTCGTGCAAGGAAAGCGTTCAGCTTATCCGCGATGCAAAAAAGAGTGGCGTGGACGTCACGTGTGAAACGGCTCCGCACTACCTGGTTCTTACCGACGCCGACCTAAAGGAAGAGGGCCGATTCAAAATGAACCCACCGCTTCGAGGTATAGCCGATAAGGAAGCTCTCATTCAAGGCATAACAGACGGCACGGTGGATATGCTTGCAACCGATCACGCACCGCATTCGGTCGAAGAAAAAAGCCGTGGGCTTAGCGGGAGTGCATTCGGCATAGTGGGACTGGAAATAGCCTTTCCGCTTCTTTACACGCACCTTGTAAAAAAGGGCGTAATAAGCATGGACAGGCTGACGGAGCTGCTTGCTTACGCGCCCAGACAGCGATTCGGCTTGCCTAATGCGCACGATTACTCGGTGTGGATGCTTGATAAAGAGTTCGTTGTAAATCCCGACGAGTTTTTGAGTAAGGGGCGGGCAACGCCGTTTGAGGGGCAAAGGCTGTTTGGCGTAAATATGCTGACCGTTCACGGTGGCAAAGTCGTATACAAAAATAAACAAAAGAATATATAAAGAAGAACAGATTTAAGGAGACATATTATGGCAAAGAGGAAAGACATCAAAAAGATTTTGATTATTGGCTCGGGACCGATCGTCATCGGTCAGGCGGCAGAGTTCGACTATGCGGGAACGCAAGCATGCTTAGCGCTTAAGGAGGAGGGCTACAAGGTTGTGCTTGTAAACTCCAACCCCGCTACCATTATGACGGACACGACGGTTGCCGACAAGATTTATATGGAGCCGCTTACACTCGAATACATAGCAAAGATTTTGCGTTACGAGCGCCCCGATGCCATACTTCCGGGAATCGGCGGTCAGACCGGTCTTAACCTTGCCATGCAGCTCGAAAAGAAGGGCATCCTTAAGGAATGCCGTGTAGAGCTTTTGGGCACGAGCAGCGAAAGCATCGAGCGCGCTGAGGACAGAGATTTATTTAAGCAGCTTTGCCAGTCTATCGGCGAGCCCGTTATTCCCTCGCGAATCACCTACAGCCTCGAGGAGGCAAAGCAGGCTGCCGCCGAAATCGGCTATCCGGTTGTTCTACGTCCGGCATACACCTTGGGCGGCACGGGTGGCGGCTTTGCAGACAACGAGCAGGAGCTTATCGAGGTAGGCCTTAATGCCTTCAAGCTCTCGCCCGTACATCAGGTTTTGATTGAAAAGAGCGTAAAGGGCTATAAGGAAATCGAGTTCGAGGTTATGCGCGACTCCGAGGACAACGCTATCACCATCTGCGGTATGGAAAACGTAGACCCGGTTGGCGTTCACACGGGTGACTCCATAGTAGTTGCGCCCATTATGACGCTTAGCGAGCACGACAGAAAGATGCTCAATGACAGCGCGATCAAGCTTATAAAGGAGCTTAAGATTTCGGGCGGCTGTAATGTTCAGTTTGCGCTTCATCCCCAAACCAGCGAATATTACCTTATCGAGGTAAATCCCAGAGTTTCGCGCTCGTCCGCACTTGCTTCTAAGGCAAGCGGCTATCCGATTGCACGAGTTACCGCTAAGGTAGCAGTCGGTATGACTCTTGACGAAATTCCCGTAGGCGGCGGCACGGCGGCAATCGAGCCCAGCCTTGACTACGTAATTGCAAAATTCCCGCGCTTCCCGTTTGACAAATTCACCATGGCGTCCAACGTTCTTGGTACGCAAATGAAGGCGACAGGCGAGGTTATGGGCATTGGCGCAAATCTCGAGGAGTGTATGCTCAAATCTGTGCGCTCGCTTGAAATCGGCGTTTGTCATTTGCACCTTGGTAAGTTCGACAATATGACCAAGGCAGAGCTTCTTGAGTACATAGCACAGTTCAAGGATGACAATATATTTGCAATCGCACAGCTTATGCGCCTTGGCACTTCGGTTGACGAGCTCTTTAAGGCAACGGCAATCACACCGCTGTTCTTGCAGACAATAAAGAACATTGTGGACTTCGAGGCGGTGGTTAAGGCAAACGTAAGCGATATCGAAACGCTCAAAAAAGCAAAGACCATGGGCTTTAGCGATAAATTTATTGCTAAGCTTTGGGGCACTAATGAAGAAGCGGTTTATCAGCTTCGCAAGGCAAACAAGATATATCCCATCTTCCGTATGGTAGATACCATGCATACGGGCGCGTATATTCCGTACCTTTACTCGTCGTACAGCGGCAAAAACGAGTCGCGCAAAACCGACAAAAAGAAAATTGTAGTGTTGGGAGCAGGTCCCATTCGTATCGGTCAGGGTATCGAGTTCGACTATTCGACGGTACACGCAGTTACGACTATCAAAAATTCGGGCTACGAGGCAATCATCATCAACAACAACCCCGAGACCGTTTCTACCGACTACACCACCAGCGACAAGCTGTACTTCGAGCCGCTTACCACCGAGGACGTAATGAACATAATTGAGTTCGAGCAGCCCGAGGGCGTGGTTGCTTCGCTCGGCGGTCAGACGGCAATCAACCTTGCCGAGCCGCTTATGCGCCGTGGCGTAAAGATTATCGGTACCGACTGTGCCGCAATCGAAAAGGCCGAAAACCGTGACAGCTTCGAGCGTGTGCTTAACGAGCTTAATATACCGAGGCCCGAGGGTGCGGCTGTTACCAATATCGAGGACGGCATAAAAACAGCTAAGCGTATCGGCTATCCCGTGCTTGTTCGTCCCAGCTTCGTGCTTGGCGGCAGAGCAATGCAGATCGTAGCCAACGAGGCGCAGCTTCGAAGATACCTTAAATCCGCAGTAGAAATTGACAAGGACAAGCCCGTTCTTGTGGATAAGTACGTAAGCGGAAAAGAGGTAGAGGTAGACGCAATCTGCGACGGCAGGGACGTATTCGTGCCCGGCATTATGGAGCTTGTAGAGCGCACGGGTATTCACTCGGGCGACTCCATCAGCGTATATCCCGCGTTCTCCATCTCGGACAAGGTAAAAGGAACAATACTGCAGTACGCCAAGAAGCTTGGCCTTGGAATTGGCATCATCGGTCTATTCAATATTCAGTTTATCGTAGACGAAAACGAAAAGGTTTATATCATCGAGGTAAATCCGCGTTCGTCGCGTACCGTACCGTTCCTTTCTAAGGCAACGGGATACAGCCTTGCGGATATCGCTACCGAGGTAATTCTTGGCAAGTCGCTTAAGGAGCAGGGTATCTTCGATATATATCCCACCGAAAAGAAGCGCTGGTACGTAAAGGTTCCCGTATTCTCATTTAACAAAATCAGAGGCTTAGACGCATATCTTTCGCCCGAAATGAAGTCCACAGGTGAGGCAATCGGCTATGACGACAAGCTGTACCGCGCAATGTATAAGGGCTTGCAGGCTTCGGGCATGAAGCTTCAAAATTACGGAACGGTATTCGCTACCATTGCCGATAAGGACAAGGAGGAAGCATTGCCGCTAATTCGCAGATTCTACAATCTTGGCTTTAATATCGAGGCAACCGAGGGCACGGCTAAATTCCTTAAGGAGAACGGAATTCGCACACACGTATTGCATAAGCTTGGCGAAAGCAACGAAATTCACGATGCAATCAGGGCGGGCTATATCGCATACGTAATCAACACGAGGGACATCGACTCGGTGGGCGAAAGTGACGGCTACAAGATTCGTTGCTACGCAATCGAAAACAACGTAACCATTTTCACCTCGCTCGATACGGTAAAGACGCTCCTTGACGTTCTGGAGGAAACCACCCTCTGCATTTCGCCCATCGACGCTTAAGTGAGGTAGTATGAAACAAGGACTTTACACAATAGCAGAGAACGTGCCGCTTACGCACAGTATTTACAAAATGAAGCTTGTCGGCGACACGTCCGAATGCACCAGACCGGGACAGTTTATCAACATTTTGATAGACGGCTTGTTCCTTCGTCGTCCCATTTCGGTGGCTGATTACGACGAGCAATCAATTACCATTATTTACAAGGTAGTGGGTAAGGGAACTGCCGCAATGAAAAAAATGAAGGTGGACGACACTCTTGACGTTTTGACCGGGCTGGGCAACGGATACGACACCTCGTGCTCGGGCGATAAGCCGCTTCTTATGGGTGCGGGAGTAGGCGTTCCGCCGCTATATAAGCTTGCAAAGGAGCTTGTAAGTCAAGGTAAGGCAGTAAAAGTGCTTATCGGCTTTCATAGCGCAAGCGACGTATTTTTGGCAGATGATTTTGCCGCAATCGGCGCTGACGTAACCGTAGTTACTTCGGACGGCTCGGTGGGCAAAAAGGGCAGAGTTACTCAATATATGGACGATTATACCCACGTTTATGCGTGCGGCCCCGAGGGAATGCTAAAAAGCGTGTACGAAAATTGCACCACAAGCGCACAGCTCAGCTTCGAGGAGCGTATGGGCTGCGGCTTTGGCGCATGCATGGGTTGCAGCTGCAAGACGGTTACCGGCTACAAGCGCATTTGCAAGGACGGTCCCGTGCTCTTTAAGGAGGAAATTTTATGGCAGACACAAAAGTAAGCCTCTGCGGAATAGAGCTTGACAATCCCATAATTCCGGCAAGCGGAACGTTTGGCTACGGCTACGAGTTTGCCGAGCTTTATGACATAAATATTCTTGGTACTTTTTCTTTTAAGGGCACAACTTTAGAGCCGAGATTTGGCAATCCCACGCCGCGTATAGCGGAATGCACCGCAGGTATGATAAATTCGGTAGGCTTGCAAAACCCGGGTGTCGAAAAGGTTATTGCCGAGGAATTACCCAAGCTTACAAGATGCTTTAACAAAAAGGTTATGGCAAACGTGGGCGGCTTTTCGGTAGAGGAGTACGTTCGTACCGCGGCTATGCTGGATGCGTGCGACTGCGTAGGCTGGCTGGAAATCAACATCAGCTGTCCCAACGTTCACGGTGGCGGAATAGCGTTCGGCACGTCAGCAAGTGCGGCGGCACAAATCACCGCGGCAGTAAAAAAGGCGGTACGTAAGCCCGTTATTATAAAGCTCTCGCCAAATGTAACCGATATAGCAGGTATTGCGGCGGCGTGCGAGGACAGCGGCGCGGACGGCGTAAGCCTTATCAACACCTTGCTTGGTATGCGTATTGACATTAAGACAAGAAGGCCCGTCGTAGCAAATCGCAAGGGTGGCTTTTCGGGCGAGGCGGTATTCCCCGTGGCGGTTCGTATGGTCAACGAGGTGGCACAGCGTGTCAAGATTCCCGTTGTGGGAATCGGCGGCGTGGCAAGTGCCGAGAACGTTATCGAAATGATGATGGCAGGAGCAACTGCCGTTCAGGTGGGCGCGGCAAACCTTGTCAATCCGTTTGCGTGCAGGGATATTATAGCTGGCCTTGCGCCCACTATGGAAAAATATAAAATCAATTCACTAAAAGAAATTATAGGAGCGTGTGTTTAATATGGGAAAGGACGTAATCATTGCGTGCGACTTCGACAGCGCACAAAAGACACTTGACTTTTTGGCAAGGTTCAAGGGCAAAAAGCCGTTTGTTAAAATCGGCATGGAGCTTTATTATGCGGCAGGGCCGAGCATCGTAAAGGAGCTTAAAGAGCGTGGACATAAGGTGTTCCTTGACCTTAAGCTTCACGATATTCCCAACACCGTCAAAAAGGCGATGGCGGTGCTTTCGGAGCTTGGCGTAGATATGTGCAACGTTCACGCGGCAGGCACCAAGCGCATGATGAGCGCGGCAATTGAGGGTCTTACGCGTGCGGACGGAACAAGACCGCTTCTTATTGCGGTAACTCAGCTTACATCTACCGACGAGCAAACCATGCACGACGACTTGCTTATTGATGGCCCGATTGACAAGGTAGTTATGCACTACGCACAAAACGCTATGTACTCAGGTCTTGACGGCGTTGTATGCTCGCCGCTCGAGGCAGGCAAGGTTCATTCCGTTTGCGGCAAGAGCTTCGTTACCGTTACCCCCGGCATCAGATTTGCAGGTGGGGACGTGGGCGATCAAAAGCGTGTAACCACCCCGGCTCTTGCTAAGGAGCTTGGCTCGGACTATATTGTAGTCGGCAGACCGATTACCGCGGCAGAGGATCCCGTTGCGGCATACGAGCAATGCGTAGCCGAATTTGTTGGCTAAGCCACGGCCTTACAATCAAGAAAAAACCCCTAAAGGAGAAAACAAATATGAAAAAGAGAATTGCAAAGGATTTACTTTCCATAAAGGCAGTATTTTTGCGCCCCGAAGAGCCGTTCACTTGGGCAAGCGGAATCAAAAGCCCCGTTTATTGCGACAACCGTCTTACGCTTACAGCACCCGCCGTTCGTGACGATATCGAAAACGGTCTTGCCGAGCTTGTAAAGACTCACTATCCCGAGGCAGAGGTTCTTATGGGAACGTCCACCGCAGGTATTGCACACGCGGCAATCGTAGGTCATATTCTCAATATGCCGATGGGCTACGTTCGTAGTGGCGCAAAGGATCACGGCAGACAAAACCGTATCGAGGGCAAGCTGGAAAAGGGTCAAAAGGTAGTAGTTGTAGAGGATTTGATTTCCACAGGCGGCAGTGCAATCGAGGTAGTCGAGGCTCTTCGCGAGGAGGGCGCAGAGGTGCTTGGTATTGTAAGCATCTTCACCTACGGTATGCAAAAGGGTCTTGACAGATTCAAGGCGGCAAACGTAATCAACTATTCGCTTACCGATTTCGATACCATCGTAGAAACGGCTGCAGAAGAGGGCTACATCAAGGCAGAGGATAAAAACAGACTTATCGCTTTCCGCAACAACCCCTCGGACGAAAGCTGGATAAAATAGTATGAAAAGTCTTATTGATATTCTCGATTTTTCGGTAGAGGAGCTTGACGCGCTTATCAAAACGGGTATGGATATTGCAGGTAATCCCAAAAAGTACGCAAAAGCGTGCGAGGGCAAAACGCTTGCAACGCTCTTTTTCGAGCCGTCCACCCGCACGAGGCTTAGCTTCGAGGCGGCTATGTGCGAGCTTGGCGGCAACGTAATCGGATTCTCCGAGGCAAGCAGCTCGTCTGCGTCAAAGGGCGAAAGCGTAGCGGACACCGCAAAAATTCTCAGCTGCTATGCCGACATTATGGCTATGCGTCACCCATTGGAGGGCGCACCGTACGTTGCGGCGCTAAATGCTTCGGTGCCCGTAATCAACGCAGGTGACGGCGGCCACCATCACCCCACGCAAACCCTTACCGACCTTCTTACCATATATAGAGAAAAGGAAACCCTAAGCGGTCTTACAATCGGACTTGTTGGCGACCTCAAATACGGCAGAACAGTTCACTCGCTCGTTGCGGCAATGTCCAGATACGAGGGCAATAAGTTTATTCTCGTTTCGCCTAAGGAGCTTCAAATGCCCGACTACGTAATCAGCGATGCGCCCAATGCCGAGTTCGTGCAGACTACCGACCTAAGCGAATATATGCACGAGTTTGATATTCTTTACGTAACCCGCATTCAGCGTGAGCGCTTCCCCGATATGGCGGAGTACGAGCGTCTTAAAGACAGCTATATTCTTACTCCCGAAAAAATCGAGTGCGCAAAAAAGGATATGGCGATTTTGCATCCGCTTCCGAGGGTCAACGAAATCAGCGTTCGTGTGGACGAGGATAGCCGCGCTTGCTATTTCCGCCAAGCACTCAATGGCAAGTATATCCGTATGGCACTTATTATGTATCTGCTTGGGCTTAGTGACGGCAAACCGATTGCTCGTCCCCAAGGAGAGGAAGGTTACAAATGCACCAATCCTAAGTGCATAACCTCTGTCGAGCAGGAGCTTAAGCATATCTACAAAAAAGACATACACGGCGTAATGCGTTGCATTTACTGTGATAAAACCTAAAAAACCAAAGGAGCTTTTTGTAAGCTCCTTTTTCATATCTCTAAAAAAGCAAAAACGCATATTGACAAGGCAACAAATATATGGTAGAATATAATAACTACAAGGGAGAAGCCATATGAAAAAGATTTTGATTTTGATGTGTGCGTTGATTATCGTTGTGTGCTCTATGCTTATAGTGACGTCTTGTCAAAAGGAAGATTGGGGCGTGGGCGATGGTGACCCGAGCTTGCTTGAATATAGGCTGTCCGATGATAAGACGTATTACAAGGTAACAGGAATCGGCGACTACGTAGGCGAGCATTTGGTTATCCCCGAGGAATACTGCGGTCAACCGGTAAAGGAGATCGGCAGCGAGGTGTTTTCCGGCTATTATCATTTTGTAGGGCCAGTCTGGACGCTCGAATTAGCCGCGCCGTGGCTTAAAGCTCTAACTATTCCAAACAGCGTTACAAAAATTGCAGAGGGTTCTTTTACCAATTCAAACATCGAAAGAATATATATAGGTAGCGGTGTAAGTGATATACAAGAGCATGCTTTTTCTGCCACCGAAAAGCTTACCGAGATAAACGTAAGTAAGGACAATCAAAGCTATATGTCAAAGGACGGCGTTTTGTATTCTAAGAACGGTACAAAGCTAATTAAATATCCCGAGAATAAGGACAAGGAAACGTTTAGAATCCCCAACAAGGTTGTTGTAATAGCAGAATATGCTTTCGCGGGAGCCAATAATCTTATAAAAGTTAAGATGAGAAATAAGGTAACCAATATAGGTAAATTTGCTTTTAATAGAGCAAGGATAGAGGAGATAAAAATGCCCGACAGTGTAGAAAGTCTTGGGGCAAGTGCGTTTGAAGGCTGTTCGCTGCTTAAAAAGGTTAATCTAAGCAAGGGTCTTACGGAGATTGAACAGGCTACGTTTCTCAATTGTGATCGCTTAGAAGAGATTATAATTCCCAAAAGCATAAAAACCATAAGGGCGGCGGCGTTTTTCTGTGAAAGCTTGACCAAAGTTTTTTATGAGGGTGACGAAAACGGGCTGACTAACATCAAAATTGATATGGAGTATTATGATGAACACGGTCAAATGACTGTGTTGCCGCCGTTTTTGGACGTTTCACAATTTTATGGCTACAGCAAGAAAAAGCCAAGTGATAATGCTAATTATTGGCATTACGTTTTTGGTAAGCCCACCGTTTGGGAAAACTAAATGCAAAGTAAAAAGCAAGAGTAAATTACTCTTGCTTTTTTTGTGGGTGTTATAATGCCAATCAATAGTTGATTTTTATAAACGTAATATCGTCACCGCCAAAGGTGTTCGAGGTGTTTCCAAGGACAAGCATGCCGTCCTCGCAGGTAAATACTTTGGCGTTTGTCATAGAGCAAACAAAGGTGCTTTCGTATACCTTACTGCCTGCAAGAAAAGAACGTATACTCATTTTGCTGCCTAGTGTAGACACCGAGTGGACAAAGCCATTATCTTTCCAAAACGAGGTTACGCCGTACGAGGCGGAAAAGGATATTTTGCTTCCGTCAAGGCAGAAAAATTCGCTTCCTGCGCTTACGTAAATATACCTATCGTCACCCGAAATGGCGTAATGCGAAGCCGCGCCCGTAAGCGTTATTACGTCGCCGCTTTCGGTGATAAGCATCGTTTTGCCTACCGTGGTCGCAAGATAATAAATATCGTCCGTGACCCAAAAGCTTGATACCGTATACGAGTTTTCGTGCGGAAAGTGTGCAAGCTTCTCGCCCCAAGTGCCGGTGCAAAGCATATTGCGTAGGCTGGATAGGGCGTTTGCCACAAGCTTATAGCTCCCCATAATATCCAACGTATCTACGTAATCAAGACTGTAAACCTCGTCGGTCACAACCGAGCTTTTAAATTCGAGATCAGGGGTAAGTATGGTAAGCTTCAATTTTGTAAAATCGGTTATGCCTTGTATCAGCGAGGTGACAAATAAGTATCCGCCATCCACGTATTTTACGTCAAGCGCAACCTCCGCCCTGACGGTGGGCAAGGCAAGGGATTTTTTCTCTCTGCCGTCATAATCTATGGCAATAGCAATGGGGGTAGAGCTTTGGTCTATGGCAAGCAAGTATCCACCCTCGTACAGCGTAACAGCAACAAGCTTGCCCTCGTAGGATACAAAGTCAAGCGTTTTTCCGTAGGCATCCGTTATTGCAACAAAGGCGCCGCTACGGTCAAAGTCGTAGTCGACGGACGTTGTGTTGCCAAATATGTACAGCCGTTCGCCGTGATAGAATACGTCCACAAGCTGCTCGTCACCGCTTCCGCCTATGGTTTGACTAAAGGCAAACGATGGGTCAAGGCTGACGGTTGCCTCACGCACTCGTTGGTGGGGGGTGGGTTGCTCGCCTTCGCCTTCGTCCGTAATACTGCCGTCACCTGCGCTTGCCGATATCGCTGTCGGCTGATAAAACACCAGCCCCACGGCAAGCGAAAGTACGACGACCAGCAGGGCGGCAATAACGCGCAGTTGATTTTTTGTTTCGTGCATATAAGCATCTCCTTATAAGGATAGAATTTATAAGGGTAGTATAATGCCCAAAATTTGACTTTCGTTCAAACAAACGGTCGGTTTTTGACTTTTATGTGCGAAGTAAAAGCTCGGCAACCCTTTTTGTGCCGTCAACCTCAAGCGAGGACGGAGCAAAGCTTTGCGTTTTTTCAATCTCGGAAATAAGCCTTTTTGGGGTAAGCTCGTCTTGATTAAGAACCCTAACAAGCCCCTTTTGTCTAAAATATTCAGCATTTTCAACCTGATCGCCGCGTGACGCTCCCTTAGGCAAGGGAATAATAAGGGCCTTTTTGTTGAGTGCGGCGATTTCGAACAGCGAATTTGCTCCCCCGCGCGATATTATTACGTCCGCATCAGCGTAAACGTCTGCCATAAACGAGCAAAATTCAAGCTCGACATAGCGCGGAATTTTCTTTCCGCTTGCCTTGCCCTTGCCTACGATATGCACTACCGTGTACTTTTGTGTAAGTGTATCAAGGCAGGACAGTAAGCAGTCGTTGATTGCCGCACTTCCAAGGCTTCCGCCCATAACGAGCAGAGTAGGGTATGCCGAGTGACGGGTGCCGCCATATAGCTCTTGCCTGATAATCGCACCGGTATATACGCCGTTTTTCAGCCCCTCGGCGGTAACGTCAAACGAGGTGCATACCTTACAGCACCTATGCTTAATCAGCCTATTAGTCAGTCCCAGGCTCATATCGCTTTCGTGTGTGATAAGAGGAATTTTTCCCGAGGCATAGGCAACGGGCAGGCTTACGTAGCCGCCTTTGCTAAAAATTACGTTTGGTTTAATATCCTTAATGATTTTTTTTGCCGCAGACACCGATTTTGCAAGCTTAAATGGAATGGGTAGGTTGTCTAAAATTTTTCCGCGCACGTATTTTACGCAAGGAATTTCGTGATAAATTACGCCTTTTTGCTCGGCGATAAGCTGTTTTTCAATACCGCTTCCGCCGATATAATGAACATCACAGCCGCTTAGATACGGCAAAAGGGCAATATTGGGCATTACGTGGCCTGCCGTGCCTCCACCCGTTAGGACGATTTTTTTCATATTTCACCTCGTATATATTTTATTTCCGCAGCCGATAAATATTACGAAAACGGTTGACAATGACCTTATTTTTATGATAGAATAGTAAGGTAGTCAGTTTACTGACTGAGTAGGTGAATATGACAAAAAGAGAACGCAGTAAAAAAACTTTTGGCGGATATCTGTACGATTTGCGAAAAGAGAGGGGGATTGGCTTCGATGAGCTCCGTCTTCATTTGGGTGTTTCCAAGGCATACCTCAACGATGTCGAAACGGATTCTTGCAGGCCGCCAACGCCCGAAATTCAGACAAAAATACTAAAATATATTTGTCAAAAAAAAGCGCTAAAACAGGAGCAAATCAGTAGGTTTTATTCGCTTGCCGCTTCAAGCCGTGGCGAGCTTCCTGCAGACGTATTACAGTTTCTTATATCCAACGATAGTGTGCTTGATGAAATTCGAGCTACACAAAACTACAAAACGTTTTGGCAAAACGAGGGAATTTAGATTTGGGGGTTAATATGCAAAAAAGCTATAAGGCATCAGATATAAAGATTTTGGAGGGACTTGACGCCGTTCGTCTTAGGCCCGGTATGTATATAGGCACGACGGGTATCAAGGGGCTTCACCATATTTTGTGGGAAATCGTAGACAACTCGATGGACGAGATCACAAACGGCTACGGTAATTATATAGAGATTATTTTGCACGAGGACGGCTCGGCATCGGTGGAGGACAACGGCAGAGGTATTCCCGTAGATATTCATCCTCAGCTTGGTGTAAGCGCAGTGCAGGTGGTATTCACTCAGCTTCATGCAGGCGGCAAGTTCGATAACGACAACTATGCGACAAGCGGCGGCTTACACGGGGTAGGTGCGTCCGTTACTAACGCTCTAAGCGAATGGCTAAACGTAGAAGTTTACAAGAACAACCAAATCTACAAGATGGAGTTCGAGAGCAAAACAGTTAAGGGCGAGGTAAAGGGTGGCTTGCCCAAGGGACCCCTTACAACAACGGGCAAAAAGACAAAAAAGCAAGGTACGTATATTCGTTTTAAGCCCGACGGCAGAATTTTTGAGAGTACGGTATTCAATTTTGATACCATCAAACGCCGCATAAAGGAGCTTGCCTTTCTTAATAAGGGTGCAAAAATCACACTTGTCGATAGGCGCAACACAGACGAGGAGCAAAGCGTAACGTATTGCTACGAGGGCGGCGTAATTGATTTTGTAAAGGATCTAAACGAAGCCAAAACGCCTTGCTTTAAGACTCCTGTGTATATCTCGGGCACAGAAAACAATATCCATATGGAGCTTGCCTTCCAATATACCGACGGCTATACGGACAACATTTTCTCGTACGTCAACAACATTCCTACAAGCGAGGGCGGCACGCATGAAACCGGATTTAAGAGCGGTCTTACAAGGGTAATGAACGACGTCGCTCGCAAAAGCGGATTCCTAAAGGATAAGGACGAAAACTACAAGGGCGACGACTTTTTGGAGGGATTGACGGCAGTTCTTAGCATAAAGATGCAAAGCGTGCAGTTTGAGGGGCAAACCAAAACCAAGCTTGGCAATCCCGAAGCACGCATTGCAATCGAACACCTCGTAGTCACCGAGCTGCACAAGTTCTTTGCCTCGTCAGGTGCAAAAGCCACGATGGATGCAATCCTCAAAAAGGCGGCAATTGCGGCAAAGGTAAGGGAAGAAGCGCGAAAGGCAAAGGAAATAACAAGGCAGAAAAACAGCATCGAAAGCTTCAACCTTGTTGGCAAGCTGTCCAACTGCACGGGCAAAAGGGCGGCAGACAACGAACTGTACATTGTCGAGGGTGACTCGGCGGGTGGAACGTGTAAGCAAGCACGCAACAGACATTACCAAGCTATTCTTCCGCTTAGGGGCAAACCGCTAAACGCGGAGAAAAAACGCATCGACCAAGTGCTTGAAAATGTGGAAATTCGCACGATTATATCTGCGCTCGGTTGCGGAATAGGCGAGGATTATGACGAGGACGACCTTAACTTCCACAAGGTAATTATTTTGTCCGATGCCGACCAAGACGGCGGACACATTCGCGCGATACTGCTTACATTTTTCTACCGCTACATGAAGGAGCTGATTACAGGCGGTCATGTTTACATCGGAATGCCGCCTCTATACAAGGTTTCGCGCAAGGACAATGTGGAGTACGCATACAACGACGACGAGCTTGCGGCGGCAAAGGAAAAGCTTGGCGGCAAGTCGGAAATTCAGCGATACAAGGGTCTTGGCGAAATGAATGCCGAGCAGCTGTGGGAAACAACTATGGACCCAGCGCGCCGAACACTTATTCAGGTGTCTATCGACGATGCGGCAGAGGCAGAAAGGCTCGTGTCCGTGCTTATGGGCGACGCGATCGAAAAGCGCAAGGCGTTTATTATAGAGAATGCAAACTTCAATCGAGAGGATAACTTTAAGGTAGGTTAGAAATATGGAAAGCGCAAAAACATTATATAAAACGATGGAAGAGGTAATGACCGATTCCATGATTCCGTATTCCGAATACGTAATTATGGATCGCGCTTTGCCTCGTGTTGAGGACGGTCTAAAACCAGTTCAGCGTAGAGTGCTGTACGCTATGATGGAGCTTGGCATTATGCCGGACAAGCCGTACAAAAAGTGCGCACGTATCGTAGGTGACTGCCTTGGTAAATATCATCCGCACGGCGACACGTCCGTTTACGGAGCACTTGCCCGTATGGCACAGCCGTTCAATATGGGCTCGGTGCTTGTGGACGGTCACGGAAACTACGGCTCGATAGACGGCGACAAGCCGGCGGCAATGAGATACACCGAGGCTCGTCTTGCTCCCCTTGCGCTTGAGCTTATGCGCGACCTCGAAAAGAATACGGTAAACTGGCAGCCCAACTTTGACGACAGCCTTACCGAGCCGTGCTATCTTCCCGGCAGATTTCCCAACCTTTTAGTAAACGGTGCTACGGGTATTGCGGTAGGTCTTGCTACCAACATTCCGCCGCATAACCTTGTAGAATCTATAGACGGCGTAATTGCATATATTGACAACCCCAATATAAGCCTTGAGGAAATGATGAAAACCATCAAAGGACCCGACTTCCCCTCGGGCGGAATAATCGTTCAAGGCGATCTCGTTGCGGCATACGAAACTGGCAAGGGCAAAATAGGATTAAGGGCAAGAGTTCACGTCGAAAACGAGGGCGAAAAGCGACTTATTGTAATTGACGAGCTACCCTACCAAGTAAACAAATCAGCTTTGCTCGAAAGTGTTCTTAAGCTTCGCGAGGACAAAAAAGGGGAGCTTTCGTTTATCAGCGACATCTCCGACGAATCTGACCGAAACGGTATGCGCGCAGTAATAAAGGTCAAAAAAGATGGGGACGTAGATAAGATTTTAGAGCTTTTGTTCAAAAACACCGATCTCCACGTTTCGTACGGAATAAATATGGTGGCAATTGCTGACGGCAAGCCGCAGCAAATGGGACTGCTTGACATTATCGCTTATTATGTCAACTATCAGCGCGGCCTTATAATAAGACGCACCAAGTACGAGTTAGAGCAAGCAAAGGAGCGCGCTCATATTTTAGAGGGGCTTGTTGTTGCGGTAAAAAATATCGACGAGGTCGTTCGTATAATCAAAACGAGCAAAAACACCACCGAGGCAAAGGAACGTCTGCGTGAAAGATTTTCGCTAAGTGAAAAACAGGTTCAGGCAATTATCGAGCTTCGTCTTGGCAGACTTACGGCGTTAGAGGTGTACAAGCTCGAGCAGGAGCTTGACGAGCTTCGTCAGCTTATCGAAAGACTTACAAAAATTTTGGGCAGTCGCAAGCTCCAAATGGAAACGGTAAAAAGCGAGCTTTTCGAAATTAGACGCAAATACAAGCAACCGCGAAAGAGCCTTATTATCAGCGACCTAAGCAAGTACAAAGTCGAGAAGGCAGATGATCAAAAGGTGCATGAGGAGTACGTGGTTGCTATCACCGAGGCAGGCACCATCAAAAAAATGCTTGTCAAAAACTACAATATGGCAACTAAGGATTACGGCGAAAACAGCTCGCTTTACGAGGTATGCGCGCATCTCGTTTTACTCAAAGCCGAAAAGAAGCTTAGCTTGTTTACAAATCTTGGCAACTGCTTCAAGCTGACCGCGGACGACATTCCCATGGGTAAGTGGCGCGAAAAGGGCGATACGCTAAGCTCGTGTATCAAGGGCTTCGGCGAAAAAGAGCGGGTGGTCTATGTGCTAAACGGCGATTTACCCGAGGGTGACGTATTTTTCTTTACCAAATGCGGTATGGTCAAAAAGTCGCCGTGGAGTGAGTACAACATCATTAAGCACGCATATCAAGCAATGAAGCTTCGCGAGGACGACGAGGTAATCGGAATGCAAACCGTGACGCCCGGTCAGTCGCTTGTGTTTGTTACTGCAAACGGTATGTGCCTAAGATGCGACGGTGATGAGGTGCCTTGCCAAGGCAGAATTTCGGCAGGCGTAAAGGGCGTTAAGCTTAGTGTGGGCGACGAGGTTATTGCCGCGGGACAAAACGACGGCGAGGGTCACATCGCACTTATCACCGAAAACGGCTATGCAAAGCGAATGAAAATATCCGAAATAGATGTTATCGGCAGATACAGCAAGGGCGTAAAGTGTATTGACTTTAAGCAAGGCGCAAAACGACTTGCGTTTGCAAGCATAATCACCGAGGAAATCAAGCCGCTTCTCGAGCTTGACGGCGAATATCTTATGTGCGTTCCCTCCGACAACTTCAAGGTGGAAGCGCGTATTCACGCGGGCAAGCCGCTTGTAAAAAAATCCGAGGTAACCAGGGTCATGGTGTACAAGGATAAGTATCAGCAATAAAAATTAAGGCTTTGCTATTACAGTTGGTTATTAACTGCAAAGCGCAAAAAAAAACGAGCATACGTAATGCTCGTTTTTTGTCAAATTTGTTTACGTGCTAAAAGAACAAATGCTCAAGAAGAATTTTTATGCCGAGTGCAACAAGGACGATACCGCCCAAAAGCTCGGCTTTTTTCTTGTATTTTGCGCCAAATACGTTGCCGATTTTTACTCCAACAGTAGAAAGGACAAAGGTAATAACACCGATTATTCCTACCGCAATAAAGATGCTAAAGCTTATTCCGTCCATTGCTATCGATATACCCGCCGCCATAGCGTCAATGCTTGTTGCAATCGCAAGAGGAAGCATTGCAAAAAAAGCTACCGAGGCGTCGGCTTCTTCCTCGTCACCGGGCTTCAATGCCTCGTAAATCATCTTGCCGCCGATAAAGCCAAGCAGGGCAAATGCGATCCAATGGTCAAACGCCATTATGTACTCAGCTACAAGCGAGGCAAGCAAAAAGCCAAATAGCGGCATAAGCCCCTGCATTATGCCAAACCAGCCGCCCACAATAAAGGCGTTTTTAAGCGAAAACCTTTCGGATGCAAGTCCCTTGCAGATTGCAACTGCAAATGCATCCATGCTCAGCGCAAGTCCAAGCAATACAACTTCCCAAATACTCATATTTTTTCTTGTTTTGTAAGGCTACGTCACGCTATCCGTTTTATATAGAGAGTGGAGCTGTGACTTTGATACAAGTCCTTTATTTTTTTGTCTTTTTCAGAGCTCAAACAGTATAACACTATATTAAACAAAATTCAAGCAAATAGCAGTAGCATTTTTTTCGTTAAGTACTTGATTTTTGTATTTATTTGGTGTATAATTTTAGTATGAGAGATATATCCGTTCAAAAAATAACCGATGCGCTTGTCCAGCTTGTGCATTCTGCCTGCCTTTCTTTAGCACCCGGAGTGGTTGATAAGCTTAGACAAGCAGAGTTAAAGGAAGAAAACGATACTGCAAGGTTTGCGCTTAAAACCTTAATCGACAACGCACAGCTTGCTTCAAGCAACGCCGTTCCCGTTTGTCAGGATACCGGAATGGCGGTGGTCTTTGCCGAGATTGGGCAGGACGTACGCTTTGTTGGCGGTAGCTTTACCGATGCGGTAAACGAGGGCGTAAGGCGTGGCTATAAGGAATTTTATTTGCGCAATAGCGTGCTTGACCCCATCACTCGCAAAAACACGGGAGATAACACCCCTGCTATTATTCATACCTCGCTTGTGCTTGGCGACAAGGTAAAGCTCACGCTTTTACCAAAGGGCTTTGGTAGCGAAAATATGAGCAAGCTCTATATGCTTACCCCGGCGGCAGGAGTAGCGGGAGTTATGGATAAGGTGGTAGAGGCGGTATTTAGTGCGGGCTCCAATCCATGCCCGCCCATAGTAGTTGGCGTGGGCATAGGCGGCACGGCAGACTATGCGATGCTGCTTGCAAAAAAGGCTTTGCTTCGTGACGTTGGGGTGGCGTCATCAGATCCTCAGCTTGCCGAGATGGAGCAAATTTTGCTTACACGTATCAACGATTTAGGGATCGGCGCACAAGGATTCGGAGGCAAGACAACTGCACTTGAGGTTCGTATCGAAAAGCATCCCACACATATTGCGGCGCTTCCCGTAGGCGTGGCAATTCAGTGCAACGCTCACAGAGTAGCAAGGACGGAGGTTTTATGACAAAAAGAGTTCAGCTTCCCATTTCGCAAGAGGATATGCTTTCACTAAAAGCTGGTGATCCGGTTCTTTTAAGCGGTAAAATGCTTACCGGCAGAGATGCCGCACATAAGCGTATTGTCGAGGGGCTTAAGGACGGTAGCTTGTCGTTTGATATTAGCGGCGCAACCATATACTACGTAGGTCCCTGCCCTGCAAAGCCGGGTGACCCGATTGGCAGCTGTGGACCGACCACCTCGTATCGCATGGATCCGTATGTGCCCACGCTTATGGACAACGGACTTAAGGCTATGATAGGCAAGGGTGGCAGAAGCAAAGATGTTATTGATGCCATAATTCGCAACAAGGCGGTTTATTTTGCGGCAATCGGCGGTGCGGGCGCGATATACAGTCAGCTGGTAAAGGAAGCAAGAGTTATTGCGTACGATGACCTCGGCACCGAGGCTGTGCGCGAAATAGAAGTAAAGGATTTTCCCGTAATCGTGGCAATCGACCATAAAGGCAACTGCGTTTACGATAGGTAAAGGGGGATTTTATGAATAAGATTATTACCATAGGCAGAGAACTTGGTAGCGGCGGTAGAGAGCTTGGCAGACGTCTTGCCGACTTGCTTGGCTGGGCGTACTACGACAGCGAGATTATAAGCGGAATTGCTCAAAAGACCGAGCTTGCCGAGTCTTATGTTAAGCAAATTGTTGAACGTAGCCCTGTGGCGAGCTTTCCTATTACGATAGGTCATTCGTTCTTCCCTGTGGTAAACCCCGGGATGGATCAAACGACCAACATTTACGTAGAGCAAAGTAACATAATCACCGAAATGGCGAATATGTCTGACTGCGTAATCGTTGGAAGATGCGCCGACTATATTTTGCGAGATCGCAACCCATTCAAGATTTTTGTGTACGCTTCGCCGCAATCGCGTATCGAGCGTTGCAGAAAAAAAAGACCCGAGGACGATGCTTTAAGCGACCGTCAAATGTGGAGAAATATTCATAGAGTAGACAGACACCGTGCAAAGTACTATATGTTTTATACGGGTCTAAAATGGGGACACAAAAACAACTACGATATCTGCATAAATACAACAAACGCCGATATCAAATCGGTTGCCGAGGCACTTGTAAAGATGCTTGCGCCGGAGCAAAAATAAAACAACGTATAGGCAAAATTTATACATTCATCAGGTTAAAACTCGGAGAAAATACTAATGCAATCGGTAAAAAACATATACAAAATAGGGTTTGGACCATCAAGCTCGCATACTATGGCGCCTGTTAAGGCGGCAACTCTATACAAGGCGAAGTTCCCTGCGGACGAGTACAAGGTAGTCATCTATGACTCTCTTGCAAAAACGGGCAAGGGGCACCTTACCGACAAGGCGATTATTCAGGCGTTTGCCCACAAAAAGGTGACGGTCGTATTCGACCCCGACACCGCGGTTCCCCATCCCAACACTATGGATTTTTATACCGGCGATGGCGAAAACTTCGTTAGAGTATTCAGCGTAGGCGGTGGCGAAATAGTAGTTGAGGGCGAGCCGATTGACGACAAAAAGGTAAAAAACGTTTATCCTCACAATACTTTTCGCGGTATAGTTAAATTTTGCGAAAAGAACGGACTTTCGCTAAGCGAATACGTTTTCCATTTTGAGGACGAGGATATTCACGACTATTTGCTTACCGTTTGGCGTACCATGAACGAGGCAATCTCGGCGGGACTTAAGGCGACGGGCGTGCTTGGCGGCGGACTGCGAGTAGAACGCAAGGCGAAAATGCTTTTTAATCAAAGGTTTATGGACGAGTCGCCCGAAACGAGAGAAAGCCGTTTGGTGTGCGCGTTTGCGTATGCAGTGTCCGAGCAGAACGCAGGCGGTGGCAAAATTGTTACCGCACCGACGTGCGGAGCGTGCGGCGTGTTGCCTGCTGTTCTTAGCTACATGAAGCAAAAACGCAAATTCAGTGACGAGGATTTTGTTCGCGCGCTTGCGGTAGCCGGACTTATCGGCAACCTTATAAAGACTAACGCGTCCATCAGCGGTGCAGAGTGCGGTTGTCAGGCAGAAATAGGCTCGGCTTGTTCTATGGCGGCGGCGGCTTTGGGTGAGCTTTTTGGTATGAGTATTTCGCAAATCGAGTATGCGGCTGAAATGGCAATCGAGCATCATCTTGGACTTACCTGCGACCCTGTTAATGGGCTTGTTCAAATTCCGTGTATCGAGCGTAATGCCGTTGCGGCAATGCGTGCTATAAACTCGGTCAATCTTGCAAGCTTTTTGTATACCACGCGTAAAATATCTTTCGATACGATAGTCAAAACTATGTACGAAACGGGCAAGGACCTCAGCAACCGCTATCGCGAAACGTCCGAGGGCGGCCTTGCAAAATCCGTTCAGATAAAGACTAAGGCAAAGACACCCAAAAGCTGTGACTAAGTCAAAATAATGCCAATAAAAAAGGAGAAAAGCGATGATAACTCTCGAAAAGGTAAAGGACGCCGCAAGGGCACTAAAGCCGATTATAAGCAATACGGACATTTTGCCTATGCCCATAAAGTGCGACAACCAGATTTTTCTTAAAACTGAAAACCTTCAAATTACGGGCTCGTTCAAAATAAGAGGTGCGTCTTACAAGATATCAAAGCTCTCGCCCGAGGAAAGGGCGAGGGGTGTAATAGCATGCTCGGCAGGAAACCACGCTCAGGGCGTTGCGCTTGCCGCACAAAAGAACAACATTCCCGCGCTTATTTGCCTTCCCGAGGGTGCGCCCATATCCAAAATAGAGGCAACGCGTAGCTATGGCGCGCAGATTATGCTTGTCAAGGGTGTGTACGATGACGCATATCAAAGGGCGCTCGAGCTTCAAAAGGAGCACGGCTATACCTTTATTCATCCGTTTGACGATGATGACGTAATAGCAGGTCAAGGCACGCTTTCGTTAGAAATCTTAGAGGAAATGCCCGACCTTGACGCGATAGTAGTTCCCATCGGTGGCGGTGGACTTATATCGGGCGTAGCGTTCGCCGCAAAGCAAATCAAGCCAAGCATCAAGGTGTATGGCGTGCAGGCAAGCAATGCGTCTAGCATGTATAACTCCATCAAGGAGGATAGGGCAATCAAGCTTGCTTCGGTCAACACGCTTGCCGACGGTATTGCAGTAAAACAGCCGGGCGACCTCACTTTTGACTATACCAAGCATTACGTGGACGAGATTTTCACCGTAAACGAGGCGGAAATTTACACCGCAATCCTTACGCTTATCGAAAAGAAGAAAATGGTTGCAGAGGGTGCGGGCGCAGTTGCACTTGCTGCCGCTATGTTTAACAAGCTGCCGCTTACAAACAAAAAGGTTTGTTGTGTAATTTCGGGCGGTAATATCGACGTAAACAGATTGTCGCGCGTAATCACGCAAGGTCTACTCAACACAGGCAGACGTGCAATGATCACCATTCAGCTAAAGGACACCCCCGGTCAGCTTAGCGAGGCAATTCAGTGCGTAGCAAAGCTGGGCGCAAACGTAATTTCCGCTCAGCACGAGCGTCTTGCGGCAAATGGCGATATCGACACCTGCTACCTCAAATTAGAGCTTGAAACACGAAATTTTGAGCATATTCAGTCAATCAAAGCTACCCTTCACGGAAACGGCTTTAGTATAATAGTATAAAAGGAGATACAAAAATGAAAGTTATCAAGACAGACAAAGCACCCGGCGCAATCGGACCTTACTCGCAAGGCATGATCGTAAACAACCTTGTTTACACCTCGGGACAGATTCCCCTCAACCCCCAAACCGGCGAAATCGCAGGCACCACCATCGAAGAGCAGACCGAGCAGGTTTGCAAGAACGTAGTTGGCGTGCTTGAGGGAGCAGGCACCTCGATTGACAAGGTATTCAAGACCATGTGCTTCCTTAGCGATATGAGCGACTTTGCGGCATTCAACGGCGTATATGCAAAGTATTTCACCTCTTGCCCGGCACGCTCGTGCGTAGCTGTAAAGACTCTTCCGAAGAACGTTTTGGTAGAGGTAGAGGTTATCGCAGAGCTCTAAATCAAGCATACGTATATTGATTTTATGTACAAAGCACCCCAAAAGCATTAGCCTTTGAGGTGCTTTTATGTATATTTTTATTGAGTCGGTTACTCGCCAAGGGTGATATCGAATGTAAGAAGATCCTCGCCGCGAAGCACGGTTACCGTTACGGTGTCGCCGGGGACGGAAGTAAGAAGCGGGTCGGTAAAGTGGAATTGTCGCTTGCCCTCGTAGGTTACACCGTCCACCGTTATGGACACGAGAACGTCGTTTTCCTGCAGCTTGCCTGCGCTTGCGCCCTCGGCGGAATTTACGGTTACCGTTTCACGAATTTTCATATTGCCGTGTTCGTCGATGTAAGCAGATGAGTCGGTAGAGTAAATGGTGATGCCAAGCATACCTTTTTCAAAAACGCCGTCTTCTATGATGTTGTCGGCAACACGAATAGCGATAGAGGTGGGTATTGCGTACGCCATATTTTCGATAGAGGTATCGCTCGCCTTGGCGTTTACGATGCCTATAAGATTGCCGCTTGTATCAAAAAGGCCGCCGCCGCTGTTGCCCGAGTTTACAGGGGTGTCAATACGCATTACTCGCATATTTACGTACGACGATTCGGTTTCGATGTCGGTCATGGGGATGGTTTCGCTGTCTACGCTTACAATTCCCTCGGTTGCCGAGATTCCGTAGCCTGCGGGGTTGCCAATAGCAATTGCAGTTTGACCAACCGCTACCTCATCGGAGGCAACGGTTACCGCAAGAGGAATTTCACTGCTAAAATAATCGTCCGTGGCCTTAAGAATTGCAATATCGTACAGCGAGCTTCCGCCCACGTAAGATGCGGAAATCGCGCTTCCACCGTACGGTGTAACGGTTATCGTGTCGCTTATGCCTGTATCGGTGCTACTGTCCATGCTGAATACAACGTGAAAGTTGGTGATTATGTATGCCGAGCCGGCTGTTGCATTAAGCCTATAAATCACGCCCGCGCCTGCTTGTGAAAAGCTACCCGATTCCATAAAGCTCGGCCTTGCTTTGGTGAAGGCGCAATTAATCAAAACGGCGCTTCTGAGTCCCTTGTTTATTGCGCCCGAGTTATCCACGGCTTCTTCAAAGCTGAGATACTCAAACAAAAAATCGCTAATAGTGCCCTCAAAGCCGTTTTTTACAGCCTCGTTATAGAGGTCGGTGATGGTAATGCTCGTTCCGTTCTTGCCGTCCTTGCCATCTACGCCGTCCTTACCCTTAAGGGAAAGAAGCCATTCCGCCTCGGTGCCCTCAAAGCCGTTTTGCACAGCTATGTCGTATGCCGAAGCCTCACAGCCTACGGCAAAAACGAGCAAAGTCGCCATCACAATCGTTAGAATTAGGCTTTTTATTTTGTTCATAAGAGTTTACTCCTCGTAATTTACTGTAGTATTATACACCATTTTAATATTTTTTACTATATTTTATTGAAATTGTAAACAAATTCAACTGAAATTTTGACGAAAATTTTTGCGAACGGTTAATTTTGTTTTTGCGCTTGTCGCAGCATACCGTCTAAAAAGGGCGCGTTGGTCAAAAATTATTCTTATTTTATTGACAAATTGCATTTTTAGTGGTATTATAGTTTAGAATATATATAATATAAAGAAGTATTATAGAAGGACGTGACGTTCGGGATATTTTGTTTGGCAGCCAAGGGACGGCTTCGGCGGCGGAAGAATATAAATACGAGCCGCAACAAATTTATTGCAAAATTTTTTTAGGAGGGCATTATTTATGTCAGATACAAAGCAGATGCAGGCACAAAGAGTTTATAAGTCCATTATTAATATGTTGGACTCAAGAGATTGGAAATACGAAAGACATGACGAAGATCTTTTGATTAAAAGCGGAATAAAGGGCGAGGATTTGCCCATCGAGTTCATTCTTTTCGTTGATGCGGAAAGGGAGCTTATAAGATTGCTTTCTAAGCTGCCGTTTTCTATCCCTGAGGATAAGCGAGTGGACGCGGCAGTAGCTGTTTGTGCCGCAAACAACTGTATGATCAACGGATGCTTTGATTTTGATATGAACGACGGTGATCTTAGCTTTAGACTTGTGTCCAGCTATAAGTCGGGTAGCGTGCTCAGCGACGATTTGCTGGAGTATATGATTTTGGTTTCGGCGTCGACCATCGACAAGTACAACGACAAATTCTTTATGCTTGGTAAGGGTATGCTTACCGCCGAGCAGTTCCTTAAGCAAGAGGGCAACTAACGATAGATAAATTCACAAGCAATAAAAAGAGCAAAACGTTAATAAAACGGCTTGCTCTTTTTTTGTTGAGTGATATTTACGCCTACCAACTTGGCCGGCGACTTGCTTTTTTGCGGCAATTGTGGTATAATATCACATCAAAAATTGTGATTTTTAATACTTGCTTAACAATTTGAAAGTATATTACTATAGGAGCTTAGTGGTATGTTCAAGATTTTACTTGCCGAGGACGAAATTAACCTCAACAAAATTCTATCTTCAAGGCTAAAAAAGGAAGGCTACGAGGTGTACTCTGCCTTTGATGGACAAGAAGCGTACGAGGTTTTGTTGTCTAAGCCTATCGACTTAGTTGTGACCGACGTTATGATGCCTGTCGTTGACGGAGTAGAGCTTACAAAAAGGGCGCGCCAGGTTAGCAACGATATACCCGTTATTATGCTGACGGCGCTAAGCGAGCTGGAGGACAAGGTTAAGGGCTTCGAGGCGGGTGCGGACGATTATTTATCCAAGCCGTTTGCCTTCAAGGAGCTGCTTCTTCGCATCAAGGCATTGTTGCGCAGATACAAAAAGGCGTCCGAGGGTAAGCTTATTATAGGTAGCTCGGTTCTTGACTACAGCACGATGACCTTTACCGAGGATGGGGTGGAAATCTCCTTGGGTAAAAAGGAATTTGGCATACTGTTTTTGTTGCTTACTTCGCCCGGATTTATTTTTTCTCGCGAGCAAATTCTAAGCGAAATTTGGGGATACGACAGCGAAAGCAACGACCGCACAATTGATACGCACATTACTTGGATTCGCAGTAAAATCAGCGGCAAGGATTTCGAGATTGTGACGGCGCGCGGTCTGGGTTATAAGGCGGTGCTCAAATGAAAAAGGTCAAAAAAACACGTAGCTTAGTCGCCAAAATTTTGGTGGGTGTAATTGCCTTACTTGCAGGAATGCTTGTTATATTTAATATGATTGGCGTGTTCGTGCTTGGCGATATTGACGGCAAAATAGAGCTCAACCCCACGGTAATCGTAGGCACGTTTGGCATGATTGTGCTTGCAACTATATTCATAGTGATTATCTACAACGTACTTCTAAAACGCATCGAAGCACTTAACGAGGCGGTCAAAAGGGTAAGTCACGGCGACTATACGGTTACCGTTTCGGACAAGGGCAACGACGAGCTTTCGCTTCTTGGCGAAAACTTCAATAAGATGGCAAAGGAGCTTGCCGCCAACGCTATGCTAAGCAAGGACTTTATCAGCTACGTTTCGCACGAGCTAAAAACTCCGCTAAGCGTAGTTCGCACTCATGCCGAAGCGCTGCTTGATGAGTGTGACGCGGAGGAGCGCAACGCTTATGCAAGCGTCATAATCAGCGAAACGGACAAGCTTAACGAAATGTCTAAAAGCATTATTACGCTGTGTAAGCTTGATAGCTCGGGACTTTTGCCGATGAACGATGCTTTTAGTCCTGCCGAGCAAATCAAATCCTTCTTGCTTGCAACACAAGATAAGCCCGAAGCAAAAAAGCTTAATGTCGAGCTTGACGCAGAGGACTTTGACATTCGCGGTAACGCGGCTCTTACTTACCTCGTTTGGCAAAACCTTATTACCAACGCATACAAATTCACCGAGCAAGGTGGTAACGTCAAAATCAGCCTGACTAAATCGGATGGTGAGTTGCGTTTTACCGTGACGGATGACGGAGTTGGAATTTTGGACGGGGATAAGCAAAAGATTTTTACGCTGTTCTTTGTAGGTAACCGCTCACGCAATAGCGAGGGTAGCGGAATCGGCTTGTATCTTACCAAGGTCGTGGTCGAAAAACTCGGGGGCGTTATCTCGTTTTTGTCGACAAAGGGCGAGGGAAGCACCTTTATTGTTACCTTACCGATAATGGACGTCTAATAAAAAGGAAAAAGCAGGAGAGTATATATGTACAAACTTAAGACGCTTATTATGAAAAAGCAGATTGCAAAAAAGCAGAAAAGCAAGCCTTTTGATTACGAGGCGGCAGAAAGCTTTATGCTTGCCGAGGACGAAAGCCCGCTTGTCAACAACAGCTATTATTTTTCCGCTCACGGTGAGAAAGAAAGCTTTTATTGCAGACTCGGACTCAGATCCGACCGCACTGAGGTTTGGTTTTATTATAACAATGGCGACGAGCGTCTGGTAGCAAAAACAAATTTATATAAGACTAATCCGCCCCTTAGAGTTAAAAGGACGGAAAGCGGCTGGGACGTTTTTTACGACGGCGAGCTGACTGACGAGCATAATAACTGTTCAAATGCAACCTTTGAGGGACACTTTAGCTCCAACCACGCGCCCGTGGACTTTTTCTCGCATATGCCGCCCGTTTGTACGGCGAGGGCTATGGCGGCGGAAAAGTGGAGCAAGGAGTTTTTCGCCGAGGTGCAAAAAAACAATCAGGTTCATTACGAGCAGACGGGCAGACTTGTGGGCTTGCTTAAAATAGCAGGTGCGGAATACAATATCGACCTTCCCTGCGTGCGTGACCATTCCTTTGGTGCGCGTGAGTGGGAATATATGAACAACCATCTTTGGATTATGGGAGTAAATGAGCGCAGTCAGATAAACTTTTCGATGGTGTCGTATCCTTCGCTAACCTTGCTCGAGGTTGGCAATCTTATGGTAGACGGCAAAATGAGGTTTATGACGGGGTGTAGCTATAGGCGCGAGTTGGTTATGGGCGGCTTCCCCGAGACGCTTACCCTAAACCTTAAGATGGATGACGGAAGTCGCCTCAAGGTGGTAGTAAGCAAGGAGGACGAGGAAAGATATTCGTTTGACGGCGGAGCTTATAATTTCAGCGAGGGTGTTGCAACCATTACTGTCGACGGCGAAAAATTCAGAGGCATTTTTGAGCTTGGCTACAACCGCAACCCAAAACGCATATTCAACGGAAAGGAAATACGAAAATTAAAGGTATGAAAATTTTTGAAATAGGAAAACTTGACCAAAAGCTGTACCCCGAGGTGGGCGGTAAGGCAAGAGGGCTTGACTTTCTTGCTCGTCACGGTAATCTTATTGCCGACGGCTTTATCGTTACGGATATAGACAAGGTGGGTGAGGATGAGCTTGACGGGATTTACGGCGCATTTGATAAACTTAACGCACCAAGAGTATCCGTTCGCTCCAGCGCTAGCGGTGAGGACGGCGAGGATTTTTCCGGCGCAGGACAGTACGAAACCTGTCTTGACGTAAAAAGGGAGGGGCTTTGCGAGGCGGTAGGCCGTTGCCTTGCTTCTCTTTCGGGCGATAGAGCAAGGGCGTATTCGCAAAATCTTTCGGGTGAGTATAGTGCAAAAATGAATCTCGTCGTAGAGCGTATGATTGACGCGTCGTTTGCGGGCGTTATGTTTAGCACCGATCCGATGAACGGCGACAACGTGCTTATCGAGGCGGTGTGTGGCAAGGGCGAGGAGCTGGTTAGCGGCGCAAGCAGTGCGTACAGATATTCTTTGCCCAAAAGCGGCTTTGTCTATGAACAAAAGGAAGGACTAAGCGAGGATCTGCTCAGGCAGATTTACACCGAGGGTAACAAAATCGCAACCGAGTACGGCTCGCCTGCCGACCTCGAGTGGGTAATTGACCAAAGCGGCAAGCTGTATTGGCTTCAGCTTCGTCCCATTACGGCGGTAGACGATGCTTCGCTTGACGAATTTAATCCCGCACGTTCGCTAGACAATCATCTTTTGACAACACGAAACATAGGCGAAATGATGCCCGGTTCGATTACCCCGCTTTCCATATCGACTACCGTGCTTGCAATTGACTACGGTATGCGCAATATGCTTCGCAGGGTGGGCGCATTCAAAAGAAAGGAAGCGGTGCCCGACTACTATATGGCACTTGCCGTAAAGTATCATTTGTTTATAGATATGTCATCGCTGTATCGCATAGCAAAGCGTGTAATGCTTGCTTCGTGCGATGCAATGAACCTCTCGATACTTGGCGAGTATTACGACAACTATCCAAAGCCAAACGAGAAAAATGCATTTTTCCTTACGAAAATAATCAACGGAATCAAGTTTGCAAAATATCTTTTCTCGTCAAAAAAGGCAAAAAAGCGTATAGTCGAGCTTGGCGACGGTCTTGATTTTGAAGTAACGGGTGACGAAAAATCGGTCTACGACGAAATAACCGCAAAGCACCGGGTTATGAACGATACGCTGTGCTGTCACTACGTTTGCTCCAGCTTTTCGGGCTCTATGAACAGCGCGCTCACCATCATGCTATCCGACACATTCGAGAGCAAAACCGACTATCAGGTGTTTATATCCAAGCTTTTGTCAGACATTGACGGAATCGAAAGCGCGGACATTTTGCTTTCGCTTCGCAAAATTGCGGCGGCTATCGTAAAGCACAATATGGGTGCGGCAAGGCTATCCGACGAGCAGCTTCTTGCGCTTGTCGAGGACGAGCAAAGCACCGAAATTAACCGACTTTACAAGGAATTTTTGGCAAAGCACGGACACCGTTCCATAAAGGAAGCCGAGCTTCGCAGTAAGCCGTGGAAGAACGACCGTATTGGGCTTATCAAAAATATCCGTACGGTAATCATGGGCGGCGAAATAAAGGAAGAGAACAAAAAGCCGTTTGACCTCGAGGAGCTTTTGTTGGAGGTGCCTAAATCTAAGCGCAAGGCGATAAGGTGGATAGGCGGTAGGGCAAGGCAAGCTGTGCGTGACCGAGAGTTTACTAAGTCCAATATGATTAAGGTAATCGACAAATTCAAGGATAGATACGCATATCTTGCAAGGCTTCTTGTAGACAAGGGTTATCTTGCAGACGAGGACAGTATATACTTTTTGTCGCATGATGAAATAGGTCAGCTTATTGGCGGCAATATCGCACTAAAGCGCAAAGCCTTACTGCGCCGTGTGGCGTTTTATGAGTCCGAGGAGCTTGCTTTTAGCGACATCAATTTGGGTGTTCCTCAACCTTTAGAGCTTGATAGGGGCGAGGCGGGCGACTGCATAAAGGGTATTCCCGTTTGCCGAGGTAAGGTTTACGGCAGGGCAAGGGTGGTAAGGTCGCAGGACGACGCCCAAAAGATCCAAAAGGGCGAAATCATGGTTGCGCCGTTTACCGATATAGGCTGGTCGCCGTATTATTCGCTTGTTGGTGCGCTTATCACCGAGGTTGGCAGTACGCTTTCGCACGGGGCTGTGGTCGCAAGAGAGTATTGCTTGCCCACGGTCGTTAACGCTAAAAATGCGACCAGGCTGATAAAAACAGGCGATTGCCTTTGCGTAGACGCAAGTCACGGCAATATACATATTATTTCGGAAGAAGAATTTTTGACAAAGACTAACGCTTAGTGTTTGACAAAATACAAGGAGGAACAAAAGATGTTTCAGTTATTTACCGATACGGATACCGACATTTTACCCGAGGAGGCAGGCTTTTACGGCTACAAGCTGATAAGTATGCCGTATGCAATCAAGGACGGCGAAACGGTATATCCGTACGAGGATTTTGACGTTTTTGAGTCGCGTATGTTTTACAATTCGCTTAGAAACGGAACGTTGCCTACGACCTACGGCCTTTCGCCCGTAAAGTATATAGAGTACTTCGAGCCGACATTGAAAGAAGGTAAGGATATACTGTACGTTCACTTCTCGGCGGCAATGAGTGGAACGTTCGATTCTATGAAGCTTGCGTGGAAGGAGCTGTCCGAAAAATATCCCGATCGCAAGCTGTATACCGTAGACACCAAGGCGATTACCATTTGCAGTAATAATATCGTCAAGGAGATCGGCGAAATGGCTCTCCGCGGCGCAAGCGTAGAGGAAATTCTTGCTTGGGCGCATACCGAGGTAGATAAGTTCGCGGTTTATTTCTTTGCCGACGACCTTAAGTTTTTTGTACGTAGCGGCAGGGTAAGCGGCTTGTCGGCAGTCTTTGGAGGGATCTTGGGCATTCGTCCCATCATCAATATAAATTCGGACGGAATTATGGGCTCGGTTGCAAAAGCTAAGGGACGTAAGGGTGCAATCAATAAAATTCTTGCTTATGTGGACGAGCTTCAAGACAACATTAAGGAGCACCGTGTAATCGTGGGACACGCTGATGCACCCGAGCTTGCGGCAGAGGTTGAGCTTAGGCTTAAGGAAAAATACGGTGACGATCTTCGTACCGAAATCGTGGTGGTAAATCCCACGGCGGGCAGTCATTGTGGACCCGATACGGTGGGTGTGTGCTTCCACGCAAAACACAGATAAATAGGACACAAATAAAACTAAATTACCGAGCCCAATAAGAACTCTTATTGACAAGCTCGGTATTTTTTGTTATAATGCATTCAAATTATTTTCGAGGTGAAGAAATGGATTGGTGGCAAATAGCGTTAATTGTTTTGGCTTCGGTTGTGTTGCTTATGCTAATCATGTCATTCGTGCTGTACATGGTTGTGTTTTACAAGTCGCCCCATAAGATGCTCGGCGAGGGCGAGTACGAATATCCTCCGGGACGTGTCTACGAGCCGCACAAGCCGCGCCTTAGAGCATGGGTAGATGCACTTAGGGCTATGCCGCATGAGGATTTTTATATCAAATCGCACGACGGGCTAAGCCTTAGGGGAAGCTATTACGAATGCCAAAAGGGCGCGCCTATCGAAATTATGTTTCACGGCTACGGCGGCTATGGCGAGCGTGACGGCGGCGGTGCTATCGAGCGTTGCTTTAAGATTGGGCACAACGCTTTGCTTATCGATCAACGCGGATGCGGCCTGTCGCAGGGCAAAACTACAACCTTTGGAATAAAGGAGCGCTTTGATTGTGTAAGGTGGGCGGAGTTCGTTACCGAGCATTTTGGCAAAGAAACCAAAATTATGCTTTCGGGTATATCCATGGGTGCGGCAACCGTGCTTATGGCGGCGGGCGAAAATCTCCCCAAAAACGTCGTTTGCGTGCTTGCCGATTGCGGCTACTCATCCCCCAAGGAAATAATAAAAACGGTTATTCGCAAGATGAAATTACCTGCGTGGCTATTCTATCCGTTTATAAAGCTTGGGGCAAGAATATTTGGCGGCTTTAATTTGGAGGAAACCTCGCCGATAGAAGCGCTTGACAAAGCCACCCTGCCCATAATATTCTTCCACGGCGACCACGATAATTTTGTTCCGTGCGAAATGAGCCGCATTCTACATTGTAAATATAATGGAGTAAAAAAGCTTGTTGAGGTAAAGGGTGCAGGTCATGGACTTGCGTATCTTATCGACGAAAAGCTTTACCTCCACGAGTTAAATGAATTTCTAAAAGTTTGGAAAGAATAAATGGCTGACAAAGAAAAAAACACCTCTCGAGATTTCGAGAGGTGTTTTGGCGCGCCTTAAGGAGTTCGAATCCCTAACCTTTGGTTCCGTAGACCAACGCTCTATCCAGTTGAGCTAAAGGCGCACGACTCAATTGCCTACATATTATAGTACACAAAAAAATAAAAGTCAAACATTTAATGGGCGAAAAATACAAAAATATTGATAAATCAGTTGAAAAAATTTATAAGCCGTGGTATAATAACCTCGCTAAAGCAAATATCATCAATTTTTTGAGGTGTTTATGAGAGCATGGAGATTAACCGCGCCCGGTAAAATAGAGCTTGTAGATATGGACAGTCAGCCGGTTGGCGCAGGTTGTGTAAAAATCAAGCTTCGTTACAGCGCAATAAGCGCATCCGACCTTATGGCCTACGACGGTAAGGTTCCCTTTGATGTTCCGCTTATTCCGGGCAGACAAGGCATTGGTATGGTTACCGAGGTAGGCGAGGGCGTAAAGAACGTCGTTCGCGGTGACATAGTTGCGATTCGTCCGTTCAGTGTTTGCGACGGTTGCCTTATGTGCAAAAAGGGCGACTTCGAGCTGTGCGAAAACAAGCTTGTTCGCGGTGTAAACGAGGACGGCTGTCTTAGCGATTTCGCCGTAGTAAGTGCGGCAGATGTATATAAACTTCCCGAACGCATCGACAAAAAGAACGCTTTGCTTCTCGAGCACGTGGATATTGCTATTTCTATTATCAATAAGCTTAAGCTTGAGCGCGGCGAGCATATCGTTATTGCTGGCGCATCGTATCTTGGCATAACAATTGCTCAGCTTGCAATGAGCTATCAAGCTGTTCCCATCATCGTGGACGTGGATGACGAAAAGCTTGCCGAGGCGGCAAAATACGTGTATTATGCATTCAACTACTCTCAGGTGGATATCCGAAAAAAGGTTCTTACGCTTACGGGCGGCAGAATGAGCGAGATGGGTGTGCATCTTCATTCCAGTGCATTGCCCATCAATCAGACGCTTGCGCTCGTTGGCAAAAGCGGCAGAGTCGCAATCGCAGGCTGGGAAAACAGCGTCAACCTTTCGGGCATGGACGGCGAGCAAATTCTTGACAAGCAGCTTACCGTCGTTGGTATCAACGGAAGCAACAACAACTTCCCTGCGGCAATCAATATGATGGTAAATCATACCGTAAAAATGGACTTTGATAAATTACCCGAGGTGAGCTTTGCGGACGTGGGTGAGCTTTTCAAAAACCAAAAGAGGATAGAAAATCGTTTTATTTACACACGCGTAGTGATGGAATAATATGGAAGGAATTGCAAGATTTATCGTAAAATACCGAATATACTTTACGATTTTATTTATAGCGCTGGCTCTTGTCGGCGCTTTTTGCAGCACGCTTGTAAATCAAAATTACGATCTTTCCAAATATTTGCCGTCCGACTCGGAGACCACTCAGGGTCTTGCCATAATGAAGGACGAGTTTGGACTAAGCAGCTCGGCAACCGTTATGGTGGAGATGAACGAAAGCGAGGTAGCTCAACTAAAAGGTAAGCTATCCGCAATAGACGGAGTTCAGCTTGTAACGCTGGGCGGCTATAAGGACGGTAGCGCCCTACTGAACATTACGCTCGTTGGCGATGAATATTCGCAAAACGCACAAAATGCCATGGAACAAATCAAAGAAGTGTTGGATGGCATGGATTATGCGCTAACCGGTGGAATAGAAACAACCATAGACCTAAGAAGGTCGCTTGGCGCCGAAATGCCCATCATAATGGCAATCGCTATCGTTATAATTCTTGCGGTGCTTTTTGCAACCTCACATTCGTGGATCGAGCCGCTTTTGATTGGTATAGTTTTGCTGTGTGCGGTGCTTATAAATATAGGCAGTAATATAATCTTTGGCGAGATAAGCTACGTTACCTTTACGGTATCGGCAATACTTCAGCTTGCCTTGTCGCTTGACTATTCCATAATCTTATTGCATGCATACAATGCTCAAAGGGTAGGCGGGCTAAGCTCGGAAGAAGCGCTTATCAAGGCGCTTGCCCACAATATGAAGCCAATATCGAGCAGTGGACTAACCACTATAGCCGGGCTTATTGCACTCTTTTTTATGAGCTATACCATCGGCTTTGATATAGGAATAGTGCTTGCAAAGGGAATTTTGATAAGCCTGCTTTGCGTAATTATGTTTATGCCTGCGCTTATAATCTTCTTTGGTAAGGCTTTGTCCAAAACGGAGCATAAGGCTGTTCAGCTTGGCGGCACAAAGGTCGCAAAAGCGTCCGTATCCATGCGAAAGGTTTTGCCCGCGGCTACGGTGGTGATAATCGTTTTGTCCTTCTTTTTGCAAATGGGCAACACCTATACGTTTGGTATCAGTAGTCAAACGGCCGAGCAAAAGGCAGTCGAGGACAGATTCGGTAGTTCAAATCAGGCGGTGGTTATTGTAAACGGTGATTACGCCGAGGATGTGGCGGCACAAACCAATTTTGCCATAGCGGTATCGCAAATTTCTAACAGTCAAGGCAACACGATTGCAAAAAGCACCATGTCGTGGGGCACTCTGGAGGCAAGCTACGACGATCTTATCGGGGCAATCGGACTCAGCGGTGCGGCATTACAGCCGTATGTCAGCTTGCTTCTTGGCGACGATCAAACGGTGGGCAATTTGTATAGGTTGTGGCAATCGTGGGATGGTGATATATATAATATGGTTATCTCTAAGGAGCTGTTTTGCGTGCTTTTGGGCAAGGATGAGTTCGATGCCGAGGCAAGCAGAATATACGGCTTTCTTGACGAGGACGGTGTAGTTACTCTTGGCAGTGCCGTAACTCAATATGGCGTGTATGCAGGGATAATGTCTGATTACGTAAATGAAACCGTTGACAAGGTGCTAAGGCTTTTGCGTACCCGCAAAGAGGAAATATCCGCGGCGGTAAGCAATATGATTGCGCCCGTTATAGCTAACGCAGTAGCCGAATACGGCGAAAATGCAAGCGTGTATAAAATTCGGCTACACGTAGACAAGATTTTTGGTTCTTTGTGTGGCGTGCTTTTCCGCTCGGACACCCTAAAGGTGCACGATTTTTACGATATGCTTCATAGGCAAGACGGCAAAATTTTGCAGTTTGTTCTTACGGACGATATGCTTAATGCGGCAAGCGGCACGTATTTACCCGAGGTGCTCGTAGACGGAGTAAGGCAGTTGGATGAGGACGCAAATATTACCGTGCGCGACCTTTTGCATTATGTATATACAGAGGGCGAGAGCTTAATCCAAAGCGGCTCGGTTAGTCAAGCGGCGGTATCTGCATGCTCGTTGATTTATCTGTTTGCAGATGATTTTGACGTCGTGCTCAGCGAGGTCGTGGCTTCCTTGCTTGACGGGCTAAAAAGCAATTTTGTCGGAGCACAGCACGGCAGAATCGTACTGGTTATGGACTTGCCCAAAGCAGGCGAGGACACCTTTAATGCAATAGACGAAATAAAGAAGCTTGCAAATCAGTTTTTCGGCACGGACAACTGTCTTGCAGGCGAAAGCGTGACGTATAAAGATATAGCTATGGCGTTTGACAGCGACCTGCTTGTTATCAATATCATAACAGTAGTTTCCATATTGCTGATAGTAGCGGTGCTTTTCCGTTCACTGCTTTTGCCCATAATTCTCGTACTGATTATTCAAGGCGGAATTTGGATAACGATGGCGGTGCAGTTCATTGTGGGCAATCCTATTTTCTTTATGTCGTACATTATTTGTATGTGTATTCAGATGGGCGCAACTATCGACTACGGAATACTGATTTCAAGCAACTACCGAAGAAACCGTGCCACCATGGACAGAATGTCCGCTACGGTAGAGGCGGTAAGAACAGCTATGCCCACCATTCTTACTTCGGGCACGATTTTGGTTTCGGCGGGCTTTATAATCGGCTTCGTATCGTCCATTATGCCCATTTACTCTATCGGTAGGCTTTTGGGGCTTGGTGCGATAATTTCTATACTGCTTATGATCTTTTTGCTTCCCGCCGTGCTGTATTTACTTGATAAGCCCATTTCGGCAACCACCAAGGACGGCATCGTGCCAAAGGATTAAATCACAAAAAACAAAGCCAAAGCAGTTCTTTTTTGTGCTGACAAAACATATAATTCGGTATGAAAAAGTTCTGTTTTTTTGTTTTATCTGTGGTAATTATGTCTATGCTTGTCGGTTGCGACAACGGTCTAAGCAAGCAACAAAAACTCGTTTCGGAATACCGTGACGACTATCTTGTGGGCAGTAGTGAAAGCTTCTCTGCCGAGGCGGTAACCGGCTATCGCGAAAGCCCGTTTGCTATAGACGGCATCTCGTCCGAGAATAAAACTGACTTCTTTTTGCTTACCCTTACGCCCAAGATTTATGATCCGACAAGGGAATACGGTTACTGTGTTAATATCGGCGGCAAAACGTACGAGGGAAGCTTTAATAAGCATCCGTTCGAGAATACTTATTCCTTCGAGCTTAACGTCAGGCTAAGCGGCGGAGCGGTAGCGGTCACCGTTGACGGTGAAGAAATCTCGCTTACGTCTATCAAAACCGAGCAATTTATCACGCCCGATAAGGCTTTCGAGATTGCAATAGACAGATTGGGCGATACGGCAACGGTCAAAAGTGGCGAGTACGAAATTTACGTTCGCCTTATAGCAAATCCCATCAGCGCATCGGGCGGATATTTTTGGTACGTTGCGTTCGTGGACGTGGATGGCGAAACGGTAGCCGTGCTAATACAGCCCGAGACGTTAGAAATCGTCGCCGTAAGAGAATAATAAAGTAAAAAGTTTTCATAAATTTATGTAAAGGCACTGATTTTGTGTTGACCTATGCCGACTTTTGTGTTATAATACAAAATAACACAAGAGTGGGGAGACGTAGGATGGAGCAGCCTTCTATAAGGAAAGTGATATTAAAAACCGCAGTCGTCACGGTAGCAGCCTTGCTGCTTGCCTGTGTTATGGTTGCGGTTATTGTTTTATTTTGCTTTCCTCTTGGCGGCTACAAATTCTCCATAAATCTTGGGTTAGAGCGAAGTGCTCTCGTCTTTGCCGAACGTTATGCGGACAAAGGCAACATTGATGGCCTCGTGTATTGTGTAGAGCTTGACGAGGAGCTTCTTTCTTCTACGGGCAAGCAAAAGTACGCAGACAAAATGATTGCTCACACCGAGGAATTTTTCGAGTACGAGGAGGTTTACGAGTATTTCGATAAGCTTGACGAGTACTATTTGGAAAACTCACCTCAGCATACACACGTAGGCCTATTTAGCTATTACGAGTATGTGGTAAGCTGTAATTACGTGGCAAGGTGCGTTGTTGGCGAGGGTGAGAATATACTCTTGGACGGCGAAGAGGTCGAGCTTGGCAGCGTGCCGTTCGGCGAGCTTGACGAGGTTCAAACAGCAATCGTTTATTCAGCGGTGGCAAAGGCTATTGCAAGCGGCAATATGGACGTAAGCTTGCTTTACGATGGCGATAGCTTTACCGAGTTTTATACCGAATTATTAGGCAGCGTATCGCCGTTTTTGGATTCGCTTGTAGGTAGCGATACCTTGCAGACGCTCTTTCTTATGCGTAGTGTAATAAGTGTAGAGGACGAGATAAGCAATCTTTTCGAGGAGCTGGGCGTGGATATTTCTACCGACTGGCAATGCATAAACGACTATTTGTACGGTGGCAGCTCATTGCGTGATGCATACACTGCGCTGTACTTAGATTATATCAAAGGATAATTTACCAAAAGGAGTGCATATATGGAAAACAAGATCATAAGCAACGGACTTACTTTCGATGACGTTTTGTTGATACCCGGCGAATCGCACGTTTTGCCCAAGGACGTGGATATATCTATCCAGCTTTCGGACAAGGTTAAGCTTAATATTCCCCTTGTCAGCGCGGCAATGGATACGGTAACCGAGGCAAACCTCGCTATCGCAATGGCAAGAGAGGGCGGCATGGGTATTATTCATAAAAATATGAGTATTGATGCGCAGGCTGAGCACGTAGATAAGGTTAAGCGCAGTGAGCACGGCGTTATTTCCGATCCGTTCTTTATCGGACCGGACAAGCTTGTAAGCGACGCTTTGCTTCTTATGAGCAAGTATAAAATCAGCGGCGTTCCCGTCGTGGAAAACGACAGACTTGTAGGTATACTTACCAACCGCGACCTTAGATTCGAGACAAACTTCAATCAGCCCATTCGCAACGTAATGACTAAGGACGGTCTTGTTACTGCTCCTGTTGGCACCACCTTAGAGGAAGCAAAGCGTATCCTTGGCAAGCACCGTATCGAAAAGCTCCCCCTTGTTGACGACAACTTTATGCTTAAGGGGCTTATCACCATCAAGGATATCGAAAAGGCTATCAAGTATCCCAACTCCGCAAAGGACTCTAAGGGCAGATTGCTCGTTGGCGCGGCAGTGGGCGCAGGCAAGGACGTAATCGACCGTGCTTCTGCTCTTATAGCGGCAGGCGTTGACTGCCTTGTAGTAGATACCGCACACGGCCACAATATCGGCGTAATTAACACGGTAGAAAAGGTTCGCAAGCATTTCCCCGACGTTACTCTCGTTGCGGGCAACGTAGCAACCTATGCGGCGGCAGAAGAGCTGTTCAAGCGCGGCGCAGACGTAGTTAAGGTTGGTATCGGCCCCGGCTCCATTTGCACAACCCGCGTTGTTGCAGGTATCGGCGTTCCGCAGGTTACCGCTATCATGAACTGTGCCGAGGCGGCAGACAAGTACGGCAAGACCATTATTGCTGACGGAGGTATCAAGTACAGCGGTGACATCACCAAGGCAATCGGTAGCGGCGCACACGCAGTTATGATCGGTTCGCTCTTTGCAGGCACAACCGAAAGCCCGGGTGAGCTTGAAATCTATCAGGGCAGAAGCTTTAAGACGTATCGCGGTATGGGCTCGCTTGGTGCAATGGCTCTTGGCAGCAAGGACAGATACTTCCAAGACGATGCTAAAAAGCTTGTTCCCGAGGGCGTTGAGGGTCGTGTTCCGTACCGTGGAGCGCTCAGCGAAATCGTGTACCAGCTTCTCGGCGGCTTGCGTGCAGGTATGGGTTACGTTGGTCAGCCCACCATCAATGACCTTCGTCAAAAAGCGCAGTTCGTGCAAATCACGGGCGCAAGCTTGATTGAGTCCCACCCGCACGATATCGTTATCACTAAGGAAAGCCCCAACTACAGTCCCAAATCCATGTAAATAAAAAGCTTAAAGCTTATAAAAGCGAAAGAGTACGCTCTTTCGCTTTTTTTGTATGCCTTTGTCACAAAACCAAAATCTAAAAAAGGATATAAAATAAGCCTAAACTAAATCGAAATAAAAAAATTATAAAAAATTTTCAAACTTAGGAAACAAAAGGTCAAAAAAACAGATATACACAGTAAAGGTAGTTTACTTAGGGTATCAAATCTTGTTTGTAAGCTACTGGGTAAATGCAAATACTGTATTTGCAATAAAATTTTGTTTTTTATAATTTTAGTTTAGGAGGTAGTTATGAAACGCAGAAGAATTCTATTTGCTATAATCACCGTACTTTTTGTTGGCATTATAAGTGCAACGCTTATTACCGCTTGCGAAAAACCGCATACGCATGCGTATGATATCGGGCAAACGGTAAAATCCACCTGTACCACAGATGGAAGAATTACATACGTATGCGACTGCGGCGACTGTTATACCCAAATAATCCCTGCCCTCGGACACGATATTCTTGTACACGAGGTAAAGGCGGTAAAGTGTACCGAAGTAGGCTTGGGCGAGTACGCAACATGTAAAAGGGAGGGCTGTGATTACGCCACGTATACCAAGCTACCTAAGCGACACAATACCCAAGAAAACGATGGCCGTTGTGTATGGTGTAATACTATGGAAAGCTCGGCGGGACTTGAATTTCGGCTTAAAGGCGACGGAACCTACGAGCTCGTTGGTATGGGCAGGTGTACCGACGCGGATATCCTAATAAGCTTTTATAACGATATTGACGTTACTTCTATCGCCGAAGATGAGCTCACTTATTGCAGCAGCTTAGAGAGTATAACGATTGGTGACGGCGTAACCACTATTGGTAGTTATGCGTTCAGTTATTGCAAGAACTTAAAGAAAGTAGAAATGGGTGACAGCGTAAGTACTATTGGTAGTTATGCGTTTTATGACTGCGACAGCTTAACTGATTTTTCAGTATCGGATGAGAACAAAGAATACAAATCAATTGACGGCAACTTGTACAGCAAGGACGAAAAAACGTTAGTTCGATATGCAATAGGAAAATCAGCTGCTTCGTTTGCGGTGCCAAGTGGAATAACCGCAATTGGCTCGTATGCTTTTGCCGGCAGCGACAATCTAACGGGTGTAGAAATCCCTGATAGCGTAACATGGATTGGAGTCAGAGCATTCTATTATTGCCAAAAAATGCAGGATTTGGAAATCCCCGATAGCATAACAGACATTGAATATTACGCTTTCTACGGTTGTGACAACTTGACGTTTACGGTAAAGGATGGGCTTGAGTATTTAGGTAATAGTGGTAATCCGTATTTGTGCTTGACAGATGCAAGAAACAACTCTATTACAACGGCAACAATAGAAAGCTCATGTAAAGTTATTGGTAGCTCTGCATTCGAGCGTTGCTACGACTTGGAGGAAGTAAAAATTCCTGTCGGCGTTATCACGATTGGTAGCTCTGCATTTTGTGATTGTTATTTAACAAACGTAGAAATTCCTAACGGTGTAATAACGATTGGTAGTTATGCTTTTTTTGGTAACCCATTTTTAGACGTAGAAATCCCGAATAGCGTAGTCACTATTGGTAATTACGCATTCAGTAGTTGTGACGGTCTAACCGATATAATAATCCCCGACAGCGTAACCACAATTGACGACTGTGCGTTCAGATATTGCGAGAGCTTAGAGAGCGTAGAAATCGGAGACGGTGTTATAACTATTGGTGATAGCGTATTCGAGTATTGTTCTAGCTTAGAATACGTAATGTTCGGCAACAGAGTGTCTTCGATCGGTGATAGGGTATTCAAGCATTGCGATAGCTTAACGAGTATTGCAGTATCTGATAAAAATACAAAATTAAAATCTATTGACGGCAACCTATACAGCAAAGATGGAAAAACGTTAATTCAATATGCAATAGGAAAACCCGCAACCTCGTTTGTTGTTCCAAGCGGAGTAGAGGTGATTGGGGAATACGCATTTAACATTTGTGATAATTTGGTGGACGTAGAAATCGGCGACAGCGTAACCACGATTGGTGAGTATGCGTTTCATAATTGCGTAAGCTTAAAAAGTGTACAATGTGGGGGCAATGTGGCTAATATAGGGGCTTGTGCGTTCCGAAGCGGCTTAGCCTTGACGGATATAACGGTGTCGGATACAAATGCAAAATATAAATCTATTGACGGCAACCTATATACCAAAGATGGCAAAACGTTAATTCAATATGCGATAGGAAAAACTGAAGCCTCGTTTGTTGTGCCAAACGGCGTAACCACGATTGGCGAGTATGCATTCTCCGGTAGCCGCTTACAAAGCGTGACTATTGGGGACAGCGTAACTACGATTGGCGAGTATGCGTTCGCATATTGCGTAAGCTTAAAAAGTGTAGAAGGCGGGGATAGTGTGACTACGATTGCTCAGCGTGCCTTCTCCAGCTGTGACAGCTTAGAGAGTGTAGAATTTGGTGACAGCGTAACCACCCTTGGTGATAGTGCATTCATTTGGTGCGAAAGCTTGAAGTGCATAGTGATTCCCGACAGCGTAACCACCGTTGGTGATAGTATATTCGAGTTTTGTTACAGCTTGCAAAGCGTAGTAATCGGTGATAACGTAACTGCGATTAGCGATAGGATGTTCTATGGTTGCGATAATCTAACAAGCGTGACTATCGGTGACAGCGTAACTGCCATTGGCGAAGGTGCATTTCATGGCAGTAGGCTAACAAGCATAGTAATTCCCGACAGCGTAATCACTATTGGTGCGAGTGCGTTCGAGTATTGCTACGACCTGTTGGAGATAACGATTGGTAATAGTGTAACCACGATTGGCGAGTATGCGTTCGGTAATTGCCGCGATTTAAGCAGTATAACATTGCCCAACAGCTTAACTTTGATTGGTTACAGTGCATTTAGTGGTTGCTACGGTCTAACCGATATAATAATCCCCGACAGTGTAACCACGATTGGAACCGGTGCGTTCGATTATTGTAGAGGGTTGGAAAGCGTGGTGATCGGTGACGGTCTAACCTCAATTGGCAATAATGTTTTTTATGAATGTAATAGCTTAACAAGTATTACCGTATCGGATACCAATGCAAATTACAAATCTATTGATGGCAACCTATACAGCAAGGACGGAAAAACCTTAGTTCAATATGCAATAGGAAAATCCGCAACCTCGTTTATAGTTCCAAGTGGAGTAGAGACGATTGGTAAATATGCGTTAAGTGGTTGCGACAATTTGCAGAGTATGGTAATCGGAGACGACGTAACCACAATTGGTGACAGGGCGTTCTATGATTGCAAAGCCCTAACAAGTGTAGAATTTGGCGACAGTGTAACCACGATTGATGAATATGCGTTCTTCCGTTGTGATAGCTTAGATAACGTAACGTTTAAAAACACTGACGGCTGGTGGGTGACTAGGATGGACACGGCGACAAGCGGAACGGAAATTTCGCCCGATGACCTTGCGGATACTTCGACCGCCGCAACGCTGTTGACGGATACGTACAATGGTTTCTATTGGAAGCGCGGATAAGGGCACAAAAAAGCTTTTGGCTTAGGCTTTATCAATGTGAATTTGTTTATATACACACCTTGCTGAATTGGTGTAAAATTAAAAAAAGGGTATTGACACAAAGCATAAATATATAGTATAATATTTTTACTAAATAAACGATCCAATTTAATAATTGTAAATCATTTTTTGGAGGCAACTATGAAGCAAAAAAGACTTTTATTTGCTATAATCACCGTACTTTTTGTTGGTGTTATAAGCGCAACGCTTCTTACCGCCTGCGAGGATAACGCAGACTATACCGAGGGACTAAAATTTACTATCAATGAAGACAGGGCGTCGTACAGTGTTGCGGGTATAGGCGATGCAACCGATACGGATATAGTAATACCGTCCGTTTACAACGGCAAGCCCGTAACGGAAATAGCACTATCCGCATTCAGTGAACGCACCGAGATAACAAGCGTGGTAGTCCCCTATAGCGTAACCACGATAGGCAACTCTGCGTTCTCCTATTGTGATAGCTTAAAGAGCGTAACGATTAGCAATAGGGTAACTAAGATTGGTGGATAAGCCTTCTATAATTGCCTTAGCTTAGAGAGTATAGAAATTCCTGACTCTGTCACGACCATTGGACAGCTTGCGTTTGCTTGTTGCGATAACCTAAATAGTGTAATGTTTGGTGGCGGGGTAACGACGATTGATAAATCTGCGTTTGCCAGCTGCATCAGCTTAACCGATATAACAATTGGAGACAGCGTAACCGCGATAGGTGAATCACCGTTCTATAATTGCACCAATCTAACAAGCATAACGGTTTCGGATGCGAATGCGGCATATAAATCCATAGATGGTAGCCTTTACACAAAAGATGGCAAAAAATTGGTACAATACGCAATAGGAAAAACCGCAACCTCGTTTGCAGTCCCAAGCGGAGTAGAAACGATTGGGCATAGCGCTTTTGCTGAGTGTGTAAACTTGAATACCGTAACTATAAGTGATGGTGTAACCGCAATTGACGATGAAGCGTTTATGTATTGCGCCAATCTAACAACCGTAGATATCCCCGATAGTGTATCTAAGATGGGTAATGGAGTATTCCATAGCTGCAGCAGCTTAGAGAGTATAGCACTCCCCGACAACGTAACCAAGATAGGCGAACGGTCATTCTATTTGTGCGGCGAGTTATCCAGCGTAACGTTGGGAAACGGCGTAACCACGATAGGTGAATATGCCTTCTACGGTTGTGTCAGCTTAGAGAGTATCGAAATTCCCGACAGCGTAACCAAAATTGCACAGCAGGCGTTCCAAGGTTGCGACGAATTAGATTACACAAGAAAAAATGAGCTTAAATATTTAGGCAATAGTAATAATTTGTATTTGTGCTTGATGGGACCTACTAATTCTAATATTACATCGCTAACAATAGAAAGCACGTGTAAGATTATTGCCGATAATGCGTTTGATTATTACAATAGCTTAGAGAGCGTAGAAATCAGCGGTGGCGTTACCACGATTGGGCAAAGGGCGTTCTTTGCATGCGAAAATTTGATAAGCGTTAATATCGGCGGTAGTGTTACAACGATAGGTGATGAGGCGTTCAGTCAGTGTGAAGGCCTGCAAAGCGTAGTAATCGGCGACAGCGTAACCGCGATAGGAGATGGTGCGTTCTGCTGGTGCACCAACTTGCAAAGCGTAGAAATTGGCTTCGGCGTAACCACGATAGGTCATAATATGTTCGGTCCTCATTGCTATGATTTAACAAGCGTAGTTTTCAAAAACACCCAAGGCTGGATGGCGGTTGATTACTTCTCGGCAACATACGGAATAGCAATTTCGCCTGCTGACCTTGCAGATCCCTCGACAGCCGCCACGCTTTTGAAGGATACATACAGAAGCTGCTTGTGGAGACGCGGATAAGTACAGGAAAAACCTTTTGAACTTTTATTAAATACCAAAAATCAGGAGTATTTGTATGAAAAAAGTTAAATTGCTGGCATTAATTTCAATTGTTTTTGCAGTAGTCCTTTCGTTTGCTTTACTTACCGGTTGCGAATTGTTTATAGGTCGTGGCAAAGGTCTGAAATTTTCTTTGAATCAAGACGGGGAGTCGTATAGTGTTACGGGTATAGGAAACGTGACCGATTTGGAAATAGTAATACCGTCCGTTTACAAGGATAAACCAGTAACGAATATAGCAAAATACGCGTTTGATAATTGCGCCAACATAACAAGCGTGGTAGTCCCTGATAGTGTAATCGAGATTGGTGATTCTGCGTTTGTCCGTTGTTTTGATCTAACAAGCATAAAAATCGGTGATGGCGTAACGGTGATTGGTAAGGGTGCGTTCGAAAGCTGTACCAAATTGAAAAACGTAGAAATGGGAGAAAGCATTACTACAATAAAGGAAGATGCGTTCCTAGACTGCCATAGCTTGAATTATACCGTAAAGAATGGTCTTAAATATCTGGGCAATAGCGATAATTTGTATATAAGCTTGGTATTTAGTGAAGAGACTGTTGCTACAGCGACAATAGAAAGCTCTTGTAAGATTATCGCTGATTGTGCGTTTACTTTTTGTTCGAGATTATCAAGCGTAGAAATCCCCGACTCGCTAAAAAGCATAGGAAGTAAAGCGTTCTTTTTATGTGATAGCTTAACAAACGTAGAAATCCCAAATAGCGTAACAACGATAGGGGATTATGCGTTTGCTGGTTGCGAAAGCTTAACAAACGTAGAAATCCCAAACAGCGTAACAATATTAGGCGTTTTTGCGCTTTCTAGTTGCGAAAGCTTATCCGGTATAGAAATACCCGACAGCATAACTGCGATTAGTGACGGTCTGTTTGCAGATTGCAAAAGCTTAACCGCTATAGAAATCCCTGACAGCATAACCGAGATAGGCGATGAGGCGTTTGCCGGTTGCGAAGGCTTAAAGAGCGTAGAAATCGGTGATGGCGTAATGGCGATTGGCAATAAGGCGTTCTACGGCTGCGAAAAAATGGATAGCATTGCAATCGGTGACAGTGTAATGAGGATAGGCGATGAGGTGTTCAAAAATTGCTATGGACTTTCAAGTGTAGAATTAGGCGACAGCGTAATCACAATTGGGGCTGATGCGTTCCATAGCTGCGAAGGCTTAAAGAGCGTTTCATTCGGAGATAGCGTCATCACCATAGGAATGCGCGTCTTCTATGGATGCAATAGCCTAACAAATATTACGGTGTCCGAAGAAAACACGGTATATAAATCAATTGATGGCAACTTATATAGTAAAGATGGAAAAACGTTACTCGAATATGCAAAGGGAAAACCCGCAACCTCGTTTGTTGTTCCAAGCGGAGTAGAGGAGATTGGGGAATACGCATTTAACACTTGTGAAAATTTGGTGGACGTAGAAATCGGTGACAGCGTAATGGCGATTGGTGATTATGCGTTTCAGAGCTGCCCCAGCTTAGCAAATGTAGAAATTGGCGACGGTGTACTCATTATTGGTCAGAGCGCGTTTTCGTATTGCCAAGCATTGAAGAGCGTAGAAATCGGTGACAGCGTAATCAAGATTGATTCTAAGGCGTTCCAAGACTGCCGAAGCTTAGCGAATGTACAAATCGGTGACAGCGTAATCACGATTGGTGAATATGCATTTAATAATTGTTCAAGATTAACCGCCATAGAATTGCCTGATAGCGTAATCGAGATTTGTGACGGTGCTTTTGATTGGTGCACTAGCCTAACAAACATTAATTTCGGCAACGGTGTTACGTTTATTGGTAATATTGCATTCAGTAGTTGTAACCTCAAAAGTATAACGATTCCCGACTCTGTTACAAGCATAGGTAATGGTGCGTTCTCAGATTGCCGTAGCTTAACTGAAATAACAATTTCCGATTCTGTCACGAGCATAGGAGATTCTGCGTTCTATTGGTGCACTAGCCTCACAAGTGTAATTATCCCCGACTCAGTAACGAGCATAGGCGAAACTGCTTTTTATGGTTGCAGTAAACTAACAAGCATAACAATTGGAAGTAGAGTGAAAAGCATAGGGAAAAGAGCATTCTATCGTTGCGGTAGCTTAACAAGCGTAACATTTAAGAATATAGAAGGTTGGAATGCAGATAGCTCCGACACCGAAACTGTCGGAATACCAATTTCACCCGATGACCTTGCTGATGCTTCTACCGCCGCCACGCTTTTGAAGAGTACGTACGACTATTATTACTGGAAGCGCAGATAACAACAATCAATAACAAAAAAATCCATCTGCTAAAAGGTGAGGTTCTTATAACGACAGAAAGAGATAACAAATCGGTTAGTAGCCGAAACGTTATCTCTTTTTCTGTTAGTGAAGTTTTCGCTACTGCGAAAGTGAAGTTGCGATGCAGTGAAGTTTGCCGATCACTTCACCGACAGGTGAAACTTCACTCACAAGGTGAACTTCACTATCAAAGATAACTTCACTTGCCCAAAGGGCAAACTTAGTTAGCGTGAATTGTCCGCTTTAGGACATCACGCTAAGCGCGGATGGATTTTTTTGTGGTTTAGCATAATGTTTTAGAACAATAAGAGTATTTATGCGCAAAAGTGTAAATACTATTTTTGTTCTGTTGATATAAGGTTGGAGTCTATGCGTATTCGCCTTTTATTGTCAAAAATAACGCCTATATGTGAGGCAAAAGCAAAGGACAATAATCAAGCAAAAAAAGCCTCCACCTGTGTAAGGGGAGGTGGCGCCGATAGGCGGCGGAGGGGATGTAAAGCTTGTTCTAATACAAAGGACAAATTTAATCAAAAAAGCGTTGACAATGATATTGAATAAGTGATAGAATATATTTGCGACCCAACTTAATATTCACAGAAGCATACTTTCCTTAGGGCAATAGTGTGCCTTGTTTTGCTTTTACAAATCTTCTGTGGAATATATTTTGTTGGTGTCGCAACCGGCAAACAATGCCACTTTGCTAGTGTCGTCTGTTTGTTGGCGACACTTTTTTATTTACAGGAGGCAGGTATGAAAAAGAAGCTTTTATCGGTCTTTCTTTGCATTTGCTTGATTTTGACGGTAAGCTTGTTGTTTGTGGCGTGCGATCTCGAAAACGGAACCGTGCTAGACGAATATCAGCAGGCATATGCAAGGTATGTGGTATTTGCGGAGACTAACGGCGAAACGGCGCTTAGCTACGAGCAGTGGCTGGAATCCATCAAGGGTGAGGACGGTATAACTCCCATGCTCAAGATGGAGGGTGACGTTATTTACGCATCTTACGATCAAGGCGAAACATGGACGCCGCTTGGCAATATCGCAGGCGCAGACGGCAAGGACGGCGTTGGCATACACTCTATCGAGAAGCATTCAACCGAGGGCAACGTAGACGTTTACATTATTACATATACGGACGGTACAACGACTACCTTTACGGTTACAAACGGAATAGACGGCACCAATGGCGAGGATGGTACAGACGGCGTTGGCATTGATGACGTTCAGCTTGATGACGGCGAGCTGATAATTACATTTAGCGATGGCAGCTCGGTTAATCTTGGCAAGATAACGGGGGATAAGGGCGCAGACGGCAAGGACGGACTGGGCATTTTGTCGATTGCAAAAACCTCAACGCAAGACAATGTTGATACTTATACTATCACCTATACCGACAGCACTACCTTTACGTTTACCGTTACCAACGGTAAGGACGGTGAGGATGGAAAGGATGGCATTACTCCTGAATTCAAGCTTGAGGATGGCGTAATTTTTGTATCTTACGATAACGGCAAGACGTGGACACCTCTTGGTAATATCGCAGGCGCAGACGGCGAGGATGGAGAAAACGGTGAAGACGGCGAGGACGGCGAGGACGGAAAAGACGGAATTACTCCCGAATTTAAGGTAGAAAATAGTGTTCTTTACGTATCTTACGATGATGGTAAAACATGGACACCGCTTGGCAATATCGCAGGCGCCGATGGCGAAGACGGAAAGGACGGAGCCGACGGCGAGGACGGAAAGGACGGAATTACTCCCGAATTTAAGGTAGAAAATAGTGTTCTTTATGTATCCTACGATGATGGCAAAACGTGGACACCGCTTGGTAATATTGCAGGTGCAGACGGTGCAGACGGTGAAGACGGAGCCGACGGCGAGGACGGCGAGGACGGCATTGGCATAGCAGGTGCTTATATTGATGAAGAAGGATACCTTATTTTAGTTCTTTCCAACGAAAAAACGATAGTTTGCGGCATGGTTAAGGGCTTGGACGGTATAGACGGCAAGCCCGGTGAGGATGGTAACGATGGCGTAGGCGTAGAAAGTATTTTTGTTAATAACGATGGCGAGCTAGTACTTACTTACACCAACGGAGAAACCGTAAACCTTGGTAAGGTAGTAGGCGCAAATGGCACTAACGGCACAAACGGTGCTGATGGTAAAGACGGCGTAGGCATAGCAAACGTAACGCTTACCGAGGCTGGCGAGCTTAGTGTAGAGCTTACCAACGGCACGTTAA
>JAFVXY010000003.1 GCA_017500845.1 Clostridia bacterium
GATGTCATTATTTTTGTAAATGGCATTCCGCTTGTTGTATTCGAACTTAAATCCATTGAATACAACGAGGACACATTCATTGAAAGAGCATACGAACAGTTAGGTCGCAACGGCGAGTCAGATGGATATAGATACGACATTCCCACGCTGTTTAATTATAATGCCTTTCTCGTTATCAGTGATGGCGCAAACAATAAGGTTGGTACTCTTACAAGCGATATTACGCGCTATAACGAATGGAAAAGCGTAGATGGCGAGATTGGATATAAGAAGAACTATGCCTATAAGCTCGATGTGCTTCTTGAAGGACTTTTGAAGCCTGCACGTTTGTTGGATGTTATCAAAAACAACTTGTTCTTTATGAATAAGGATAAAGAGAAGCCGATTAAAATCCTTTCTCAATACCATCAATATTTCGGTGTTAAAAAAGCTTACGAAAGCATTAAAAAGAATTTGAAACCTGCGGGAAGTGGTAAGGCGGGTATCGTTTGGCATACGCAAGGTAGCGGAAAATCGTTCTCTATGGTTATGCTTGCACACAAGCTGATTACGGATATAGAAATGCGCAATCCTACGGTTGTTATTCTCACAGATAGAAACGACTTGGATAATCAGCTCTATACCACGTTTTCCAATGCTGCTGAATTTTTGAGAACTCGTCCTGTTCAAGTAGAATCAAGAGAAGATCTTCTTGCTAAAATAGGTGCGGTCAAAGAAGGCGGTATTATCTTCACAACCTTGCAAAAGTTTGACAAAGCTAATATTGTACCGAACAATAGAAGCAATATCGTAGTTATCTCTGATGAGGCACACAGATCACATTACGGAATAGACGAAAAGATTGTATTAAAAGAAAATCCTGACGGTACATATTCGTCGTATTCTAAATACGGATACGCAAAGTATATCAGAGATGCACTCCCCGAAGCTACATATATCGGCTTTACGGGAACACCCGTAGAGTCGGGAGATCACTCGACCTCGGCTATATTTGGCGAAACCGTAGATACTTACGATATGACACAATCCGTTGAGGATGGTTCTACTGTAAAGATTTTCTATGAAAGCCGTTTGGCAAAGGTTTGGCTTGACGATGGAAAGCTCAAGGAGATTGATGCTTATTACGATGATCTTGCACAGCAGGGCGTATCTGATGATATAATCGAAGAATCAAAGTCTAAGCTTTCTTCTATGGAAGTTATTATAGGAGATAAGGATAGACTTCGACTTCTTGCCACCGATATTCTTGCTCATTATGATGATCGCAAAGATATTCTCAGTGGTAAGGCAATGATTGTTTGTATGTCAAGAGATATTGCGTACAAGCTATACAAGGAACTCGTTGCCCAAGCTCCCGAAAAAGAGAGTGAGATAGCGGTTATCGTTACCGAAAGCAATAAGGATACCGATGAAAAACGCGAGTTGTTCAAGGACAAAGCTTACCGCGAAAATATGGCTAAAGAGTTCAAGAAGAAAGACGGCAGCATAAAGATTGTCATTGTTGTTGATATGTGGCTTACGGGATTTGACGTAACAGATCTCGATGTTATGTATATCGACAAGCCAATGAAAGGACACAATTTGATGCAGGCTATCGCCCGTGTAAATCGTGTTCACGTTGGCAAAGAGAGTGGTTTGATCGTTGACTATATCGGTATCAAACGCTCCTTGGAGGAAGCTCTTAATATCTATACTGCGAGAGATAAGGAATTAAACCTCCGCGACATACAAGAAACTGCGAAATCTATTCTTGATGAAAAGCTTTCTATTCTTGATGAGTTGTTCTATAAGGTTGATAAAAAAGGCTTCTTTAATGGCTCTAACTCTGTAAGACTTAAAGCAATTCAAAATGGTGCAGATTTCGTATTTACAACCGAAGAAATAAGGAAAGCATACTTGCAGATTACAAAACAACTCAAAGATGCTTATGTAGTAGCTATCGGTATTCTCGATGCAGACTACAAGAAAAAGGTTCTTTATTATCTTGCTGTACGACACTTTGTCCAAAAGGTTGAACGCGGTAATATGCCGCATAATATCACACCGGAATCTATCAACAAACACGTTGCCGATTTGATTGCAGAAGCAATTAAGGGCGATGAGGTTAAAATACTTACCAAGGTTGAGGATACGGAAGAAAACCGCGATATTTGGGATTTGTTGTCTGAGGAAAAGGTCGAAAAACTTCGTCAATCTCAACCTCCGCACGTATTCATCAAGATAATGGAACGTTTGCTGAAAGAAGCGGTCAAGGAATATCGTGGCTATAATCTTGTTAAAGCAAAGGAATATAGCGAGCGTCTGAGAAAGCTTCTCGAAGCATACAATACTCGCGAAGATGATCTGAAAACGGACATAACCATAGTAGGTTTGATTGCATTCTCGCAAGAAATGGTTGAATCGGAAGAATACGCCAAGAAAAACAACCTTACCGGACGAGAGAGAGCCTTCTATGATGCACTTGTGGCAAACAAGAGCGCGATGGAGCTGATGTCGGATGATATTTTGCGTGTTATGGCTATGGAGCTTAAAGCTATCGTTGAGGAATATGCCACGGTGGATTGGTCTAAAAAGAAGGATACCCGAGCTAAAATGCGTATGCAAATCAAACGTTTGCTTAAAAAGTATAACTATCCGCCGGAATACTCCGAGGAAGCAATTTCTCGCGTAGTAGATCAAGCGGAGTTTATGATGTAAAGCCAAAACGCCATCTTGTTTTTTCCACAGGATGGCGTTTTGATATGTTCATCTTTTCTTTTTCTTTTGCTTCGCATCAATAACTTTAAGTAGCAGCTCGTTGATATCTGCGGTGCTTTTGCCTTCCGCAATAAGTTCGTTTCGTTTCTCACTTAAAGCTTGTATAATAAATCTGTGCTCAAAATCATCAACTTCAATTTCGAATTTTCTATTTTCCATATCGCAACCTCCTTTGCTTTGTGACATAATTATATCATAAGCGAGGAATATTGACAAATATACGGAAACGAAAAAACGCCACCTTAGACATTCATCTAAGATGGCGTTTTTGTTCGTATCAGAGCGAAACCTTTACGGCGAAGCCGCCGCTGAAAAAGTAGGTGTTCGTCCAATACACGTTTGGTGGAGGTGGGGAGAATTGAACTCCCTTCCGAAATTTCTCCATCGAAATCTTCTACATGTTTAGTTTGCTTAAAAATTTTGGACAAGGCTTTTAGCAAACGAAACCACCATGTCCGTGACCTAAGTTGCCGCTTGCAAGCGAGAGTCACTTCTTACAAGCCGTAGCCTATCTTACTGACATTGCCACATTCCCGATAGGAAAGAAAGCGCAACGGCTACTAAATAGTTAAGCAGCTAATGCAAGAGCGGGTCTTGCGGTTTTTACGTTGTTAGCGTTTATTTTGTTTTGCGTTTTAAGGTAGCCGCACTACCACATGCTTATATTCCGACTTGCAAAACCCCGTCGATACCTGTACACCCCCATGGACTACAAATTATAACCTATATTTTTGGTTTTGTCAATAGGGAAAAATAGATTATTTTGCTTTAACGGATTATTCACGGTTTTTTCGTCATTTGTTCATAATTGAGTGCTACAATATAGGGTACAAGGAGAATAGGATGAAGATATTAAAGACTCTTGCAGGCTGTGTAAGAGAGTACAAATGGCCGGCCATCTGGACTGTAATCCTAATCGTAGGCGAGGCGGTTATAGAGGCGCTGATACCCTTTATTACGGCGGCGCTTATTACGGGAATTCAGTCGGGTGCGGAAATTTCGCACGTAATCAATCAAGGCTTGATACTTGCGGCGATGGCGGTTGTATCGCTTGGCTGTGGTGGCATAGCGGCGTTTACCTGTGCCAGGGCTTCGGCAGGCTTTGCAAAGAATTTGCGTCACGATATTTACGCAAAAATACAAACGTTTAACTTTGAGAATATAGACAGATTCTCGTCCTCGTCGCTCGTTACCCGTATTACTACGGACGTAGGTAACGTGCAGATGTCGTTTATGATGATAATCCGTACGGCAATTCGTGCGCCGCTTATGATTATTTTCTCGGCGATTATGGCGGCGATTATGGGCGGAATGCTTGCTCTTGCATTCGTTGTTATTATCCCCATTTTGGGACTTGGACTGTATATTATCAGCAGAAAGGCGATGCCGGCATTTAGGCGCGTTTTCAAAAAGTACGATAACCTCAACGAGTCAATAGAAGAAGAAAACGTTCGCGGTATGCGTGTGGTAAAAGGCTTTTCGCGCGAGAGCTACGAAAAGAAAAAGTTTGGGGCACGTGCCGAAACCATTCGTGACGACTTTACCAGCGCGGAGCGTATCGTAGCGTTCAACACGCCGCTTATGAATCTGAGCATGTACGTGGTTATGCTTTCGGTGCTGTTTTTTGGCGCGTACGTGGCAATCACCACGCTTGGCGCATCGGTTAACGTGGGTCAGATTTCGGCGCTTATTTTGTACGGCGTTCAGATGCTTATGTCGCTTATGATGCTGTCTATGATTTACGTAATGATTACCATTTCCACCGAGGGCGCAAAGCGTATTTACGAGGTGCTCATCGAGGAGCCTGTGCTTAAAGTTCCCGAGCAGCCCGTAACCGAGGTAAAGGACGGCTCGATAGATTTCGAGGGCGTGTCGTTTAAGTATTCGGCGGCGGCAGAAAGGTATGCGCTCGAAAACGTCAACCTACATATAAAGTCGGGTATGACGGTAGGAATTATCGGCGTTACCGGCTCGAGCAAGTCCACGCTTGTTCAGCTTATTCCGCGTCTTTACGATACCACCGAGGGTGTGGTTAAGGTAGGTGGTATCAACGTTAAGGATTACGAAATTAAGTCGCTTCGTGATGCCGTTGCCATGGTGCTTCAAAAGAACGTGCTTTTCTCGGGTACAATTAAGGAAAACCTTAGGTGGGGCAACGCAAATGCAACCGACGAGGAGATCGTCGAGGCTTGTAAGCTTGCACAAGCGGACGAGTTTGTAAGGGCATTCCCTGACGGCTACGACACCAAAATAGAGCAGGGCGGGACCAACGTTTCGGGCGGTCAAAAGCAAAGGCTTTGTATCGCAAGGGCGCTACTCAAAAAGCCCAAGATTTTGGTTTTGGACGACTCGACAAGTGCTGTCGATACCCGTACGGACGCGCTTATTCGCGAGGGCTTCAAGTCGTATATTCCTACCACCACCAAGATAATAATCGCTCAGCGCATAGCTTCGGTTATGGACGCGGACCTTATTATTCTTATGGAAAACGGAACGATTGCCGCAGTCGGCACTCACGACGAATTGCTCAAAAACAACGCTACGTATAGCGAAATTGTATACCAACAGACGAGCGGAGGTGGCGATAATGAATAATAAAAGACCAAAAAAGCACACCTTACGCCGCATAATAAAAATGCTCTTTAAGTTCTATCCCGTGCTCGTTCCGGTGACGCTTGTTTCCATTCTTATGGCCTCGGCGGTTGCGGTTATTCCCGATATCTTAATAAAGGAAATAACGCAAATCGTGGACGACTCCATCAAGGCGCAGACTATGTGGAGCGTGGCAAAAGGTGAGGTTACGACAAGGATAGTTTTTCTTGCAATAATGTACGCTATTGCCCTTGCGGTTACCGTGCTGTACACCCAGCTTATGGCTGTAATCACGCAAGGCTTTTTGAGCAAGATGCGTATAAGCATGTATGACGGTATGCAAAGTCTTCCCATCAAGTTCTTTGATACGCACAAGCATGGCGACATTATGAGCCATTACACCAACGATATCGACACGCTCCGTCAGCTTATCTCGCAGGCTATTCCCGCAATCATAAGGTCGGGCGCAATCGTAATCGGCGTTCTTGGCGTAATGCTGTGGTACAGCGTTTGGCTTACCGCCATCATCGTTGCGGGCGTAATTATTATGGTTGTGGTTGCGCGCAAGTACGGCGGCGGCTCGGCAAAATATTTCCGCCGTCAGCAAATGCTTTGGGCGGCTGCTGAGGGCTATATGCAGGAAATGATGAACGGTCAAAAGGTTATAAAGGTGTTCTCGCACGAAAAGGAATGCCAAGAGGACTTTGACAAAATCAATCAGGAGCTGTGCGACGGTAGCGCAAAGGCTAATGCGTACGCAAATATGCTCGGCCCCATCAATATGAATATCGGCAACATTTTGTTCGTTATCGTTGCGGTAGTGGGTGGCGTGTTCTTGCTTGCAAAAACCCCCAACGTCAGCATTTCGGGTACGGCGCTCGAGGTTAGTATCGTGGCGGCTTTCCTTAATATGACAAGGCAATTTACCAGCAACGTCAATCAGCTTTCGCAACAAATCAACGGCATCGTTATGGCGATGGCGGGTGCAGACCGAATTTTCACGCTTATGGACAGTAAGCCAGAGGAGGACGAGGGTACGGTTACGCTCGTCAATGTCAGCGCTACCGAGAACGGCTTGGTAGAAAGTGCGGCTCGTACCGGAAGCTGGGCGTGGAAGAGAGTAAAAGCGGACGGAGCAATCGAGCTTATACCTTTACGCGGCGACGTGCGTTTTGATAGCGTTGATTTTGGTTACGAGGAGAACAAGCAGGTTTTGCACGACATTACCCTTTATGCAAAGCCCGGTCAAAAGGTGGCGTTTGTTGGCGCAACAGGCGCAGGCAAAACGACCATTACCAACCTTATCAACCGCTATTACGATATTGCAAGCGGAACGATTACTTACGACGGAATTGACATCGGCGACATCAAAAAGTCCGATTTGCGCCGTTCTCTTGGTATAGTTTTGCAGGATACCAACCTCTTTACGGGTACGGTTATGGAGAATATCCGCTACGGCAAGCTTGACGCTACCGACGAGGAATGTATGCGCGCGGCACAGCTGGCGGGCGCCGACAGCTTTATTACGCGCTTGCCGCAAGGGTACGACACTATGCTTACGGGCAATGGCGCAAACCTCTCGCAGGGTCAGCGACAGCTTATTGCGATTGCCCGCGCGGCAGTTGCAGATCCCCCGGTAATGATTCTTGACGAGGCAACCTCGTCCATCGACACGCATACCGAGGCAATCGTTCAGCGCGGCATGGATATGCTTATGGAGGGCAGAACGGTATTCGTAATCGCACATAGACTTTCCACCGTCAAGAACTCGGACGTTATAATGGTGCTTGACCACGGTAAGATTATCGAGCGTGGCACGCACGAGCAGCTTATCGACCAAAAGGGAACGTATTATCAGTTGTATACGGGTGCATTCGAGCTGGAATAAGTTTAAACGACTTATATGCTTCGTGATACCTATATAAAATGTAAATAACGCAAAAAACGGCGACACGTATCGCCGTTTTTTTGGTAAAAATACTGTGACAAGCGGTTAAATTTGATTATGGATATAGATAATACGTACATAGAATAAGCGATAATTTTGGCGCATCACGAAAGCGGCGATAAACGTAAGTGCATTATTATCAAAAAAGCACATAAAAATGCTTGTAAAATATTCATTTTCGTTATATAATTGGTACATAAAGGGAGAGGTAAATATGCAAGAGGAAATTAAGCAAAGCGGCGAGCCGCAGAAAAAAAAGGAGCTTGTTAAGCTTCCCGAACAAAGTACTGTAGTAAAATACATAAAGGAATACATAGTGGTAGTCGTTGCCGCAGTTTTGCAGGCAATAGCTTTGCACGTGTTTATTCAGCCAAACAACTTCTCGCCGGGCGGCTTCTTCGGTCTTGCAACCTTTGCAGAGTACGTGTGGGGCTGGAATGCCGGTATTGTCTTTATGCTTATCAACGTTCCGCTTATTATTTGGGCGGCGTTCAAGTTCAAAAAGGACTTTTTGTTTAAGACAACCGTGACCATCGTGCTCAACTCGTCTCTTTTGCTTTTGTTGCCTGCAATTGGTTGCCCCACCTTTAAGGTAGACCCCAATACAATGGGCTATGCGTACATTCTTTGCGCGGCAATTGGTGGTATTTTGTGCGGTATCCCTCTTGCGCTGTTGCTAAAGGTTGACGGCTGCAACGGCGGTACCGAAATTATCAGTGCAATTATTCAAAAGAAATATCCCGCAACCAACATTTCGTGGTTTATCTTTGCGATGGACTCCTCCGCGGTCGTGCTTTCGGCATTCTTCTTTGATGCATCCGACTACGGCGGATATGTAATTATTCCTATGATTCTTTCGCTTATAAAGATGTTCTGCTCGTCAAAGACGGCAGAGACAATTACCCGCGGTATGGCTTCGGCAATCAAGTTCGAGGTCGTTACCCTGCACGGCAAGGAGCTTGGTCTCGAGCTTACCACCGAGCTTAAGCGCGGCGTAACCATAATAAGCGCTATCGGCGCATATTCCGGCGCTCAAAAGGACTTGCTTATCTGCGTCGTTCGCAAACGCCAAATGGCAAGATTCAAGCGCATCCTCAGCCGCTATCCCGACACCTTCGCTTATATCGTACCTGCAACCGAGGTTTACGGTCAGGGCTTTACCCACAATGCGAAGGAGGGGGAGAAGGAAACCGTAATGTAACCTAAAACGGCTTATCTGCGTCGTGATACCGTCCAATGCTTGCAAGCAAAGCCAAGGTATGCCTGACTAATAAGGAGAAGGAAATGAATTTTGGAAGAGATGCAAAAGCAATACTTAAGGATATAAAAAGCAAGGGAATGATGCTTAACAGCTCTTATGGCGACCCTCTTAAATATATCGAATCGATGGTTAATACGCTAAGAGGAAACGAGAACGTAATAGATTATATCGCTTATCCGAAAAACCTTATAGACATCTTTTTGTTGATTACCGATAATGGCAAGATACTTTGTTCAAACGTGACCGAAACGGTGACCGAGGGCTTTATTTTTGATAAGTCAAACTTTTATTATGGTGCCAATGCGTTTTATTTGACTGAGCTTCACGAGGAAGAAACGCTTATTAAGGATGATGAGAAATCGGGATTTTTACGCCCTTCGAGTGACTATTTGACCCTCTTTTTTGATACCGGCACTATACAATTGCACGTCAAGAAAAAGTTTACGCAAGAGCTTTATAAGGACATTCTGAATCAAAGAAAGAAATTTATGCCTAAGCCTGCGCCTGCCAAGAAGTCCAAGGCAAAGGACTCTGCGCCCAAAAAGGAGAGTGTGCCTAAGCAAGATGGCGGGGCAGAAGCAATCAAGGAAATCCGCAAAATGTATGAGGACGGGATAATCACAAAAGAGGAAATGATGGAGCTTCTAAAGGCGCAGCTTGCAAAATAACAAAACAAAAAATACGAGAAACGCACATACGTTCTCGTATTTTGCATGTCAAGCAGAAAAATAAATCTGATTTTTTTATTGTGACACCTCAATACAAAAAAGAAAAAGAGTGACGAGAGATGAAAAAAATTTGGTATTACTTGTGTGCCATCGTGGGTGTTTTGGCCCTATGGCTTTTCATAGACCATATTTCGGGCTTTGAGGAGCACGAATACTTTTTTATTCAAAATCCGGGCATAGAAAAATACTGTGGGACAAACGTTGTGTCGCCTTGGGCGGATTTTGCGTTTTTTACTTACCACACGCTTATATTTTTCGGAATATGGCTGATAGGAATATTTTTGTCGTTTATATTAAGGAGTGCTAGGTTAAGAAACTTTTTTACGCATGAAGCAACCGTTGTATTTATCCTTACCAATTATACAATCACTTGCGTGCTTTACACCGCGTTTGAATTATTGGGCGGAAGCCCCACGTTCGGATTGTACGCCTTGAATAGCAAAGCGATACATAATTTAGGCACAAATATATTGGCGCATTACGTTTTTTACATTTTCGCATTGCTCATCGGGTTTAAGGTAAGAACAAATCATACGATGAAACGCAAGCACGTTATAATAATTATTTTATATTTGTTGCTCTACTGTCTGTCGGTAAAAATTACGGGCAAGTATTGCTATCGGATAGAATGGTATCCCTACCCGATTTTTGATGCGCAATCTCTTTGGGGAATGCTCGGCTTGCAAAAGTATGAGCCGCTACAAGGCAATATTCTGCTTATTTTTGTCTATACAGCGCTGTTGGTTGGATATATCTTGCTTTTGTTGGGCTTTAGGCGCTTAAAAAGAAAACAGCTAAAGTCCAAAATCGACAAGATTTAGGAAACAGGGAAGCGCAATAAGGAAAAAATAAAACAACGGCAAGTCTTAACAAAAACTTGCCGTTGCTTTTATATACCGAGATTAAATTCCGAGAGACTTTTTCTTCTCGTCAAGGCGAGCGATAAACTTTGCGTTGTCTACGATAAAGCGCTCGTGGATGCCTTCGCCCAAAAGCTCCTTGTCGTCAAATACCTTTACGGTGAATACGAGGCGGCGACGGTCGATTTCTATAAGCTCGCTTTCGCAAGTAACCTTGCATCCTACGAAGGTCGAAGCAAGGTGCTTTACGTTTACAACCGTACCAACAGTGCTCATGCCTTCTGCAAGATACGGCTCTACCGAAATGCGTGCGGTTTCTTCCATAAACTGAATCATGCACGGGGTGGCAAAAACGGGCAATAAGCCGCTGGAAAGATACTCTGCGGTCTGCTCGTAAGTAACGGTGCGTTCTCTTGTTCCTTTAATTCCTACTTCCATAATATGCTCCTTGGATTTTGGTATATCAATAGTTTAGCAAAAATGATAGCAAAAGTAAAGCAAATTTTTTAATTTCTTGCGTAAAGGTGGGCTAAAATTGTTGTTAAAAAAGCACAAAAGTGGTAGAATATTAGTCAGTCAATTTATGGAGGTTAATATGCATTTTTCTAAAGAAGTAGAAAATATGATATGTGTTGCCAAGGGTCCGCACCACGGTCCCGCACCCATTCCCGAGGAGGGCAAGTGGGTTAAGGCAAAGGAAATTTGTGACATCAGCGGCCTTACGCACGGTGTAGGCTGGTGCGCTCCCCAGCAGGGCGCTTGCAAAATGACGCTCAACGTAAAAGACGGTATTATCCGCGAGGCACTCGTAGAGGTGCTTGGTTGCTCGGGTATGACTCACTCCGCGGCTATGGCAGGCGAAATTTTGCCCGGCAAGACTATTTTGGAGGCACTTAACACCGACCTCGTTTGCGATGCTATCAACACCGCGATGCGTGAGCTTTTCTTGCAAATCGTTTACGGCAGAACGCAGTCCGCTTTCTCCGAGGGCGGCTTGGAAATCGGCGCAGGCCTTGAGGATCTTGGCAAGGGTCACCGCAGTCAGGTGGGCACCATTTACAGCACCGAAAGCAAGGGCGTAAGATACCTCGAAATCGCAGAGGGCTACATCACCCGTCTTGCGCTCGACAAGGACAACCTTGTTACGGGCTATGAGTTCGTACGTATGGGCGTTATGATGGACAAGATTAAGGCAGGTATGGACGCAAATCAGGCTCTTAAGGAATCTACGGGCAGATACGGAAGATTCGAGAACGCGGCAAGATACATCGACCCGCGCAAGGAGTAGGAGGTACGCTATGATTACTTTTGAAGGTTACGATAAAAGAATAGAGGGCATCACCAAGGCGCTTAATGCAAACGGCATTAAGGATTTGGAAGAAGCCAGACAGATTTGCCTTGATAAGGGCATCAACGTTGACGGCATCGTTAAGGGCACTCAGCCCATCGCGTTCGAAAACGCAAGCTGGGCTTACACCGTAGGCTGTGCGATTGCAATCAAAAAGGGTTGCAAAAAGGCAGTAGACGCGGCAGTTGCTATCGGCGAGGGCTTGCAGGCATTCTGCGTTCCCGGCTCGGTTGCTCAGCAGCGTCAGGTAGGTCTTGGACACGGCAATCTCGCTTCCATGCTTTTGGACGAGAAAACCTCGTGCTTCTGCTTCCTTGCAGGTCACGAAAGCTTCGCAGCAGCTGAGGGCGCAATCGGTATCGCACGCACCGCTAACAAGGTTCGTAAGCAGCCCTTGCAGGTTATCCTCAACGGTCTTGGCAAGGACGCCGCTATGATTATCAGCAGAATCAACGGCTTTACGTACGTTCAGACCGAATACGACTACTTTACCGGCGAGCTTAAGACGATAAAGGAATATGCATACTCGGATGGCGAGCGCGCTAAGGTGCGTTGCTACGGCGCAGACGACGTTCGCGAGGGCGTTGCAATTATGCAGAAGGAAGACGTTGACGTTTCTATCACCGGCAACTCCACCAACCCCACCAGATTCCAGCACCCCGTTGCAGGTACGTACAAAAAGCTCTGCTACGATAGCGGCAAAAAGTATTTCTCGGTGGCTTCGGGCGGCGGCACGGGCAGAACTCTTCACCCCGACAATATGGCGGCAGGCCCCGCTTCGTACGGTATGACCGACACCATGGGTCGTATGCACTCGGACGCTCAGTTTGCAGGTAGCTCGTCCGTTCCTGCTCACGTAGAAATGATGGGACTTATCGGCATGGGCAACAACCCGATGGTTGGTGCAACCGTAGCAGTTGCAGTTGCTGTCGAAGAAGCAAGCAAATAAGCGAATAAGTTAAATCAATCAAATAAAAGCACGGTTACAAAATGGTAGCCGTGTTTTTTTGTAAAGAAAAACAAAATCGACAAAAAAGTACAATTTTATTTATGAAAATTCTAAGGGTTTTGCAAAAAACCACTTGACAATAGTAAAAATCTATGTTATATTATACTTCCATTGACGCGGGGTGGAGCAGTAGGTAGCTCGTCGGGCTCCTACGAAGCACGAGCGTCAGCGAGTATAACCCGAACATTTCGGGTGAGAAAGTAAGAGGAAGAAACATAATTGAATATGATGACGCGGGGTGGAGCAGTAGGTAGCTCGTCGGGCTCATAACCCGAAGGCCGTAGGTTCGAGTCCTACCCCCGCAACCAAAAAGAAAAGTCGCGTGCGTGAGCCAAGCGGCTTTTTCTATTTGTGGCGAAGAGGAAAAAATCGGCTGTAGGGTTATGCTTTGCGAAAGCAAAGGTGGGAACCGAAGGTTGCACAGTACGTGGGGGCTAATGCAAGCCATTCTGCGATGTCGTTTACGAGCTCTTTGCGTTTTGCGCCTTGAGCGTTGGTTTTAACTGTCATAATAATGACCTCCTTTGTTTTTTGGTACTCACATGTTACCTCTAAACAAAGAATATATCCAGTCATTTTTGACATTATTTCGGTAGAAAATGATACGAAAAATCTAGGATTTTTATGTGTACAGTACACAATACGGCATAATCAAAATTAACATTGAACTTTTTTGTGCAATTTTTCAACCAAATGGTTGACAAGATACATTTTTCGTGATATAATGGGTTTACAATCTAAAAAAGAGGTATTTTGATATGACAGAGATTGGTAAATTTCTAAAAAAATTACGAGTTGATAACGGAGAGGTTCTTTTGACAATGGCTCAGAAGCTCGGAGTTACTCCTTCGTTCCTTTCCGCGGTTGAACTTGGCAAGAAAAAAATGCCTTATGAATGGAATTTGAAAATCCGTTCCGCTTATGCACTTACCCCGGCTCAAGAAGATGAGCTTGACGAAGCTATTTCTATATCGGAAAAAGCCGTTATACTCGATTTTGAAGAGGTATCACTGACCGCTAAAAAACTTGCGGTATCCTTTGCTCGTTCGTTCAGCGATTTCACTGATGAACAGTTGGAGGCTCTCAAAAAACTTATGAACAACGAGGATAGTGAATGAGCAAAATTCCTGTAAAACCCACATCCAGACAAGCCATTTGGGCGCACGTTAGAAATATACGGCGCTCTTTGGGTGTCGAGGATAAACTGTATTTTGACATCGTTCATTTTGTTGAGCGCGTTATGCCCGAAGTATTCCCTGAATTCGTATTTGAGATTTGCACCGAAGCAGAGATGGGAAATCTCCACGGTGAAACTATCCCAAGTGAGCATAAAATTCGCATCCGAGAGGATGTGTATATTGGTGCTTGCGAAGGCAGAGGCAGAGATAGGCTAACGATGGCTCACGAGGTCGGTCATTTCTTTATGCACGATGAGCAATCCATCGTTTTCTGCAAAGTAGACCCAAATGGTAAGCTCCCAAATTTCCGCGACCCCGACTGGCAAGCGGATGTGTTCGGCGGTGAGTTGCTTGCTCCGTCCTACTTAATAAATGGGATGCCTGTTCGTGAAATTCACGAAATTTGTGCTGTTTCTACCGCTTGTACAGAAAGACAATTATATGCCATTGAGTGCGAAAAGAAAAAGGGATTTGAAATAATCCCGGCTTGATTTTGAAAAATATCATAAAAGGAAAAGCACACAGCTTGTTGCTGGAACAACAAACTATGTGCCTTAAATGTGAAGATTGCTCTTCGAGCATATATGAGTATATCACATTTTTCCCTTTATGTCAAGTATTTTTTGACGGCAACCAAAGGTTGACATTATAAGAAGGGGGGGTACTGTGATGTACTCTTTATTGTCGCGCCCTAAAGAAGAGGGCTATGTAGCAGACTCCTTCGGTGCATTTTTGGTCGAAGGAGCACGTTTCTCGTCTCGCGAGGAATATCCTATCATAGAAAAAAGTATGATAGCGCAAGAACTTCCCGTGGACATTATGCCTTTTAATAAGGCACTTACTTACAGAGGCGATTTAAGTAAAACCTTTATATGTACTTTTTCGCCTGATGAAACCTTTGAAAGAGTCCGAAGAAATCCAAAAAAATATTTAGACTTTTTCAAACGAACCGCTGGGTTAATAGGCTTTGATTTCAGCATCCATAGTGATATGCCTTTAATCAAGCAAAAAGCTCAAATTTATGACAACCTTGCACTTACGTATTTTTATGGAAATAACGGTGTTCCCGTAATTCCCAATGTACGCTCCGGGGTTGACGAGCTAACGCCCGAATTTTTGGAGTGTATACCCAAAAACTCTACTATTGCCATTGGGACACACGGATTTATGAAAGAAATGCGTGAAAAGTACGAGTGGTATTGCTTCTTGGATGAGGTTATCAATACAATCCGTCCGAAAAATATCGTGGTGTACGGTACGCTGAGTAGCAGGATGTTTGATGATTTCAAGAAATCCACGAACATCATATGCTACCCCTCTTGGATATCCGATAGATGGAGGAGGGTAAAAAATGGCGACTAAAGGTGCAAGTAATCACTATGGAAACGCTCGTGGCGGTCGACAAGGGCACATCACAAGGCACAGCGGCTTTGCTTGGGCAAAAACATTTGAGAAAAATACACTCAAAGTTCACGTTGATAAGCACGGACAACAGTATGGCACAAACGGATATATTGTAGAGCCGTAGCTTTTGCCAATCGTGTCGATAGGGTTAATCATGTATCTTACATTAGAAAAGATGGCACTACCGTAAAGTACAGCAAGAAAACTAATGAGTTTGTTATTGTCGACAAAAGAGGGGTAGTAAAAACATATTACTATCCCAAAAGAGGTATCCAAGAATTTTATAACGACAGGAGGCGTCACAAATGAAAAAAAACAATTATTATGAATGTCCTATTTGCGGAAAATACAAGTTCAACAAAGACGGAGATTATGATATTTGTAAATATTGTGGGTGGGAAAACGATCCTGTAATGAACGTCGACCCCACATATTGGGGCGGAGCTAATGATTTATGTCAGATCGATTTTAAGCTTCGCTACAGTTATTATGTTGAGCATAATCCAAAATACCATTGGGCTCTTCATGGCTATCCCGAAATCCCACAAATTGAAAAATCTATATGCCCCGTGTGCGGCAAATTTGAGTTTGAGCCTTTAACGTGGGACGATATCTATTGTGGAATAACGCCTTCCGAGGTTTATTGCTTAAGTTGCGGTTGGCATTATTCCCCCGAGCAAGTAAAATCTCCTAACATAGCAAACGGTGCAAATGCAATGTCGTACAATCAGTATCGAGTTTGGTATGCGGAAACGATTGCTGTTAATCCTGAATATAATTACTTTGAGGAAATGACTGCTAATTATGTCCCTACGCCTCACAAATGCCCTGTTTGTGGTAAGCACGAATTTGAGGATGACTCTTGCCACGATATTTGCCCCTTCTGCGGATGGGAAGATGATGGTGTTCAATTAGATGACCCCGACTATGAGGGGGGCGCTAATGAACTTTCATTAAAGCAATATCGTAAAGAATATCACGAAAAAATAAAGAAAGATCCCACATATCGATGGGAGAAGAACAATTCATAACAAACGTCGGGCTGACTCACTTTTGGGCAACCCGATTTGTTGTTTACATCATCACTGTTTCCTCGCTACCATTGCGGAAGGTGAACATAAGCCGTCCGTCGTTGTGGACGGTGATGTGGTCAATGATAGCGTGTATGGAATTGCCGCAGTCGTATGGCATCACCGAAGGAGTATAAAATTGCGGCTTGATTCCATACAAAGCTTTGCATTGATTCCATACCGCAACAAGTAGCGGATTCCATCTACGGCTTTGCCGTGATTTGGTAGAGGGTTCAAATTCCGTAAGCACTTTGTCAAGAATTTTTTTTGCTTTTTGCTTTTTGCGGTTCTCTAAATTTTCCACGCACTTTACAGATAAAAGAGAAAAGGTAGCTTTTCTCCATTTGGGCAAAAAGCATTGATTTTTCGCAAATAAATATGGTATAATCATAATGCAAAGTAAGGTGTCTTATGAACAGCTCAATATATAAGAAACCTAATACCGTATTGTCAAGTCAAGCGGGTTTTTTGCAAATGCACGATTATTAAGGCTTTTATGAAAACAAAAGGAGGCGAACAACACTATGGACCAAAATGAATTTATTGTAATTATATTAGGTGCAATAGCTAGTTTCTTTTTGGGACAGATACATGCCGCAGGAAATATCGGTAATCGCCCATATTCTGTTTGGTATAACACTCACTTTTTAGTAGAGAAGAAGGGTGTTTGCAAATTGATCTACTATAAGCCTAAACATTTTGAAAGATATACACTGTTCGAGGTGATTTTCTTTTTTGGCTCATATATCAGTGTTCTTGTTTTTGCTATATTTGGCTTATTGCAATATTTCGATTGTATCACCACAAAAACGGCGGATGCTATTTATTTGTTGATAGTTGGCTTGAATCTTTCATCCATCTTGGCAATTGTGTTAATCAATGACATTGGCTCGCACAGAGATCAAAAAAAGAAATTTTATCTTGAAAATGGCGAAAGAGAAACGCGCCCAGAGTTATCCGAATCAATACTGCCCAAGGACAATAAGTATAGGGCTATGGCGATACAGCTTTGGATGGATAGGCGTAATAATACATACTTTACAATATACAATTTGTGGGATTCGTATTATATTAGATTGAAAACAGCGGCAAATGATGGTCAAAAAAGTAATCAGGTGAATCTTGATTATATTGAATACTTCAAAAACATAGACAATCTTGTGGTTGTAAAAGAGAATAAAAACGGTTCGTTGCAGTTGAAAATTCTAAAATAAAAATCATATCAAGCAAAAGGGGCTAATGACATGGCTGTTTGGAGTAAATTGCAAAAATCTTTGTATTTGATTATTTCGGGAAAGGTGGGTTTTCAAATTCATTGCTCGGTTTATAGAATGAACAGTCAGCGCGGAAGCATCGACTTGCCAAGATATTGGATTACTATAGGCAAAGAAATTGTTTTTGATTATCCAAAACAATTTATAAACGCCGCAGGAAATGAGCATTATCCTTACGAAACGCAAATACCCGATATTTCTGATTGCATAAGAGAATATATAGATTGTCCAGTTGGCTTATTGCCACAAAAGAAGTTTGAAAATGATTTGTGGGGCATAACAGACATATTAAAAGCAGTTGATAAACGGATAGGGAAAGCAAAATTATATGATTATTTTTCTTCCGGTGGCACGGTAATAAAGAATATACTAAACAAGCGTTTTGAGTGATTGCAATTTCCTTGGCTCAAGCTTCGCCAGCAAATTGTAAAAAATCTTTTTACCGTATCTTAACTTTTTTGACGCGGCGGGTTGATATTTATTGTACATAAGCAAAGGAGGTGCCGTATGTTTTGCTTCAAAAGAAAAATAAAAAATGAAGATTCTAATAAAGATAACCCTCTAAAAAGAGAATATTCAACTCTTTTAAAAAAATATACATCACTTGACTATACCTATGAGAGTATCGACCAAAATATCCAAAAGCGATTGTGCGGAGAATTCACAAACGGCTATGATTGCTCTATGTATTTAACGTATGACAGTAGATATGCAATTCGTTTTAAGGGCGATATGACTGCAACGGAATTTGATGATGTGTTTACGGTTTTGATAAAAGACCTTGGTAATCCCGATTTCTTTTGCGACTATGAAGGCTATGTTTGGAAAAAAGACGGCTTTTATATTATATACGGACTGTATTCATTAAACTATAACTACGAGGTTCCAATGATTTGTGTAAGCGCAAATGACATTGGGAGAAAAATGGCGTACAATCGATATAGCGCAGTGGCTCAGGCAATTAGCAATCCTCTGATAGCTAGAGGGCTTAACCCTCAAAAAATTCATTATTATAAGATTGCCTTTTTTCGTGAATTTGGTTTTGGGGTTACTTTTGAATCTAAGGATACTATGGTGAGCATTAATTATGATAAAAACACATTGGAGATATCTTTTGTTCCGTTACGGCCGGAAGGAGAAGTTAAGGGATTAGAGCTTGAAAGCGGCAAAAAGAGGCAAATGCATGGAATAACTATAACCAATCTTGAGAAATCTCTTAATAAGCTCCTTGAGGAAACTAAGGATTATCACGGCTTGAATATTATTTCCGCGTGACTTTTAGTAAAGCGATAAAAAATAAAAGGCAAAGGTATTGACTTTTTTTACAAAAGCTGTTATAATACTACTTGGAGGTAGCTAATGAGGAAATTAACCATTAAAAGAAATAAGAGCTTTGTAGGATGTGCCGGCAAATTTAAGGTTTACATAGAGGATCCTGAGATTAACGAGATAAACATAAACAACGTTCCTTGCCGCAAAATCTGTGAATTAAAAAACGGCGAAGAAAAAACCGTTTATATAAACGAGCATGCGGCAAAGGTGTTTGTTATTGCAGACAAATTGTCCAAAAATTATTGCAACGATTACTATCAGATTCCGCCAGGAAGCGAGGACGTTTATCTTTCCGGCAAAAGTAAGTATAATCCTGCAGTTGGGAATGCTTTTAGATTCGATAACAACAATAATCAAGGTGCTTTGGCAAACCGCAAGCGTGGTATGCGAAAGGGTTGTCTTATATTTTTGATTGTTTTAATTGTAAGCTCCATTATCGGCTTAATAATTGGCGCGAGTCTTTTTCCTGAAGAAAATGCGAATAGAAAAACCTTTTCTGCGTATGGAATGACCATTACATTAACCGAGGCATTCAGCGAGATTGACGTACCAAACTTTACCGCTGCATACGAGTCTAACAACGTAGCGGTATGTGCGTTAAAGGAGCCGTTTACGTTGTTCCACGGGTTCTCAAGCTATACCCTTGAGGAATATGGCAATGAGGTAATTAAAACCAACCGTTTAACTTCTGTTGAGTTAAAAGAAGCCGATGGCTTGACGTACTTTATGTATGATTATAAAGATCCGCAAACAAGAAAAAATTATACGTATTTTGCGTTTGTTTATAAAGCGGATGACGCATTTTGGTTGGTGCAATTTGCAACATTAACGAGAAAAGTCAACAAGCATTTTGAGCAGATATTTTATTGGGCAGGGTCGGTAGAGTTTGCTGACTAAAATACGAAGATTTGCTAAAACAAATTAAAGTGTCTATAAGTTTGATTATAGACACTTCTTTTTATTGAAAATAAAAATTAAATGTGGTATAATATTAGGCGTTGTTAAAAACATCGGAGGGCAAACCGTGAGTATAGTCGCAGTAAAAAAATATTTTGAAGAATTCGGTATGGCGGATATGGTTAGGGAGCTGGACGCTTCGAGCGCAACAGTAGAGCTTGCCGCAAAAGCTCTTGGCTGTAAGAGTGAGCGTATAGCGAAAACTCTTTCCTTTTTGGTGGGCGAGGAGCCTATCGTAATCGTTACAGCGGGCGACGTAAAGATAGATAACGCCAAGTATAAGGCGCTTTTTGGGGCAAAGGCAAAAATGATTCCCTCGGGTGAGGTAGAAGGGCTTATCGGTCACAGCGTTGGCGGAGTGTGCCCCTTTGCCCTGAACGACGGGGTGCGGGTATATCTTGACGAGTCGCTAAAACGCTTTGACACAGTCTTTCCTGCGTGCGGTAGCGCAAACAGCTGTATCGAGCTTACCATCCCTCAGTTAGAGCAATATTCTCGCTTTTTGTCCTGGGTGGACGTTTGCAAGCTGCGCGAGGAATAATTCTTATTAGCAAAAAAGCAACAAAAAAAGGAGCATACGTATGCTCCTTTTTTGTATATTCGTTTGTAGCGAATTATTCGTTGGATTCCTCCGGGTCGGGTGCGGCAAGTGCCTTTTCGACTTCTTCGATAAGGATATCTTTGGGAAGCTCACCCTGTCGTACGAACGAAATCTTGCCGTCCTTGCCAATGATTGCAGTATAGGGGAGAGCGTCCGTTCCGCCATAGGAGGTGCAAACCGAGCCTATTCCGTTAACAACATTGTCTTGCACAAAGTAGAAGTTGCCGTACTCAAGCCAGTCAAGCCATTCGCCCTTGTTGATCTGCGTCCAAATATGCGGCTGTTCGGTAATGTTGCCGTGAACCGCAACCATAATGATATCCTCGTACTGCTCGGCAACCTCGGCAAAGTAGGGAAGCTCGTGCACGCACGGGCCGCACCAGGTTGCCCAGAAGTTTACAACCATAACCTTACCCTTGTGGTCTGCAGAGTTGAATTTTTCGTCAAGCAGAACGTACGAGTTGTTTTCGTCATAGCCGTACATATTAAGCGAGAACTCGGGAGCAGGCGTATTGCCTACGTTGATATCGGTAATTTCGCCCTCGGGCTGAAGATTGAAATAAACGAGTGCGGTGATAAGAACTGCAATGGCAACCGCCCAAGCCGAAAATTCTATCCAAAATCTTTTGCCGCGCTTTTTCTTTGGTACAGCAGTAGTGGTAGCTTGTTCCTCGGTGGCGGTGATTTCTGCCGTTTCGTCGGTGATTTGCGCTTGCGTATTTTCTTCGGTGGCTTCGCTGCTGTCAGTTACCCAGCTGTTTGCCGTAGTTATGGTAGCGGCTGCCGCAAAGCGCTTGATGTCGATGGTGCCCTCTGCGGGAAGCGGCTGAGGAATATCGTTGCCGCGCACAAAAATCTTGCTGCCCTTCCAGCTGATCGCCTTAGCGGGGCAAACCGAGATACATTCGCCGCAGTTGATGCATTCGTGGTCGCCTACGTGCTTTACGTCCATCTTGCAGTGCGTAATGCATAGGCCGCAGTCGGTACACTTGTTGTCCTCAAGCTTTACGCCCATAAGCGCGATGGGGTTAAAGAAGCCGTAAATTGCACCCAAGGGGCATATAAAGCGGCAGAACGGGCGGTACATAAACACGCTGAGTACGATTATAGCTACAAGCACAGCAAATTTCCACGTAAAGATGGGACCGAGCATGTCAAGAAGATTTCGGCTGCCTGCTTGGTTTGCCGGGTTAAGTATAAGACCTAAGCCACCCTCAAACGTTCCTGCGGGGCAGATGTACTTACAAAAGCCGGGTGCGGCAGTTCCTTGCAACGCATAGATTACGGGGACAGCCACGACCAGCACGACGAGCAGGGCGTATTTAAGATACGACAGCAATCTTGTGTAGCGGCTTTTGCCAATCTTTGGGGTTTTGATTTTGAAAAGAAGCTCTTGACCAAGTCCCACGGGGCAGAAGAAGCCACAAATCATACGACCCAAAATAAGTCCAAACAGCGCAATTATACCAAATATGTAATACGCAGTCGTGGTGCTTGATGCGGTAAGCGCATTTTGCAGCGCACCAAGAGGGCATGCGGCTACCGCGCCGGGGCAGGAGTAGCAGTTAATTCCGGGCACGCAGGCGTACTTAGAATTGCCCTTAAATATGGTTCCGTTTAGATATCCTTTGGAGTTCGCGTTGTAAAGCAAGAAGGTATAGAATTGAATAATTCTGCGCCTTGACGGCCAGTGGCGAACAAACCAATCTTTTATTTTAACAAAAAAATTCTTCATAAGCTTAACCCAATCCTATACATTCGGTACAAATGGCGATTGCCTTTGCGAGTACGTCACCCGCGCCGCCGTTTGTGATGCCTATTACGATAAAGGCTATCGCAATCGCACCCACGGCAATTTGCGAGCACATCACGGTAAGCGATTTCGCCTTGTGCGGAACGTGCTTTGTTGCAATGTTTTTAACTACGTAGCCTCCAATTACAAGCGCGACGGTAAGAGTGGCAACGAGTATAAAGGTAAGTGCTTCGACCTTAGCTGCAACCAGCTTGTTGATGACAATAGGCGCTACGGCAAAAAGAATTAACGCAAATAGGCATAATGCACTGTAAGCCGCAGTCATAAGGACTACGAATTTTTGGCACTTGTCTTTTGTTTGGGGCATAGCGTTTTTATCGCCCTTTGCAATTGCTTTTTTTACCTCGGCAAGCTCCTTTTTGACCGTGATCGAATCAAAAGCAGCTGCCGCTACGCAACAAACGAGCGATGCGCCTACCCAAACAATTATGTTTTTTACAAAGGTAAGCATATTTACGAGCTGGCTGGCCTCTTGGTAGTTTGCTTCGTCAAACGCAAATGTCATAATAATCACCGAGCTGACTGCAAGCACGGTAAGGGCAACAGCCCAAACGATAATGCGGCTAAGCTCAAGCTTTTTGATATTTGCTTTTGCTTCAGACCATTCTTCGCCACCTTCTGCGGGTATTTTGGTTTTGAGTCTACGCAGAAGCGAGTCTTCATCCACGCCGCCCTTACGTTTTGCGTTTACGGGGAAGATTACGGACAGCACGAAGCCGCCTATAATTGCCGCAACCCACGTAAAAAGGAAGATAAGCGGCAACATAAGCACCTCGCTTATTCTATCTACCGTGTAAATTACGTTTAGTCCTGCGTCCTTACCGCTGTAATATAGCTGAGCGATTGTCACGATAAAGACAATTCCCACCGCCGCGGTAAGCACGGAAAGGAAAATTCCGTAATACAAGCGAATTTTCTCCGACTTATTCAAAGCGAACCTCCTTAAATGTTAGTATAAGTCAAACTATTGTACCATAAAAACGGCATATATGTCAATAACTTTGGTGAAATTTGGGGTAAAAAGTAAGCTAAAAGTGCAGGTAAAAACTTGAATTTTGCGCCACCAATATGGTATAATAAAGCAACGAACGGCAAAAGGAGAATTAATATGCAAAAAGCAAAGGTTTATTTTACAAAAGAAATAACGCCCGAGTCGCTTGTAAAAATATACGAGGCTATGGGCAGAGAGCTAAAGGATAAGGTTGCGGTAAAAATTTCCACCGGCGAGCCGGGCGGCCACAACTTCTTGCAGCCTAAGTTTATTCAGCCGCTTGTAAATAAGCTTAAAGGCACCATCGTGGAGTGCTGTACTGCGTACCGCGGCAAGAGATTTGATGCAAAAACGCATTGGGAGTCCATAGCGGCTCACGGCTTTACCGATATCGCACCCTGCGATATTATGGACGAGGACGGCGAGGTTAAAATTCCCGTGACGGGCGGCGGCAAGCTTAAGGGATACAATATAGTGGGCGACCACGTAAGCAGATACGGCTCGATGCTTATGCTTTCGCACTTCAAGGGTCATCAGATGGGCGGCTTTGGCGGTGCGCTTAAAAATATGAGTATCGGCGTTGCTTCAAGAAACGGCAAGGCGTGGATTCATTCGGTAGGTAGAACAGCGGATCCCGACGAGTCGTGGAAGTTCACCGAGGATCAGGACGGCTTTTTGGAGAGTATGGCAGAGGCGTGCCAAAGCGTCGTGACTTATTACGGCGAGCAGAATATGGCGTATATCAACGTTGCAAACAGACTGTCCGTTGACTGCGACTGCAATTCTCACCCCAAGGAACCCGAGATGGCGGACATCGGCATTTTTGCTTCGCTCGACCCCGTTGCGCTTGATAGGTGCTGCTATGATGCGATTATCAATTCTCCCGACGAGGGCAAAGCTTCGCTCGTAAAAAGAATGGAAAAGCGTCACGCAATCCACCTTGTAATTACTGCCGAAAAGCTTGGACTTGGTACGCAGGATTACGAGATAATCGAAATTTAGTTTTTAACTATAAATATACAAATACCAAAAAACGACGGTACGTACCGCCGTTTTTTTGCTGTTATAAACATTTTTATAAGGCGTTAAGCGCTAAAATAACCAGCTTGCCTTCCTTTTTAGCTTTGTCTATAAGCTCGTCGGTGACGTCCTCGCCCTTTGCCCCGATTACGTTGCCCTGACTGCCAACAATCGTTCGTTGCAGTTTTTTGCCAAGCAAAAACTCATACGAGGGGGCGCCGACACGCTGGGGCAAAGGAATGTCCTTGTTTTCCTCTCGATTTTCTTCGGCTATGGGCTGCTTTTGCTTAGTGCTTTCCTTTTTGGGTTTTAGGCGTACAGGCTTATCGCCGCTGTTAAAAACCAAAACCGAGCCGATAGAAATCAGCTTGTCAGCGCATAGAGTATGCTCACCTGCGATAAAGGAAACAACCTTGCATCCGTCCATAACAACGTCCTTTATTATTCCAAGACAACTGCCGCTGTGGTCAAAGGCATAGCAATTGATGGGCGAGGGAACGCCGCTTCCTTCCACGGTCAGCTCGTCTGCCACAAGGGTGGTAGCGGCATCGCCCGAGGTAGCGCTTATTTTGCTAAGAGGAAAAAAACGCCTTTCGTCCTCGGCAGTGTAAAGCATTACAAAGGTTCCTCTTTGAAGCTTAGGGTCAAAGTAGATATTGCTTATTGTTCCGAGCAAAAGCGCATCGCTTATAGAGAGTAACGGTTTTCCCAACAGGTCGCTTACGTTGTACATAGATTGCTCCTAAATGATATTACAATCTATTTTACCGCAAAATCATTGTGAATATTACTATAATTTAATTTGACATTTTGCCGATTATTGGGTAAAATACAAGTATAATTTTTGGAGGATAAAATAATGATTGACAAGAATATGACCATTTACGAAGTTTTACAGCTTAAGCCCGGATGCGAAGAAATTTTCTTCGGCTTTGGAATGCACTGCCTTGGCTGCCCCGTTTCGCGCGGAGAGTCCGTTAAGGACGCGGCTGCGGCTCACGGAATTGACGTTGACGCACTTATGAAGGCTCTCAACGAGTTCGAGGTAAAATAATTGAAGCTTGTCGTAGGGCTTGGTAACTGCGAGCAAAAGTACGCCCATACTCACCACAATATGGGCTTTTTGGTCGTGGAGTGCCTTGCCGCCCGTCTTGGCGTAAAGTTCAAGACCAAGGAGTGCGATTCGCTGACTGCCAAGGCTTATATCAAGGGCGAGCCGATTATTCTTGCCGAGCCGCAAACTTATATGAACCTTTCGGGTGTGGCGGTAAAGCAGCTGCTTGCAAAATACAAGTGCAGCCCCGCTGATATGATAGTCGTGTACGACGATATCGACCTGCCGCGCTATGCGCTTAGGGTAAGGGCAAAGGGCAGTGCGGGCACTCACAACGGTATGCGTAATATTATCGAAAAGATTGGCACCGAGGAGTTCCCGAGAGTGCGAGTGGGTATAGGCAGACCGCCCGTAGGTATGCCGCTTGCCGACTTCGTGCTGTCGGTGGTGCCTATGGCTGACCGCGAGCAGATGGGCAAAACCATCGAGGCGGCGGCAGACGAGCTTGGCAAAATGATATGTTTGCCGTAAGTGAATTTTTACAAGGCGGAAAAGCCGCCCTAATAACAAAAGCTTTGACGGACGGAAAGAATGTTTCCGTCCTTAATGCACATTTCGGGCAAAAAACGGCAATCGCAAGTTTGTTGCCCGAATTTGTTTACGTTTGCCCCGATTACGTTGCCGCAAAGGAAGCGTTTGCACAAATTTCGGCTATGCGTGACGCCGTTTATTTGCCCGCACTTGACGACGTAATAACTTACGCGCGTATTTGTACCGGAGAAAATTATATCGAACGAATAAGGGCGCTATACAAAATTGCATACAAAAAGGCAAAGGTTGTGGTAACGCACGTTGCGGCACTTATGCAGCTGTTCCCAGACCTAAATATGTTTCTTTCGCTTGGGCTTTCGTTTAGAATCGGCGACGAGGTGGACTTTGGCTCGTTGCCCGGTAGGCTGATCAAGGCAGGGTACAAAAGGGCTACGCATATTGACGCTCCCGGTCAGTTTGCCGTAAGGGGCGATATTTTGGATGTTTCGCCCGTAACCGAAGGCGGCGGCATAAGAATAGAGTTTTTCGGGGACGAGGTTGACAGCATAAAGCGATTTGATTACTACACTCAGCTTTCGCAGGAGACTTTAAGCGAGGTCGATATTTGTCCCAATACTCTTGTTACGTCAATGCCCGACGTTGACCTATCGGCAATAAAGGGCGAGGCGGACGGAGTAATCAGCGACTTGCGAATAAAGCTGGATAGCGGCAGTAACGATCTGTCGTTGCTTTTTGTTGCGCCGCTTTTGCCGCATTCTACCTTTAATGAATTTGTAAATCCAAAGTATATAGTATATGATGATATAAAGCAGGTAAGCGACAACGCCGCAATGACCATGAGAGAGCATACCTCGCGCCTAAAGAGCCTTATGCTTGCAAGTGCGCCTACGGTACAGGGTCAGCTTTTGGAGCTTCCTTATACCGATGCGGTTAAGCTTGGGTTTCAAAACATTACACACGCTAATAAGCTTTTTGTGCCAAGCGAGGTTGTTACGCTTGATGCGTTTACGCCGTTGAGCTACCGCAAAAATCCTGCCGCATTTGCCGCAGACGTCAAAAGCTGGATGTACCAGGGTTACACTGTGGCGGTGTGCTGTGGCGACCAAAAGCTTTTGTCAAGTGTGCGCGACCTGCTTCACCAAGGCGAGGCGCTCGGCTCAAGCGTTCACTTGCTTAATCAGCATTTAGATAGCGGCTTTGTCTTTCACGACGTTAAGCTCGCCGTAGTTGGCACGTACGACCTCGTGTCCAAAAAGGTGAGCGCAAAAAAGATTAGCCGAAGCAAAAAGGACGTATTTACCGTACCGCAAGCGGGCGAGTTTGTCGTGCACAACGTTCACGGTATAGGCGTTATGGAGACGGTTGCCAAGATGACGATGGGCGGCTGCACGCGCGACTACGTAGTGATATGCTACCGTGACGGCGATAAGCTGTACGTGCCTGTCGAAAATATGGACTGCCTAAGCAAGTACGTAGCAGGTGGCGAGGCACCGAGGCTCAGCAAAATCGGCGGCGTGGACTTTGCTAAGGTTAAGGCAAAGGTTAAGGCTTCCGTTAAGGAAATGGCTTTTTCGCTGCTTACGCTTTACGCCGAGCGCGCCGAAGCAAAAGGGCATAGGTATTCTAAGGATAACAGTTTGCTTGAGGAGTTCGAGGCATCCTTTCCGTACGAGCCGACCTCCGACCAAACGGTGGCGATAAGCGAGTGTGTGTCCGACCTTACAAGCGGCAAGATTATGGACAGACTGCTTTGCGGCGACGTGGGTTACGGCAAAACCGAGGTCGCGCTTCGCGTTGCCTTTAAGGTAATATCCGAGGGCAAGCAGGTGGCGTTTATTTCGCCCACCACCATTCTTGCAAAGCAACACTACAAGACTGCGCTTGCACGGATGGAGCAGTTTGGTGTGAACATCTGCTCGCTTACGAGAATGGACGATGCAAAAAAAATAAAAAGTAGCCTTGACGCGCTCGCCTTAGGTAAGATGGATATGGCGGTAGGAACGCATAGATTGCTTAGCGCAGACGTAAAGTTCAAGGATTTGGGGCTGCTTATTTTGGACGAGGAGCAGCGCTTTGGCGTGGCGGACAAAGAAAAGCTTAAGCTGCTAAAAAACAACGTCAACGTGCTTACCCTTTCGGCAACGCCCATTCCGCGCACGCTTCATATGTCAATGACGGGCATACGTGATATGAGCGTGCTTGATACACCGCCTGCCGACCGAATCCCCGTGCAAACCTACGTGTCCGAATTTTCCGAGAGCCTCGTGTACGACGCCGTAATGCGCGAGATTGGCAGGGGCGGTCAGGTTTTCATTGTTTACAACAGAGTGGAGAGCATAGACAGCTTTGCTGCAAGAATGAAAAATTTGCTTGGCGACGTAAAGATTTGCGTGGGACACGGTCAGATGCGTGAGGACGCTTTGGAGCGAACGATAAACGGATTCGTTGCAGGCGAAAGTGACGTTTTGATTGCAAGCACGATTATCGAAAACGGAATAGATATGCCGCGCGCCAACACCATGATAGTAGTGGATGCGGATAGGCTTGGACTGTCACAGCTGTACCAGCTTCGTGGCAGAATAGGCAGAAGCAACCGCCTTGCGTACGCATTCTTCACATACGGTGATAAGATTTTAAGCGAAACGGCATATAAGAGGTTAGAAGCAATAACGCAATTTACCGACTTTGGCTCGGGCTTTAAAATCGCCATGCGCGACCTCGAAATTCGAGGAGCGGGCAATATTTTGGGTAAGGCTCAGCACGGCCATATGGAAAAGGTCGGCTACGATATGTACTGCAAAATTCTGCGTGAGTCGGTGGACGAGCTTCGCGGAATCAAGGCTCAATCGGCAAGCGAGGTTAAGGTTTCTATCGACTTCGAGGCGTTTATCCCGGACGGATATATTCCCGACGAGCATCGCAAGATCGATGTCTATGCAAATATTTCTACCTTGCAAAGCGTGGCGGACGCAAAGCGCACATACGCCGAGCTAAAGGATATTTACGGTGCCGTGCCAAAGCCGTTATCAAATCTTATTTCCACTGCGCTCGTAAAAAATCTTGCCTCAAAAATCGGTGCAAACAAGGTGTCGTACAAAAAGACTGTCGCGGCAGTTTATTTCGACAAAATAAAGGATATTCAAGACGAGGTTCTTGGGCTTGCGCGCGCCGAGGGTGGGGCGGAAATTCAGCTTTCGCCGCCCGGGGTCGCGTATAAAGGGGACGGATGCCGCAAAAAACTTATAAATTTTTTGATAAATTGCTCAACTAACCCCTCATTCTCTTGATTTGAAACAAATTTTGTAGTATAATGATTGTTACCTATGAGCATAATAGGTTCTTGCTAAAAAAATTTAACATGAGGAAAGAAATGAAAAAGATTGCTTGTTTAATACTTTGCTTGATGCTTTCGACGTTTGTGCTTTGCTCGTGCAGCAGCACGTACGAAAATAGCTTTATCAAGCATAATATTCAGAGGGATTACGCTCAGGCTGTCGTTACTATCGACCCAATCACCGAAGAGGGTAAGCTCGCCGACGACAACACCAAGACGTGGACGTATACCAGCGACGCTATAAACATTTATAAGTCGCAGCTTGTAAATTTTGTCAATAACTACGGTAGCGCATACGGAAGCTATTACGGTTGGACTGCAAAGGAGATTATTGATTTCGCTATCGAGCAGCTTGTTCTTACCGAGCTCGTTCTTATCGAAGCGGACATCAAGTTTGAGGCTCACGAGATTTTTTGGGCACAAGAGGATATCACTGCGGTACAGACCACCGTTTATAATTCGCTTGACAGCATGCTGACCTCTATCTACAACGAGATTTTGGAAAAGGCAGGTCGCGACACCTTCCCCGAGGCGGAGGAAGAAACGGAAGAAACCACCGAAACCACCTATCCCGTAAGAGAGGAAGAAGCACCCGAGGCAGAACGTGTATTTGTTACCTACGGCGAGGGTGATAGCGGCGTAAACAACAAGCAGCACGATGCTTGGTATCTTGACAGCACATGGGAAATCGAGGACGAAATCAATTTCAACTCGCTTCCCGGCAACTACGGCAATGCGGACACCAAATCGCTTGCACGTGAGGGCGTTCTTCGTCTTATCAGCTCCTTAGAGGAAGCTGCCGAAAACCTTATCAATGTGACCGAGGAAGAGAAGCAGGAAATTGCTAAAAATGTTGAGGATATGCGTACATTGTGCAAAGAAAAGGGTGTTGCTTACGCTTATATGGCACTTGGCAAAACCTTGCTTTGCAAAAAGCTTTACGGTGATGCTGCAATCAAAACCCAAAAGATGACCATTTTGGAAAACTATATTGTAGAGGACGTAAACGTTTCGGAGGAGGAAATTCTTGCTAAATACAACAAGATGCTTGCCGAGCAGGTAAACAGCTTTGCAACCGAGTCCAACTACGATACGGCGGCAACCGGCGATGACCTTGTTCTTTACAGAGCGAACGGAAATTACGTGTACGTTAAGCATATTTTGCTTCCGTTCAGCGATGAGCAGACAGAATATCTTACCTCGTATAAGGATATTCACACCGAGGACGAATACCTTGCCGAGCGCGATAGAATGGTAAACAACATCGTGGCTTATCAGCACGTTGACGGCGAGGACGACACCACCAGACCTCTTACCGTATCGCAGATTTTCTCCGAGGTTAAGTCTTCTATGAGCAGAGCAAGCGCAAGTGCTTACGATGCAGAACGCACCTTTGACAACTTTATATATAAGTACAATACCGACCCCGGAAGCTTCGGCAACGAAAAGGGCTATGCGGTTAAGTACAGCCTTAATAGCGGCGAGAGCGAAACCTACATGGTAGAGTTTGCCGAGGCTGCAAGAGCTTTCCGTGACGAGGGATATGAGGTTGGACAGATTTACGACAACTATATCGTTACCGATTACGGCGTACACATTATGTACTATGCGGCAGACTACGTTGGCGGCGAAATCCTTGGCCTCAACGATTATACCACTGCGGGCAGATACACTCTTGTAAAGAACGTTATCGAGGAAGAGCTTCTTAACGAAGCTAAGCAAGAGGAGTTCAGCGTATGGCAGGACGAAAGAATCTATTACTACCGCAACGTTAAGGATATCGTAACCACCATCGAAAAGGCGTTCAAGAATTTGTACGAAGAACAATAATAATCGATAAACAAGCAAAAAGAACCTTTGAAATTTTCAAGGGTTCTTTTTATGTGTAAAATTATATAAAATATTTAATAGGTGGTGCTGTTTTATTGACAATAGCCTAATGGTGGAGTATACTTAGATTAGCGAAAGGCCTTGTCGTGACGGCTTTTTCTAAATATCTTATGGGAGATAGAATATTATGGGTAGAACTGAGATTGATAAGCTTATGAAGGCAGATACGCTTGTTTATAAGCTTCCCGAAACCAAACTGGAAAAAAATATGGAGCTTTATGACAAATACGGCGTTTTTGCGATTGCTGTTCAGAATGGTAAGTACGCCGGTCATACGATGCTTTTGGGCACAAGAAAATTGAACAAAAAGAGCTTTAGCGGCCTTAAAACCTCGCTTTTTAAAAAGGACGTAGACGTTCAGCTTTATTTCGTGCGTCCTACCTTTATTATCGAATGCAATTTGAACAGCACTTTTGATGCGGCAGGAAAGCCTGCACACTTTAAGGGTAAGATAAACGCAAAGCTCGAGCTTGCTAACCCGCAAAAGTTCGTAAATTTTGTAGAGCAGTTTTCCGCAGACAGAAAGGGAATTATTGTTACCGAAGCTGATATGGGCGGATTTATTATCGGCGCGGCAATTACCGAGATGATTCCGGCAGGAAAGGTGCGTGCATTCAAGCCCGGAGACCCCAGCGTCCACGGCGGAAGAACGCACGAAACCTACATGGGACATCTTGTTTTCCGCACTTATTTCAGGCCCGAAAATGTCAATCGTTATACGGCAATTGGCTTAAAAGCACGTTCTATCGAGGTTGAGCCCATAGAACTTTCGTTTTAGTGACGGTTAGTTAAGAGAAAAATCTTTTGCTTAGTAAGTATAAAAGAACGCGAATTTGTACACGGTTTGCGTTCTTTTTTTTTGCGACAAAAACAGTTCTCTTCTGCGGCTAAAATAATTTTCAAAATATTTTAAAAAATTTTTATAGAATAGGAAACAAATCCATGAAAAAGCTGATATACATGGTGTACGGAAATTGCATGGAGGTAAGGTTATGAAAAAGTTTAGACTACTGACAATGCTTGGCATTATTGTGGCACTCTTTACGGCGTTTAGCGTGCTTGCCGCTTGCGTGCGCCCGGAGAATGACAATAATGATCATGCGTGCATATTTAATCAAGAAATTGCATCGGACGGTTATATAGCAAGCGAAGCATCGTGCATTAAAAAGGCGAGGTATTATTATTCGTGTGAGTGCGGAGCAAAGGGCACAGACACCTTCGAGAGCGGCGATTACGATCATAAGCACGGCACCAACGAGAATTGCGCCGAGTGTAAAAAACCTTTTACCGTGGGGATAAGCTATCTTCTAAACGAGGATGGTCAGTCTTATTACGTAGCGGGCAGGGGATCGGCAACCGATACGGATATAGTGCTTGTAAGCGTTTATAACAATAAGCCTGTGACAAAAATTGCCGAAAAAGCTTTTTATGGTGATGAAGCGCTAACGAGCGTTATTATTCTTGATGGTATAATAAGCATTGAGGCCAATGCGTTTGACGGTTGTACTAATTTAACGAGTGTAAGCATTCCCGATTCGGTCACGAGCATAGGCGAAGCTGCTTTTTATAGATGTTATAGCTTGACGAGCATAAGCATTCCCGAGGGTGTGACACGTATAGAAAGCCGCACGTTTTATTATTGTGTTGATTTAGAGAATGTAAGCATTCCCGATTCAGTCACGAGCATAGGCGAAGCTGCGTTTTATGAATGTAATAGCTTGACGAGCATAAGCATTCCTGAGGGCGTGACACGCATAGAAAATTATGCTTTTTACAGCTGTTATGATTTGAAAAGCTTAGATTTGCCAAGTGGCTTAACGGAAATAGGGGAGTGGGCATTTGCCTGGTGCTATAATGTAGAAGAAATAATTATCCCCGATGGAATAGAGGTTATAAAAGCGGGGGCGTTTCTTAGATGTCAAAGTCTTAAGAGTATCACCATTCCCAGCCGCGTGCAAAGCATAGAAAGCGAAGTATTTTACGGTTGTATCGGGTTAGAAAGTATAACTATCCCCGACGGTGTAACGAGAATTGGCGACTATGCATTTGGTGAGTGCAGTAGTTTATTAAGCGTAACCATACCGGGTAGCGTAACGAGAATTGGCGACTATGCATTTGGTGAGTGCAGTAGTTTATTAAGCGTAACCATACCGAGTAGCGTAACGAGCATTGGATATTGTGCATTCTACAACTGTACCGACATGACGAGTATAAGCATTTGCGAGGGCTTGACGAGCATAGGCGAAAAGGCTTTTCAAGGTTGCACTCAGCTAACAAGCATAGATATCCCCGATTCGGTCACGAGCATAGGTTATTTTGCATTTGGCAGTTGCAGTGGGCTGATGTCCATAACGGTAGGCGGCAATAATACGGCATACCGTAGTGAGGGAAATTGCCTAATCGAAACAAGCACCAATACCGTTGTTTTGGGCTGTAGCTCCAGCGTAATTCCCAATGGCGTGACGGGCATAGGGGAATGTGCATTTTATGATTGTAGTGAGTTGACGTCTATAGATATTCCTATCGGCGTGTTGGAGATAGGGGGATATGCGTTCTGGTCTTGTAGTGGGCTTACAAGTATAAGTCTTCCTGATACGGTAACAAGCATAGGGGAATATGCGTTTTATGCTTGCAGTGGATTGACGTCTATAGATATTCCCAGCGGAGTAACAAGCATAAAAGGATATGTTTTTGCCCTTTGCAAAGGGCTGACGAGTATAGAACTTCCCGATGGCGTAACGAGCATAGGAAATTCTGCATTTATGAATTGCAGAGGACTTTCAAGCATAACCATCCCCGATGGGGTAAGATGGATAGATAGTTATGCGTTTTATGGCTGCATCAGCTTGACAAATATAGATATCCCTAATAGTGTAACGTCGATATATGATTGGGCTTTTCATGATTGCGATAGCTTGACAAGCATATTTATTCCCGACAGCGTAGAACGATTAGGCAACTTTTGGTTGGTTGATTGTGATAGCTTGACGTCTATCACGGTAGGTAGTAATAACAAGGTGTACCGAAGCCAAGGCAACTGTATAATCGAAAAAAGTACAAATACTGTTATAGCTGGTTGTAAAGCCAGCGTAATCCCCGAGGGTATAACGGGCATAGGCGATTATGCGTTTCTCTCTTGCAAGGGGCTTACGGACATAATCATTCCCGAGGGTGTAACAAGTATAGGCGAAAATGCGTTTTCATGGTGCACTGAGCTTACAAGTATAATTATTCCCGAGGGTGTAACAAGTATCGACGGAAATACTTTTGAAAGCTGCAGTAGTTTGACCAGTGTGGTAATTCCCGCTAGCGTAACGTACATAGCGTCTAATGCATTTTTGAAGTGCAGCGCGCTGTCGTCTATAACGGTTGACGGCAATAATGAGGTGTTCCGCAGTGAGGGCAATTGTCTAATCGAAATAAGCACGAATACCGTTCTTTTGGGCGGTAAGGATAGCGTAATCCCCGAGGGTGTAACGAGTATCGGAAATGGTGCGTTTGAGTACCGCATAGGACTAACGAGTATAATTATTCCCGAGTCAGTCACGAGCATAGGGAAATATGCGTTTTTTGCATGCAGTAACTTGACGGAGGTGTATTATTTGGGGACGGAGCAGGATTGGGCAGATATAACTGTTAAGGATTTCAATAATAGGCTGTTAGATGCAACCGTGTACTTTTACAGCGAGAGTGAGCCGACGGATGACGGCAACTATTGGCATTACGTAGACGGCGTTGCTACAATTTGGTAACAACAAAGTTCTCGTCCTGTGGCTAAAAATAATGTTCAAAATTTTTTCAAAAAAATTTTATAAAATAGGAAACAAATCCATGAAAAAGCTGATATACATGGTGTACGGAAATAGCATGGAGGTAAGGTTATGAAAAAGTTTAGACTACTGACAATGCTTGGTATTATTGTGGCACTCTTTACGGCGTTTAGCGTGCTTGCCGCTTGCAAGCGCCCCGAAAATGATGATCATACGTGCATATTTAATCAAGAGGTTGTGTCGGACGGTTATATAGCAAGCAAAGCAACGTGCATTAAAAAGGCGAGGTATTACTATTCGTGCGAGTGCGGAGCAAAAGGCACAGATACTTTCGAGAGCGGCGATTACGATCATAAGCTCGGCACCAACGAGAATTGCGCGGAGTGTAAAAAACCTTTTACCGTGGGCATAAGCTATCTTCTAAACGAGGATGGGCAGTCTTATTACGTAGCCGGTAGGGGATCGGCAACCGATACGGATATAGCGATTGCAGGCGTTTATGACAATAAGCCCGTGACAAAAATTGCCAAAAAAGCTTTTTATGGTGATGAAGCGCTAACGAGCGTTATTATTCATGATGGTATAACAAGCATTGAGGATAGTGCGTTTGACGGTTGTATAAATTTGATCGCCGTAAGCATTTGCGAGGGTGTGACGAGCATAGGCGAAAAGGCTTTTGAAGATTGCGCTGAGCTGACGAGCATAGATATCCCCGATTCTGTTACCAGCATAGGATTTTTAGCATTGGGCAATTGCAGTGGACTTACGTCCATAACGGTAGGCGGCAACAATACGGCATACCGCAGTGAGGGAAATTGCCTAATCGAATCAAGCACGAATACCGTTGTTTGGGGTTGTAGCTCCAGCGTAATTCCGAGCGGCGTGACGGGCATAGGGGAACGTGCGTTTTATGGTTGCAGTGGGTTGACATCCATAGATATTCCTATCGGCGTTTTAGAGATAGGGGGATTTGCGTTTTCGTCTTGCAGTGGGCTTACAAGTGTAAGTCTTCCTGACACACTAACGAGCATAGGGGAACGTGCGTTTTATGCTTGCAGAGAGTTGGCGTCTATAAATTTTCCTATCGGCGTTTTGGAGATAGGGGGATATGCGTTCTGGTCTTGTAGTGGGCTTACAAGTATAAGTCTTCCTGACACAGTAACAAGTATAGGGAAATATGCGTTTTATGATTGCAATGGGTTGACGTCTATCAATATTCCCAATGGTCTAACAAGCATAGAAGAATATGTGTTTGCTCTTTGCCGTGGGTTAACGAGTATACGTATTCCCGATGGGGTAATAAGTATAGGAAATTCTGCATTTCATAATTGCAGTGGACTTACAAGCATAACCATTCCCGATGGAGTAAGCGGCATAGGTAGTTATGCGTTTTATGGCTGCGTCAGCTTGACAAATATAGATATCCCTAATAGTGTAACGTCGATACTTGATCGGGCTTTTTATGGTTGTGATAGCTTGACAAGCATAACTATTCCCGACAGCGTAGAACAATTAGGCAACATTTTGTTGGTTGAATGTGATAACTTGACGTCTATCACGGTAGGCGGCAACAATACGGCATACCAAAGCCAAGGCAACTGCATAATCGAAAAAAGTACAAATACCGTTATAGCGGGCTGTAAAACCAGCGTAATCCCCGAGGGCGTAACGGGCATAGGAGATTATGCTTTTTGGTCTTGCAAGGAGCTTACGGGTATAATCATTCCCGAGGGCGTAACAAATATAGGCGAATATGCGTTTTCGGGGTGCGCTAATCTTGCGAGTATAATTATTTGCGAGGGCGTAACAAATATAGGCGAATATGCGTTTTCATGGTGCACTGAGCTTACAAGTATAATTATTCCAGAGGGTGTAACAAGTATAGGTGCGAGAGCGTTTAACGATTGCACTCAGCTTAAGAGTATAATTATTCCCGATTCAGTCACGAGCATCGAAAAAAATACTTTTTATGGCTGCAGTAACTTGACGGAGGTGTTTTATTTAGGCACGGAGCAGGATTGGGCAGATATGACTGTTGAGGACGGCAACAATAAGCTGTTAGATGCAACCGTGTACTTTTACAGCGAGAGTGAGCCGACGGATGACGGCAACTATTGGCATTACGACACGGACGGCAAAACGCCTGTAATCTGGCAGTAGCAATTGTCTTGTGCAATGCGTGGTGGATTTGATACGCATTTTTTGGGTGTTCCGATCGGGCGGAGCAACAGTAGAATGATTATTTAGTAACAGTGGAGCAGTATATAACGTTATGAACATTCAACAAAAAAAGGACGATTACAAGGCTTTGCTTGAAAAAGCTATTGTAGCATTTGAAAAGAACGCAGAGCCTAACGATATTTGCAAAATGCTAATAGATGTAGCTTCGATTTTGATTGAAATTGGCAAAGCAAGTCCTGAGGATAAGCCAAGATGTGACAAGAAAGCAATAATGCTTTTGACCATTTGTAAAAAATTTAGAGAAAACGGAATACGTAGCATAGCTTATTTCGCTTTGACGGGGCGAATGTTGCCCGCCAATTCTACGCCCACATCTATACAAGAAAAACTCAATACGGAAGCCGTTGAGGGCATCTTAAAACAAAAGAAAACAACCCCTTGCGTGGACGTATCTGTACGCGCAAACTATCAATTTAAATGGAATAATATTACGCTAGGTTCTTTTGATGATATTGCAGGGCTTGATGATGTAAAGAAGCAAATTATTTTCCACGTTTTAGAGCCAATGCGGAATTCTAAGCTTGAGGCGACTTGCGGAATTAAGCCGGACGGTAAAATATTGCTCTATGGCCCACCCGGTACGGGCAAGACAATGATAGCCGCCGCAATTGCACGCGAAATAGGGGCAAAATTTTGCTCAATAAGTGCTTCTGACTTACTTCTTGGCGGTAATGAAAGCTCCGAGAAAGCAATCACAAAATTATTTCAAGAAGCACGTAGCTTTAGGCGTGCCGTAGTTTTCTTTGACGGAATAGAAAGAATCTGCCCCGTATCTACGAGAGTGCAACACGCTAAAGAGATAAGTTCTGAATTACTCAGACAAATACAGGGTATTGATGCTTATGGAAAAGAGGGCGGTAAAATTCTATTACTTATAGCCGAAACGAATAAGCCGTGGGATATTGACCCCGCTTTTGTTCGTCCCGGTGGATTTGGAACAAGATTATACGTTGGATTACCTGACGAGTCAACAAGACGATATATGATAGAATCGCGCCTTAATAAAATTAAGGCGGCAGGGATTTTTACGATTGCAAACGATGTAAATATTGATGCTATTGTAACTGCAACCCAAAGCTTTAGCGGTGCTGATATGTGCAATCTTCTTGACAAGGTTGAACAAGTTTCGATTAAGAGATTTGCAACGGGAGAAGCTAAGGTTATAAATCAATCAGACTTCAAGAATGTTCTCTCATATATTAACCCGTCTGTTCAAAAGAATGATTTGGAAAAGCTTGATAAGTGGAAAAACGAGAACGGAAAAAGCGAATGATATACACGCTAAAGCGTGATGAATATGCCATTGCTTTCGCAATGGATAAAAGCGACAAAATCCGAAAGAATTTTGCCGCACCCAGATATAGGCAACCTTAATCACGCCGAAGGTGTGCATAACATCAAGGCGCAAGCCTTGTATATCATCAAAACGAAGTTTTGAATATCATCATTGCGAAAGGGAATACCGCCTGCGGCTGATGATATGCACCGTTGGTGATGATATACACGCTGTCGCGTGATTATATGCCATTGCTTTCGCAATGGATAAAAGTCCCCACAACCTTGTTGGTTGCAGGGACTTTTTGGCGCACCCAGAAGGATATTGCATTGCAAGCAATGCAACGACTTCGCAATCATAGATTGCTCGTCCGCTCGCTAAAAACAGTCCACAGGACTGTTTTATTAACGCTCGCGCCCTCTCAGTGTTCGAATCCTTCGGGCAAAAAGCCCCCACAACCTTGTTGGTTGCAGGGACTTTTTGGCGCACCCAGAAGGATTCGAACCCTCACAATAGGTTCCGAAGACCTATGCTCTATCCATTAAACTATGGGTGCCTTTACCGTAGTATTATACTATAAAACGGTTGGGAATGTCAATTAAAAAAGAGTTATAATAACCGTAGAGCCAAATAATTGACATAATGCGCTATGTGTGCTACAATAATCGCACAAGGAGATAAAACTATGAAAACAATAAATACAACTATTAAGTTTACTGACGGCAAGCAAATTAGGCTTGCGCTTTACCCCGAGGTTGCACCCATCACGGTAGAAAACTTCGTTAAGCTTGCAAAGGAGAATTTTTATAACGGTCTTTGCTTCCATAGGGTAATCAAGGACTTTATGATTCAGGGCGGCGGCTTCGAGTATAGGGATGGACTCGTTCATAAGACCTCGCAAAGCATCAAGGGCGAGTTTATGGCAAACGGAGTAGACAACCGCTTGCACCACGCGCCCGGCGTTATTTCGATGGCACGCACAAACATTCCCGACAGCGCATCCAGTCAGTTCTTTATTTGCGTGGCAGACTGCGGCTTTTTGGATGGACAGTATGCGGCGTTCGGAATGGTGCGCGATCAAGAATCGCTCGACGCGGCAATCGCGATCAGTAAGGTAAAAACAACCAGATGGACGTATTACGACGACGTTCCTGTAGAGCCGATTGTAATCGAATCCGTTTTGGTAGAATAACTGTGGCGATTTTCAGCTAATTTTTATAATAAAAACATTGACAAATTGTGGGTAATAATGTTATTATTATATAGTTAATAATTATAATAAACAAGGAGATTACTATGAAAAAGGTTAGAAAGCTTTTGTCGTTAGTGCTTAGCATGCTTTTCCTCGTAACCGTAGGCGCTGCTTTGGTAGCATGCCCGCAGCCTGATCCCGATCCGGGAGAGGATCCCGTGCCCACTACCTGCAAGCTTACCGTTGAAGATTACGACACCACCAAGGGTACCGTAACTCTCTCCCCCGCAAAGGCAGAGTACGCTTTGGGCGAAAAGGTAACTATCAGCATCGAGGCAAAGACAGGATACGAAATTCAGGCCGTTTATATCGGTACTCGTAACTACACCGATACCTTGCGTAATGGCAGCAATGAGTTCACCACCACGTCCCGCGATTGGTATGCAGATAAGGACACTACCGTTACGGTTAGATTCCAAGAGTACGGCATTTGGAAGAGTGAGGACTATAAGTACAGCTTGGATGTTGGCACTTACAACACTACTAAGGGTTCTGTTACGGTTAATCCTGACAGAGCGATGTATGCAGAGGACGAAGAGGTTACCGTTACCATTACCACATCTAACGGCAGCACCCTTAAGACCTTTGAGGTAAACGGCGTAGACAAAAAGGCAAACGTTGTATTTGACGGCAATTATACCTATACCTATACGCTTGTTATTACAGGCAATACTGTTCTTAACATCGTTCTTGACGACGATTTGACCAAAATCTACATCTTCGAGCCCAGTAGCAATAATATTAACTCGCAGCAACGTCTTGCAGAGTTTGAGGCTTTTATCAAAAGAGAGGGTAAGGTTCTTATAGATTTCTATGGCACAGAGTGCTATTATTGCAATGTTTTGCAAGGAGAATTCGAAGAGCATATCACAGCATTACAGGCAAACGATGCAGCAGCACTTGCGGCAGATGTTAAGATTGTAAAGGTAAACGTTTCGGCTACTTCGTATCTTGATCCCAGCTCGCCCAACTATCCCATCTATCAAAAATACAGCAGATATTCCAATGGTGGTTTACCGTACGTTGTAATGGTTGAGGACGATGGTATAGATGTCAACGATAATGACGGCGATATTATCGGAGTTGTAAACGGTGCGTACTCCACATATGCTCAATTGCTTAGTTGGATGAGAAACCCCACATTTGAAATTTAGTTTTAGATAAAGTTAATAAAAAAACACGTCTATATAGGCGTGTTTTTTTGTGTGAATTTTTGTACTGTTCAAGATACATACTTGCCGTTTTTGGCTTGCTTTGTACGTCTTACCTTATTTTGCTTGACACAAGAGGGTAAACGGTGGTATTATAAACTACACTACTTATAAGGAGATCACTATGAAAAAATTATTTGGTATATTAGCGCTTATGCTTGTTGCACTTATGGCGTTTGCATGCCTTGGTTGCCCAAATCCAGACCCCGGTGAAGATGGTCCTGCGTTTACTATCAAGGTAATCGGCTTGGACGGTCAGGCTGTTCAGGGTATGCAAGTACAGGTCTGCAAATATGTGGAAAACGGCGGTGGAGCTTGCTATGCTTACGTTCCCACTACTGACGAAAACGGCGTTGTAACATTTGATTATGGTGACGATATGTTCAGCACCATTACCGACACCACGGCTACAACGCTTGAAGTGCATTTGCAGAATTTGCCCGATAACGTTACTTACGACCTTTGCCTTATCAATAAGGGGGAAAGCAAGACAATCAACCTTAGACTTAAGACGGATGCTGATCTTAATCAGGCTGCTAGCGGCAACGGTACGGGTTCTTACGTAGAAGACAGCACGACTATCGACGCAGAAAGCTTTAGCCCGTATGCAGTGGCTGAGGGTACTTACAGACTTAAGTTCACTACTGCAGGGCAAAAGATTTATTTTGCTTACACTCCGTCTGTTAGCATGAATCAAAGAGTAACCGTGTTGGGCGGCTTAAACGTAAAGATTACCCAGCTTAGCGGTGACGCCGAGAATGGAATCGTTAACAGCGGCGAGGCTACAAAGAGCATTAGCGGCGAGGACTGCGAATATGTTTTTGCAGGCACCAGAAATGCGGTTGCTTACTTTGAGGTTGAGCTTATGGATAGCGAGGGTCTTAACGTAGACGGCTATATTACCTTTAACTACAAAGCATAATAAAATAATGATTTATACAAAAAACGGTGGTACGTACCACCGTTTTTTTGTGTTTTTATGATAGTATAAGTCAATATATTATTCTAAAAGCTCAACCTTTAGCTTTAGCGTATGGCGCATTTTTTCCTTGCCGAGAATTAGGTCGTATACAAGCGTTATGGTACGCTTATTGCCGTAATTTCGTGAACGCACGGTTATGGGGTGTGCGGCAGCCTCGATATTGCCGTACGGAGTTTCTATTCTAAATGCGTGAGGAGCCCCTTCTTCAAGCACGAGGGTATATATGGGCTCTGCTGTGCGTGTAATGGTTGCAATTCCCTTACTGTATCCTATCACGCAGGTGACGCCCTCGCTGTCCTCATATTCTATATAGTAGCCGGTATTCGAGTCCTCTACCGTGCCTAAAAATATAGCCGTAAACTGGTCGTCTTTGTCGAGTACATAAATTCTTGCGTGCTTTTTCATAGCGATAATTATACATTTATTTTTGTATAATGTCAAGAAAAATATGTATTTTGCTTAGGTTTTGGTGCATACTACCATAGGGAGGAAACAAATGAGAACAACAGGAATCGTTCGTCGTCTTGACGAGCTTGGCAGAATAGTTATTCCGCGCGAGTATCGCAGGCTGTATAGCATAAATATAGGAGATCCGCTGGAAATCGTGGCAATGGAAAACGGCAATATCGTTATCAGCAAGGTAAGCAACGAGGGCGACCTTGTGGCGCTTGGCCGCAGTGCTTGCGACAGCCTTGCCTCGGAATACGGCTTGACTGCCGCCATCAGCAACTTTAAGGAATTCATTGTGGGGGCAGGCGGCGGAAAAAGCGTTTTACAAAACAAAGAGGTATCGGCAGAGCTTGTAAAGAACCTCAAGGATCGCCGTAGTGGCATTATGGGAGGTGTAAGCTACGGCTTTTCGCATATGGCGTATGCGCCCATTTTTGGCGCGAGTGACGTTTTTGGTGGGATATTTTTGTTTGGCGGTGTTCAGCCGGACGAGCCCAAGCTTTCGTCACTAAAAATTGCAGGCAAGCTGATAGGTGATTCTATTCAAAAATTTTAGAAAATAAGTGTTTTGTGGCGTAAAATCGCTTGCAAAAGAGCTTGCTTTCTGCTATAATACCTTAGCATTATTTTTAGAGGTGAACGCTTTGAAACTTATTAACGTTATGAATATGCTTATGTCCGCGGTTACGACTACGTCTGACATAATGCGTGTAATAAGAATTGTTTGCATTTCCATTTTGGCAGTTTGCGCTCTTGCGCTTATTGTACTTGTTTTGTTGCAGCCGTCGGCATCCGAGGGCATGAGCGCGCTCAGCGGTCAGTCGTATGACTCGTTCTATTCGCAGAACAAGGTTCGCACCCCCGAAGGTATCATGAAAAGACTTACGGTAGTTCTTAGTATCGTGGTTGTAGTCGTTACGATTGCATTCTTCGTTACGGGTATTTGGATTAAGTTCTAAGGTGCAAAAAATAGGATAGATTAGTGGGGCGCAAATTTTATTTGTGTCCCATTATTATTTTGTAACAACGCCTATTATTAGGGGCAAAAGGAATATATGAAAAGAAAAAATATATACACAAATTACAGACATAAGGGCAAAGAGAGGTCGGCTCGTCAAAAGCCCATTCGTACGGTGGTGGGCGTTATTCGCGGCTCCAGCCGCGGATTTGCCTTTTTGTCGTGCGAGCAAAATGAGGATATTTTTATTCCTGCTAAGTCGCTAAAAGGGGCTATGCACGGCGATACCGTTGAGGTAGACGTGTATCCTGATCACGGCGAGGTTAGGCGTATCGTGGCAAACGGCACAAACGAGCTTACCGGTATTTTCGTTATGGAAATGCGTACGCCCAAGGTTATTCCTGACAGCAAGCATTATAGCCGCGATATATACGTTACGGGCGCGAGAGCAGAAATCGGCGACCGTGTGGTCGTTCGCTTGTCGCGCAAGGATAGGGGCAGGGGCGAAATCATAAAGGTGCTTGGCAAGGCAGGCACACTAAGCTCGGATATCGAGGCGGCAATTTTCAAGCTGGGTATCGAGGATTTTAGGCAAAAGGTGCTTGACGAAACCCATGAAGCGGCACGCAAGCCCATCACTACTGACGGCAGAGTGGACTTTACCGCCCAGCCGTGCTTTACGATAGACGGCGAGAGCAGTAAGGATTTTGACGACGCCGTTTATGCCGAAAGAACGGACGGTGGCTTTAGGCTGTGGGTGCATATAGCAGACGTGGCGCATTACGTGCCCAATCACTCCCACACGGACAAGCAAGCGTTTCGCCGCGGCAACAGCTTTTACTACGGCGAAAGCGTTATCCCTATGCTACCCGAGGCGCTGTGTAACGGCGTTTGCTCGCTTAACGAAAACGAGCTGCGCTATACCTTGACGGCAATTATGGACATATGTACAAGCGGTGATATAATTGGAGGCGAGGTGGTCGAGGGCATTATATGCTCACATCAGCGTATGACCTACGAGCGTGCGGACAAGGTTCTCAGCGGCGAAAGTAACGACTACGCTCAGCACAAAAACACACTGCTTTTGTTAAAAGAACTAAGGGACGTATTAAAGAAAAAGCGTGATAGCGAGGGAAATATTGACTTCGAAATTCCCGAGCCCAAATTCGAATTTCACCACGGTAGGGTGACAAACGTAAGCAAATCGCCGAGGCTGCTTGCTCACTCCATAATCGAGGAGTGTATGATTGCCGCCAACCGCTTCGTGGCAAAAAAGTTCCTTGCACTCAAGGCTCCGTTTGTGTATCGCGAGCACGAGCCGCCCTCACCCGAGAGGATAGACGAGCTTAACGTTTTTCTCGAGGCGATGGGAATCAAAGGCGTAAAGCCCTCGTCGTCCTCAATTGCAAGCTTGCTTGATTCCGTTCCGCAAGGCAAGAAGGCGGCGGTAAGCAGAATGACGCTTCGCAGTATGTCCAAAGCAAGGTATTCGGTGGAGTGTGGCGGTCACTTCGGGCTTGCAATCAAGGAATATTGCCACTTTACGTCACCCATTCGCAGATACAGCGATCTTGCTATTCATAGAGTAATCAAAAGCTACATTCGCGGCGAAAGCCTTGCCGCATATAATAAGGATGTAGAGGAGGCGGCAAAGCAAGCGTCCGAAAGAGAAAGGCTTAGCGAAAAGATCGAGCGTGAAATCGACGAGCTTTATATCGCCGACTATATGTCGCAGTTCGTGGGTAAGACCTTTGACGGTACGGTCAGCGGGATTACCGAGTGGGGTGTTTACATCGAGCTTGACAATACCGCCGAGGGCATGATAAGGGCGGAAACGATGGGCAATACTCAATTCAACGAGGCAACCTCAACGATGAGTGTTCTCGGCAAGGGCGTAATTACGCTTGGCGACCCCCTAAGAGTCGTGCTTGTAAGCGCAAACAGCGGCAACATACTCTTCGAGCTTGCGTAATTTTAGTTGCGTTTGCGGCTATGGTTGTGCTATAATGGTACGGTAAACTGCGACGCTGTGCGTCAAAAAACTGATAAGGACGGAAATTGATATGAAACTTGGAGTGGTAGGACTCCCCAACGTTGGCAAAAGCACGCTGTTTAATGCGATAACCGAGGCAGGCGCCGAGTGCGCTAACTACCCGTTTTGCACGATCGAGCCTAACGTAGGCGTGGTTGCCGTGCCCGACGATAGACTTGGGGCTCTCGGCAAGCTGTATAATACTAAGAAAATCACCCCTGCGGTGCTTGAATTTGTGGACATTGCGGGGCTCGTTAAGGGCGCAAGCTCGGGCGAGGGACTGGGCAACAAATTCCTTTCGCATATCCGCGAGGTGGATGCCATAGTTCACGTGGTGCGTTGCTTTTCGGACAAAAATATCACGCACGTTGAGGACACCGTAGACCCCATTCGCGACATAGAAATTATCAACCTCGAGCTTGCTCTTGCCGACCTCGAAACGGTAACAAAACGCAAGGAAAAGGCGGAAAAGCTCGTAAAGACGGGCGAAAAGAAATATATGGAAGAAGCAGAGCTGCTCAAAAAGCTGTATGCCTGTCTTGCAGAAGGCAAGTCGGTTAGGACGCTTCAGCTTACCGACAAGGAGCGTGAGCTTACCTCAACGTTCTTCTTGCTTACCGACAAGCCGGTAATTTACTGCGCCAATGTGGGCGAGGAGGATATTGGCAAGGGCAACGAGCATTCTGCTAAGGTCAAGGAGTTTGCGGCTTCTGAGCATAGCCAGTCGATAGAAATTTGCGCCAAGGTTGAGTGCGAGCTCGTTCAGCTCGACCCCGAGGACAGAGCAGTTTTCGCCGAGGAGCTTAACCTTACCGAAAGCGGCTTGAATAGAATTATCAAGGCAGGCTACTCGCTTCTCGGTCTTATCAGCTACCTTACGGCAGGCGAAAAAGAGGTGCGTGCGTGGACAATCGAGCGTGGCACCAAGGCTCCGCAGGCGGCAGGTAAGATACATACCGACTTCGAAAAGGGCTTTATTCGTGCCGAGGTTGTGACGTATGACGACCTTATGGCGTGCGGCGGCTTCGTAGGCGCCAAGGAGAAGGGCAAGGTGCGTAGCGAGGGCAAGGAGTACGTTATGCAGGACGGCGATGTGGTACTCTTTAGATTCAACGTATAAGGGGCGAAATATGGATTATTTGAAGATTACAGAGGAATATATCATTTCTAAGGGAGTTACCCCCGAGGCGGAAACCAAGGGGCTGCTGGTTTATTCGCAGGATATAAAAAACGGCGACTGCTGCTTGCCGTGCTTTAAGCTTAGCAAGGCGATGCGTATGTCGCCTGTGATGATTGCCGACAAGCTTCGCGACAGCATGACCGACCTTCCTGCGCATATCGAGAGGGTGGAAAGCGTAAACGGCTACCTTAACTTCTATTTCGACCGCAAGGCTATGGCGGCGCAGGTGCTGAGTGGTGTTCTTGCCCGTGGCGAAAGATTTGCTCCGCACGCAAGCAATGGCAAGACCGTTTGCATCGACTATTCGTCTATCAACATAGCAAAGCCGTTCCATATCGGGCACTTGTCCAGCACCGTTATCGGCGGCTCGCTTCACCGAATTTACCGCTATCTCGGCTACAACGCGATAGGCATTAACCACCTTGGCGACTGGGGAACGCAATTTGGCAAGCTCCTTACAGCATATTTCAAGTGGGGCAAGGGCGAGCAGACCATGGATAGCCTTTTGGAGCTGTACGTGCGCTTTCATAAGGAAGCCGAGCTTGACGACTCCCTCAATGACGAGGCTCGTATGTGGTTTAAGAAAATCGAGGAAAAGGACGAGCGCGCGACTGCCGCTTACGAGGAATTTAAGCGCATCACCCTCGAGGAAGTAACCAAGGTTTACGATAGATTAGGAATCAAATTCGACAGCTACAACGGCGAGGCGTTCTTCAACGACAAGATGCAACCCGTCGTTGACGAGCTTAAGGAAAAGAATCTTTTGCAACCGTCTGACGGAGCTATGATTGTTCCGCTTGACGAGTACGGCATGACGCCCTGCTTGATTCTCCGCAGTGACGGAGCATCGCTGTATGCAACTCGCGATCTCGCTTGCGCGTTCTACCGTAAAAACACGTACAACTTCGACAAGAACCTTTACGTTGTGGCGTATCAACAAAATTTGCACTTCAAGCAGGTGTTTAAGGTGCTTGAGCTTATGGGGCACGAGTGGGCAAAGGACTGCGTTCATGTGCCGTTTGGCATGGTGAGCATCGAGGGTGGCGGCTCGCTCAGCACTCGTAGCGGCAACGTGGTTAAGCTTGTGGACGTAATCAACACGGCGGTAGAAAAGACCCGAGCGATTATTTCCGAAAAGAATCCCGACCTTGAAAACGCCGACGAAACGGCAGAGGCAATAGGCGTGGGTGCGGTTGTATTTGGTGCCCTCAGCAACAGCCGTATCAAGGATATCGTGTTCTCGTTTGATAAGGCGCTTAACTTTGATGGCGAAACAGGACCGTATTTGCAATACACACACGCAAGGTGTTGCTCGGTGCTTTCTAAGGCTCAGCCTACGGGCGAGATAGACTGCGGCGAGCTTATCGACGACGACACCTTTACGCTTATCCGCATGCTTAATTCATACGAGGACACTGTGGCAGTTGCCGCCGAGCGTTACGAGCCCAGCATTCTTACCAGGCACCTTATAGATTTGGCGCAGGCGTTCAATAAGTTCTATATCGGACACCGCATTATCAGCGACGATGTTAATGCGCAAAACGCACGCCTTTACCTTACGCAAGCCGTAAAAAATACGCTTAAAAACGGCATGGAGCTCATATTGTTAAAGACGCCTACAAAGATGTAAAAGCATTTTTGGCGTAATATTGTTGCATAAATTTTTAGAGAAGTAACAAAAACCGCGGCACGTAGTCGCGGTTTTTTGACATAATCAGTTTATTTACTGCAATAAGCAAACAGCGCCGGCGGCGATTCCCTTGCCCTCACCGATAACGCCAAGCCCCTCGGTGGTCGTTGCCGAAATATTTATCGCGGCGGTGCTTATATTCATTGCCTCGCTTAGCGCCTTTCGCATAGCGGGGATGTGTGCTGCCATTTTCGGTGCTTGCGCCATAATTGTGACGGATACGCTTATTATCTTGCGGCTATGCTGCGATACCATTTGTATGACACGCCTAAGCAGCTCAATGCTGTCGGCGTCCTTGTATTCGTCTGTGCAAGGGAAGAGAACGCCGATATCAGGCTCGCCTATGGCAGACAGAAGTGCGTCCATTATTGCGTGTGCCACAACGTCTGCATCGCTGTTGCCCACAAGCCCCATTTTGTACGGGATATGAACGCCGCCCAAAATCAGCTTACGGTTTTGGGCAAAGGTATGAAAATCCATTCCGCACCCGATTTTTTGGCAGGGCGGGGTAGAAATCATATCCTCTGGCGTTGTGATTTTTTTATTGTCTGCCGAGCCTAAAACCACGCAAGGGGTAAAGCCTGCGCTTGCATATACAGCGCTGTCATCTGTAAATGCTCCGCGCGCTTTTTCGTAAGCGGCTTTTATTTCGTCCAATTGGAAGGCTTGCGGCGTTTGTATCTGATACAGATTTTCTCTCGGCACCTCGCCCGTAATTGCGTCGTTCGTTACCGTTTTTAGCGCATCAACCGCCTTGATTGCCGCAATACCGCTTCCGTTTCGTATAGCGGATATTATGCAGTCGTCAATTGTTTTGGCGTTTACAAACGGTCTTGCGCCGTCGTGTATAAGAACGATATCGCCGCTTGCTGCCGTCAATCCGTTTCGTACGCTTTCCGTTCTCGTGTCGCCGCCAAGTACGACCTTTGCGCCGTACGGTGCGCTTAAAGCGTTTGCTTCGTCAACGTCGCCGCTTGCCGATACCACAATTTGCTCATCGCAAAAGGGGGCAAATGCGTCAAGGCAATATTCAAGCGCGGTTTTTATGCCAAAGTAGCACAAAACCTTGTTTTTGGGACTGCCCGAACGAACTCCCTTGCCGCCGCAAAGAATGATAGAACTAATCTTTAACGATTTCATATAGGGTAGACGCCTCTTCCTTGGACGCCTTTTCATTAAGCCCCTTTATAATAAAGGTAAGCTTGCCGCTAAGGAATTCAATAGTCACCTCGTCACCTTCTTTTACTCTGTGCGAGGGCTTAACTGCCTTGCCGTTTACAAAAACCTTGTCCGAGTCGCACGCCGAATTTGCAAGAGTGCGGCGCTTGAGTATTCTGGACACCTTCAAAAACTTATCTATACGCATACATTTATTATACTATATGCGCGCATAAATAGTCAAGGGGGAATGGGCGGTGACCCCCAAAAAGGAGTCAAAAAATAAATACAAAAAAATTTAAAAAAGTTTTAAAAAGTGCCTAAAAACGCTTGACAGACCTTATGGGTATGTAGTATATTGTGTAAGCTGTCCCGTTTGAGGGGGCGGCGCGAACATTGGAAATATATAGAACAAGAAAGCGAATTAAAAACACAACAACGAACAAAGTCAATTAACGGAAGTCAGTGAAGTTAAGAGACAGAGTTAAACCAGATATTTGGATAC
>JAFVXY010000004.1 GCA_017500845.1 Clostridia bacterium
CACCTGAGCCCGAGCCTGCGACAAAGCTTGGCACACCCGTTGTGACAATTTCCGCAAGCGGACTTGCAAGCTGGGGCGAGGTAGCAAACGCAAGCAGCTACGCATACAAAATCAACGGCGGTACCGAGATTGCGACTTCGGCAACGGCGGTACAGCTTTCTAGCGGTCAAAGCATACAGGTAAAGGCTGTTGGTGACGGAACCAACTACACCGACAGTGATTACAGCGTATCGCAGACCTATACGGCAAGCACACCCGAGCCGCAGCCTACAAAGCTTAGTGCGCCTACGGTAAGCATTTCCGCAAGCGGACTTGCAAGCTGGGACGCGATAGCAAACGCAAGCAGCTACGCATATAAAATCAACGGCGGTACCGAGATTGCGACTTCGGCAACGGCGGTACAGCTTTCTATCGGTCAAAGCATACAGGTAAAGGCGGTCGGTGACGGAGTAAGCTACACCGACAGCGATTACAGCGCACCTCAGACCTATACGGCAAGCACACCCGAGCCGCAGCCTACAAAGCTTAGCGCGCCTACGGTAAGCATTTCCGCAAGCGGACTTGCAAGCTGGGGCACTGTAGCAGGCGCAAGCAGCTACGCCTACAAAATCAACGGCGGTACCGAGATTGCGACTTCGGCAACGGCGGTACAGCTTTCTATCGGTCAAAGCATACAGGTAAAGGCTGTTGGTGACGGAACCAACTACACCGACAGTGATTACAGCGTATCGCAGACCTATACGGCAAGCACACCCGACCCCGATCCTGCTTCTGCTCCTACGTATCTTGGAATTTTAGCATCCAATACCGAGCCGTCCTCGGCAAACGGCGTGCCTACGGACGAGCTGCCCGGCTTGTCGCAGCCGTCATTACGTACGGTTATGACTGCTAGCTACCGTTCGTTTGACGAAGCTCTTGACGAGTATTTTGCGGACAGCGACAATCATTTTGATTCCAATTTCCCGCCAGAGTCCGACTATGACGTTTACAGCGTGGCGGGCGAAACCGTTTATATTCAGATATGGCTTAACAACCCCAACCAATATACTATTCTTTCGCTAATGCTGAACGGAACCAAATATCAGGTTGGCGGCGGGCTTTTCTCGTTCTTTATAAACGAGGGCGCACAGCATTACAACTGCGTTTACGTGGCTGTGCCTATTCCTGCCGGCACGTACACCCAAGCAAGCTATACGGTTACTAATATCGAGTACATAGCAAATACGTTTATCAATGCAGACGGAACGGACGAGTTTATGAACAACAACGACACCGTTACCGTTGGCTTGCCGTACAATGCAGGCTATCCCTCGGTAAGCGATTTTGAGCCTGTTTCGATTACGACCAACAGCTGCTCGTTGGCGCTTTCCGTAGCGGATGCAGGTGGCTTGGCTAATTTAAGCAGCGGCTGGCTTGGTGTTGCAGTATATGACGGATACAATATAGTTGCAAATCAAAAGCTGACTATCGGCGACAACAGCATCAGCGCAAGCGGACTTGTCGAAGACACCTATTACACCGTTTACGTCTATTTGTATGCGGACTTGCACGACGGCTACGGAGTACGTGCGCATACGGTATATCTTTACGAGCTGGCGACGTTAAGCGCAGTAGAGGAGCTTACAGTCGAGGCGGGATATTATTCCAACTTTGCAATCGATGGATTTGTTGAAGCGGACAGCGGGCTTTCCATTGAGGCTTGGGCTTCGCTTGTTTCGCAAACCGCCACGTTTGACCGCTTGGAGGTATGGAAGGGCGAGGAGAAGGTCCACGAGGATGAGTTTTATGGCTACACAATAGTCGAAGGCCTTTTGGCGGAAACGGAATATCTTGTAAAGGTTTACTATTCGGACAACGAGTACACCGAGCATTATGCCGACTGCTACGTTACCACACTCAGCTTGGAAGTGCCCGAAATGAATCTTAACGAAAAGAATTCGTTTATAGACGCGGCGGCGCTTGTGTTTGACGCAGTGGAAAACGGATTCCTTGGCCTTGCAATTACCAAAAACATCAAGGTAAGGCTGTACAACAACATGGAAGAGCTGCGATACGCTGACTATATTTTGCAGATTTGCGATCAGCCCGGCATTGTCGATGAGGTAAGAGAAAGATATGAAGCCGCAATCGAAAACGACGATTGGGGACTTGCTAACGTGATATATCACGAGGAGCTGTGGCCGCTTGAGTATGCGGAGCAGCTGATGAATAGCGGCGATTACAGCGACTACGGCACGGATAAGCAATCGTGGCAAGCGCTGTTTGCGGAGAATTCGGTTACGTACACCTTTGACGACGAGGATATGTTTGTCAGCAACAGCACCACGTATTTGATTGTTCGCGAATATTTTGAGATGTTTGGCACCGAGAGCTGCTATTACGAAATCACGGCAGACGTTGACCTTAAGGACGGCAGAGGCTTTGTAAAGACCACGCTTAATGACGGAGATTTCTATCTTAACCCCATAAATCACGAGTATAACCGAATGAGCTTTGATTTTGTTCTGGACGGATATTCCGTAACGGTTACTCCCTCGGGCAGAATCAATGGTGAGGATGCGGAGATTACTACGGTGGCCTTTACAGTAGGCCTTTATAAGGACTGGAAGCTTGTCGAGGAGCTTTATACGTCCGAGCAGATAGATTGGTCGGAGGTTGACGAGGACGCTTGGATAAACGCTTACGTTAGCGCTATGAAGGGCGAGGCGATTTTGCCGAGTGAGGACAAAATCAAGGAGCATCTGGGATGGCGTTGTCTTTTCGAGATTCTTAACGGTGTTGACATCAGCGCCGAGGAGGATTACATTGGCGGAGGCAACGGAGATATTACTGTAGATGGAAGCGTCGGAGGCAACGGAGACGTTACTGTAGGTGGAAGCGGCGGTCAGGGAGAAAAGATTATTGCAAATCTTGCCGAGCGTGACCTGCTTCGCGAGCTTAGTGCTTATGACTATCCCGCAAGCTACGAGTACCGCATAAAGACGCAGATGATACAGGACTTCGAGCGCGATCCCGACTTCTTCGCCTTGATTGAGGGTTGTACAACGGACGACGAAAAATTGGAGAGCCTGATTTCGGGCGCACTCAACAGCACGGTTGTTGACGTGCTTCAAAGCGCAATTAGCGGCTTGTACCATTATATGATGTGGTTCGGCGTTGCCACCGACGAGATTTATGTAGGATTCAAGGCGGAGTTTGAGGCTTATATGCAGGAAAACAATATTACCTCTACCGTAAATTGGAACGAGTCGTATCGCAGAATAATGATGTTCGAGGACTTCTATGCGTTCTATCCGTTTGGTAAGGTTATCCCCATTACCGTAAGCGTTGACGCAGATAGCTTGGCCGCGGGCAAATATTGCTTCGGCATAAAATATCGCTACGACAGCTATGACGAGGATTACTACGATACGCGCTACTCTAACACCTTTATGGTGACCGGTGTTTTGCCTACGCCCGAGATAACGCTTACCGAGGGCAGGTACATAGAGGCGCGTTTGGACATCGAGGGCTTCTATGAGTATCACTTTGAGATAGAGTACGAAGACGCAAGCGGCAGCAGCATCTACAAGGGTAATTTCAATGATTTCTCCGCTTGGGACAATCCCATGCAGGTTGGCTACCGTGTAAGGGTGCGTGCGGTAATAAACAGCTGGGCAACCGACAGCATATACACGGACTCCGAGTGGTCGGATTGGTACGTGTTTGAGGGAATCAAGCTTGATAAGCCTCAAGTCGGCGAATATTCGCTTGAGATTTGTGCCATCAGCTGGTACGCAAGTAGCGGAGACGGCATAGCTTATTACGTTTATACCATAAACGGCGGTGAGCAAAAAACTGTTTTGCCGGATACCGAATGCTCGGTAGCTCTCCAAAACGGTGACGTTTTCCGCATTAAGGCGGTTGCCGCAGAGGATGGCGACTATATCGACAGCGACTGGGCGGAATACACCTGTAATGACAACAGAACACAGCTTGCTACGCCTACAAATATTCGCGTTCAAGACAAGCTGCTTATGTGGGACGAGGTGCAGGGCGCATCGTATTATACGGTAGAATATACCAAGAGTGGCGTACCGCACGAGACGAGAGTAGATTATCCCGAATACTATCCTCAGATAGGCGTGACCTACCGCATCAAGGCGTTAAGCGATAATATTCAAAGCTACAGGGCAAGCGCTTGGAGCGAAAGCTATACCTATACGGTGGTTCTTGACAAGCCCGTATTCTCGGAGATAAGACGAGAAAGAGTTTATTGGGAGAGGGTTGAAAACGCACAAGGATACAACTATAAGGTTGGAGAAAACGGCGAGGTGAAAAGCACGAGAAGCTATTACGTTGCGCTCTCCGAAATTCCCCTTGGCGAAAAGCTTTACGTTCAGGCGTATGCGGACGGCTGTGAAAGCACCGAGTGGGTAATGATTTATCACAACGTAACAAAGCTTTCTGTACCCGTTGTTACCGTTTTGGGCGGTGTAGCTTCGTGGGAAGCGGTAGAAAATGCAAGCGGTTATCTTTATAAGATAAACGGCGGCGAGGAAATTGCCACCACGGCTACAAGCGTATCGGGGCTTAAGGCAAACGATACCGTAACGGTATGCGCAACTACCGACGAGTTTGGTTACGCAAATAGCGATTGGAGCGAGGTAAAAACTCAGCTTCCTATTATGAGCGCGCCCGTGCTTGATACGAGCCTGTTCTCAAGCGAGGGTACGGTTTCCTGGAGCGCGGTTGAGGGCGCGGATGCTTACGAGTATGAAATCGACGGCTCCCCTGCAGTAATCGGAGAGACCTCAATGTCCCATATCGCTTACGGTCAAGCGCTCAGAGTGCGCGCTATATGCAGTGACGGTGAATACGAGTGGTACGGCGAGTGGTGTGAGGCGGTAGTCCGTGAGGATACAAGAGAGCAACTTGCAACGCCTATTATCGCGTATGATCCCGAAATAGGACTTACTGTTGTGATAAATGATCCCAAGGTATCTTACTACGAGGTAATGTTCGGACAGGGCGGAATTAAAATGCGTCATTATCCTTCTTACGGTGCGTATGAAGTAGAGGTTATAACAAACTCGTTTACATTCCCCGATAACGATTACACCGTTTACGTCAAGGCAGTACCTGTGGATACATCGAATTATAGTGACAGTGAGTGGGCAACTGTCACAATAGTTTTTGGATAAGCTGTAATATCAGCAACAGCACACAAAAAACTAAGGCATCTACTCTTAGCAGTAGATGCCTTTTTTGGTTGTATGATAATTACTTGTTTTCTCTTTGCTGGTTGCGGTATTTAAGTGGTGATACACCCTCGTTCTTTTTGAACACTCTGCAAAAGTATGCCGTGTCCGTATAGCCGCACCTTTGGGCTACCTCGCCGATGGTAAGACCCGTGGTTGATAGGTACTGCTTTGCGCGCTCCATGCGCTTATTAAGCAAATATTTGATGGGCGGAATGCCAAGGCGCACCTTAAACAGATGGGTAAGGTAGAACTTGTTAAGGTTCAAAAGCTTGCATACGTCCTCGATATTTTCGATTGTAAGGTAGTTTTTGTCAAAGTATTCCTTGGCGTCGAGGTACGCCTTGTTGTGTGAGTATAGGCGCTCGAAGTCGGGTGCGGCAAGGCGCAGGGTGGATATAAGCAAAACCCTGACAAGGTCGTCCTGAATGATTTTGCTACCCATGCCGCGCGTTTTTTCTTCCTTTACAAGAGCCTCAAAGTACGACTTGAACAGCTGCCAGTCCTCGCCCGTATTAAGCATGCAGTACGGCTCGTTGATTACCACGTCCGGCTCCAAATCGCCGAGCACCACGCCCGAAAAGCCGAGGTGATACACCTGCACGTCGGGCGAGTCGAACACGTACTCCGAGTGAGCAACGTCCTTACTGCAAATGATTATCGTGTTCTCCTTTATGGGGTAGAGGTAGCCTTCAAGCTCAAACCTACCGCCACCGCCGACGACAAAAATCAGCTCGGGATGGGGGTGCGAGTGCATTTCCTTATGCGCCCCGTCGTTGCGGATATACTCAAGAACGGGTCGCTGTTTTATAATATTCTTTTTGGAGTAATACTCATTCACCATTATTGTTGCGGTTTTACTGCCTTGCGTTTAAGGCTTGCCATGCTGGTGATTTTGGTGTAGTTGTAGTCCTTGTTGCGTTCGAGAAACTCCTCTGCAAGCGCCTTGTAGGCGATAGAGCCCGAGCAACGCGGCTCGAAATGCATAATCGGCTTGCCGTAGCTGGGCGCCTCGCCAAGCTTGATGTTGCGCGGAATGCGGTGTGAATAAACGCTCTTACCAAAGAACTTGATAATTTCGGACGTTACGCTTGCCACAAGGTTGCTTCTGCCGTCATACATAGTAAGCAGAACGCCCTCGACCTCGAGAGTGGGATTAAGGTGCTTTTTTGCAAGGCGAATGGTGTTCATCAGCTGACTAAGACCCTCGAGAGCAAAGAACTCGCCCTGAATGGGGATAAGTATGCTGTCTGCCGCCGTAAGTGCGTTTACCGTAAGGAGCGCAAGCGAGGGCGGGCAGTCGATAAATATGTAGTCGTATTTGTTTTTTAGCGGCTGCAAAATGGAGCGCAAAACCTTTTCGCGGTTAGGAACCTTGATAAGCTCGATTTCCGCGCCTGCAAGGTCGATGTTGGACGGAATCAAATCAAGCCCCTCGACACAAGTCTTTACGGTTGCGTCCTTTGCGGAGCATTCACCCACAAGAACGTTGTAGATGGACGCGCGAAGCTCCTTTTTTTCAACGCCGATACCGCTGGTGCAGTTGCCTTGCGGGTCGATATCAATCATGAGGGTGCGCTTGCCCATAGCCGCAACAAAGCTGCTAAGATTGATACAGGTTGTGGTTTTTCCTACGCCACCTTTTTGGTTGGCTACAGCAATGATTTTAGACATAGTACCTCGCAGTATTCTTTATCACAAAATAGTGTAACATACATATCAAAAAAATGCAAGGGGTATATGCAAAAAAATTAAATTTTTTTATTTCTGCCCAAAAACGTTGCGCCAAGGCGCTCGAGTGTGCTATTATATAGGAATGAGCTTTATAAATTTTGACAACGTAAGCTTTACTTATTCCGCAGGCACTCAAAACGAGATAAGGGCGGTAAAGAACCTTTCTCTTTCGATAGAGGAGGGCGAGTTTGTTGCGCTCGTAGGTCACAACGGGAGCGGCAAAAGTACGGTGGCAAAGCTTATGAACGGCTTGCTTATTCCGCGTACGGGCAAGGTAACGGTAAACGGACTGGACACGGCGGACAAAAAGTCACTGTTCGAAATACGCAAAAACGTGGGAGTGGTGTTCCAAAATCCCGACAATCAGATGGTGGCTACCATTATAGAGGACGACGTGGCGTTCGGCCCCGAAAACCTTGGGCTTGACCCCAAGGAAATTCGTAGCCGTGTGGACTCAGCACTTAAAAGCGTCGATATGTACGACTACCGCGAGGGTGCGCCGTTTAGGCTTAGCGGCGGACAAAAGCAACGCATCGCCATTGCGGGCGTGCTTGCAATCAAGCCGCGCGTGATGGTTCTGGACGAGTCTACGTCCATGCTTGATCCGCAAGGCAAAAAGGACATTATGGACATCGTTTTGCGCCTTAACCGCGAGGAAAAGATGACCGTAATTATGATTACGCATTTTATGGACGAGGCGGCACTTGCCGACAAAATCTTTGTTATGGAGGACGGCGAGCTTGTGCTTAGCGGCGGCAAGGAGGTTCTAAAAAGCCCTCGTCTTATTCAAAACGGACTTGGATATCCGCCTGCCGTTAGTCTTGCAAAAAGGCTTCGCGAGGGCGGAATGGATGTCGGCGAGGTTTACACCGACGACGAGCTTGTGGAGGAAATATGTCGATTGTTATAAAGGAGCTAACGCACGTATATTCGCCGCGCACGCCGTTCGAGAAAACTGCGCTTGACAAGGTGAGCTTTACCATCGAGGACGGCGATTACTTTGGTATCATCGGGCATACGGGTAGCGGCAAAAGCACGCTTATCAGCCACCTTAATGGGCTTATCAAGCTCACCGGCGGCTCTATCGTGGTAAACGGCATAGACCTAAGCAAAAAATACGATTACAAAAAGCTCCGTAGCGAGGTGGGAATGGTTTTTCAGTACCCCGAGTATCAGCTTTTTGACGAAACGGTCGAGCGTGACGTAGCGTTCGGACCCAAAAATATGGGACTTTCGGCGTCCGAAATTGCGGACAGAGTAGAGTACGCCATAAAATTGGTGGGACTTGACTACGACAAAATAAAAAACCGTTCGCCCTTTGAGCTTAGCGGCGGACAAATGCGCCGAGTTGCGCTTGCCGGCGTGCTTGCCATGCGCCCAAAAATTCTTGTTTTGGACGAGCCTACCGCAGGACTTGACCCGCGCGGCAAAAAGGAAATTCTTGATCTTACGCTTAAAATCAAGGAGCATTGCCCCACGGTGATAATGATATCGCACAATATGGACGAGATTGCGGCTTATTGCAATCGTATAGCCGTGCTTGGCGGCGGCAAGCTTGAGGGCGTGTTTACGCCAAGGGAGCTTTTTGGCAGAAGCGATCTAATCGAGCGTATGGGGCTTAGTCTTCCTACGGCGGCGCTTATTGCCAAAAAACTGCGTGACCGTGGTGTACAAATTTCGGCAAGCGACGAGGACGAGTTGGTTAGCGCTATCCTTAATGCAAGGAGGGCAAGCCATGCGTGACGTATCGATGGGTCAGTATTATCCGACCAAATCCATAATCCATAGGCTGGATGCCCGAATAAAGCTTTTGCTCGTAATTGCGTATATCGTTATGCTGTTTTTTATACCGACGGTAGACAATTACCTTGCTAAGGGCGGCAATTTGTCCGATTACGTAATCAAGGCTTCGTGCGCGTTTATCGTGGTTATGCTCTTTTTTATCGTGTCTATTCTTCTAAGCAGGGTGCCGATAGGAAAGGTTCTAAAAAGCATCAAAGCCGTATTGTTCCTCGTGATTATCACGGCGGCGATTATGCTGTTTTTTTATAGCGGAAGCGCAAGCCACGTATATTTTCAGCGAGGCATTATTTCTATTTCGCTCGAGGGCATTATAAGTGCGGCGGTAATGGCGCTTAGGCTGTTTCTGCTCGTCATCGGGCCATCGCTGCTTACGCTTACCACTACGCCCGTAGAGCTTACCGACGGGCTGGAGCGCCTATTAAAGCCGCTTACGCTTATCAAGGTGCCCGTGCACGATATTGCCATTATTATGAGCATCGCCCTTCGCCTTATTCCCACGCTTATTGAGGAGGCCGACAAGATTACGGCGGCTCAAAAGGCACGACTTGCCGAATTTGACGATGGCAATATTTTCAAAAAGGTGAAGGCTATGCTTCCCGTTTTTGTGCCGTTGCTCGTTTCGTCCTTCCGCCGAGCTGACGAGCTTGCTTATGCAATGGATTCGAGGTGTTATAGCGGAGCAACGGGCAGAACTCGTATGAAGGTTATGAGGATGAGGCTAAGGGATTTCGTTGCCATGTTCGTTATGGCGGCGGTGTTCTTTGCGGTGCTTGTGTTTGTCTACGACTTTTTTGGTGTAACAACACTTCTCGTCAACCTCGTGGGGATTGCGCTATGAGAATAAAGCTCGTTGTGGAATATGATGGGTCGGATTTCAGCGGCTGGCAGTTTCAGCCCGGACTGCGTACCGTCCAAAGCGAGATCGAGGCGGCAATAAAAAAGGTTACGGGCGAGGACGTTAGGGTGACCGCAAGCGGCAGAACGGATACAGGTGTGCATGCCCTTAACCAGGTCGTTCATTTTGACACGAGCAAGGATTTAGGTGCAAAATTCGCAGGGGCGTTAAATTATTATTTGGCTCCTGACGTCAGAATAAAAAGTGCCGAGGTCGTTTGGGACGACTTTCACGCGCGCTTTGGCGCAAAGCGTAAGACGTACGACTACGTTATGTACGAGGGGAATACGGACAGTGCGTTGTGGCGCAAGCGTGCCGCAAGGGTACAGGGTAGACTGGACGAGGTTGCTATGAACGCGGCGGCAAGCTTTTTTGTCGGTCAGCACGACTTCGCGTGTTTTATGAGTAGCGGCTCGGAGGTGTCTACCACCGTGCGTACCGTGATGGCTGCAAGCGTTGTAAAAAAGGACGGTTTTGTGATTTTCTCCGTAACGGCTGACGGTTTTTTGTACAATATGGTGCGAAAGATGGCGGCAGTGCTTATCGAGGTCGGCAAGGGACAGTCGGTAGATATTCCCGCCTTGCTTAGGCGCGAGGCGGCTACAACCAAGGTTGCGCCCCCTCAAGGACTGTATTTGCGTGAGGTGACTTACTAATGAAAATAGCAATTATTTCGTGCGGAAAGGTTGGTGCAACGGCAAAGGCGGCAGGTCGGCTTAAGGAGCTTTTGGTCGGCCACGATGTGGATATTTTTGACGGTAAGGAGGCGGCTGTAGTGAGTGGCTACGACGCTTACGTGCTTGGCACCAATATTCGCTTTGGTAAGTTCAGCAAGTCGTTTCGCAAGGCGGCAAAAAACTGCGTGGGCAAAGACTGTACGTTTATATGAGCGGCGTGGATGTCGAAAAGGCAAGCATTCATATCGACAATATGAAGAGTGTCGTGCCCGAGGCAAGGTCTATTCGCCACGTTTGGGGCGAGCTGAATATCGAGGGGACAAGAGGCTTTACTAAGTTCGCTATTCAAAGCGCTATAGAAGGTCGCCAAAAGGATAAGCTTCCTTCGCCCCGAATTTTGGACAAGGAGCTTCGATCATTAGTGGCGGATATAGAGAAAAATTGATTATATGATGAACAAAAAAACGATGGGACGTACCATCGTTTTTTTAACTTTACTTAGAATATGGATAATCTTTTTTAGAGATGTTTTCGTACGGAACAACCCGATGGCGCGGAAGCCGCTTTGCGATGCGCGTTATTTCCTTTTTTAGGTGATTGCAAACGATTTTACATTGCTCGTCAATGTCGATATTGGGGTCGTACTTTATGGGCTTGCCAAACACTACCGCTTTAAGGCTTGCCGCGTTGTACATAGGTACGAATGTGGGGCGCACCTTATATCTGCTGTAATACAGCTTTGCTACTGCTACAAACTTGTCCTGAAAGTCGTTGATGATTTCGTTGTAGGATTCTCGGTTTTCGGGGAAAATCACAACCTTTTTGCCCTCGCTTAGGGCCTTTACCGAATTTTTGAACGTGGACGCAAGCCGTGCGTCCTTATAAACCGCGATGGTGTCGGCGTTGCTGAATATATAAGCGCAAAGCGGAGCAATAATATACGACACAAGCTTGTAAAACCACCGTATCCACTTGGGCTTAAGCGACCAAAAATCCTGATATGCGTAAGCGGGGACTTCTTTTGCTTTGGTCATTTCGCCTATGCACCAAATTGCTTTTTTTGCGGGGAAGTACAGCTCGCTTGTTAGCGGTGCATGTGTTTGCGCATGATTTCCCACGACAATTACGGCTTCGCCCTCTAATTGTTGCGCGCCGATAAACCGCCTTTTTTTGTAAAAGACTGTAAATAACCAAAAAATGAACCTATACAGCAAAGGTTTTTTGTCTTTTTGCTTTTCTTTTTTTGCCATTGTTTTTATGCTTAGCCGCTTCTTAATCTTGAGGCGGCTGAGTTTTGTTGTTGTTTTTTACTCGACGGCGGTTAAAGGTAAATTTTGCCTTGCCTTTATTTCGGTAGTCGTACCACAGCACAGCAAGAATCTGCAATGGAATAGGTAAGAAGAACACGAAAAATCCGTTAGTAATAGGCGGCATGGTAAGGAATACGCAAGCGGCAATCGACCACATTATTACCGATTCGCCAACAAGCACCAGCAGCTTTTGCTTCCAAAGCACCATAAATACCAAAAATACGATTGCACACACGGGCACGGCGTATATAAAGATAAGCCAAGTTTTGTGTAGATTGGGGGCAATCATGTTAAGCAGTACGTAAACGATGGTTGCGACAAGCCAAACAAGTCCGCAGGAAAGTAGGCATACCAGCGGCTTGGCTTTTTTGGTCTTTTTGCGGTCGGCAATAAGCTCGTTTACGGTGACGCCAAACAGCTTTGCCATAGCGGCAAGCGTGGCGATATCGGGATACGATTCGGCTCGCTCCCATTTAGAAACCGCCTTGTCGGTATAGCTCAGCTTTTCTGCAAGCTCGGCTTGCGTAAGTCCCGCCTCCTTGCGATAAAACGAAATATTTTCGGCAATAATTTGTTTTAAGTCTTCCATATCGTAATTGTACCACAAAACAGCTGCAATAGCAAGCGTTTTTTTGGCTCTACTGTTGGTAGAGTGGGGTAAACAGGCACTCTACTGCACAGAAACTGTCGATAGAGAGCCGCAAATAAACGATAGAGCGCCTTGGGGCGTAATTCGGTTGATTTTTTTGGGGCGCAGGCATAATATTAAAAAGGCAAAAACAAAGACAAGGCACGGAGGCATTATGAAGAATTTGGTAGTGTTTGGCGATTCCATTCCAAAAGGGATAATATACGAGGATGGCAGAATTAAGAGGGCAAAAAGCTGTGCCGTGGATATTCTGCATAAATATTATGATTTTGATTGCGTTGTCAACAATTCCGTTTACGGACAAACGCTTGCTCGTCTTATGGCGAAAAGAACGGTGGACGACTATCTTTCAAGCGTAAACGACTGCAATCAAAACTTTGCCGCTATCTGTATTGGTGGCAACGATGCCGATTACGATTGGCGCACCGTGGCAAAAAGCCCGGAGCAAAACCACACCTCGGTTACGGCTATCGAGGATTATGCGGCAATGCTTGATTGCGCCGTTAAAAAGCTGAAGCAGACAAACCACGAGGTGTTTTTGCTCACCCTGCCGCCCGTTTATTCACAGCTGTATTTTAGCAACGTAATCAGCAAAATTGCAGACGGTGACAGCGTTTTGCGTTTTTTGGACGGGGACGTAAGCAATATTTACAGGCATCAAGAGCTGTTTAACTACGAGATAGTAAAGTGCGCGTTCCGCAACAGCGTTAAGCTTATCGACATTCGTGCCGCGCTGCTCGGCGACAAGGGCTGCTCGCAAAAGTACTGCATAGACGGCGTTCATCCCAACGAAATGGGACAAAGCTTTATGGCAAACACGATAATCAGCCACGTATAGGAGATTTGTATGAGCAAGATAATTATTTCGGTAGAGGCAACGGCGGATATTACGCCGGAGATTCAGCAAAGGTACAACATTGCAGTTGCGCCTATGGAATATATAGTTGACGGCAAAAGCCATTCTACGATAGATGGCGTGGATGCAAGCGCATTTTACGGTGCGATGCGGGATGGCGCAATTACCAAAACCTCGCTTGTAAACGAGGCGGCCGCAAGGGAGCATCTGGAGAGCTTGCTTAGCGGCGGCGCAGAGGTGCTTCATTTTTGTATTTCGTCGCATTTAAGCGGAACGTACGCAAGCTTTGTTAGTGCGGCGGCAGAGCTTGACTGCACCTATCCCGGCAAGGTTATGATTGTGGACGCACGCACAGCAAGCTGCGGTATTTTGCTTATGGCGGTTGCGTGCTGCATCAAGGCAAGCGAGGGCGCAACACTTAACGAGCTTTTTGACTACGCGCAAAAAATGAGGGACAACACCAGCTCGCTTTTTACGGTGGATAGCCTTACTTACCTTGCTCGAACGGGCAGAATAAGCAAGGGGGCGGCAATTTTCGGCAACGCTATTCACCTAAAGGTTGCAATGCGTGTAACCGAGGACGGCGAGCTTGCTCCGTACAAAAAGGTGCTTAGTCGCCGCCGTGCGCTTGCTGAGCTTGTTTCTAGGACTAAGTCTATGTATGTTCCTGATTTTGATCAAATATTAATTGCTCACGCAGACTGCGAGCAAGATGCAAATTACGTTGCGGCCGAGGTAGAAGCACAGCTTGGTCTAAACGTGCAGGTCGTTGCTCTTGGCCCGGTTATAGGCTGTCATTCGGGGCCGGGGACGCTGGCTGTATTCTTCACCTCGGACGGAAAACAAATAAAGGGATAAGCATTTGCTTGACAATTTCGTGCATAGCGGATATAATTTAGCCAAATAGCAAAGGAGAGCTTGTTATGTTTGGTATTAAAAGAGTAAAAAAGGATATTCACGTCGAGGGTATGCATTGCGGTCATTGCGCCGCTTCGGTAGAGGAAGCAATCAAGGCGCTTGACGGCGTAAGGTCGGTTAAGGCAGACCCCAAAAGCGGTATCGTAAATATCGTTTCCGCAAAGGCGATTGACGAAGCGGCGGTGGCGCAGGCGGTAAAGAACGCAGGCTTCGAGGTTAAGTAGTGCAAGACTGTAAGGAAAGCCAAGAGTTTTCGGCGGCGGTGGAGGAAAGTATTCGCAAGAAGTTCCACCGTCAGCTTTTTTCTAAGTTCGCAAAGGGAATCGTGCAGTACAACCTGCTTTCGCCGGGCGATAAGGTGGCAGTGTGCATTTCGGGCGGCAAGGACTCTATGGTTATGGCAAAGCTTTTTCAAGAGCTTCGCCGTCACAACAAATTCGAGTTCGAGCTTGTGTTTTTGGTGATGGACCCCGGCTATAACGAGGTCAACCGCAACAAGATTGTGCGCAACGCTCAGCTGCTTAACGTGCCTATTCAGATTTTTGATACAGATATTTTTTCTAACGTCGTGCATATCGAAAAGTCGCCTTGCTATATCTGCGCTCGTATGAGGCGCGGACACCTTTACAGCAAGGCAAAGGAGCTTGGCTGCAACAAAATCGCGCTTGGACACCACTATGACGACGTTATCGAAACCATCGTTATGGGTATGCTGTACGGAGCGCAAATTCAGACCATGATGCCTAAGCTAAAAAGCACCAACTTCGAGGGGATGGAGCTTATTCGTCCCATGTACCTGGTGCGCGAAAAGGACATTATGGCGTGGCGCGACTACAACGGCTTGGAGTTTTTGCAATGCGCGTGCAAGTTTACGCACGACAATGCGGTGGTCAACGACACCGAAAGCTCGTCCAAGCGCAAAAAGGTAAAGGAGCTTATTGCCATGCTGGCAAAAGCCGACCCCGAAATCGAGCAAAATATCTTCAAAAGTGTAGAAAACGTAAATCTTTCTACCGTTATTGCCTACAAGGATAAGGGCGGCATAAGACATAATTTTGTTGAAGAATACGAATAAGTCAGCAAAAAGATTTTTATAACATTTTTGTCATAACCTATCAAAAACACTTGCTTTTTATTTTTGTTTGTTATATAATGATTGCTGTTGACGCGCTGTTATGGCTCAGTAGGTAGAGCACGTCCTTGGTAAGGACGAGGTCCCGGGTTCAAATCCCGGTAACAGCTCCAAAACAAAAGAGGATTCGGTACCGAGTCCTCTTTTGTTTTGGAGCTGTTACCAAGCGTCAGCATCTAACAGCGACCGTAAAAAAGAAAAAGCGAAGCGATTTTTTACGGAGCAACCAAGCGTCAGCGTCTAACAGCTCCAAAAACAAGAAACCGACCGTAGGTCGGTTTTTGTTTTATCCAAGACCGAAGGGATTGGTATGGCATCTCGCCGAAGGCGAGTATGGAATCCCAACTTTGTTGGGTATGGCATCACGCGAAAGCGTGTATTACGTTACCTTCGGTCTTGATTCCATACGATTGCACAATCAATTCCATGCGCAACTTCGTTGCGATTCCATGCCGCCTATGGCGGATACCATGCGCAACTTCGTAAGTTCTCATCAAGCGTGTACGCCAATATCTCGGAGGCACAAAACCCACAAAGCCTTGCAGACATGCTATCAAAATTCGAAATTGCTCGCAAGGAATGCATGGAAACAGAAAGCTGGTTGAAACTCCTTTATGCAACAAATGCTTTGGACGAGAATTTTTTCAAGTCACTGCGAAATCTTTGTGGGAGAATAAGGAGAATGCTCACATCTTCTTGCGTTATGATTGAGGATAAACTCAAAAAGATAAAGTAATAGGTTTACTCTTTATCTTAGTGGCGAAAAAATTCAAATAATTTTACAAAAAGACCTACCCGATTGTGCGGATAGGTCTTTATCTTTTTCGCGAAGAATGCTTCCTTTTTTATACCAAGTCCTTGATAGCGTCTTCGATGGGCTGATAACGCTCGGCGTTGATTGCTTGAAGCAAGATTTTGTATGGGTCAAGCTCGGTGGACAGCACCATTTTTACCACGGCGGGGCTGAAGCCGCTTACAAGCGCAACGCCCAGCTCGTTTTCGGTAAGGGGGATTGTCCCCGACCTGCTGTAAATATTCCAAAATATCAGTCGCGGCATCTTGTAGCCGTGAGATTCGTACCTTTGTACAAGGTCGTCAAACAAACGTGAAAAGGTGTGCTTGTTTGTGCGGGGGTCGCCATAGCTATTGGAGCTCGTTGCCATATTAAATTCCATATCCGAAAGAATAAGAATGTTTTTTGGGAGATCCCTTTGCGACATATTGTTTTTGACGGCTGTCGTCAGCACAAGGTCGAATACAGCCTCGATGTTAGTTGAAGCACATTCATTGTGCAGCTTTACGGTTGTTATTTTATTGCGCAGGCTTTTGCAATGACTGAGATCAACAAGACGGGGAGTGTCGCTGAATGTGATAAAGTTGTCCTTAAAATCTCCGCTGCTGCGCTCGGCAAAGTAAATGGTAAGGGCAATCGCAACCTCCTTGCAGGTAAGGTGGGTTCTGTCTACTTGACATTCCATACTGTATGAGCCGTCGCATACGCAAAGCGTGTTTCCTTCGCCCTTAACGTAGTCGGGTAGGCTCTTCCACATTTCTTCCAGCGCTGTGTCGGGCTTCTTTGAGCTGTACTGATGAACGATATCGTGCGGAAAGAGCACGGACGAGTTGATTTTAGCTTCGCCCTTTTTCAGGCTTTCGAGATAGTCCCTGCGGCGAGCCTCGTCGTTACGCAAGAATGCATTGTTATATATAAGGTTGGCGCGCGATGGAACGGCCTCGTAATTTATGCTTTGCCAATCGCCGCGGCTCATAATAACCTCTATTACCTTCAAGTGCTTGCGAAGCGCAGCAAGAGTTTTGCGGTACTTGCCTTGTGTAAGCCCAAGCTCTTTGGCAAGTAGCTTGCCGTAGCGCACCGTCGAGGCGGACGTCGCATTTACGGACGGAAGCCATTTTGCAAGCAGGCTGATGGGCTGATTTTGCTCGTAGCCGCGCAGGTCGCTGTCAAGCTGAGCCTTTACTAGCGCCACCACGTCGCCGCGAAGCTGGGTGTCGAGTAAATGCCAAAGGTTGTCCCACCTTGTGTACTCAGCAACGAAAGGCAAAAGCCTTTTTGCAAACTGCGGCTCGCACTCTGCCAAAAACGAAAGACAAATTCTGAAAAGTCGCCTTTCGCCCACGCCGCCACGAACGTCACCTGCATAAAAAAGCCATTTGATGGCATTTAGCGTATCTGCATAAAAGGCCTTTGCAAACATAAATGCGGTGTTTTCTTCGCGCTGACCTCGCAATGAGCTAATCAAAAAATTAAGGTCAACAAGCTCCTTGCCCGTGGTGCGATATCCGATTGCGCCGTTTTCGGTAATCGAAAAATTAAACTCTTTGTTAAGAGTTTCCTTGATTTTTTGCATAAAACTCATATCCGTACCTCTATAATTTACCGCCGAGTGGCGTAGGTTAAACAAAAAGTGAGGATGGCAGGAGTCGAACCTGCGACCTATGGCTTATCTAGCAAATAAAGTTGCGGTGAAAGGCTTTGTCAAGTCTCGTTTCATTGCTCTACCAGCTGAGCTACATCCTCGCTTTTCATTGTACCACTAAAATCTTCGCTTGTCAAGAGGATAGAGAAAAATTATACCATATATTACAAAAGGCCGCTTCTTGCAGGAGCGGCCTTTTGGATAATAAAATCGTTATACGTATGTGCGTTTAGTTGCTTTTTGTTGCGGCGGCTGCCTTTTTGTTCTTGCGTGCGGTAAAGATTAAAAGTGTAACGAACATTACTGCCGCAACTACCCAGCCCAGCCAGATAAGCTGCGATATGCCTGAGATAAGGAAGCTGCAAAAAGCGATTGCCGCTATCAAAAGCGCGCCGGGAAGCTGTGCCTTGATAAAGGTGATATGCTCGCACTCGCAAACGTTGGACGCAAGCAAGGTGGAGTCGGAAATGGGGGACACTTGGTTGCCGAACACCGAGCCCGAAAGAACGGCGGCGATAGAAAGTATTTGCAAGGTAGAGAATGCGTCAAACATAGGTACGGTAAGCGGTACGATAAGTCCAAACGTGCCCCAAGCCGTTCCCGTGGCAAACGCTGTTCCCATGCTGACAACAAAGAGAATGGCAGGCAAAAGCGACTGCGCGCTACCCATATCGGAGGTAAGGCCGCGAATAAAGCTGGCTACGTCCAGTCTTTCGCAAACGCCTGTAAGCGTCCAAGCAAAAACGAGTATAATCATTACGTCAACCACGCTTTTGAAGCCGTCGGTAAAGCAGTCCGTAAAATCCTTTAGCGAAAGCACCTTGCGGGGCAAATAAAGAAGCAAGCAGAATATTATCGTAAACGCGCCACTAAGCACAAGCGAGGTTTCGGAGCTGTACGGCGAGACAAGCATAAGCACTATGGACAGCGCGATCAATACGAGAATGGGAAGAAGCAGGTCAAACGGCTTGCCTTTTTCGTTTACGTAAGGTGTGCAAGTCGGTGCTTCGCCGCTTGGAGTATAAGCAAACTTTCGCATTCCAAAAGGAACGAGGTCAAATGCAGAGCCGATAAACAAAAACAGTAGGGTAAGAATGGGATAAAAGTTGCACAGCAGAGTTCTTAGATACAGGCCGAACGCATCGTACCCCTCGCCAATGCCCTCGCTGATATTGCCCGTAATTGCGCCCGCCCAACTGGAAATGGGTACGAGAATGCAAATAGAAACCGACACGCTGCCGATTATGTATGCAAGTCTTGTGCGGCTGATGTTGTACTTGTCGGTGACGGGACGCATAACCGTGCCTACCGCCAAGCGATTGAAGTAGTCGTCCATAAATATAAAGCTGCCAAGGCTTGTGGTTGCAAGCAAAGCGCCCTTGCGCGACTTGATTTTGCTCATTACAAGGCTGCCGAACGACGTAGTTCCGCCCGACTTGTTCATAAGTGCAACGAGAATACCAAGCTCTAAAATAAATATAAGAATACCCGCGTTGCCAAGTCCCACGATTTTCGTGCCATCGCCGTCCGCTATAACATCTGCACCCATCTTGTTTGCCATAACGTTAAAAAGTGCATCAAAAGCCTCGATGGGGTTGCCGTTTGCAATAAACATTGCGCCTGCAACGATGCCCAAAAACAGCGACACAAATACTTCCTTAGTAATCAGCGCAAATACCACGGCAATCAGCGTGGGTACTACTGCCCAAAATGTTCCTGCCATTTTCTATCTCCAGTGTGAATAAAATATCGTATATGCATAAATTATACACGGTATAAATATTGCTGTCAAGCAAAAACAAGGGGAGTATGGAAGAAAAAATAGAGCTTATACATACACACGTATAAACTCTATCTGTAGATAATATTGGTATTGGTGAAAAAGATTGCTTTAGCGGCGTTTTTGGAATTTGCCGTCCTTTTTGTGAACTACAAGGTTAAGCTCTTGATTTTGGCTAAGCTCTTGGGCAATTTGAAGAGCTTCCTTTTTTGTATGTACTCTGCGGATTACGCGCTTGGCGTTGTCCTTGCGCACTTCCCACGTTCTCGTTTCGCTGTCGTAAACCACGCGGTAGCTTACCGGTCTGCTTTTTTGTGTGGAAAACGCCTCACCGTCTTGCTGTTTTTCGTCCGTTTGCTCAAAAACTTCCTCTAAATTGTCTTGCTCGGACAGAGCTTGCTCTTGCAGTCGGGGCGTATCGCTGTCGGATTGCTCGTCTTGCGGCTCGATTGCTTCTTCATTGGCTTGCGCTTGCGGCTTGGTAACCTCGCCATCGTTTTCCTCCTGCGGATGGGTAACCTCACCAGCGTTTTGCGCTTGCGGCTTGTCGGGCTCTTTGTTTTCTGCTTGCTCGGCTGCGGCGTTGCATTCTTGTTCCGTCTCGGTTGATTCTTGCGCTTGCGGAGCAACTGGCTCTTGCGTACAACTAAACGAGGTTTTTTGGGTGGCAACGCTTTTGGTTTGCTCTGTGTCCTGTGTTTTTGCTTGCGCGTTAAGTGCCGCCTTTTCCTTTGCGGCTTGGTCAACCGTGCGGTCAATATCGTCCGAAACGTAGGTAAGCGGTTTTTTAGACCTTTTTACGGTAATGGCGATTATAATAGCAATAACGACGAGCACAATGGCAGAAACGCCAAGCACGATGTAGGTAAGATATTCTTGCAAAAAATTTAAAAAAGCATTAGATAATAAAAACATTGCGTATACTCCTATTACCGAATTTGTATACAGGATTATACTACAATTACTGATAAATGTCAACATTAAAAAAGAGAAAATATACGGTAAGGCATTCAAAAAGATAAACGAATTTTCTCCCCAATTTGATTGATTTTTTTAACGAACTATGATATAATAAAAAAAATATTCAATTTATTGTGGAGGAAGTATGGCAAGGCGAAAGAATTTGCCCCAAAAAGTGGTTGATTATCATAAACTCGACGAAAAACAAATGGCGCTGTATGACCAAATAAGCGCAGAGCTTGAAAAAAAGAATATTGTTGCTCTCAGATTGGAAGCGGTCGAGATTGGCGTGGAGTCCCCCACCACGCTTAACAAAAAAGCCCTTATAAAAAGAATGGCGGATAGAATGATAAGCAGTTATTTGCCGTCTGACAGCGAGGAAAAGGGGATAATCGTTTCTGCGGACAAAAGCTTTGGGCAAGGCAACGATCGTATCAACGGACTTTTTCAAAACGTCAACGGGCAACTTCGTATAGGTAAATGCAACGTTCCGCCCGTCGTGGCAAAGCGCTCGGCTCTTCGTGACGGTGATTTGGTGGAGGGTATCGTTTCCTCGGCAGACGGTGTAGAAACGCTGGTTATCGCCAACAGCATTGACGGCGAAAGCACAGAGCAGGCGCGTCCGTTCTTTGACGAGCTTCCGTTGGCAAAACGGGGTGAGTTTGGCAGTATGATACTTGGCACGCCGATCGACAAACGCTTTGAGCGACTTGAATTTGGCGAGCGTGTAATTTTTGGAGATATGAAGCTTTCTACCGCTTGCGAAATGGTGCGCTCGTACACAAACGCTATCGGCTTGTACGTAGGTGTATCACCCGAGTTTGTATGCAAGGATAGTTTTTCAAGCTTCGTTATTCCGTTTGACAGTCCGAAAGGTGAGATGATAAGCATTGCCCGTCTTGCCTTAGAGCGAGCAAAAAGGCTGTGCGAACGCGGCAAGGAGGTTATGCTTGTTGTGTACGGCTTGGAATTCATTGGCGACCGCGACGTTCAGCACGCAATTTTCGGTGCGGGTCGCAGTTTTGACAAGGGCAGCATAACTGTTATTGCAGACGTAAGAAAGGAAGCCGAAAACGGCGCATACCAAAGAGTGGCGACTCGTGTTGCAAACGAGTTCGATGCGGATGAAATCAAATTTTAGAGGTTTATATGGGAGTTATATCTTTTATTAAGGGCGGTAACAACCGCAAGCAGATTAAAAAGCTGGAGGCGATTGCTTATAAAATCGACAGCTACGAGGAAGAATTCAAAAAGCTTTCCGACGAGGAGCTTAAGGCTAAGACCGAAATATTCAAAAAAAGACTGAAAGAAAATTACGAGACCACCGACGATATTTTGCCCGAGGCTTATGCGGTAGTGCGTGAGGCAAGCTGGCGTGTGCTTGGTATGCGCCACTTTGGAGTTCAGCTTCTTGGCGGTATAGCACTCCATCAGGGTAGAATCGCCGAAATGCGTACCGGTGAAGGTAAAACCCTTGTGGCTACGCTACCCGCGTACCTTAACGCGCTTACGGGCAACGGCGTTCACGTCGTTACGGTAAACGACTACTTGGCAAAGCGTGACGCCGAGTGGATGGGAAAGGTTCACCGCTTTTTGGGACTTACGGTGGGCGTTGCGATTGCAGGCATGACTCCCGAGGAAAAGCGTGCGGCGTACGCATGCGACATCACGTACGCAACAAACAACGAGCTTGGCTTTGACTACCTTCGTGACAACATGGTGGTTTACAAAAACGCACTCGTTCAGCGCGGACTCAGCTTTGCTATCATCGACGAGGTGGATAGCATTCTTATCGACGAGGCGCGTACTCCGCTTATTATCAGCGGCGCGGGCGGCAAGAGCAGTGATATGTACGGAATTGCAAACAAATTCGTTCGCACTCTTAAGGCTTCGACCAATACCGACGACGAGGGCAAGGCGGAGGAAGGCGAGGAAAGTAACGGCGACTTCGAAATCGACCGCAAAAAGAAGGCAATCAACCTTACCGAGCGCGGTATTCGCAAGGCAGAAAAGTTCTTTAATATCGACGATATCACGGACGTTGACCACTCCGAGCTTAACCACTATATCAATAACGCACTCCGCGCAGTGCACGTTATGAAGCGTGACGAGGATTATATCGTGCGTGACGGAGAGGTTTTGATTGTCGACGAATTTACCGGACGTGTTATGGTGGGCAGACGTTATAGCGACGGCTTGCATCAAGCAATCGAAGCAAAGGAAAACGTAAGAATCCAAAACGAAAATCGTACGAGAGCGACCATCACCTTCCAGAACTACTTTAAGCTTTACAAAAAGCTTTGCGGTATGACGGGTACGGCAAAAACCGAGGAAACGGAGTTCCGTGGTATTTACGGACTTGACGTTGTGGTTATTCCGCCCAACAAAACGAGCCAACGTATAGACGAAAATGACGTCATCTTCCCCACGGTAAAGGGAAAAACCGACGCTATGCTTGCCGACATCGAGGAGTGCTATAAGGTAGGTCAGCCCGTGCTTGTAGGTACTACCACGGTAGATAAGAGTGAAGCGCTCAGCAAAATTCTTACAGCGCGCCGCATTCCGCACAACGTGCTTAACGCGAAGAATCATCAACGCGAGGCGGAGATTATTGCGCAAGCGGGCAAGAAGCATCAGGTTACCATTGCAACCAACATGGCAGGCCGTGGTACCGACATTTTGCTTGGCGGTAACGCCGAGTATATGGCAAAGGAGCGTATGCGTAATCAGGGCATGAGCGAGGAAGCGATTTACAACGCAACCTCGTACTTCAATACCGAAGACCCCGAAATTTTGGAAGCAAGAAGAATCTTCCGCGAATATTACGATTCCTTCAAGGAGGAAATCGAAAAGGAAAAGCAGGACGTTATTGCTGTTGGCGGCTTGCGTATTATAGGTACCGAGCGTCACGAGTCACGCCGTATCGACAACCAGCTTCGCGGCCGTGCAGGCCGTCAGGGTGACGTGGGTAGCACCAAGTTCTACCTTTCTATGGAAGACGATATGATAAGGCTTTTCGGTGGTGACAGAATGAAGCGTATCGCCGAAATCTTCAAGCTGGATGAAGACACCGCTATGGAGTTCAAGGTTCTTACGCGCGGTATCGAGAATGCTCAAAACGAGCTTGAGGGCAGGAATTTCCGCATACGTAAGCAAGTTCTTGAGTACGACGACGTAATGAACGTACAGCGTACCACCGTTTATGCCGAGCGTAACCGCATTCTTATGGGCGAGTCGGTGCACGAAACCATCGTTAATATGATGAAGAGTCAGGTGGAGATTATCGTGGACGCATACACCAATCCCAAGCTTGACTGGACCGAGTGGGAGTACGAGGAGCTTAACAAGGAAATTCGCCGTAAGCTTCTGCCCGAGGAAGAGGAGCTGCTCACCGAGGAAATTCTTGGTCGCTACGACGTAGAGGAGCTTAAGGAATTTATTTTCAACGAAATGCAAAGCGTTTACAACAAGAAGATTCAAGAGGCGGCGGCAATTGGAGTAGACTTCGAGGAGGTCGAGCGCATAATTCTTCTTAAAATCGTAGACGGAAAGTGGACCGAGCATATTGACGTTATGGACACGCTTCGCCGCGAAATCGGCTTGCAGGCTTACGGTCAAAAGGATCCCGTGCTTATGTACAAGCAAGAGGGCTTTGCACTCTTTGAGGAAATGAACGACAGCATTCGTGAAAACACCGTTGCGTACCTTATGCGCGTCAACGTCGAGCGTGCGCCCAAAAAGCGTGAGGAGCAAAACATGGATTTGCTTGTAAACAGCGACGGCACGCGACAGGTAAAAAGACCGACTGTCAACAAAACTAAGGTACGTGCAAACGATTTGTGTCCGTGCGGAAGTGGCAAGAAGTACAAAATGTGCTGCATGGGCAAAGACGGAAAGTAAAAATATATGATAGTTTTAGACGACGAAAAAGCAAAAATAAAAGCGCTAAAGGCAAAATTTGAGGGCTGCTGCGAGGCGTTTGATACCGAAAAGATGGAAGATCGTCTGCGTGAGCTTACCGCGCTGCAAGAGGACCCCGAGCTATTTAAGGATCTAAAGCGCGCGCAAAGCATCAACGCCGAGGCGAAGGCTTTGTCCGATAGACTTGACGACCTTAAGCAAAAGCGCACCGCGCTTCGTGATGCCGAGGAATACGTCGAGCTTATCGAGGCGGAGGACGACGAGGGGCTGTACGCCGAGCTGGCGGAGCTTCTTCCCGCCTTGGATGCCGAAATCGAAAAGCTTCACCTTATTACTCTTCTTAAGGGCGAGTACGACGCTAACAACGCAATCCTTACCTTGCACGCAGGCGCAGGTGGAACGGAGGCGCAGGACTGGACGCAAATGCTGTACCGCATGTACAGAATGTACGCCGAGAAAAGCGGCTTTGCCGTAGAGGTTATGGACGTGCTTGACGGTGACGAGGCAGGGCTTAAAAGCGTGACCTTTGCCGTAAAGGGGCTTAATGCATACGGCTACCTTAAGGCGGAAAAGGGCGTGCATAGACTTGTGCGCATTTCGCCGTTTGACAGCAATGCGCGCAGACACACCTCGTTTGCAAGCTTAGAGGTTATGCCCGAAATCGAAAACGACGTTGCAATCAAGGTTACGCCCGATGAGCTTAGGATAGACACCTACCGAAGCGGCGGTGCGGGCGGTCAGCACGTAAACAAGACGGACAGCGCGGTACGCATTACGCATATCCCCACGGGAATCGTGGTCGCTTGCCAAAACGAGCGCAGTCAAATTCAAAACAAAGAAACGGCAATGAAGATGCTTATCGGCAAGCTTGCCGAGCTTCGTGAGCGTCAGCTCAGCGAAAAAGCCGCCGAAATCAAGGGCGAGCTTAAAAAAATCGAGTGGGGCAGTCAGATTCGCTCGTACGTTTTCCAGCCGTACACTATGGTCAAGGACCACCGTAGCGGCTACGAGGACACGGACGTGTTCTCGGTTATGGACGGCAATATTCAAGAGTTTATTTTCGAGTATTTACGAAAGGCGTAATTTATGTACACACAAAGAACAAAAGCAAAATTCGAAGCGCTCAGAGGCGGCGATCCCATCGTTATGGGTATCGAAAGCTCGTGTGACGAAACGGCTGTTGCAATCGTTCGCGGCAGGCGTGTTTTGGCCAATATCGTTGCTTCGCAGATTGATATTCACCGCAAGTACGGCGGCGTCGTGCCTGAGGTGGCTTCACGCAGTCATACAGACGTTATTATCTCGTGCATAGACGAGGCGCTATATAAGGCGGAACTTACGCTTGACCAAATCGACTGCATTGGCGTAACGTACGGCGCGGGGCTTATCGGCGCGTTGCTCGTGGGCGTATCTGCGGCAAAGGCGATTTGCTTTGCCCGTGACATTCCGCTTGTTAAGGTCAATCATATCGAGGGGCACATTTGCGCCAACTATATAGATACCGACCTAAAGCCTCCGTTTATTTCGCTTGTTGCAAGCGGTGGACATACCGCCGTATACAAGGTGAACGGCTACAACGATTACGAGGTAGTGGGCGCAACTCGCGACGACGCTATCGGCGAGGCTTTTGACAAGGTTGCGCGCTTGCTTGGACTTCCGTACCCCGGCGGTCCGCAGATAGACAGGCTTGCAAAAGAGGGTAAGCCCACCATAAAATTTTATAAGCACGCTAAGGGCGTAAGCGCCGATTTGTCGCTTAGCTATTCGGGGCTTAAGACCGCCGTGGTCAATTTTTTGCATAACGCTCGTCAGAAAAATGAACAAATTAACGTTCCCGATGTGTGTGCTTCGTTTACTGCCGAGGCAGTTGACCTACTGGTGGACACCACTATCGTGGCGGCAAAGCGCGAGGGACTAAGGACCATAGTTTTGGCAGGCGGCGTTGCGGCAAATTCGTATCTTAGAGAAAAGCTTAAGGCAGAGGGCGAGAAAAACGGCTTTACCGTGCTGTATCCACCCATGTCGCTTTGCACCGACAACGCGGCAATGATTGCTATGCGTGCGTATCTTTCAGCAATCGAGGGCAAGGATTATGCCGACCTATCACTTAATGCGAGGCCAAGCCTATGAAGACGGTGGTAGTTGGAATGAGTGGCGGCGTGGATTCGTCGGTGGCGGCACTTTTGCTTAAGCGTGCGGGGTATGACGTTATCGGGCTGTTTATGCATAATTGGGAGGAGGAAGACGGCGGAGCGTGTACTGCCGCCGAGGACTGGGCGGACGTTCGCGCAGTTTGCGGCAAAATCGGCATTCCGCATTATTCTGTAAATTTCAGCAAGGAGTACGGCGAGAGGGTTTTTGCCCACTTCTTGCATGAGTACGAGGCGGGCAGAACGCCTAATCCCGACGTGCTGTGCAATCGTGAAATCAAGTTTGGCGTGTTCCGCGACTATGCGCTAAAGTTGGGTGCGGCGGTGGCTACCGGTCACTACTGCGATATAGGCGAGATGAATGGAGAGCCCGTTCTTTTGAAGGCGCTCGACCAAAACAAGGACCAAACGTACTTTTTGTGCGATACCAAAACCGAGCAGCTGCGTGACGTAATGTTTCCGCTTGGCAAGCTGGCAAAGGACGAGGTGCGAAAAATCGCAACCGAAAACGGACTTGCCACCTCGGGCAAAAAGGATTCCACGGGCATATGCTTTATCGGCGAACGCAAATTCCGTGCTTTTTTATCCGAGTATCTACCTGCAAAAGAGGGCAAAATTGTGGACGTTTCGGGCAGAGAAATCGGCACTCATTACGGACTTATGTATTACACTCTCGGTCAGCGTAGGGGCTTGGGCATAGGCGGCGTAAAGGGTGAGGCGCAGGAGCGTTGGTACGTGGTGGAAAAAAACCTAAAGGACAACGTTTTGGTGGTGTCGTGCGGCGAGGGCGAGGAGCTTCTTAGTCACGGACTAAAAACCGAGGGCTTTAACTTTATCGGCAAGGTGGATTATCCCGAGGTGTTCCGTTGCACCGCAAAAATGCGCTACCGTCAAGGCGAGCAAGGTGTAACCGTCAAAATGGCGGACGGCAACGCAGTTATCAAATTTGACGAGCGACAGCGCGCGGTCACGCCCGGTCAGTACGCCGTTCTTTACGATGGCGACCGCTGTCTTGGCGGTGGCGTAATAGGCGAGGTTTATGCGCAGCCGTTCGAGCTGTAAAAAGCCTTGGCTTATGGCAAGTAGTAACAAAAACAAACAAGCGTAGTGGCGAAATTTTGCCAAAATAATATTCAGCAAAAAAATTTTCGGAGGAAAATATGATAAATAAGATCGACAAGAATTACGTTTTTGAGGTAATAAAGGGACTTATGTCCATCGACAGCCCCAGCGGCTTTTGCGGCAAGGCCATCGAGTACGTAGGCTGCAAAGCAAAGGAGCTTGGTCACGAATTTACGGTTACTAACAAGGGCTGCGGCGTGATTACCGTTAAGGGTAGAGAAAAGGGCAAGCGTGTAGGCCTTGCGGCTCACGTGGATACTCTTGGACTTATGGTTAGATCTATCGGCGGTGACGGCTCGATTGCCTTTACCAAGGTGGGCGGACCCATTCTCCCGACGCTTGACGGCGAATACTGCAAGATTTATACCCGTGACGGCAAGGTTTATAGCGGAACGATACTCAGCAAAAGCCCGTCCGTTCACGTTTATGCAGACAACGCAACCAAGCCGAGGGACGAGGGCAATATGTATATTCGTCTTGACGAGGTAGTAAAAAAAGCTGATGACGTAAAGGCACTCGGCATTGGAGTAGGCGACTATATTGCTTACGACCCCAAAACCGTTATTACCGAAAGCGGCTTTGTTAAGTCGAGATTCTTGGACGATAAGGCAAGCGTTGCTTGTATCTTGGGCGCACTTAAGGCAATGAAGGATGAGGGCGCTATGCCGAGGTTCGATACACAAATTTTCCTCACCGTATACGAGGAAGTCGGTCACGGCGGCGCACCGATGGGCGATGGCCTTGACGAAATGCTTGCAGTCGATATGGGCTGTATCGGTCTTGACCTTGGTTGCACCGAGTATGACGTTTCGATTTGCGCAAAGGACGGTGGCGGACCGTACGACTACGAGATGGTGTCCCGCCTTAAGCGTTATGCGGACGAGGGCGGCATAAGCTACGCAATGGATATCTATCCGTTCTACGGCTCGGACGTTGGCGCAATGCTTCGTGCAGGTCACGACGTGCGTGGCGCACTTATTGGCCCCGGCATTCACGCTTCGCACGGTATGGAGCGCACGCACATAAATGCGTTGATTGAAACAATCAAGCTTATCACCTTGTATTTGGAAGCAAAATAATTGACTTTTTGATAGATATTGCTATATAATAAAGGCGCATAAGCTTAGGCGCAGATACATTTTAGAGGTATTATTATGAGAACACATAACTGTAACGAATTACGAAAAGAAGACGTAGGTAAAGAGGTTTCGCTTTGCGGCTGGTTGCACAGCGTACGTGACCTTGGCGCCGTAGTGTTTTTTGTGTTGCGTGACTTTTACGGCATAACGCAGGTTACCGTGTCTGACGAGGAAACTAAGGAATTCGTGCGTAGCATTTCGCGCGAGTCCACTTTAAGGGTAACGGGTAAGGTTATTTTGCGTAGCAGTCCCAACCCGTCTCTTCCCACCGGTCTTATCGAAATCGAGCCTACGGGTATCGAAATTTTGGGCAAGTGCACCGAAGCCTTGCCGTTCGAGGTAGCAAATTCGCTTTCGTCAAGAGAGGACGTACGCCTTAAGTATCGCTTCCTTGATTTGCGCAATCCGCTTGTTAAGGACAAAATCGTGCTTCGAAGCAAAATCGTTTCGTCCATCAGACGCAGAATGACCGACCTTGGCTTTATGGAAATTACCACCCCCATACTTACCAGCTCGTCGCCCGAGGGCGCACGCGACTTTATTGTGCCCAGCAGACTTTATCCCGGTCAGTTCTACGCATTGCCGCAAGCACCTCAGCAGTACAAGCAGCTTCTTATGGCAAGCGGTATCGACAGGTATTTCCAGATTGCACCCTGCTTCCGTGACGAGGACGCACGTGCCGACCGTTCGCCCGGAGAGTTCTATCAGCTTGATATGGAAATGGCTTTTGCCACCCAAGAGGACGTATTCTCGGTGCTTGAGGAAATGCTTCCCGCACTCTTTAGAGAGTTTACCGACCGCAAGGTGGACGGAGCGCCGTTCAAGCGCATTCCGTACCTTGATGCGATTCGTGATTACGGAAGCGACAAGCCGGATCTTCGCAATCCGCTTATTATCAAGGACGTAACCGAGATTTTGCAAAAGGCGGTGCCTATGTTCGAGGGCAAAACCGTCAAGGCGATCAAGGTGGAAAACTTCGACAAGCCGCGTAGCTTTATCGACAAGACCATTATCGAGCAGGCACGCCAGAACGAAATCGAAACGGTTTACTGGGTAAAGACGGACGAAAACAACAGCTTTGTGGGCGGACTTGCAAAGTTCCTTGGCGAGGTAGGCGGCGAGCTTATCTCTGCACTTGACCTTAAGCCAAATAGCTTCGTTGCAATGGTTTGCGGCGGTAAGAGCGTAAGCAAGCAGGCGGGTATCGTTCGTACAATTTTGGGTAACGAGCTTGATTTGCTCGAAAAGGACGTATACAAGTTCTGCTGGATTGTGGACTTCCCCATGTACGAAATCGGCGAGGAATCGGGCGAAATAGAGTTCTGCCACAACCCGTTCTCGATGCCGCAGGGCGGAATGGAAGCGCTTAAAACCAAGGATCCGCTTTCTATTCTTGCGTATCAGTACGACATCGTGTGCAACGGCGTAGAGCTTTCTAGCGGCGCTGTTCGTAACCACGACCCCGAAATTATGGTTAAGGCGTTCGAGATTGCAGGCTACGGCATTGACGTAATCGAAAGCAAGTTCTCGGCACTTTACAATGCGTTCAAGTTTGGTGCACCGCCGCACGCAGGTATCGCACCGGGCGTTGACCGAATGGTTATGCTTCTTTGTGACGAGCCGAGCATTCGCGAAATTATTGCATTCCCGATGAACAAAAACGCAAAGGATTTGCTTATGAATGCGCCCAACTTCGTTACCGAAAAGCAGCTTAAGGAAACGCACATTCGGGTAGTTATGCCGGAGGAAAAATAATGGACGAGAGAGTTACGCTTACCACCGACGAGGGTGAGGATATTGAATTCGAAATCGTTACCGAGCTTGCACTCGGCGAGGACTTTTATGCAATAATGCAGCCCGTAAAGCCGCTTGACGGCGTAGCCGAGGACGAGGCGCTCGTTTTTAGAATTATCGAAACGGACGATGGTGACGAGTACGAGCTGGTTATTGACGACGATATTTTGGACGGCGTTTTCGAAAGCTACAACAATATGATAGAGGATTTGTAAAATACAAAGCTCAGCACTAAATCAAGGCAAAAAGAACTCACTTCTGCCAAGCAGGTGCATACAATAAAAGCAGAAAGAGTAAGAATAATAGGAGATCCTGCTATTTTTACTCTTTTGTTTTTGGCGCTGTTACAACAAACGGATGATATAAAAGACGTGAAATGCGGCGACATAGCGCATTTAAGACAAAAGAACAAAAGACATTTTCGGCGCAAAGTAGGCTTGTTTAGCGTACAACGCCCTTCGCGCCCATAGTCAAGCTTTGCTTGTAAAGGAGATTGATATGGATAAGAAAAAGAAAATTATTTTATACGTCGTGCTTTATTCTATTGCGGCGTTCGTGGCGTTTGTCACGTATTATCTTGCGCTTCCGCCAATCAACGTGTACAGCGTTGGATTTTGGTTTTTCCTAGCGTTCGTGTCGATTCTTGGCCTTGCCCCGTATTTTCTAATGAGACCCGAGATTCGCAGATTTGGCGCGTCAGTTAGAGAGCGTTTTTTAAGAGGATACGTGCCTAACTACGGCAAGAAAAAGAAGAAGGTCAACAATGACGGTACCGTGGAGATAAAAATAGAGCCGCGCAGTAGAATAAAAAGGCCGTATCTGTTTTTGATTATACCGCTTGTGCCGCTTGTCGTTTTGATGTTTGGCGGAATATCTTCGGCTACGATTTTCAATGCAAGCGCGTATTCAAGCGTTATAAGCGTAACGGAAGCGGAATTTGCCACCGATATGCCTCAAACGGACAAGATTACGCACATCGCCTTAATGGATACGGACACGGCAAAAATTATCGGCAACCGTACGCTTGGTTCGCTCAGCCACGTGGTTTCGCAGTACGAGGTGTCTGAGGATTATTCTCAGATAAATTTTATGGGTACGCCCAAAAAGGTGTCTAATCTCGAATACGCGGGGTTCTTCAAATGGATCGGCAATAGGGCAAACGGCGTCCCCGGCTACGTTATGGTCGACCCAATTGACAACACGGCAAAATACGTGGAGCTAAGTGAGCCTATCAAGTACGTAAAAAGCGGCTTTTTTGGTGATGACCTTAAAAGAAGGCTCAGATTTGATTATCCTACAAAGATTCTCGGTGAGCCCAGCTTCGAGCTTGACGACGAGGGCAGGGCTGTGTTTATTGTCCCGTGCTATAAGCCGAGGGTTTCGCTTTTTGGTGCAAAGGACGTAAGCGAGGTTATAATCTTTCAGCCGTGCACGGGTGAGTCGGATATTTATTCTCTTGACCAAACGCCTGCATGGATCGACGAGGTATACAACGGCGAGCTTGCTTGTAAAAAGTATGACTGGAAGGGTAAGCTTTCGGGCGGATTTATAAACAGCATTATCGGTCAAAAGGACTGCAAGGTTACAACCGACGACTTTGGATACGTTATTCTTGGCGATGACGTTTGGTACTACACGGGCGTAACCTCTGTCAACAGCGACGAAAGCAATATCGGCTTTATTATGACCAATGCTCGCACAGGTGAATATAAGTTCTACCCCGTTATCGGCGCCGAGGAGCATTCCGCTATGGCGGCCGCCGAGGGCGAGGTGCAGGAAAAGGGTTATATTGCCTCGTTCCCGGCTCTTATCAATGCTTCGGGTCAGCCGACTTACATTATGACCTTAAAGGATGAGGGCGGACTTGTAAAGCTGTACGCCCTTGTAAACGTCCAAAAATACAGCATCGTTGCAACGGGTACAACGCAGGAAAAGACGATGGAGGCATACGAAAAGCTTTTGTTTGAGGAGGGAATTATTGACTCGCTTCCCGACGTATTGCCGGGCACGCCGTCAATCGTCATTACCACCGTGGTGGAGGATGTAAGAATAATCACAACGGGCGGCGAGAGCTATGTTTATATAAGCGCACCCGACGAAAGCGGAAGCAACCGTTGCTTGTTCCGTGCGGCGGTAGGAAAGGACGAATCAGTGCTTTTTATTCGCGTAGGCGACACGGTTACGCTTGAGGTTGCCCAAAGCCAAACCAGCGGAATATTCGACATTATAAATTGGCACTTTGAATAGCCATGGCGTAAATAATAATAGTAAAAGCTTGGATATATCACCCAAGCTTTTATTTTGATTTTTGCATGCAGTACATTTTAATGATTTTCTACAATTTTGGCGCAAGGCTTCTTGTTATTATAATATTTTAAGGAGAGAATTGAGTAACAATTATTAGCCAAAATGGATAAATACAAACAAAAAAACGACGGTATGTGCCGCCGTTTTTTGTTTTGTAGTGATGTTATTTTGGTTATACGGTTATGCGTTTTCGGGGGCAACCTCTTTGGTTGCTTCTTGTGCCTGCTCGCTTGCCATAACCTGCTTGTAGAGGTCGTTGGTAAGAACGCTGTTCTTCTTTTGAAGCACGAATGCAACAACGATAAACGCAGCAAGGAGAACGACTGCAACAATCCAGCCAAGCCAGATAAGACCGCTAAGACCTGCCACGAGAAAGCTTGTAAAGGTGATTGCCGCAACCATAAGTGCGTTGGGAAGCTGAGCCTTTACGTAAGCAAGGTGGTTACTCTTTGTCGCCGAGGCGGAGAGGATGGTAGCGTCCGAGATGGGGGATACCTGATCGCCGAATACCGAGCCCGAAAGAACTGCCGCAATAGTAAGCACCATAAGGTCGTAGCCGATTGTGGTAATCATGGGAGCAACGATAGGCACCATGATGCCGAACGTTCCCCACGAGGTACCCGTTGCAAACGCCGTACCCATAGCCGCAATAAAGAAGATTGCGGGCAAAAGGTTCTTTGCGTTGCCCATCCACGTTGCGAATGCCTGAACGAATAAGTCAAGGTTAAGTGCGCCGCAAACGCCGGTAAGCGCCCAAGCGAATACGAGAATAATGAATACGTCTGCAATGGACTTAAAGCCTGTGCCGAAGCAGCCGGTAAATTCCTTAAGAGTCATAAGTCTGCGCGGCAGATACAAAATTAAGCTGAAGATAATGGCGATACAGCCACCCATAGCAAGAGCCGAGTTGGTGGGGTAAATAGGCTCGCCGTCTTTTTTTATAAGAAGCAATACACAGCAGCTTGCAATCAATACCAAAATGGGAAGAACAAGGTCAATCACTCTTCCCTTGGGACTGCCGCTGTCTACTTCTTCGCCGTTGGGAGCATCGAAGCCGCACAAAAGGTCGCCCGTCTTGATTGCGTTATGCTCGTGCTTGCGCAATCCAAAAAGGTCGATTCCAAGGAAGGATGTAAGAGCAAGGAATGCAATAAGCAGAATGGGGTAGAAGTTGCGACTAATCGTATCGATATAAACGTTGAAGGAGTCGTAGCTTGCACCCACCTTCTCGAGACCCTCGCCGACGTAGCCTGCGATTGCGCTCGCCCAGCTTGATACCGGGATAAGGATACAGATAGATACGGAAATACTACCAACAAGGAACGCCGACTTTGCACGCGAAATGCGGTACTTGTCGTTGATGGGCTGCATAATTGTACCCACCGCCAAGCGGTTGAAATAGTCGTCCATAAAGATAAGACAACCAAGTCCCGTGGTTGCAAGTAGCGCACCCTTACGCGACTTGACGTTTTTATGTACCCAGTTGCCGAATGCTCTGCCGCCGCCCGCCTTATTCATAAGCGCAACGAGGATACCAAGCTCCAAAATAAAGATAAGGATACCTGCGTTGCCTGCGCCTACTACTGCACCGGCTTCGTTAATTTCGGGACCCATGGATTCTGCCATAATCTCGAAAATGGTTTGCAGTGCGTTGATGGGGTTCCAATTTGCGCTAATCAATCCGCCCACGAACACGCCGAGGAAGAGCGAAATATAAACTTCTTTGGTTATCATTGCTAAAACTATCGCAAGAACAGCCGGGACGAGGGCAATAACGTACTGACCCATAAGCTCAGCGGCGTTCTCGGAAGTTACGATAACTTCTGCCAAGAGGTTTGTCATACTAACTCCTTTGTTTTTTATTTAGGTGCCAGTCCAAATGACCGCACACCAATCCATAATGATACAATTATAAGGATTTGATACGCTTTTGTCAACCTTATTGGCGCAGTATGCTAAAATAATGACAATATTATATTGCTATTAAGGTATTACATTGTAACCCCTAAGGTACAATGCGACCGGCAGCAATCTCTTACATTATGCATTCATTGCTTTTAGCGCTGACTATCAATACAAAGAATGTCGTTTGCATCAATATCCAAAATGGCGCAAAGATTTGCAAACGTATCCAAGGCCGGCATAATATCTCCGTAAATATAGTGAGAAATAGTTTGCTGTCGTACGCCCAATTTCTTTGCAATTGCTGTTTGCGTCATATTGCTTTGCTTTATAGCCTCGGCTAGTCGTTCTTGAATTTGTTTTATAGTAATTATAACTAATCTCGAAAATTTTTTTCTCATTGTACACTTAATGAGCGTATAATCGTCGACTTACGCTTGTTAAGCGTGATATGATTATTATGCGTACAAGAACAAATAAAAATGAGAGATTGAGGCTGGGTAATTCGCCTTTAATTAAAAACAACTGTCTTTTGTGTGCCACCGCCTTTTGGTTACGGAGTAGTAGAATATCAGTAGCTTTTTGTTTGACAATCAATCTAAATAAAGGTATAATTTACGCAAACAGAGGTACTTGCTTATGATAAAAAGATTTTTCTCGTATTACAAGCCGCACAAAAAGCTGTTCGCGCTTGATATAGTTTGCTCGTTTTTGATTGCGCTTTGCAATCTCGTGTATCCGTTCGTGACCAAACAGGTAATCAACAACTATGCGCCCAACAAGCTGCTAACCCTTATGCTGGTATGGTGCGGGGCGTTGCTTGCAATTTACATAGTAAAGGCAATTCTAAGCTTTATAGTTCAGTATTGGGGTCATATTTTGGGCGTAAGAATACAAGGCGATATGCGCGAGGACTTTTTCCGCCATATCGAAACGCTTCCGTTTTCGTTCTTTGACGAGAACAAGACGGGTGCGCTTATGTCGAGAATAACAAGTGACCTTTTTGATATTTCCGAGCTTGCTCACCACGGTCCTGAGGACAGCTTTATGTCACTTATTACGGTTATCGGGTCGGTAATACTACTGTGCGTCACCGTAAATCCGTGGCTTGCGCTTATCGTGCTGTGCATAATTCCCATTATGCTTGTCTTTGCAATCAAGACGAGAAAAAACATGCGCCTTGCATTCAAGCGAAGCCGTGAGGGCATGGCGGAGGTTAACGCCGAGGTCGAGTCGTCCATTTCGGGTATAAGAGTGGCAAAGGCGTACAACGCATCGGAGAGCGAGTGCGAAAAGTTCCACCGCAGTAACGCCGTGTATATGAAGGCTCGCTCGTCCGCGTACAGGGCGATGGGAACGTTCTTTAGCGGAATGGGATTCTTTAATGACTTTTTGTATCTTGCGGCGATCACGGCAGGCGGCTTGTTTATGTATTTCGACCTTATTGACGTGGGCGAGTTTGCGGCGTACATACTGTACACCACCATGATGATAAACCCCATTCGTACCCTTGTAAATATTTTCGAGCAGATTCAAAACGGCTTGACGGGCTTTGTGCGCTTTACCGAAATTATGGATATCTCGGGCGAAAGCGAGCCCGAAAGTCCCGTAGAGGTGGGGTCTGTCAGGGGCGATATAAGGTATCAAAACGTAACCTTTGCTTACAAGGGCAAGGACGGCAATACGCAGGTGCTTAACGACCTTTCGCTGGAAATCCCTGCCGGCAAAACGGTTGCACTTGTCGGCTCGTCGGGCGGCGGCAAGACCACGCTGTGTCATTTGCTTCCGCGCTTTTACGAAATCGACAGCGGCTCGATTAGCATTGACGGTATAGATATCAGAGATATGCGTAGGTCCGATTTGCGCCGCAACGTGGGTATCGTAGCGCAGGATGTTTTTATTTTCGGCGGTACTATAAAAGAAAATATCGAGTACGGCAAGCCGGGCGCAACAAAAGAGGAAATTATCGAGGCGGCTAAAAAGGCGAACATTCACGACTTTATTATGGAACTGCCAAACGGATACGAAACGCACGTGGGCGAGCGTGGCGTAACGCTTAGCGGCGGTCAAAAGCAACGACTCAGTATTGCAAGAGCGTTCCTCAAAAATCCGCCAATTCTCGTGCTTGACGAGGCAACCAGCGCGCTTGACAACGTAACCGAGCTGCAAATTCAAACTGCACTTAATACCCTAAGCCGTGGCAGAACGGTGCTTGTCGTTGCGCATAGATTGTCCACCATAAAAAACGCCGACGAAATAATCGTTATCGGCAAAGAGGGAATTATAGAGCGCGGAACGCACCAACAGCTTCTTGAAAGCAAGGGCGAGTATTACAAGCTTAGCTCTATAAATATGTAAAAACAAAATTGAGAAAAGCAAAAAACGGCGGTGCGTACCGCCGTTTTTCAAGCATAGCTCGGCTTTGGGCGCGATTAGGTTTTTACGCTAAGCAAGCCAATTCCGCGCTGCAACAATCGAAGATTGGTTTTGGGCGCGACTGGGTTTTTACGCTAAGCAAGCCAATTCCGCGCTGCAACAATCGAAGCTTGGCTTTGGGCGCGATTAGGTTTTTACGCTAAGCAAGCCGATTCCGCGCTGCAACAATCGAAGATTGGTTTTGGGCGCGACTGGGTTTTTACGCTAAGCAAGCCAATTCCGCGCTGCAACAATCGAAGATTGGCTTTGGGCGCAACAAGTTTTGTATGCTAAACAAGCCTATTTTGCGTTTGTGCAAGCTTACACAAGCTTACTAAGAAGCGCCAAAAAGCTACCAACCTCGCTTTCGTCCAGCTTGCTGATATATTCGTTCAGCTTAGTCAGTCCCGATTTAACGGTGCCGTCATTGATTTGCTTGGTGTACGGGTTGTAGTGCTTGATATTTTCCTTAGACAGCTCGTTCATAATGGCGGTCACCTTGTTTTTGTGATGGGCAACCATACTGCGGTATTTGTTTTGCAGGCGCAGGGCTTCCTTTGAGTCCGCCGAAATAGAGTTTATCGTGCCGCGAACGCTTATACCGTTAGCCTTGCCAATCAAGATTTTTCGCATAAGCGAGTTAATTTCGTCCTCGGTGAATAGCTCAAACTGCTCACGAGCCGACTTTATCACCGTTATACCCAGGTCAGCAGCAAGGCTGGGGACAAGGTCGAACATTTTTAGCTGACTGTAATAGTAATTGCGAACGCTGTTAAGCGATCTGCCGCATTTGTCAGCCATTTCGCTAAAGGCTGATTTTAGTCCCTTGCCACCCTCTACCGCGTTGTTAACAAGCGCAAAAAGCTCCTTCGTTTGGTTTATTGTCCAGTTATTTTCCATAATTTGTAACCTCCTTGGCTCTATCAATACTAACCACATTTATAAAGGTTTATACATATCGGCGGCATTAAACTCATAAAAATATTGGTATGGATATAAATATAACCTTATTGCCTCAATTCGAGAGCGTATTTTTACTTAGTGGCAGTTTTTTTGAGGGCGGAACGTTTGTTACAAGCGAGGACACCGTGGTGTATATCACCGTTTTGCCGCTTGACCCCGCTGTCTTGCCGTATACCGTAAAAATAGTGGGCGCAAGCGTGGAGCGCGGTTGGCCGCTTGCCGTGCCGTGCAAGGTGGGCGAGAACGAGTATTTTATAAAGATGGAGCGAAGAATGGACGTTTATTCGCCGACTCACCAAAACGTGCCCGAGGACATGGTGGAGCGTTTCTTTTATTACGTTAAGGGCAAGCACCTTGGCTTTGCTATGGAAATGCTAAGCGGCGGCTTGCGTTCCACATTGGGCGAGCAGGATTTGTGGGCGTTTTTCGAGGGCTTTACGCACCTTGTTCGTACCCCAAACGGATATTATGCGGTGGACGGCAGCGGGAATGGGCATAGGTGCGAATTCAGCTTGGTGGAGGGAAGCATTGACGATATTTCGGTAGAATAGTGGGCGCGTGAATTACGCATAATAAGCTTAGAGGTGAAGAATGAAAAAACTAAATAAAGATGCGGCGAAGCGGCTTTGCACAAGGACAAGCCGTATTAGCTCCGAAGCAGATTCCGAGTTTAGCGAGGATATTTACGAGGGCGTTACCGAAGATATCGAGGTGGAAAATACCGCCGACTATCGCATGATTACAAGAAGTGACGATACGATAAACGGACAAAGCTCGTAATAATATGTAACACAAAATCGCCCATACGCATATATAATTCTTATGATAAGCAGTAATTATTATAAGCTTAGCGAGCAGTATCTTTTTTCTCGCATAGGGCGTATTATTTCCGAAAGGCATGGGGCAATCAACCTTAGCATTGGCGACGTCAGTCTGCCGCTTCCACGCGAGGTGAGCGAGGCGGGGGCAAGGGCGGCGATGGAGCTGGGGGACAAAAGCACATTTAGGGGATATCCGCCCGAGTGCGGCTATGACTTTCTGCGTAAGGCGGTGGCCCGCTACTATAATGATAGAGGCGTAACCGTAGACCAAAGCGAGGTTTTTATAAGCGACGGCATAAAAAGCGATATGGCGATGTTTTTTCACGTCTTTAATCGCGGCAAGGTTCTTCTGCCCACGCCGTGCTATCCTGCGTATATAGATGTTTGTGCAATTTTTGGCTTTGAGGTTAGCTTTTACGAGGACGCTCCGAGCGAAGAAAAGGCGGATATAATCGTTATTTGCTCGCCCGATAATCCTACAGGCAGGGCTAAGTCCAAGGCTGAGCTTGAGGCGTGGGTGCGCTATGCAAAAAGGACGGGCGCCATCATTTTGTATGATGCCGCCTACGAAGCCTTTGTGCAAAGCGGTGCGCCCCGAAGCATTTACGAAATTGAGGGAGCAAGAGAGTGCGCCGTGGAGCTATGCTCGTTTAGTAAGACTGCGGGCTTTACGGGGCTACGGTGTGGTTATACCGTCGTACCGAGTGAATGTGGGCTGGGTAAGGTGTGGGCAAGACTAAAAAGCTCGCTTAGCAACGGCGTTTCGTACGTTACTCAGCGTATGGCAGAGTGTGCTCTTACCTCCGCCTTGGACAAAATTCGGGGCAACGTAAAGCAGTATTTAGACAATGCGGCGTTGTTTAGGTCGGCGCTAAGCGGCGCAGATTTTGTTGGTGGTGAGGACAGTCCGTATATTTGGCTTCGTGTAGGCGATGGCAAGGCGGAGTTTTATCGATTCCTTGACGAGTACAACTTGGGGGTGACCCCGGGGTACGGCTTTGGACGTAACGGTGATGGGTACGTGCGTATAAATTCCTTTTGCAGTAAGGAGAATGCGATTGTTGCTGCGCAGCGGTTACGCGATTGGGTAAGAGGCAGGGGATAATGTATTGAAAAGCTTTGCTTGTCTCATCCGTCACTCACGGCGTTCGTGCCACCTTCCCCAAGGGGGGGAAGGGTAAATGGTTTGAGGAGTGGTGGAATAAAGCTTTTGCGCAAGATAAGTTTGTTTAGCGTACTATGCGCGCCGCGCCCAAAACAGGCTTCCCTTTGTTGCAGCGCGGAATTGGTTAATTTGGCGAATAACGCTTAATCGCGCCCAAAACAGGCTGTGCCTGCTTGAAAAAATTTCTAAAAAAATTTTCAAAAACCTATTGATTTTTTCAAAAACATGTAGTATAATAGATTCATAAACAAGCCTGCGGTGTTCGTGATGCTTTATATGGAACCACAGAACAAATTAGGGATTGCTTGTATTATGCACAGATGTCGGGCCTCAGAAATTTTTTCGAAATCTTTATCGAAAAGCAGGGGAAGACAGAAAGGCAGTCGGCTTGCCCACCTGCTGAAAAGCGGGTTCATTACGCCTCTCACGGCACAGGCGGGTTTATTAGACAAAAATAGTGTACACAGATTTTGTGTACACTTATTTTTATTCTCATAGGATAAATAACACAATAAAAGCTAATACTTAATTTCAAAATAGTCAAGCCACGCCTTGAATGTATCCTGAGCTGTAAGACAAGTATCACGCAAAAAGCCACGCTCGTTAGACCATTCGCGCAGTCCGCGATAATAAAAGAACTTTAAGCTTTGGTCAATAATAAACGGAACGATATTGTTGCGTAAGCACTCCTTAAAGAGTATCAGCCTACCAACGCGCCCATTGCCGTCCTGAAAGGGGTGAATGCGTTCAAAGCGGTAATGAAAGTCCAAAATTTCGTCAAGTGTTTTTTCTTTTTGCGTGTTATATTCAGCGAGTAGCGCGCGTATTTCGCCGGCAACGCTTTCGGGCTTTGTCGTTGGAAGATCGCCTACTTCGTTGGATAGCTTTTTATAATCGCCAACGGCAAACCAACCTAGGCGGCTGTCGCTAGTGCCGTTTTTAAGCACACGGTGCAGCTGCTTTATAAAGCCTTCGGACAATTGCTTTGTGGCGTTTTCAAGAACTAAATCTATACACCTAAAATGGTTAGCCGTTTCCACGATATCGTCCACGCGAACGGCACTACCGTCAATGCCTATAGTATTCGTTTCGAAGATATAACGCGTTTGGTCGTGAGTTAGGCGACTGCCTTCCATGTGGTTAGAGTTATAGGTAAGCTCGATTTGAACCTTGTGATATAATCCGCCGGACAGCTTAGAGTTTTTTTCTGCAAGCAAAACGCTTAGCAGTGTTTTTGTAGAATTACTTTTTTTATTAACTCTGCTTGGCTTAACGGCGTCCTCCGGGATATTCCATGTCTTGCCCGTCAAAAATGCGCCGTCAATCTTGCCGAGTGCGCAATAATTGCGAACACTACGCTCGGATATATTCCACATTTTTGCTATATCACTAACTGATAAAAACCTCATAACTGCTCCTCCAATAGTATTATATCATATTATCGGCAAAAAAGCAAGAGTGCGGCTACAAAAAATCAATGTTTTTTGCCGATAGCGGCAATAAAATTTTGTAAGCAAAAAGAATCCACGGGCTGCGGATTCTTTTTTATGACGTATGCTTTATGCTAACAAATAGCTCGTTTTACTCTTGCTGCAGCTTGTCGCTAAGCTTCATTTTTTTGACGGTAGGCAGAAGCAGCAAACAGAGGAAATAATTGATTGCGATTATTATTATCTGCGGTGAGCGAATGGTAAGTAGGTACGTCCAAAAGCTCATAGACGAGCCGTAGTTGTAGTACGAGAAAAGTGCATACGCTCCAATACCCATCGTACAGAAGATTAGCGACAGCACCATGCCCACAAGCAGGCTTATCCAGTCGGGCATCTTGCCCTTGAAAAGCTTGAAGATAAGAGCAGGGGCAAGCGGAAACAGCGCGTTGGATAGCGTTGTAAGCGGATTGATTGCGCCGCCCACCGCTACGGTAAGCTGACCCAAAATGTCGCTTATAAGCGCGGTTATCACGCCGCCAACGGGGCCGAGCACGAAGCCCGAAAGCACCCACGGCACGTAAACGAACGATAGGCGCATATTGGGGATAATCACGATAGACGAAATTGTGTTGCCAAGCATCTTAAACAGCACGCTTAGTGCAACAAACGTCGCAGTGTACGTAAGGTATCTTGTCGTACGGCGGCTCGTGTGCTTAGAGCCCACGATATCAAGGCAGATCAGCAATATCGCCATAGCAGCAACGGTTGCTATATAGATAATATTAGTTGCCTTGTTTGCCTCGGTCATAGTGACGATAAGGCGTAAAATCAAGGTGAGCGCAAAGCAGTTAGTCAGCACGTTAAGAATAATCTTTACCGCAAAGAGATTGTGCCTGAAAAACCAGATAGCTACAGCCGCTTCGGCAAGCATAAGCACGATTAAGGTGAACATAACGGCGACAGCGTTATCGTGAAAAAGAACAATGCAGACAGCTGCTGCATCTACAAAAAAAAGCGCCAAGGAAATCAAAATGATGAGCCTTTTGCGCTGATTGCAAGCTTTGGGAGTTGCAATTTCCTGTTGAGTGGTACTCAATGTTGGGCCCTCCAAGTATTTTATTGTACAAAAAGTATATTCTCTTTTTTGCGTTTAGTCAAGCATTATTGCCGCCTTTTTTCCTATTGCTCAAAAAATATTCTATTTTCAGCGTGCCGAACAAAAAGCAGCCTATGACGATAAAAGCTGTTCCTACCGACGCGCTGATTGCAAGACGGAAAAAGGTAGATAAGGCGATAATATTATACAGCCACTTGGTAACAAAGTAGGCAGGGATAATTAGAGCTACCGTTTTGATAAGGGTAACGATAAAGTCGAGGCGGAATTTTACCTCTTTTCGCATTGCTATTATATTAAGGATAGAGGACAGCGTAAAGCTTATTCCCATGCCGACGGTAAGCATTTCGATGGTAAAGCTACCGCCCATAATAAAGATAAAGCCAAACATGACCGCCGACCCGATTACGTAAAAGAGTAGAGCCTTAAGCTCCAGCTCGAGCGAGTTCATCATGGACGAGGTAATGTTTTCCAGCGCGATGGGAATCATAAGCCAAGCCGAAAAGGCAAGAAATGCTCCTGCGTCCGCGTTCGCGTACAAAAAAGACCCAACGCTTTCGCCAAGCGCGGCAAATGCGGGCACGAATATTCCGCCGATTACTATTGCGGTCCCTATAGTGCGCTCAATTTGCATTTTGACACTTTTTTCGTTCTTGCTTGCAATCGCGCGAGAAAGCGAGGGGATCATAACGAACGCCATCGAGCCAACGAAGGTAAGCGGAATATAAAGCAGCGGCAACGCCATGCCCACGCTGTAGCCGTATACGTACATCGCCTCATCGCTACTATGCCCAATGCGCATAAGAATAAACGGAACGGCAATACTTGTAAGCGATGCAATTACACTGCTTGCCGCTCGGCTGAGCGTTATGGGCGTACTGCTTTTTAGCAGTGGCTTTATTTCGCCGTTTGTTTTACTCAGCTTGCCGCCGCTACGGAAGTAGGCTATGGCGCACGCCGCCGCACTTATAAGGCAGGCAACGGACATAGAAAGCGCGGTTGCCGTCAGCCTTTCAAAGCCGATAGCAAACAGCACTACGCACGCAATGATGCGAAAAACCTGCTCGATAAGCTCAAGGACGCTAACAAGGGTGTACTTTTGTCTGCCCCAAAGGTTGCCGCGAAAGGACGAGTAAACGGACGAAAAAAGCAGGGCAGGCAGCATATACAGCACAAGCGTCATGCTGGTAGAATTGGCAAACGTATCTGCAATTATGTTACGAAACGCCACGGTAAGCGCGATAATCGCCGCCGAGGCAATAATGCTGATTATAAGCGAAGCGGTGGAGATGGCGTACTCCTCGCACAGTGCGTTTTCGGCTCGGCATTTTGCGGTGCGTTTGGCTGTTACAAGTGGCAAGCCGCTTGTGATTGCGGTAAGCAACACCATAAAAAAGGAAAATGCCACCTGGTATATACCAAGCGCCGTTGCGCCCAGCTGGCCCGCAAGGTAGATTTTGAATGCAAATCCAAGTAGGCGCTCGATAAACGAAAACGCCGACAATGTAAATATAGAACGAACTATCGGTTTCATTATATATTTATTCTATTTACACCGCTTTAATAAAAGAACAATCGAAGATTGATTTTGGGCGCAGGCATAGCCTGTTTTTGGGCGCGACATAAGCTTATTGCGCTAAACTAACCAATTCCGCGCTGCAAAAAGCACAGCTTGGTCTTGGGCGGAAGCATAGCTTCTTTTTGGGCAAAATCAAAGATTTGTTTTGGGCGCAACGTGCATTGTCTGCTAAATATACTACCGTTGCGCAAAAACTTATAAAAATGTAGCCTTATAGTGGCTCCCTTGTGTAAAGGGAGCTGTTGAGCGTATGCGAAACTGAGGGATTGTCTTGTCTATACAAAAACACAAAAAGCAGTGGAGAAAAACCCCAGCGTATAACAATCCCTCCGTCACTCACTGCGTTCGTGCCACCTCCCTTTACACAAGAGGAGGCTTTTTTGCGCGGTGTGTTGCCCCCCACTAGATCCTTCGCTTCGCTCTAGGATGACAGTGGGGGCGCGGCACAGCCGAGATTGCTTCGCTTCGCGTGGGGGGTGACATCAGAAAAAAGCATTGGTTTTAAGATTGCCGCGCTTCGCTCGCAATGACAGATAGAACAAACTTGCGCAAAAAACAATTAACAACCTATCCTTATAGCAAACAATGGAATTTGGGGATAAAAAAACAACCCACTTTATAGTGAGTTGTTTTTGTTGGATTTAAGTGTCCTATCCTTCGTACGGGGGAACTGCGACATCGCCGTCGCTGCAATGAACGGTACATTCGCCGTTACCCAATGCGTTGTTCCAGCCCGTTCCCTTTTGAATAGCATTCCATTCCGCTTTGGTGCCCTCGTAGTAAATATGCTTAAGAGGTACGCAACCTGCGAAGCAGCCGTAGCCAAGAGAGGTTACCGACTTGGGGATATGGAGCGAGGTAAACGACGGATCCTGTCTGCCGTAGAAGGCAACGCCTGCAATCTCGGTAACGGTGCCGTCGGTGGGGATTACTGCTTGAGTTCCGCCCAACACGAGCTTGCCTGTTCCGATTTCGATCAAGCAGTTGTTTTCGCTGTAGAAGTACGGGCTTTCCTCAGAAACCATAACTCTTTGGAGCAAGTACATATAACCAATTCTTATGTCAAGGTACAAGCCGATATCGTTAATATGGCTCAAGCTCTTGCCGATGTAAAGCTCGCTGAACATAGTATATTCAAATGCCGCAAAACCAACGTGCGTTACCTTGTGGGGAAGGATGAGCGAGCCCTCAAGGTTGGTGCAGTAGTTGAACGCTTTCGTGCCGATATACTCAAGAGCAGAGGGGAAGGAAACGGTGGTGATGTGCGAGCCGAGGAAGGCACTATCCTCGATACGTCTAAGCGCAGTGGGGAAAACTATTGTGCCCGAGCCCTCGTCAAGTCCGTGAGTACGCTCGAATGCGCTGGCACCGATACGGGAGATGCTGTTAGCAAGGGTTACCGTATGAAGGTTTGCCGCACCGTAGAACGAGCCTGCGGGGAGATAGTCGCCGCTGGTAACGTTGGCGGTTTTGAGCGAGTCAAGCGGGTTTAAGGTGTATCTGCTGTCCGAGGTGGGAAGACCGTTGTAAGCGTTTACGAATGCAACCAATGCGCAAGCGGGAACCGAGATAGAGGTAGGAGCGCAACCGGTGAATGCATTCTTAGAAACAGCTCTTACGCTGTCGGGAAGAGTGATGTTCATAAGCTGAGTGCACTCATAGAAGGTGCCGGCGCCGATAGCGCTGATGCCGTCGTGGATTTCGATGTTGAGAAGGTTGGGGTTGTTGTTGAATGCGCCGCCTGCAATAACCTTAACGTCCCTGCTAAGGGAATAGGTGCCTGCCGCATTGTTTGCTTTTACCAAAATATGGCGGGGATTTTGTGCGTTGCCAAGGTAGTAGTTGGTGCCCTCTTTGTTGCAAAGACGGGTAAGGTCGTCAAACGCACCATTGCCTGCCGAGGTTACGCTATCGGGGATGCTAAGCGAAGAAAGTGCGGTGCAGCCTGCAAATGCGCTACCTGCAATAGCAACGGTGTTTTCGTTGATAATGATCTGCGAAGCGGAGGTGTCCGTTGCGCTTACGAAGATAACGTGCGGGTTTTCTTCGTTACCGATGTACTTGCCGCCGTTTTCGGTGGTGAAGTTAAGGCTGGAGCAGCCGGTGAAAGCAAGCTTGCCAACCAAAGCGATATCGCTGTTTACCGTAATGGTTTCGATGTTAGCACAAGCACCGAACGTTCCGTCTGCAAACTGAAGCGCATCGGTAACGTGTACGGTCTTAAGGGTTGCGGGAACGCTGGCGTTAATGGTTGCTGCGTTTTCGGTGCCCGTAAACGTCTCTGCAAAGTACAAGCCAAGATAGTAGGTGTCGTATCTATCCAAGCCAATGAACGGGGTGGAAAGATATTCCATTCTTTCGCAACCTGCAAGCAAGCACTGTCCAAGGTCTTGCACGCTGTTGGGGATGGTAAGAGAGGTGAGAGATTCGCACTCACTGAATGCAGCGTAGCCGATGGAGAGAAGACCTTCGCTAAGGGTAAGGTCGGTAAGAGCGATGTTGCCGTAGAACGCACCCATAGCAATCAATTCTACGCTTGCGGGAAGGTGAACGTTGTTAAGGCTGTTGCACTCGTAGAATGCAGACTGACCGATTTCGGTAAGGCCGGTTGCAACCTCGAAGTTTACCGATTGAAGGTAAGCGCAGTAGTTGAACGCGAACGATTCGATTCTTTTAAGTCCGCTGCCAAGGGTAACAGATCTAAGCGAGGATCTTGCCGCCCCCGAATCATCGGTGCATTGGAATGCGTACATACCGATTTTGGTGATGTTGTCCGAAAGAACTATGTCGGTAAGAGAGTAGCAATCCGAGAATGCGTACTGACCGATAGAGGTAATCTTTCTTCCGTTTGCTTCTTCGGGAATGGTAAGAGTGGTGATAGAGGTGTCATCTACGCCTGCAACCTCGTACGTGCCGCCTGCAATCATGGTAAGAAGAAGATTCTCGTAGGTGATGTGCTTAGCGGTAGTGTCGGGAGCGGTGATGTCGTGGGTGCGGTCTGTAGTCCACTCGATTTCCAGCGGCAAGCCTGCGCCCTCTACATAGCCACAGATTGTGCACGAGCCGTTTGCGCCGTAGGTGTGATCAGCAAGATCGGTATATTCGTCGGTATGCTCGCAGGTAGCCTCTCTCCAGTGCTGCGTTTCACTGTATTGCCAGTGAAGGTCGTAGGTGTGGTAGTGCTTAACGTAATCACAGTACATGCAAGAGCCGGATGCCTTAAGCCTGTGCTCTGCTTTGTCTTTGGTCAAGTCGGTGTGCTCGCAGGTAGCGGCATGCCAGTGATGGGTGTCATCGTACGACCATTCTTTGCTGAAGGTGTGCTCGCAGTCGTCGCAGCCCACAAGACCAATACAAAGCAAAACGAGAATGCCGATAATGCTTATAAGAGTCCTTTTTTTCATAGTTTTCTCCTTGTGGATTTGTCGCTTTGTGCACTCTGCGTGAATAGTCATCAGCAGGTGTACACAAAATACGACAATATATAGTAGATACATTATATATACGCGCGCGGCTTTTGTCAAGCCTTATGTGTATAAAGCAATGTGAAAATTTTTTTATAGCCGTTTTTTGTGAAATTTTTGTAAGATAAAAGCGTGCGAAAATGTGATAGAATGATAAAATTTGTGACCGTTATGCTTGACACGGTTGCGGCTTGTGTGCTATACTGCTAAAAGGTCTTATTATACTGTTAATAGGCTTTGTAGTAAGATACGCAAAAAAAATTTTTTATATATTAAGGAGGCATCATGAAGTCAAGAAAATTATTTTTGGCAATGATAATCGCCGTGATTGTGTCCATTGGACTGATGATTACGGCTTGTCCGACGCCTGACGACGATGGTCCAAAGGAGGAAGGCCCCGAAACCGGTATTTATTATTGCGATACCGCTACCGGCGAGAGTCTTCTTACCTTAAACAGCGGTGATAAGTTCACGCTTATTATAGGCAGTCAAAGTAAGTCCGGTACGTACGCGCTCGAAGAGGCAGCAGACGGCTACAACGTTACTTTTACCTTTAATAACACCGAGGACGGCACCTTGTCGGGTCAGATGGTTGGCGAAGCAATCGGCTTTACGTACAACGGCTCGCGTATGATATTCCGCAAAAGAGTATCGTTTGCAGTAAGCTTTGATTCGCAGGGAGGCAGCGAGGTACAAAGCGTATCCGTTCAAAACGGCCGCACGCTTTCTAAGCCCGCAGACCCCACTAAGGAGGGCAACTTGTTCTACGGCTGGTACAAAGACGCCGCAGGCACCACCCCGTATAATTTTGGGGTAGAGATGGTTACCGCTGCAACCACCCTTTATGCAAAGTGGATTCCCGTAGAAATCGGTGTACAAAACTTTACCGTTGATTTCGTGCTTGGCTACGATGGTGCCGAGTCTATGGAAACGGCTACTACGGTCAACGGAAAGCTTTACAACGTACCTACCCCCGAAAGAGATGGCTATATCTTTGGCGGTTGGTGGATTAGCGACAGCGACGACGGCGATAAGCTTACTCGTGTTTACAGCGAGAACACCGTGTTCGTAGAGGATACCACGCTTTACGCTGTTTGGAATGAGTCCACCAATCAGATTATGCCGTCCGTTACGGCTGAGGCTATCGAGTGGCAGGGTCTTTCGGGCGTAAACGACTACATCGTTAAGATTTTCGACGCAGAGGGCGTCGAGGTTCATTCCAGCAACGCCAGTGATACGAGCTACGACCCCGAGTGGGAAACCTTAGAGGGCGGCGAGTACAAGATTGTTGTAAGCGCAGGTAACAACGTTGGTCATACCAGATATTTCAACAACAAGACGCTTAACAAGGCTTCTAAGTTTACGGTTGTAGGCAACATTTTGGTGTTTGGCGCAGTACAAAACGCAGAGGAATACTTTATTACCATAGATTGCGGCAACGAGTACCACAATCACACCTTGCTTTCCAACGGCAAGTCCACGAGCTATAACTTCTCGTCTTGTCCCGTAAAAGCAGGTGGCGTAATTGAGTTTACCGTACACGCAAGAGCAACCGGTTACGTTGATTCGGTATCGAGAACATACATGCTCGACCGTTCGCTTGACCAGATTTCGGGCGTAGTAAACAACGCCGGCACCGAAACCGTTAGCTGGGATCGCGTAGAAAACGCAAGCTCGTACGAGGTTCTTATTTGGCTCAACGAGTCTACCGTTTATACCTACAACGTAGGCAATGCGGCTTCCTTCTGCTACAAGCACCTTAACGCAGGCAGCGCAACCATTTCGGTTCGCCCCATCAGCGAAGGCTATTATTCGCCCGAGGCAGTGGGCATCACCATCGAGAAGCAGACGCTTGCTACTCCGACCGGTCTTAAGATCGTAGGTAACACCGTAAGCTGGAACGCGGTTGAAGGCGCAAACGGATACGAGCTTATCGTAGACGGACAGGTGGTTAGCGCAAGCGGCACCTCGCACGATATCTCCGAGCAGCTTGCAGGCATCAACGAATATGCAGACTTTACCATCACCGTAGCGGCTAAGGGCGCACACAACTCGCTTCATAGCGACGTGCTCAACGTAAACAACGGTCAGATGCACAACGTTATCAGATATTACGGCAACACCGTATCGTGGAAGAGCGTTGTAGGCGCTCAGCGCTTTGAGGTTTTGGTAAACGGCGAGGTTGCTGTTGAAAACACCACCGAGGCTAGCGCAACCGTTCGTCTTACCAGAGCAGGCTACAACACCATTACCGTAAACTGCTACTTTAACGATTATGACGAGCCCGAATCTGTAGAAATGGAGGTATACGCTTATACCGTAGCGTTTAACCATGCCGGTGAAACCACCGAGGTTTACGTTGCAGTAGGCGACACCATCGAGTATCCCACCGAGGAGCCTACGATGGGCGGATTTACCTTCGAGGGCTGGTACGATGTAATCGGCGGTGCTGAGTCCAACGGTAAAAAGATGGAGGAAACCGTTCTTACCGAGGGTAAGGATATTATCCTTTATTCTTATATGATTCCCCAAAACGTTCAGGTAACCCTTGTTTATCCCGACGATGAGGCAACGGCTGATTCCGCTACCTCTGCCGTGGTTGTTTTCGGACAGACATACACCTTGCCTGTGCCGACCAATAAGGACGCTACCAAGGTTTTTATCGCATGGGTAACTGAGAACGGTGAACGCTCCTCCGCAGTTACCGACGCATACGGAGTAAGCAGTGAAATCTGGAACAGAAGTGAGGTTGACGAGGATGGTGAGATTAAGCTTTATCCTTTCTGGACGACCGCACTCAGCTTCAGTGAAACGGGCAATACATATTCCGTGAGCAAAAAGAGTGGTATTCAAAAGGTGGATAAGCTAACTATTCCCGGTACCTACAACGGCAAGTTTGTTACTACGATAAGTGACTTTAGCAACTGCCCGTATCTTACCGAGCTTAATATCCCCAACACAATCAGCGTAATAAACACCTCTGCTTTTCAGGGCTGTCCCTCGCTTTCGTCTATCAACGTTTATCACGTAAGCGGCGGCAGACCGGGTGGATTTTCTTCGGTAAACGGTACTCTTATTCAAACGCTCGAAACGGGCGAGAGAGAAATTGCCTTTATCGCAGAGGGTACCAAGGGTGCGTTTGCGATCCCCGGCTTTATTACGTCGGTAACGGACGTTTTCGCGGGCTCTAACATTACTCAGGTAACTATCCCCGCAAACGTTAGTATTATTACCAAAAACGCTTTTGCAGGCTGCACTCAGCTTAGAAAGGTAGTCTTTGAGGAAAGAAGAAACCCCATTACCTTTGAGGCAGGTGCGTTTGCCGATTGCGTTAGACTTACCGATATTACGCTTCCCAACAACTTTGCACTTGCTTCGGGTGTGTCGTTCTATGAGGTATTTCTTGGCAGTGGCGTCAAAAACGTAAACGTTTTGGCAGGCCACAGCACATATAGATCCACCGGCGGTCTTGTTACTCTTATCCGTGCAAACACCTTGGTGTACTATCCTGCGGGTAGAGGCAATACCACGTTGCCCAACACTATTCAGTCGATTGCAGACTATGCATTCTACGCAAATACCACTGTTACGGATATCACCATTCCCGGCAACACGGTAGCTATCGGTAAGTATGCTTTCGCTAATTGCCCCTCGCTCGAAAGAGTTGTAATCGGTGAGGACCTTGAGGCGATTGGTGACTACGCATTCTACGGCTGTCCGTCCATCAAAACGGTAGATTTTTCGCAAAACAGCTCACTTGAAACGATTGGTAAGTACGTCTTTGTTAAGATGGAAACGGGTATTTTCTATGATTCGCAAAGAAATACCACTCTTACAAACGTACAGCTTCCCGACTCGGTAAAAACTATCGGCGAGGGCGCGTTCTATAACTGCCTTAATGCAATTATAGATCTTAATATCCCCAATGCGACCAGCATCGGCGACAATGCCTTCTCGCGTTGCTTGTCGATGGAAACTGCCGATTTGAGGAGCATCAAAACCGTAGGTGCAAACGCCTTTGATCAATGTATTGCGCTTAGCCATATCATTATAGGCGATTTCACCGAAATCGGCGATAAGGCTTTTTCAAACTGTATTGCGCTTTACGAGGTAGTAAACCTTTCCAGCAAGACGATAAATCCCAAGGATTCTTCTTACGGATCTATTGCACAAAATGCAATATCCGTTGTAACCTCGCTTGAGGGTAGCAACATGCATACCACCGAGGATGGCTTTACCTACTTCTTGCAGGGTAACACTGCTACTATAGTAAATTATAGCGGTACCGCAACCAACGTAGAGATTCCTTCGTCGCTTGGCGGCGCTACCGGCATCAAGATTGCGGCAGGTGCGTTCTACGGCTGTGACTTTATCGAAAAGGTAATTATTCCGTCTACGGTAAGCTCGATTGGTAGCGGTACAACGTCCACTACTTACGAGTCCGGTTGGTCGGCATATCCTGCATTCTATGAGTGTGTAAGCCTCAAAGAGGTTGTAAACCTTTCGACCTTAAATATTTCGACAGGCGGTACCAGCAACGGTTATGTTGGTTACTACGCGGCAAAGATTTATAAGTCTGCAACCGCGGAGAGCGAGCTTTACGATATTGACGGAAACCTCTTTACCTATACGCTTAGCAGCATTAGCGCCAGCGGCGCTCCCGTAATTACCAATGTTCAATACGTTGGTACAAGAGGTAAGGGAACCACCATCGTTTTGCCCGACTTCTTTACTTACGAGTACGAGGGTAATCTTTATGAATTCCCCTATTCCATCGGTGCTAAGGCATTTGCGGGTAGAAAGGTGGAGCATCTTACCATCGGTGCTGTTAACTCGATACCTGCCAACCTTTTCGGAACGCAAGGAGCGACGGTTTCTGAAGCAGTAGAAAACACTACGCTTAAGACTCTTACCATCCACGGTACCGGCACTACGGTAATCGGCGACTACGCATTCTATCTTTGCATTGGTCTTGAGAGCGTAACTGCAACGGGTGTTTCTTCTATCGGTAAATCGGCTTTCAGCGGTACGGGTACGCCCTTCCAGGGAAATGTAAACAGAGCAATGAACATCAAGACTGTTTCGTTTGACGATAGTCTTAAAACCATCAATAGCGAAGCATTTTTTGGTAATACCTCGCTTGTATCGGCAGAAATAGGAAAGGGTGTTACTACGATTTACAGCTACGCATTCAGTGCTTGTAAATCGCTTAAGAGCATAACCATTCCCGCAAGCATGGGTTCTAGCACACAATTCGGCAACAATAGCTCGACAGGTGATACAGGTATGCGTGGAAACTACTCATTTGCACAGTGCAGCTCGTTAGAAACGGTTGTTATCGAGGACGGCGTAAAGAGAATTCCTAACAATGCTTTCAATGGTTGTACTTCGCTTAAAAACCTTACGCTTTCCAATGCGCTTGTTTCCATTGGCGAAAACTCTTTCTATGGCTGCTCGATAATCGAGGTTATTCTTCCCGATACCTTGACGTCTCTCGGCTCCGGTGCGTTTGGCAATAGCCGCAAGCTTAGCTATCTTGCTATCGGCACGGGAATCAAGAGTGCATCTGTATTAAACAACAGCTTTAGCAACTGCTATGGACTTAGAGAAATTTACAACCGTGCTTCCTTCAAGCTTACGGCAGGCAATACCGGCGTTGCTCAGTATGCTTACGTAATCTATACAGAGGCAGGAAACAGACTCACAAGAGTCGAAACCGAGGACGGTTGGGTATTCTGTGAGTATAACGGTGTTGCGTATCTTGACGCATATTACGGTACCGAAACGGTTGTCGTAACCCCTGCAAGCTACAATGGCGGCACTTACGAAATCGGTAACTACGCATTCTACGGCAGCTCGTTTGTAAGCGTAACTCTTTCTAAGAACGTCACTAAGATTGGTAAATACGCATTCTATTACGGTCTTAACACCAGCGATGCGCACCTTACCGATATTCACCTTAACGACGGCTTGACCGAAATCGGTGCGTATGCATTCGAGGGTCAGCTTCTTTCGTCGATAGATATCCCCGATTCCGTTACGGCGGTCGGCACGTTCGCATTCAGAAACTGCGCGCTTATGCTTGAAGCAACTGTTAGCCTCAAGGGCGGCGCAACCAGTCTTCGAAACGGTGCCTTCTACAACTGCGGTAGCTTGAAAAAGATCGTTATAGGTAAGGGAGTTACCTTTATGGGTACTGTATTTACCTCGTGTGATGGATTGGATCAGATTTTCTATTACGGCGAAAGCACGACGTGGCCCAACCCCACGCTTCCCTCTGTTTCGACCGTTTACTATTACACCGAAACTCCTCCCGCAGAGGCAGGCAACTACTGGCATTACGAATACGGTATGCCCAAGGTTTGGTAAAATAACCGTATAACAAAACCAATAAAGAACATCTTGCTGTTAAAGCGAGGTGTTTTTTATTTTGTCTTAGTCGCAATATCCGATAGATATTAAAAGCGTGAAATACTGCGCCATACGGATTTTGGCTTTGCGTTCTCTCATTTGTGTACGGTAAGTACACGTCATTCGAGAGCCGCAGTCAAAAAATCGGTCTGACTTGTATTTGACGCTTTTAATTGCATCAATCGTATATTGCTTCTGCGCTTAGTTTTTTGGCTTAGTCGCAAATCGAGCCTTAAACTTGTTGACACGTCAACAATTTGGTGGTATAATTGGATTGATATGGAAGAGCTTTATCAAAAGTTTACGGTGCTGATTTGCAGTATTTATCGCAATATTCATAAGCTAAAGGACAAGGAGATGGCGGAGTTCGGCCTAAAGGGTACCCATGTGACCTGCTTGTACTTTCTGCACGTAAAGGGCGAGATGACTGCGGCGGAGCTTAGTCGGCTTAGCGGAGAGGACAAGGCGGCGGTTTCGCGTGCGGTGGATTTTCTCGCAAATTCAGGATACGTTTTTCAAGCGGAGGGTGCTTACCGTCAAATGCTTAAGCTTACCGATAAGGGCGTGGAAATAGCGATACGTATCGCCAAAAAGATGCACGAGCTTGTGGCGTTTGTTGGTAGTGATATTAACGAAGACGAGCGTAAAAAACTTTATAAGGCGCTTAACTTATTCGACCAAAACCTAAAGGCGTTGAATAACATAGAATAACAAATAGCAAATTTGGCAATCAAACAAAAGTAGCTTGCGCTGATGGTGTCATAATTTGGTGCAATAATCGCCGCAAAGTGGCGGCAATACATTTATTTACAGCCGAACGGTTGACAAAAAACAAAAAAAGGTGTATCATTACATAGTATGGAATTAATGACCCCTCAAATTTTATGGAAAGACTTTGATACCGCTTCGCCATTTGACGAGACGGTGTTACGTTTTGCAAGCAACGAGGGGAGAAGGGTTAAGGAGTTTTACTTCAGCGGATTAAGGACAGCGGACGGCGTTATAAGGATTTTTGCAAAGTACTTGCACAACGGCGACGGCTTGCCTACGCTGATTGTTTTTGGCGACTATGGCGACGGGATTGTTATGCCTAACGTAAAAAGCTACAACGTTTTGGCTGCCGACTATGTGGGCGTAAAGGGAGGCAAGGGTAGAGGAACGATGTATCCTGCTTCGCTTAAGGACGCGCTTAGCGGCGAGGTTGTCCGCGGCATTTCGCCCAAGGAGTCAAAGTGGTATGCGTGGGCGTCTGTGGCAATGTCCACGGCGTTATACGCAAAGCATAATTACGGCGGCAAAATCGCTATGCTTGGCATCGGTATGGGCGGCTCACTGGTTTGGAAGCTTTCGGCTGTGACAAGCGTGGACGCGGGCGTAACGCTGTTTTCGTCCGACTATCAGCCCGAAAATGATGATTTGCACTATATGGCGGCTCTTGACAACCGCGCGTATGCGCCCCTTCTAAGGTTCCCTATGCTCGAAATAGTGTCAAGCAACGAGTCGGACGGCTCGCTTGAATTTATGAGCGAAATTTTTGCTGTTGTCAAAAACAAGGACAGCCGTTTTTGCATCAACGAGCGCACCGATCACGTACCCACCGAGGACGGTAAGCGCAACATCGAGCTGTGGCTAAAGCATCACCTTGTTGGCGAAAGTGCGTTGCCCGACACTCCCACGCTAAGGCCGTATCAAAGCGGTGGTAAGCTGTATTACGAGATTTGTTACAACGGCTCGCCCAACGAGATCGATTTGTACACCAGTCAGGGCGACGTGGACGGCTCGGTGCGAAATTGGTCGGGAGCGTCGCTTATGCGTGTTGGCGAAGGCTATTTGGCAGAGGTGGGGGTTTCACTAACCGATCAGCCCATCTGCGCCTTCGTTACGGCAAAGGAGCACGGCTACAAGGTGTCCTCTACCGTGGCAATTCGTAGGCCCGCCGAGATGGGCGTTGTTGCTCAGGCCGTAAAAAGCAATAGACTGGTATACGACAGCGATATGGGTACGGACGACTGGATTATGTTAAGCGGCGACAATCCCATAATGAAGCAGGGTCCGTTTGGCATCGAGGGCGTAAGTGCGGTAAAGCCGCTTGTTACGTTCAAGCTTGCTGACGTGCGATACAAGGGTAGTGAGGGCAGGCTTCTTCAAATAATGTTCTGCTCTAAGTCGAGGGATCAAAAGGTTAGATTTGTTATCACCGATTCCAAAAAATGCAGATACGTATGCGAAAAAGAAGCAGACAGCCGTCAGGGCTGGGTTACCGAAAGCTTTGCGGCGGACGACTTTAAGCTACAAAACGAGTCGCTAAGTTGGGACAACGTTGTGGCGTTCGAGGTCGAGCCGGAGGACGGAGAGATTCTCGTTTCGTCCATGCTGTGGGTGTAGTATGGATTTAGGATTTGACCCGCAGTTTTTAGATGCAAAGCACCGCAAAGGGAAGTTTGTTGCAAACATCCTTCTCGTGTTTGTGGCGATTCTTGCAGTACTTGTTATATTTTGGGTAAGCGTATTCTCGTTTTCTAAGGTGAGTGGCGATAGTATGATGTACACGGTGCAAAACGAAGATATCGTGTTGTGTTCTACATTGGGTAAATATAGGCGCGGTGATATTGTTACTGCTTCCGTCAGCGACGACAAGGTGATAATAAAGCGTATTATTGCAGTCGGTGGCGACAGAGTGGTGTTTAGGACCACGGGTGACGGGTTGATTCCGCACAACGAAACGGTGGAGCTGTACCTCGATACTGGTGATGGATTTACGCTTGTAAGCGAGCCATATATCATGGACGGCTATATGACCGAATACGGTTTTTCGTTGCAGGACACATACGATGAAAGTTTTTTGTACGTGGGCGATATCCAAAGCGTAACCGACGAATATATTGTTACGGTGCCCGAGGGCGAGTATCTTTTGCTTGGCGACAATCGCGACGTATCGCTTGATTCGCGAAACTACGGACTTTTTACTGACGATGATATTCTTGGTAAGGTGGCTAAAATCATAAACAAGGCTTCAATCTGGTACAATATAATCGACAACGTTTATATGTCCGAGTTATAGTGCAACAAAGGTAAAAATAAAGAATATATAGATTAAGGAGAAATTGCTATGGTAAAAATTTCCTCAGATTCAACTGCAGACCTTCAGCAAGTCGCCGAGCAGTACGGCATAACCGTTATGCCGCTTGCTGTAATCTTAGATGGCGAGCAGCACTTTGACGGCGAAGACATAAACGCAATGATGATTTTCGATAATTACGAGCGCACCAAAAAGCTTCCCAAGACGGCGGCTCGCGGCATCGGCGATTACGAAAAGTATTTTAGTGAGCTAACCGCAGACGGTAGCGAGGTAGTTCACTTTGCCGTATCCGGTGAAATGTCCACCTCGTACAACAGCGCGTTGGCGGCGGCTAAGTCATTTAAGGGAGTTTACGTAATCGACTCTCGCTCGCTTTCTACAGGTATTGGACTTTTGGTGTTAAAAGCGTGTGACTACGCAAAAGAGGGTCAAAGCGGTCTTGAAATCTTTGACAACGTAACCGCACTCATCCCGTACGTGCAAGCCTCGTTTGTGGTTGACACCATGGAATTTTTGCACAAGGGTGGCAGATGCAGTGGCGTAAAGGCGTTTATTGCAACCGCCCTCAAAATTCACCCGCAGATTATCGTAAAGGACGGTAAAATGGTGGTTGGACAAAAGTTCAAGGGCAAGATGGAGGTTTGTATAGAGAAGTACGTTGCGGCTATTCTAAAGGAGTTCGATACGCCCGACACGACCAGAATCTTCGTTACGCACACCCACGCCGACGAAGCGGTTGTGGCAAAGGTTAAAGAGCTTGTAAAGGAGTACGTGCCGTCCGTTAAGGAAATTATCGAAACCACTGCTGGCGCAACCATAGCTTCGCATTGTGGCAAGGGTACGCTTGGCGTTCTTTACATCAACAAGGCGTAATGAAAAAAAAGATAATCGACTATAAGCGTAAAGCAATACGTTTACTGATTGCCGCAGGTGTTCTTGCGGCAATTTTGGCACTTCTGCTTATTTTGCGTAGCATTCAGTCTGTGTCCGAATGGATGGCAAGCGTTGTTTCACGCAGATGGATAGAGGCGGCAAGTCGCATTTTTGGATTGCTTCCGTTCTCGGTGTACGAGCTGTTTTTGTACGTCGCTATAATCTCGCTAATTGTCCTTGTGGTGATGGCAATAGTGTGCTTTTGTCACAAAAACAAGGCAAGGGGTGTGAGTTTTTTGCTCACGATGGTTGTTATTGTGCTTAGCTTTGGTAATGTTTATACGTTGTCGGCGGGCTTTTCGTATTACCGAACGGATGTGGATATTCCTAAGTGCGAGAAGACTTTCTTTACCCAAGAGGATAAGGATTTTGTTGTTCGCCTTGCCGAGGAGTTTTTTGCCGATTTTAACGAGGTAGGGCGAGCGGTTGAGCGTGACGAGGACGGCAGAACGGTTTTGCCGTATACAATTTCGGAGCTGTCCGATGTTTTTGCCGAGGAGTACAAGCGACTTGATAGCGACTATTTTTCGGACTACACGCCCAAGGCAAAGGCAATTTTAAGCAAAAATATTATGAGCCACATGCACATTACGGGCGTGTTTTTTGCGCCGTTTGGCGAGGCAAACGTCAATCCGCTTACGCCCGATTGCAGTATGCCTGTCACTATGGCGCACGAGCTTGCTCACGCAAAGGGCGTTATGCGCGAGGACGAGGCTAACCTCGTTGCGTATTGGGTTACGGTAACAAGCGACGATCCGTATCTTCGTTACAGCGGCTACCGTGCGTGCTATTCGTATATGTTTAACATCGTGGCGTATTTCGATAGCGACAAAGCCAACGAGCTGTACGCAAATATCGACGAATGCATAAAAAAGGAGTGGACTCTTACGGGCGAGTTTTGGTCACAATTTACGCTGCTTCACGACATAGCCGAGTGGTTTAACAACGTTTATCTTAAGCTTCAAGGTCAAAAAGAGGGCACCGGATCGTACAACGAGTCGGTCATTCCGCCCGGCGAGGTGGAGATTCCGGGCGGTGGCGAAAGTACCGAGGGTGGCGTTACGGGCGGCGGAACGCAAACCGTGCAGGCGTTCTTTTTGAACAACGTACAAAGAATGTTGGTACAGGCAATAAGTCGGCGGCTTGGATAGCCGTTTGATGCGCTTCGCTTGATTTCGCAGAAAAATCACCGTTTCGCCTACTAATTTGCTTGATATGTCATTTGCGATTGTGATATAATATATTAGTATTTTGGAGGAGTGCATTGAAAAGTAATAAAAAAGGTTTATGGATTATACTCGCTGTTTTTGCTGCGCTTTTGATTGGTATCGTCGTTTATATGGCGATAAACGGCAACGGCAGAGTGGAAAAAAAGAACTATAGTGATCTTCAAGAATATATCCGTCAGGGCAAGGTAGTGGAAATCGTCGTCGAAAACGACAAGGCGACCTTTGAGTTGGAAAGCGGCTCGACCTACTATACCTATATTCCCGACCGAACGTCGCTTGACGAGTTCATTCAGACAGCACAGGCAAGCGGTGTTGACGTGTCGTACAACGACCGCTACGTTACCAGCGTTTGGGATTATATCACGCCGCTATTCAGCGTGCTTGCAATCATCGTGCTTGGTATCATTTTGTTCCGTTCTATCAGCAACAACAACAAGCAGGTTGCGGATTTCAGCAAGAGCGGTGCAGAGGAGAAGAAGGTTAAGGTAAGATTTAACGACGTTGCGGGCGCAGAGGAAGAAAAGGAAGAGCTTAAAGAAATTGTTGAGTTCTTGCGTGAGCCCAAAAAGTTCACAGACGTAGGCGCAAAAATTCCCCGTGGCGTGCTTTTGGTAGGCCCTCCGGGCACAGGTAAAACGCTGTTTGCAAAGGCAGTTGCAGGCGAGGCAAACGTCCCCTTCTTTTCGATATCCGGCTCGGATTTCGTAGAGATGTACGTGGGCGTGGGCGCAAGCAGAGTGCGTGACCTTTTTGCAACGGCTAAGCGCAATAAGCCTTGCATTATCTTTATTGACGAGATCGACGCGGTGGGCCGTCAGCGTGGCGCAGGTCTTGGTGGCGGTCACGACGAGAGAGAGCAAACGCTTAATCAGCTTCTCGTTCAGATGGACGGCTTTGAGACGAGTGATGAAATTATCGTTATGGCGGCAACCAACCGCGCGGACATTCTCGACCCGGCGCTTCTTCGTCCAGGCAGATTCGACAGACAAATTATGGTCAACCTGCCCGACGTACGAGGCAGAGAGGAAATCTTTAAGGTGCACGCGCGCAACAAACCGCTTGCAGACGACGTTGACTTTAAGATTTTGGCTCGCGCAACAAGCGGCTTTTCGGGTGCGGAGATAGCAAATCTTCTCAATGAGTCTGCGATTTTGTGCGCAAGGGCAGGCAGAACCAGGATTACCATGAAGGACGTTTACGAGGGTATCGACAAGGTTGTTATGGGTCCGCAAAAGAAATCCCGCCTTGTCACTGAGGTGGATAAGCGCATCACCGCCTATCACGAAGCAGGTCACGCTTTGGTTGCAATGTGCTTGCCTGCGTGCGACCCTGTTCACGAAATAACCATAGTTCCGCGTGGCGGCGCAGGTGGCTACACCATGCTTCGTCCCGACAACGACAACGTTTACGTTCCGCTTAGCAAGCTTAAGTCCGACCTCGCTATGACGATGGGCGGCAGAGCGGCCGAGGAAATCATAATCAAGGATTACACCACGGGCGCAAGCGCAGATATACGTCAGGTGACGAGCACTGCGCGCAGAATGGTAACCGAGCTTGGTATGAGCGATCTTGGCCCCGTGTATTACGGTTCGGACCGAGAGGTGTTCTTGGGTCGTGACTACACCGCAAGCCACTCGTATTCCGAGGCGGTAGCGGCAAAAATCGACGCTGAGGTTAACCGCTTGATTAGGGAAGCGCACGATAAGGCGGCAGAGCTTATAAGAGCTAATCTCGACAAGCTCGAAACGATGGTGCGTGTGCTTATCGAGTGCGAAACCATCTACGCCGAAGAGGTTAAGATGATTATGGACGGCGCAACCGTCTCCGAGGTTAAGGAAGCCCTTCAGCTTAGATACGAGGGCAAAAAGGATTCTCAAGCAAAATCCGCAGTTAGCGGCGAGGTCGCTCAAAACACTCAAAACGAGCAAACGGATTCGCAAAATCCCAACCAGACAACAAAAGAAAATTCAGACGACATTCCGCAAAATGCGGACGATAAGTCTTTAGGAGAGTAATTATGAAGAAAATCAAAAAAGCCATTTGGATTCCGTCCCTTGTAGTCGTAGTGCTTGCAGCCGTAATCCTTACGCTCAGCCTTATCAAGGTTAATCCTATGATAAACACCTTTGGTGAATACAGCCGTATCGAGCTTATTGCTACAAGCAGCGGAGCAGCTTCCCCCGACATTAAGGTAGACGGCGAGAGCGTAACCACCAATACGCTAAACAGCAGCCTCGAGTCCACCAAGTTCAGCGTTATGCAGGCAATCCTCGAGGGTAAGTTCTCGTACAAGGTTGAGCTTACGGACGAAACGGTTACCAGCTCGGCGTTAAGATATTATTCCGCGCTTAACAATGAGTACGTGCTTAAGCTTTACTATGACGAAGTGCAGACTATGACGGTTGACGACGTCGAGATTAAGTACGATAGAGTGTTCGTTCGCCTTTACGAAACTAACGGCGAAATTCATGAAGTAGAGTGCGTGCCCTACCTTGAGTACAATATCGACAACGGTTCGTTCTCTGACGAGTATGATGAGGATGGCAAAATCGGCTCGGCATTCTATGAGGCTCACGTATTGACCGTAAAGATGAACACCTCTAAGGCAATGGCGAGCATCGCCGAGTATTTGGCTTTGTATAACTAAAAAATAACCAACGGTAAAAGCAAAGAACAGACCTATCAGTTTAGGTCTGCTCTTTCTGCTTTTGGGGACAGTCGTTTATAAATTAGGTATGCTAACGATAATTATAAGTGTTGTCGCCATTGTCGGCGTGATAGCGTGCGTGCTGCTAAAGCCCGAGCTGAGGCTTGGCAAGGTTAGTCTTGCCCCCTATTGGCTGGTTGCGGTGCTTGGCGCAGTTGCGCTTATAGCTTGCGGCCAAATAAGCTTAGGCGAGCTTAGTGCGGCTCTTACACGCGACACGGCGGTAAATCCGCTAAAAATTCTTGCACTCTTTTTTGGCATGACCGCAATATCCGTTTTTTTGGATGAGGCGGGCTTTTTTGCGTATCTTGCTTCGCTTGCGCTTGCAAAGTCTGGGGGAAGTCAAAAAAGACTGTTCAATATTTTCTACTTTACGGTGGCCGTGCTTACCGTTTTTACCTCAAACGACATCGTAATTTTGACCTTTACGCCGTTTATAATTTATTTTTGCCGTAACGGCGAAATCGATTGCAAGCCATATTTAATTGCCGAATTTGCCGCCGCAAACACGTTTAGTATGCTTCTTATAATCGGCAATCCCACCAACATTTACCTTGCCGCGGGTGTGGACTTTATGCGTTACGCACTTATTATGGCGTTGCCCGCACTCCTTAGCGGCATCGTTTGCTATCTTCTTATAAAAGCCCTTTTCCGCAAAAGCCTAAGTGTCCCGATCGGCGAAAGCGGCGCGGTGGTCAAAATCAAGGACAAGCCGCTTGCAATCGTTGCGCTTTCCTTTTTGGCACTATGCACGGTTATGCTTGCGGTGTCAGGCTATATCGGACTGGAAATGTGGTATATCGCACTTGGCGGCGGTGTGGCGGTAACCTTGTTTGCGCTTATTTACGGCGCGATAAGCGGCAGAATAGTGTTTGCTCAGCGAGGTCTAATGCGCATTCCGTGGCAGCTTGCTCCCTTTTTGCTATCTATGTTTACCATCGTGTCCGCACTTAGTGGCGAGGGGGTAACTCAGCTTATTGCAAGCGTTCTCAACTGCGGCGACCTTTCTATTCTTACGTATCTGCTTGCGTCTACGCTTGGCGCGAACCTTTTAAACAACATTCCTATGAGCGTGCTGTTTGGCTCGGTGCTGGAATTTGCAGGTGAGGGCGCACTGTTTGCAAGCGTAATCGGAAGCAATATAGGCGCGCTTCTTACGTCGGTGGGCGCGCTTGCGGGCATTATGTGGACAAAGCTGCTTAAAACCGAAAATATCAATTACGGCATAAAGGAATTTGTCAAAAATGGCGCATTGCTCGTTCTTGTTGCCCTCCCTGCGGCGGCTTTGGGCCTTTATTTGTCGCTCTTTATAATATTATAGATATATATTATAGATATATGCTCTTTTGCATTTTGTGCGTGGCAAAAAAGCTGAATAAATAGGTTAGGCAATCAGACAAAATCAGCACAAGTCAAAGCGGCTAAAAAAATTTATCTTTTTGCCATAAAATCATTGTTTTCAGTTGACAATGGTGGAGTTAAATACTATAATAATCTTGCAATAAAAAAATATTTCCTATGGAGGATTTAAAAAATGTCGTATATTTCAGAAGTTCTTGAAATTACCGAGAAGAAAAATGCCGGCCAGCCGGAATTTACCCAAGCTGTAAGAGAAGTTTTCGGCACTCTTTCGCAGGTTATTGAGGCAAATGAAGCTAAGTATAGACAAAATGCTTTGCTTGAGCGCCTTGTTGAGCCCGACCGTCAAATCATGTTCAGAGTTCCCTGGACCGATGATAAGGGCGTTGCGCACGTTAACCGTGGTTTCCGCGTACAGTTCAACAACGCTATCGGACCTTACAAGGGAGGCCTTCGTTTCCATCCCTCGGTAAACCTCAGCATCATCAAGTTCCTTGGCTTCGAGCAGATCTTCAAAAACAGCTTGACCGGACTTCCCATTGGTGGTGGTAAGGGTGGTGCAGACTTCGATCCGAAGGGCAAGAGCGACGGAGAAGTTTTGCGTTTCTGCCAGAGCTTCATGACCGAGCTTTACAGACACATCGGTGCTGACGTTGACGTTCCCGCGGGCGACATCGGCGTAGGCGCTCGTGAAATCGGTTATATGTACGGCGCATACAAGAAGATCACCAAGCTTTACGAAGGCGTTTTGACCGGTAAGGGTCTTTCCTACGGTGGTTCGCTTATCAGAACTCCGGCAACCGGCTACGGCGTTGTATACCTTGGCGAAGCAATGCTTCAAGACCACGGTATGTCCTTCAAGGGCAAGAGAGTTACCATTTCCGGTAGCGGTAACGTTGCTATCTACGGTGCTCAAAAGGCTCAGGCTCTTGGTGCTAAGGTTATCACCATGTCCGACTCCAACGGCTGGATCCTTGACGAGGACGGAATCGACGTTGAAGCAGTTAGAATTCTTAAGGAAGTTAAGCGTGCTCGTATCAGCGATTACCTTATCGACCATCCGAAGGCTAAGTACTTCGAGACCAAGTCGATGGACGAACTCCGCGTTTGGAGCGTTCCCACCGATATCGCTATCCCGAGTGCTACTCAGAACGATATCAACGTTCAGCATGCTAAAGAGCTTGTTAAGAACGGTTGCCGCATCGTTATCGAAGCTGCTAACATGCCCTCCTACAACGAGGCAGTTGAAATCTTCCTTGCTACCCCGGGTATGCTCTTCGCTCCCGCAAAGGCTGCAAACGCAGGTGGCGTAGGTACCTCGGCTCTCGAAATGACTCAGAACAGCATGCGTCTTAGCTGGACCGCAGAAGAAGTTGACAGCAAGCTTCACGCTATGATGAACAACATCTACCGCAATATGGCTGACGCTGCTATCAAGTACGGTCATAAGGACAACTTCGCAATGGGTGCTAACATCGCAGGCTTTGAGAAGGTTGCAGAAGCTATGATCGCTCAGGGCGTTCAATAAGAACCAATATTTACACAAACAAAAAAGGCAAGCACGGTTTCGTGTTTGTCTTTTTTTGTTTTGGCTTAGTCACAATAGACGTTTGATATCGTAAGCGTGAAATGCGGCGTGATACCGCTTTTAGCTTTACGTTTTCTCGCTTATGTACGGCAAGTACACGTCGCTCGAAATCCGCAGCTCAAAGCGGTCTGACTTGCATTTGACACTTTTAATTGTATCAACCGTCTATTGCTCCTGCGCCGTTTTTTTTGGCTTAGTCACAATAGACGTTTGATATCGTAAGCGTGAAAAGCGGCGTGATGATGATAATGCGCAAAATAGGCATGTTTAGCTTTCCAACGCTCGCCGCACCCATAATCGATCTTCGATTGTTACTGCGCAAGATAGGATTGTTTAGCGTAATAAAAACAACCGCACCCAAGACCAATCTTCGATTGTTAGCTGAGTAAGGATAGGGCTATATTTGCGTAGATTATAAGTGAAAGTGCGTCCACGAATGTGGTTATAAACGGGCTTGCGACGACAGCGGGGTCGAGCTTAATTGCCTTTGTAAGCAGGGGCAGCATCGAGCCGATAATCTTTGCAAGCATAATCGTTATAAAGAGTGCAATAGACACCGTAAGTGCTACTCTGGGTGACATGGGGCTGTATAAGCTATCGATAAGCATCAGCTTAGCAAAGCACACCGCCGCCATAACAATGCCCAGCATAAGGGCAACCAAAAGCTCCTTAGCAAGCACCTTTAGTGCGTTGCGTGGTGAGGTTTCGCCAAGAGCGATGCTTCGAATTACTGTAACAGAGGCCTGGCTGCCGGCGTTTCCGCCCGTATCCATAAGCATGGGGATACAAGCAAAAAGCGTAACGCTAAGTCCAAGCAAAACGTCCTCGTATGCGCTGATAATAAGGCTTGTAAACGTTGCGCTTATCATAAGCATAAGTAGCCAAGGTAAGCGATTAAGGAAAATGCGCAAGGGCTTTGTTTCGAGATAAGGCGTGTCGCTGGGCGTAACTGCGGCGAGAATACTAAAGTCCTCGCTGTTTTCTTCCTTTAGTACGCTTAGTGCATCGTCTACGGGCACGATGCCCACGATGCGGTTTTCCTCATCCACGACGGGCAACGCCAAAAAGCCGTAATGCTGAATTTCACGCGCGGCAAGCTCCTTGTCGGCATCCTCGCTTACGCTTATGACATCGGTGGTCATAATGTCCGAAATCATATCGTCGGGCGAAGCAAGAAGCAGCTCCTTGGCGGAAATAACGCCCACAAGATGATCCTCGCGGTCGGTAACGTAGCAAACGTACATCGTTCTTTTTGCCTTACCTTCGGTGCGTATAAAGTCAAAGGCGTCCTGTACGGTATGGTCCTTGCTTATCTTTACGAAGTCGGGAGTCATAATCGTCGCCACGCTGTCCTTGATGATTTCTTCTTCCTCGTCGTCAGTAGCGGGAAAATTTTTCTGCTCTAGTTCTTCCATAGCCCCTCCTTCGCATATCGTTCTTTCTATTATATTCCATTTATCGGAATTTGTCAATAGTGCCGCGCAAATTGATATAGCGTAATTCTTGACAAAAAACGCATATTAATGGTAAAATAGGTCATATTATTTTTTTATAGTGCCGTCATTCGCGGTGCGAAAAGAGGGAATAATGGCTAAAGTTAAACATCACGATTTTACAAAGCCGCCCATTAAAGGTGACGCAATATTATATTCCATAGTGCGGATGCTTACGTTGCCGTCTATGAAGTGGCATAAGCTAAAGATAACCAAGGAAGGCATGGAAGGGCTTAAGCCGCCGTATTTGCTTCTTTGCAACCATCAGTCCTTTTATGATTTACGCCTTATGCAGAGGGCGATTTTTCCGCGTAGAGCAAATTATGTGGCGGCAATTGACGCTTTCGCACTCCACAATCAATACATCATGCGCGGACTTGGCTGTATTGCAAAGCGCAAGTTCTTGGGGATGGACCTTTCGCTTATCCGTAATATGAAGTACTCGCTTAACAAGCTTAAGAACATCTGCGTGCTTTATCCCGAGGCAAGATTTACGCTTGATGGCAAACGCTCGTACATTCCGCAATCGGTAGGCAAGCTGTGCAAAACGCTTGGCGTGCCTGTCGTAACGCTTAATATGCACGGCTGCTTTGTGGCAAACCCGCAGTTCAGCCAAAAGAAGTATAAGCACGTTCCGTTTAGGGCGGAAATGAAGCAGGCTGTTACTAAGGAAGAGCTTTCTACCTTGTCGGCAGAGCAAATTAACGAGCGACTGATTGCTAATCTTACCTACGACGAGTACGACTACCAAAAGGAAAACAACATCCGCATCAAGGACAAAAACCGCGCAAAAGGTCTTGGAAGCTTACTTTATCAATGCCCCGCTTGCAAGGCAGAGCACGTTATGACGGCAAGCGGAACTATCCTAAGATGCGGTAGCTGTGGCAAGGCGTACGAGTATACCGAGCTGGGTGAAATGCGCGCGCTCGCCGGCGAAACCGAATTTTCGCATATACCCGACTGGTTTGACTGGCAACGCGAAAACGTTAGAAGAGAGGTCGAGGCGGGCACGTACCGCTTCGAGGACGAGGTGGACGTACATACGCTTCCCAACGGCAAAAGGTACTACAAGCACGGCAAGGGAAAGGTAGTACACACCGTGGACGGCTTTACTCTTTCGTGCAACGCATACGGCAAGGAAACCAAAGAGCATTGGCGTCCTGAGGAAACCTACGGCTGTCATATCGAGTACAATTTCCGTAAAAAAGGTGACGTGCTTGATATAAGCAAGGTAGACGAAAGCTATTGGCTGTACCCCACCAAAAAGAACGTTATAACCAAAATATCCATTGCGTTCGAGGAAATTTATAAGCTTAAGACCAAGGGGGAAATTTTAAGATAGTGCAAGCTATTATAGAAATCAGTCACCTTACAAAAAGCTTTGGTGACCTACGTGCGGTTGATGACCTTAGCTTTAAGGTAAACAAAGGAGAGCTGTTTGCTTTTTTGGGTGTGAACGGTGCCGGAAAGTCAACTACCATCAATATAATGTGTGGACAAATTGGCAAGGACAGCGGCACTGTGGTTATTGACGGTGCCGATTTTGATAATGCCGCCGAACGCATAAAAAGACAGATGGGTGTTGTCTTTCAAAATTCGGTTTTGGATTCGGCGCTTACCGTGTACGATAATCTCGTTTGCCGTGCGGCGCTGTACGGCATATTTGGAGAAAAATGCAAAAAACGCATAGACGTACTTGCAAAAATGCTTAATTTTGAGCATTTGTACTCGCGTACCGTGGGTAAACTTTCGGGTGGAGAACGACGTAGAGTGGATATTGCACGAGCGCTTATACATCAACCAAATATTCTTGTGCTTGACGAGCCCACAACGGGACTGGACCCTCAGACTCGCAGAATTTTGTGGGACGTTATCACCGACCTTAGGCAGTCCGAGAAAATGACGGTATTTTTGACCACGCATTACATGGAGGAAGCGGCAGAAGCTGATTATGTTGTTATTATCGACAGCGGCAAAGTGGCGGCAGAGGGTACTCCAATTCAGCTTAAAAACGCTTATACGGGCGATTTTATCACGCTGTACGGTGTAAGCGAGCAACAAATAAGAGGCTTGGGGCTTGCGTATGAGGCGACTGTGGGCGGGTTCCGTTTGGCGGTTGAGAATACGCGGGCTGCAACCGAGCTTATCGTAAGGCACCCGCAGTTGTTTCGTGATTACGAAATTGTCAAGGGTAAGATGGACGACGTATTCCTTGCCGTGACGGGTAAAAAGCTTATAGGCGGTGAACAAAAATGAGAACCGTAGCTGCGCTTATTAAACGAAATGTAAAGCTGTTTTTTAAGGATAAGGGAATGTTTTTTACTGCCCTTGTTACGCCGGGAATTTTGCTCGTGCTGTATTCTACCTTTTTGGGCAATGTGTACAAGGATACGTATATGGCGGCTTTGCCCCAAGGCTTTGTCTTATCCGAAAAAATAATTGACGGCTTAGTTGGCGGCCAGCTCGTATCGTCCAACTTGCCGTATCGTGCGTTACCGTTGCTTTTTGCTCCAATTTCTTGATGGTACAGGATAAGGTGAGTGGGGTAATTAAAGACCTTACTATGTCGCCTGTAAAGCCGTATCAGCTTTCGCTTGCATATTATGTGGCAAATATTGTTTCTACGCTTATTATTTGTCTTGGAGCATTGTGTCTTGGCCTTGGATATCTTGCCATTGTGGGTTGGTATCTGTCGGTGGCGGACGTATTTTTGCTTTTGATTGATGTAATCGTGCTGGTGCTGTTTGGTACGGCGCTTTCGTCGCTTGTCAATTTTTTCTTGAATACACAAGGACAGCTGTCGGCGGTAGGCACGGTAATCAGCGCCGGCTACGGCTTTATATGCGGCGCCTATATGCCCATTTCCACGTTCAGCGAGGGATTGCAAAAAGCCCTTTCATTTTTGCCCGGCACATACGGAACTTCGCTTGTTCGTAGCCATTGCGTGCGCGGAGCGTTAGAAGAGCTTGTGGAAAATGGCGTGCATACAGAAATCGTTGAGGCAATAAAGGCGAGTCTCGACCTTAGTGTAGACTTCTTTGGCCAAACCGTCGAGATACCCGTTATGTACATAATTTTATTAGTGAGTATTTTTTTGTTTCTTGGCGGCTTCGTGCTTGCAAACGTTGCAAAATATAAAAAAAGATAATCTATGCTCATATGCGCAAAAAAAACACGATAACGCTATCGTGTTTTTTGTTACTAAGTTATTCCATCGAAATGATTGCGTTTTCTACAAAAATGCGGTTATAGTCAGTTAGACCGTCAAGCAGCTGTGGGTCGATATGCGTACAGGTGATTATCGTCTGATGGTCCTTTATTTTTGCCATCAGTCGCTTTTGGCGAGTCAAATCTAATTCGCTTAGCACGTCGTCAAGGAGCAGAATAGGGTATTCGCCTCGGCTTCCCACAAGCTCGACCTCGGCAAGCTTAAGCGCAAGCGATGCGGTGCGCTGTTGACCCTGCGAGCCAAAGGCGCGAATATCCTTGCCTGCTATCGTAAAGCAAATATCGTCCTTATGAGCCCCGGAGTGGGTGTAGCCGCGTAATCTATCCTTGTCGCGCTCGGATTTAAGCCTCTTTGAAAAAGCCGTCTGTACGTCCTCTACGGTGTCACCCTCGATACCCTCGTACGACAAGACAAGCGTTTCCTCGCCGCCCGTAAGGTAGGCGTGGCAGCTTCCCGCAGCCTCGCTTAGGCTTGCGACAAAGCCACGGCGCGTCTTGATAATCTTAGAGCCAACGTCCACAAGCTGAATGTCCCACACGTCAAGCGCATCGTCAGTAACGTGTCCGCTTTTTAGCAGTCTGTTGCGCTGAGCCAAAATCTTGTTGTAGCGCGTCAGCAGATAAAAATACGTTTTCGACATTTGGCATAAGGCTATATCCATAAATCTTCGGCGGTCGGCGGGGGCTTCCTTTACAATACGCATTTCATCGGGTGAAAAGAACACGGTGGAAACAACGCCCATCAGCTCGCCCATGCGAGAAATAGGCATACCGTTGATGGTAATTTGCTTGCCCCTATCCTTGTCAAGCACGATTTCTACCTTGTCGTCGCCGTACGATTTTTTTACGCTTACTTTTACGCGAGCCCGTTGCTTTTCGTAATTAACAAGCTCCTTGTCGCGTGGCGTGCGTGCGCTTTTGCCCACACTGCACAAATAGACCGCCTCTATAAGGTTGGTCTTGCCTTGTGCGTTTCGTCCCACGACAAAATTGATTTTGTCGCCAAATCGCACCGTCTGATGATTGTAATTGCGGTAGTCGGCTACCGACAGCTCGGTGATATGCATACGAATAAATTATACCAAACTTCGTCGCAAATGTAAAGCGGTTGCCGTGACAAAAGCTGTGACTTTTGAGTGTAGCCGTAACCAAAGCTTACAATGCTCATATAATAGAATATGGTAGTTGCAAAATTTGGCGGAAGCTCGCTTGCGGGCGCAAGAGAATACAAGAGGGTGGCGGAGATTGTCCACAAAAACAAAATCCCCATAGTGGTGGTGTCTGCACCCGGGGGTAAGGTAAAGATTACCGATCTTCTTATTGCCGCCGTTTCTCGGTGGCGGCGAAGCGGAAAGGTAGACGGCGAAATTTTTGATGCGATATGCGATAGGTTTATCGGTATTACGCGCCCTCTTGGCGTAAGGGTGGATACCTATCTTGCCGACATAAAAGCGGCAATCAATGCAGGGTGCGGGTACGACTACGCCGTTTCGCGTGGAGAATATCTTTCGGCACGAATTTTAGCCGAGGTGATGGGATATAACTTTGTTGATGCCAAGGAGTGCATAAAGCTAACGGCAAGCGGAGCAATAGATATGCGTTCCATCAGGGCGCATATTGGCGCGGTTAAGGCTCCTTGTGTGATCCCCGGTTTTTACGGCAAGCTCCCGGGTGGCGCGATAAGGCTGTTGCCGCGCGGTGGGTCCGATCTTAGCGGCGCGGCGATTGCGGCGGCACTAAACGCTATGTATCAAAAGTGGACGGACGTGGACGGGATTTTTGACGGGCATGGCGGCGTAATGCAAAATATAAGCTACGACGAGGCGGAGCTGATATGCTATTTTGGGGCAACCGTTGTGCATTACGAAGCGATGAAGCTACTAAAAAATGCCGGTGTTTCGCTTACCGTAAAAAACACCTTTACGGATTCGTGCGGCACGGTTATAAGCAAAAAACGCCATGACGGTTGGGCATTTTCTAGCAAAAATATGTATTTGGGCGGTAACGAGGCGGCAAATCATGAGGCGGAAATTTTGGGCGGCGGGCTAAAAATTCCGCTAAGGATAGAGGCGCTCGGCAATAAAAAAATCCTGATTGACGGCTGCGGATTTTCTTCGCTTGCGCTTAAAAGAATTCTTTGCTATGACGGAATAGACGAGGTAACGGTTACTGCCGCAATAGGCAATATTCCGTCCGATTTTATGCCGCAAAATAGGCTGGTTACGATTGATAGCGGAAGTATTTTTTATTGTAGGGTGAGTGATAAGCTTACGCTGACATAATTCGCCAAAACACTTCATACAGTATATTACTAAGTTTTTGAGGTATGGTATGAAGGAGTATATCGAAATCAGATGCAGAATGCTTGCCGATTATATTTGCACCACGGGAGCAACGGTGCGTGACGCTTCTCGAAAATTCGGGGTAAGCAAAAGCACGGTACATAAGGACGTTACGACACGCCTTGAGGGAATCGACTACGCAAAATTTTTGGACGTTAAGGAAATACTCGAAAAGAACCTAAAGGAGCGTCATATCCGAGGCGGTGACGCCACGAGAGAAAAGTACAAAAGAGATAGGTAAAGCCATTTTTCGGGCGTGCAAAAAAGGACAGTCACAGCAGACTGTCCTTTTTTTGTCTGTTATTGCTGTTCGGCGGCTTTCTTTTCTTTATAAGCCAAAAGCGCGCGTGCGAGCTGGTCGGGGCAAGAGGTTGTTCCTCTGCACGGAATGCCCTTAAGCTTGCCGATAATTTCGTCGATGGGCTTGCCAAGTGCAAGACGTGATATCGCCTGCTGGTTGCCCGAGCAACCGTGAATAAATACGCAATATGTAAGCTCGTCCTTTTCGTTTACCGAATACATAATTTGCTTGCAGCACGTTCCTGTTGTGCGATAGGTTTCTATTTTGTCCATTTCTTCCTCCTTATCTAATTTATAATTGACGTTTAGTCCACAAGCTCCTCGTACAGCATTGTATAAATCTTTGCCGCCTTTGCTTCCCACTTTTTTGCTACTGCCTTTGCGATTTCTTTGTTGGCAACGTTGAATTTTAGGTCGAGCGTTGTCTTCATTGAATCAACTATTTTAAGTGTGCAGTTGTACGTTTTGTCGGGATTGAGGTGATACGAGTTGGTGTACGATTGCTTGCGCCTATATACGTCGCGGTTTTCCTTTACGAACTCGGTGATTTCCGCCCTAACGGAAGCAGGAATGCGAGTGTAGAAGTGAGAAAGGCACGCTCTGCCGTCAGGGGTGATGGTGTAATAAATTGTGTTGTCGTGCGTGGTTTTATGCAAAAAGCCCGCATCAAGCAATAGCCGAAGCGTTTGTATGCAGTCCATATATTCTATCCAGATGTTGCGATAGTAGCACACCTCGAAGATAATATCCTCTGCCATAGTAACGTCCATCTTGTCTATAAAGAACAGTATGGTTAGTTTATTGACGATGCTGTTTTCTTCAAGTTCCACGATAAATACCTACTTCTAAGCATTATACCACAAAATTTTTGGTTTTTCAATAGGTAAAGCAAAAAAAGTTTGTAAATATTCAAAAAAATTTTTTACGCAAAAAATATCATTTTATTTTTATCAAAGCCTATTTGCGCCTTTGTAGATCTATAATTCGACAATAAAACATTAAATATGTCAAAATAAAGTATTTAATTTAATGAATAAACGCTTGCCAAGATGAATAATTGCGATATATAATATTTATGATAAAAATACATAACAAAAAGGAATATTTTGAATGAAAACAAGAGTTTTAATAATTGATGACAATGTGGAATTTGCAAACGAGCTTAAGGGCGCGTTTGACCAAGGTAGCTACGAGGTGGACGTTGCCTACAACGGCAAGGAGGGGTTAGAGAAGGCAGAGAGTGCGGATTGCATTTTGTTAGACCTCGTTATGCCCGTAATGGACGGTTTTGCTTTTTTGGAAAGGTTCGACAAAAAGAATGCCAAGATTATTGCCGTTTCGGCACTTAGTCAGGACGTGTTTATTGCAAAGGCGATGGAGTCGGGATGTGATTATTATCTGCTAAAGCCCATGCCAACCGAGGCGATAGTGGCAAAGGTCGAGGAGGCGCTCAGTCAAAAAACAATAAGACGTCCCATCAAAAATAAGACACTTGAGGAGCGTATCACCAAAATATTCATTTCGGTTGGTATTCCGCCGCACATCAAGGGATATCAATATTTGCGCGAGGCAATCAAGCTGTCCATCGAGGATCCCGACATTATCAACAGCATTACCAAAAAGCTTTATCCCGGGGTGGCAGAGCGTTTTGACACCAGCCCCTCTAAGGTGGAGCGCGCCATTCGTCACGCCATTGAGGTGGGTTGGAACCGAGGCAAAATCGAAAATATCAATTCGCTGTTTGGTGTGCGTGTATATTCGCAAAATGAAAAGCCAACAAACGGCGAATTCATTGCTCTCGTTGCGGACAAGCTTTTGCTTGAAAGCGTGTAAAGGAAAAAATCAAGGGCGGCTAAGCGATGCCGCCCTTTGTCTTTGGTGCTTCTTTGGTTTTTCTTTTGTGCAAAATAAGTGTGTGCAAATGTGGTTTTTATTATTTACGCAGCAAAAAACAATTTCTTTTTTATTTCTTTACGAAAAAATTAAAAATCTTGTTCAAAATAGTTTACAACGCATTGCAAATTGAATATAATATGGACACATCATTGTTTATGGAGATAAAAATGAGCAACGAAAAAAGACCTGTTTGGGTTTTGTGCCCGCGATGTGAGCTTAATTACATTCAGTCTAACGAGAGTATGTGCGACGTTTGCAAGGTAGAAACGGGCATTTTGGAAAAGTCCTTTCTTATTCAAGAGGATGAGTTAGAGGCAGAAAGCGGAAAGCTTTGCCCCATTTGCCGTGCAAACTATATCGGCGAGGACGAGGAAATCTGCTTCGTTTGTCAGAAGGAAAAGGAAGCTAAGGAGCGTAACGACGAATCCGAGGAAGTCGACAACTGGACTTACGAGGAGGAGGAAGAGGAAATGGCTCCCGAGGAGATGGAGATTTCGCTCGAGCTTACTGCCGAGGCGGAAGCGGAGGAGGAAGAGGATGACCTTTATGACGAAAACGCTTACCGTGAGGTGGATGACTTCAACTACGATGTAGACCCCAACGACTTCGAGGAAGACGATGAGTACGAGGAAGAGGAAGAGGACGATTTTTAGTCTGTAGGTTTATAACAAAAAAGCAAAAACTCGGCAACGTAGCCGAGTTTTGTTGTACATAATTATGATAGGATACAAAAAGATAAACATAAATCCCAAGGGGAAAAAGACGGGCGATTGCGTGGTGCGTGCGCTTGCCGTTGCTATGGACAGGGGATATTACGACGTTTACGACGAGCTGTACAAAATCTCGGTAGAAACGGGCTTTATAGTCAACGATAAGCGTGTAGAGGAGCATTTTATGGCAAGGCACGGCTTTATCAAGCACAAGCAGCCGCGTAAGTCAAACGGCAAAAAATATCTCGTTGCCGAGCTTGACTTGGTGACTAGCGAGCGTGTCGTCGTGGTAAGCTGCGCCCATCACCTCACCGTGGTATTGGACGGTGTGCTTATAGACAGCTGGGACCCTCGGGGTAAGTGCATAGGTAATTTTTATACGCTTACACGATAATCAAGCGGCAACATTTTGTGCCCGATGCGTGCTGTGGCGTTGACACGGTGCTTTTATAGTGGTATAATTTAACTAAGGAGAAGGTCATGGCAAGAAGCTTCGAGATGAATATGAGCGAGGGTTCGCTCTTTAAAAAGATTGTGCTGTATGCTTTGCCGCTTATTGCGACAAACGTTTTGCAGCTGCTTTTTAATTCCGCCGACCTTGCCGTGCTTCGAATGTTCATACAAAGCGAGGAGCTTGCCAACGACGCCGTTGCGGCAGTAGGTGCAACGGGCGCGCTGATTAACCTTATTATAGGACTCTTTATCGGCTTGTCCGTGGGCGCAAACGTTCTTATTGCCCGCTATGCAGGCAAGGGTGACAGCGAGGCGGCAAAGAGGGTAGTCGGCATGTCGATGGTAATCAGCGTGCTTTTTGGCGTGTTGCTCCTTTTTGTAGGCGTTTTCTGCTCTAAGATTTTCCTTGGCTGGATGGGCTGCGACCCCGAGGTTATAGATATGGCAACCAAGTACATGAAGATTTTCTTCTTCGGTATGCCTATTATGATGCTGTACAACTTTTCGGCATCAATATTGCGCGCCGTGGGCGACACGATCCGTCCCCTTATCTTCCTCGTTATAGGCGGCGTGATTAACCTTGGCATGAACATTTTTCTCGTAACCGTCTTTGGTATGGACGTAGACGGCGTTGCGATTGCAACCGTTGCCTCGCAGGGCGTGTCCGCCGTGCTGTGCATAATTACTCTGCTAAAAAGCAGCGGCTACGCAAGGCTCGAGCCTAAGTACATACGCTTTTACAAAAGCGAGCTTGTCGAGATGATCAAAATCGGCTTGCCGTCCGGCCTTCAGGGCTGTATGTTCTCGCTGTCCAACGTGCTTATTCAGTCCACCGTCAACAGCTACGGAAAGCTGTTTATGTCGGGCAACACCGCGGCAGGTCAAGTCGAGGGATACATATACAACACGTGCAACGCAATTTCGCTTACCGCGCTTGCGTTCGTAAGTCAAAACTACGGCGCAAAAAAGCCCGACCGTATTCGCAAGGTGGTTAAGGAAACACTTGCCGTCGTGGTTTGCATAGCCGTGGTGCTCAGCGCCTTGGCAATAGCCTTCTCGGACGTACTTTGTGGCTTATTCTGTAGCGGCGAGGAGCCTCTTGCCGTTGCAAGGACGAGAATGATTATCGTTGGCGGCTCGTATATTTTATGCGGAGTTATGGACGTAATGGGCAACGTAATGCGTGGACTTAACAAGTCCACTACCGCCATGGTAGTCAGCCTTTCAGGCAGCTGCCTGTTTAGAATACTGTGGGTAAACTCGTTCTATCTTCTTAATCCGTGCAAGGAAATGCTGTACGTTGTGTACCCCATCAGCTGGGTGCTTACCATTGCAATATACCTCGTGCTGTACTTCCCGACAATGAAAAAGGTCGAAAAGCGGCTGCTTGAGGAGTAAAGAATGACGCTTTTATAAACGATTGCGTTTATTGAGTAATGTACAAAAAATAAGAATACGGTTATGCAAAATCGTGTTCTTTTTTATAAACGGAAAAGTCGTACCATAAGGTTACGACTTTTTTAGACGGGTGTGCAAACGTGAGTAGAGCAAGTTTTTAATATCTTATAATAATTTCTGTTCGATTCCGCTTTTTAATAAGTTCAGTAAAAAGATAAAATTTTCTTTATTGTTTTGTGATATTCTATATTTTATTACGTTATTGTTCAAAAATATTTGTATTGTATAATATCGTGAAAGGTGGTCGCTTTCAACTGTAAAATATTGGATGTTAGTAACAAAGAAATTTAATTTTTGCAAAAAACGTCGATAGCAAATTGTTCCATTTGTAAATGCGATTTTAAATGAAATTGTGTCAATAAAAGCGGCTATTGATGCAAAAAAGGTTATTACGCTTAACGAAAGCAAAAATATCAATATAAAAGTTTTGTCCTTATTTAAGATTGCGATGACAAGAAAAAACAAGGAAAGTATAAACATAAATATCTCGGCAAAAATGTTAAAGAATGAAGTATCTTTAACAATTATATTTCGGGATTGATATTTGCTTATGTCAACCCCATGGTTTTGTGCAATCGTTAGCTTGTTGTTCATAAAGTATCTAATAATTTGTCCTGATTTTATTGTAATATGATTACTAATTTTTTGCAAGCGGTTTTACAAAAACTACGAGCATCTATTTTCAGTCGGACTTTTCAAAATAATATTTTAAATCTGCTTTATTTTGTATTTTTTCAACTAACTGTTCTATCCCTAAGTGATGATGATATACTTCGAATAAAAGAACGCTATCGATATTATAGCAGGCAACTCTACCCAAGGTGTTTAGAGTATTTTCGATATAAGCAATATCGGAATATTTTATAAACTTAGTCTTTTTGAACAGTTTATTGACATAAATGCCCTCTTCTTTTACAACAATATAATCGTATTTAAAAATCGAAAAGAATAAGCACCCTGCAAGAAATAATACTAAGAAGAATGATTCTGGTATCCAAAAGAGGGTTGAATCTGAGTTTTTAATTGTTAATAAACAAATAGCCATTGCAATCATTCCCAAAAAGTTAACAACTATAAATATAAAAAAATTCAAAAGAAGAGCTTTGCATGCTTTTACGGTAAATTCCGAACCGTATACAATTTTACTTTCTTCTTTTTCTTTTAAAAATTCATAAATTGCACGACATAAAAAATATAAAAATCCAACAATAATAAGTGCAATGAAAGAAATTCCTATATCTATTATTAAATCTATAACATTTACCAATTTTATAACCTCTTATATTGTAATAGTTTTGGGATTGGATACATTATATCACAAAGTCTAACTAAAATCAAGGAGCAAGCCTTGTGTGGCATCACAGCATAGTCGTGAATGCAATCGCTCGTTTGCGAGCGTATGGAATCCGTCGCAAGACGGTATGGAAACATATTTTTCAACGATACCCGACCACTCGCTTTCTCCCGAATAATCACAGTGACCATACTTGTAGTTTTCTTTTCCCTTTGGATCAAAGGAATAATAAAACTGACCGTTTTCCGCAATGATATCATATCCGTTTGGATATACGACGCATATAACATATCCCTCATAGACGTAAATCCAATCGACAGGCGCAGGAAAATATATTACTTCTTGGCTAAATGCAAGTGAGGAGATTTCACTTATTAAATCGGATATTACGTCGCCGTCATCAGCTAAATTATCTAACACACATACGGGGGTGTTTTCATCGCGGAGATTATGTACGTCGCTTTCGGAATATGATTTTTCCAAATAATAGATTTCAACCTTCAAGGTTTGCCAAGTTTCTCCTGAAAAACTGATATTCTTGTTTACTTTTCCGCACGAGCATAACGAAAAAATAGTTAGTATCGACATTAGTGTAGCCAAGAGTTTTCTCATTATGTATTCTCCTTTAATGTTTTGCAGCTCGCAATCAATATTCTTCTTATACGTCCGCATAGATTGCGATGCTTTTTGAATGTTTCCTCATCAATGGCATTCGTATTAAATAACAACTTTAACCAGCCTTCTGTTTCGCTACACTCTTTAAGCGCTATTTCAAACTTTGAAACCATATCTAATTTGCTTTGCCCGTAATTTGCCTCGCGGATATTTGCATAAATACTGCTTGAGCTTTTACGGAGTTGGAATATGGTGTTTGACGGGGCTTTTATATTTTGGGATAGCAACTCTATATTGGTTGCGAGCTGTTCTGAATATAGCAACAAATAGTTCTTTGGCATAATGTCACCTCTTTGGGTGTATTATATCACAAAGTCCATCCAATATCAAGGCGTTAGCCTTGGATATCATCAATTTCAAAGAAATTGCATATCACCAACACGAAGTGTTGTATATCATCATTGCGAAAGAGTATACAGCCTATGGCTGATGATATACGCCTGCGGCGATGATATACACGCTAAAGCGTGATGATATACCATTGCTTTCGCAATGGATGAAAAATACTGCAGAAAATGTATCCTTTTCTGCAGTATTTTTGGTGGAGCGGGTGTCGCCATAGACGAACACCCCTCCTTTCCTTCATTTTCGCCCTCAAAAGCTTCTTCAATATCGTCAAGCGGAATATTGTCGATGCTCAAAGGCTTCTTGCTCGCGTTAATGATCAACGTGAAATGGTCATCGTACAGATAGACCGAGTGTACGAAGATGTTGATGAGCGCTCTGCGCTTATTGAAATCGTCCATCGGCATTTCGCAAACGAAATCA
>JAFVXY010000005.1 GCA_017500845.1 Clostridia bacterium
GTACACAAAATTCTCGTTTTTTATAAATATTAATTTTAGATTTTTTTCACTTGTTTGCACTTGCCTAATATAGCAAGATTTTCACAAAACTAAGTTATGACAATTTTTTTAGAATTACAAAAACTCTACTTTTGTGTGCATATTGTGATGGTTTGGTGGCGATAAAAAGCACCTATTTTTACGTCTTTTTACAAAATTTTGCTATATAGAATTGTAGGTTGTGTAATTATATGACCTCCCCCACAACGTATTGTGTGCTACAACAAAAATAGCAAAAAGCCATCGACACATTGTTCGATGGCTTTTTGGTAATAAAAAATTAAAATTACAAAAAATATATTAAGCTAAAAAATCGTATACGCTACCATACCGAGAGCCGCCGAAATAACGATCATAAGTATGGGCGAAAGATCCTTTTTCTTCTTGCTAAAACGCTTATATGCCACAGAAAAAACAGCCATAATCACCATAAGCGCAAGTGCTATAAAATCAAACTCTTGTTTTGCTGTGTTGTTATATACGAGCATTGCTCCTGCCGCAAAAATCAAACCTACGACAACGGGCTTAATACCGCTTAAAATCTTTGCAAAAACCTTATTTTGCATAAAGTTTTTTAGAATCGCCGCAACAATCAATATTATTATAAACGACGGTAATACCACGCCAATAGTTGCACATATTGCGCCAAGAATTGCACTGCCGCCGAACCCCTCACCTACCGTGCTACCAACAAAAGTCGCCATATTGACTGCAATCGGACCCGGAGTGGCTTCACTAATGCCAATAAAGTTGTACAACATCTCCGAATCCATCCAGCCATTGCCCAGAACTTCTTGCTGAATGAGCGGAATCATAGCATAACCGCCACCAAAGGTAAACAGGCCTATCTTAAAGAACGTCCAAAAAAGCTCAAGGAAAATCATATCTTATCCTCCTCGTCGCTTTGAACGTTATCGTTTATTGCCAAGTCCGCATTGACTTTATCGTCTTCGATCTGATTTGTTTCGGGCGCATTTACCGTAGACTCTTTTCTTATTAGTCCATAGTAAATATAGCCGAGAACACCGCCCGTCATAATAAGGTATATGCTGGACACCTCGCTGCCAATAAAATTAAAAGTAACAGTTATCGCAAGAGCAAGCATAAGAACAATTATCGAAAAAGCGTTCTTTTTGATGTTTTTCAACATTTTAACGCCTGCTCGTATAATAAGAACGGCTATCGCCGCCTGAATACCCTTGAAAGCATTGTTTATAAGCTCAATTTGCAAAAGACTTTCTATAAAAAATGAAATTGCAAAAATAATTATAAACGACGGCAACACTACGCCAAGCGTAGCAAAAAGCGAGCCGAGAACCCCGGCTCGCTTATAACCTATATAGGTAGCACAATTTATAGCAATCGGGCCGGGGGTTGATTCTGCAACAGCAACGATATTTAGAAGTTCGTCACCGCTAATCCAATTCTTTTTCTGTACCGTTTCACTTTGAATCAACGCAATCATAGCGTATCCGCCGCCAAAGGTAAACAATCCTATCTTAAAGAACGTAAAAAACAAATTAAGTAGTTTTTTCATCAATTCCCCCACAAGGTAAACAGATTTAAGCGTTTACTGTCCTTGCTATATTTATAAAGTGGTCGGCAATACGCTCAACGTCTGCGCTAAGTGCAAGATACTGAGCGCCCACTTGCGCGGTGCAAACGCCATCGCTGAGGCGGCTGACGTGGTTTCTGCCCATTTGGTCGGTAGCCTCGTCCACACATTCCTCGATAAGATACGCCTCGTCGCGTGCAGAAATATCATGTTCTCCATACGCTTTTATTACCTTAGCGTACAAATTGCCCATAAGAGTCTTGAGCTCGTCAATTTCCTTCTTCGCTTTGTCCGAGAAGTACATCCCGACAGAGCTAAGGTTATCTGCGTACTCAACTATATTTTCGGCGTAATCACCTACTCTCTCGATATCAGACACAGTGCGAATTGCACCGGTAAGGAATACGCGGTCACGCTCGCTAAGCTCGCATCTGAGAATCTTAACTATAAATGCTACAAGCTCCTTATTAAGGAAGTTAAGCGTTTTTTCATTCTTTCTAAATTCTTCAATTCTTGTATAATCAAGGGTCTTTATTATATCGCAAGAAATTTCAAAGTTAGTAATTGCGATTTTAGCCATATTGATGATTTCGTTCTTTGTTTGCAAAACCGCAACGGGCGGAGTTTTAAGCATGTAGTCGTCAACGTAATACAAATGCGGCTCGTCTGACTGCTCGCTTTTTTTGTCGGGCACAATTTTTGTAACAAGCTTCACGAGCGCCTCGGTAAACGGAAGTACGATTATTACCGTTGATACGTTGAATATGGTATGGAACATCGAAAGCTGAAGCTGCGTTGCACCCGGGAACATTATCTCAAACAAATCGCCAAAGTCTATTCCACCGGTAAGACGCATAATAAAACCTAATATCATAAACACAACCACGCCGCTCACATTGAAAATAACGTGAATGAGAGCGGTACGCTTAGCATTGCGTCCGCTTGCAAGACCTGCAATAAGAGCCGTTATGCAAGTACCGATGTTAGATCCCATCGTTATATATATACCTTGATTTATGGATATAAGCCCGGTTACTACCATCGTGATTGCCATCGAAGTCATAACCGACGAGCTTTGAATAACGGCCGTAAGCAACATACCGATTAGCACAAGCAAAAACGGGTTGGTAAATATTGCAAGGAAGCTCTTTACGCTGTCCTGTGCGGCAAAATCACCCATCGAACTGCTCATAAGCGAAAGGCCTACGAAAATCATACCGAATCCGGCCAAAAATCCGCCAATCTTTTGCCATTTGTCCCTTTTGGTAAAAAGAACGATAAATGCTCCGATGCCCGCAAGTGTTGCAAAGATTACCGAGGTCGAAATTTTACTGCCCCCCGACAAGCCAAGTGCAACCAGCTGACCGGTAATGGTCGTACCGATGTTTGCACCAAAGATTACGGCAGCCGCTTGCACGAGCGACATTATTCCCGCATTAACAAAACCGATTGTCATAACGGACGTCGCGCTCGAGCTTTGAATTACAGCGGTTGCAACAGTACCTACACCAACGCCAAGAAGTTTGCTGTTGGACGTTTTTGCGAACAACGCCTTCATTCTTTTGCTACCAAGTGACTCAAGATTGGAACTCATCATGTTGCAGGCAATAAGGAACACACCGACGCCCGCAATTAACGAAAGCAACGACTTGATTATATCATAAATTTCCATCTGCTTACCATCCTTAGTTTCGTAAAATTAAGATATAGTTTTGTATCAATTTGCCACTTTTTTTCTTAGTAAAGGTAACATAATTTGGTAAAAGCCCAACCTTCACCAATAACGATTGTATCATAGTATTTTTTCACCGTCAACCGTTTTGCTATGCTATAAATAAAAATATTTTTTATAAGTTTGCACACACCTTATTTTGATACGCAATAGCCTTTTTGTCCCATAAAAACGCTAACAAAAATCCCCAACGGAATATTCCATCGGGGACTTTTTAGATTAAAAACTATATTTTGAAGCGTTTAGCAAAAGCTTACTTCAAAAGATCCTTCATGTAAGCAATACCTGCCTTGAGGCATTCGATATTGGAAGGAATTACCTTCGGCTTGCTCTCAAATACGTGCTCTACCGCGTGGATAGCAGCCTCTTCGGAAATGTCACCGAAGATGGGAAGCAAAATGCCAAGCATATAAACGTTTGCACCGCGCTTATTGATTGCGGAAGCCAAGGTGTCTACAGGGATTTCGTACAGCTTAACGTCCTTACGGGTTGTCTTTTTGTGTACGATATCCGAATTGGTGATAATGATTCCGCCTTCCTTTACAGCGCCCTCAAACTTGTCAAGCGAAGGCTCGTTGAAAGCAATCAAGATATCCGGATGGTCGATTACGGGAGCCGCAATTTCATCAGCCGAATAGATTACCGAGCAGCTAGCCGTACCGCCACGCATTTCGGGACCGTACGAAGGAAGCCACGAGGTGTTAAGATTTTGTGCAATAGCCGAGTACGAAATAAACTTACCAAGGGACAATACGCCCTGACCGCCGAAGCCGCTAATAGTAATTTTCTGCATATTATTTCTCCTCCTTCGTGATATCTTTGAATACGCCGAGCGGATAGAACTCGCAAGCCTTTTCTTTAACAAACTTCATGGACTCAAGAGCGGTCATATGATAGTTGGTCGGGCAGTTTGCAACTACCTCAATGAAAGAAAGTCCCTTCTTTTCCATCTGCATCTGGAATGCCTTCTTGATAGCAGCCTTAGCCTTATTTACGTGCGGTACATCGTATACCGAAACGCGCTCGATATAAGCGGGACCGGTGAGGGTTGCAAGCATTTCTGCCATGCGAACGGGGTTACCGTTAACCTTGGGGTCACGGCCGTATACGCAGGTCGTAGCCTTTTCGCCAGGCATGGTGGTCGGTGCCATCTGACCACCGGTCATACCGTAGATACCGTTGTTGATGAAGATGATGGTGATATTCTCGCCACGCATGCAAGCGTGAACGGTTTCTGCCATACCAATGGAAGCAAGGTCACCGTCGCCCTGATAGGTGAAAATCATATTCTCGGGATTAACTACTCTGCGAATTGCACTTGCAACTGCGGGTGCTCTACCGTGAGCAGCCTCAAGCACGTCACACTTGAAATAGTTATAACCAAATTACCGAGCAACCTACGGGAACAACACCGATAGCTCCGTCTACCTTGCCGAGCTCTTCAAGAACCTCGGCAACCAATTTATGTACAATACCGTGAGCACAACCCGGGCAATAGTGCAAGGGCGTGTCAGTAAGCATCTTAGGCTTATCAGCAACAATTTTCATATTATTTACCCTCCTTTACATACTTAACGAGGTCACCGGGCATCATTACGCTACCGCCGGAACGACCGTAGAACTCAACGGGCTTAAGACCGTTAACCGAAAGACGAACGTCCTCCACCATCTGACCCATGCTCAACTCTACTGTGATGAACTTCTTTACGCAGTCCTTCTTAGCAGCTTCAGCGATGTTGTTGGTGGGATACGGATAAAGGGTGATCGGACGGATAAGACCTGCCTTGATGCCCTGAGCGCGAAGCTCAACAACCGCAGCCTTGCAGATACGAGCAACCGAGCCGTATGCTACGAACACGATTTCTGCATCGTCAAGCATATAATCGTCGCACTTTGTTTCGTTCTTAGTGATTTCTTCGTACTTTTTGAACAAACGAATGTTAAATGCCTCGTTTTCTTCGGGCTCGATACGAAGCGAGTTGATGATTCTGGGAACACCGTCGCTATGTCCGCAAGCAGCCCAATCGTTCTTGTCGGGCAAGGTGCTAAGATCGCGCATGGGCGGAATTTCTGCCGGCTCCATCATCTGACCAAGCATACCGTCACCGATAATCATAACGGGGGTACGATACTTATCTGCAACGTCAAATGCACTGTATGTAATGTCTACGAACTCCTGAATGGAGCTGGGTGCGTAAACGATGGGATGATAGTCACCGTGTCCACCACCCTTGGTTGCCTGGAAGTAGTCACCCTGTGCAGGCTGGATACCGCCAAGACCCGGGCCCGAACGCATAATGTTTACGATTACGCACGGAAGCTCCGCACCTGCGATATAGCTCATACCTTCCTGCTTAAGGCTGATTCCCGGGCTGGAGGAGCTGGTCATGCATCTTGCGCCTGCGCCTGCTGCACCGTAAACCATGTTGATTGCCGAAACTTCGCTTTCTGCCTGAATAAAGGCACCGCCAACCTCGGGCAATCTCCACGACAAATATTCGGGTATTTCATTCTGAGGCGTGATGGGATAGCCGAAGAAATATCTGCAACCTGCCGCAACAGCAGCCTCTGCTATAGCCTCATTACCTTTCCAAAGTTTTTTCATAATAATCCTCCCAAAAAGTCTTAGTCACGATAAACGGTGATAACGCTATCGGGACACATAATGGCGCAACTTGCGCAACCTATACACGAGTCCATATCAGTACACTCTACAACTTCATAACCTTTTGCATTAGTTCTTTTGGAAATCTGCAAAATCTTTTTCGGACAAGCGTTGACGCACAAGCTACAACCTTTACAATAGGCTTCGCGGAATTCAACCTTACCTTTTGCCATAAACAAACAACCCTCCTAAATAAATATAAAATACGGTTTATCCGTTATTTTTTCTTGCCATATAAAACATATATTGCTGAGCAAGTCCTGCAAGCGCTCCATAACGCTTTAGATAGTGGCTGCGAACCTTGCCGGGCGTGTCAAGCTCCACGCTTGAACACACCTTGAATATCCACGTGTCCACGGGGAAGCAATCCCATCGTCTAAGCCCAAAGAGCAATATACAATCTGCGACCTTAGGTCCAACACCCGGAAGCTGCAAAAGCATCTTGCTTGCGTCAGCCGTGTCAGCCGCTTTTACCCTTTGCAAAAAATCGGTTTGAGCAAGTATTTGTGCCGATTTTTGCAGGTACGTATCTCTAAAACCTGCGCCAAGCGACCTGAATTCCTCTTTGGTTACAGACACTAATCTGTCGGGCGACGGAAAGGCGTAATAGCCGTCCATTTGCTCGCCAAACGATACGCAAAGCCTATTGATGATACTCTTAATTCGAGGTATGTTATTGTTTGCCGAAATGATAAAGCTGATTATCATCTCGAACAAATCCTGCCTTAGTATCCTTATTCCCTTACCGACTTTTATGCTCTCGATCAGCTCGTCAAACTTGCTAAGCGAAGCCATAAACTTATCGTAGTCGGTATCAAGGTCGAAATAAGAAGCAAAGAATTTTGGGCTATCTGTCACTATTTTATTGCCGCTTGCAATGCATTTATGCCCGAGCGCAAAAACCTCGTATGCGCCATCCTCTTTCTTAAAGCGAAAGGTTTGACCGCACGTAAGAATTGCCTCGAAATCAAGCGGAAACTCAGTTGTGATTGTGTTGCCCTCAATAACGTACTTCATAAAATATATTGTGCCACCAACAACATTCGAGCAAAAATTTTACCAAAAGTTGTCAGCAAAAAGGGGGAATACTCCCCCTTATCGTCAATTAAGCAACAGGATAAATGCTGACTTGCTTTTTATTCCTGCACATTTCAAATTTTACAACGCCCGTAACGAGTGCGTACAAGGTATCATCGCTACCTCTGCCTACGTTGTTACCGGGGTGGAATTTGGTGCCTCTTTGTCTAATCAAAATGCTGCCTGCGTGTACGAGCTGGCCGTCACCTGCTTTGACACCGAGTCTTTGCGCTGCCGAGTCACGGCCGTTCTTGGTCGAGCCGCCGCCCTTCTTGTGCGCGAAAAGCTGAATATTAATAAACATTTGTCTTTACCTCCTAATCAGTACGCCTAAACTATACAAGTTTAAGCTCGATAAAATCCGAATACGATACGTATAAATCAGATATTCCAAGAAGCATTGTGTCGAGAATCATATCTGCATCGCGTCTTGTCTGATCGGAGAGGTCGGGGAGAGAAAACTCCAAAAATCCGTCCTCGTCACAACGACTAAACCTTACGGCAACGCCGGCAACCTGCATAAGTCCCAAAAGTGCGGTTTGGATTATGCTGCTTAATGCGGCACAAACAATATCCTCACCCTCAACGCCATAGCCCGTGTGGCCGTCTGCGCTAAGCGAAACTATATGCCCTTGCTTTCGTACAATCTCGACTACCGTCATACTTAGATGGAAAGAATCTTAATACGAGTAAACGGCTGTCTGTGTCCTTGCTTTTTACGAATGTTCTTCTTCGCCTTATACTTGTACACGGTGATCTTTTTGCCTCTACCGTGAGCGAGAACCTCCGCATTTACAACTCCGCTTTCGGTCGAAACTGCTTCGCCGTCTACCTTAAGGATCGACTTAAGCTCCACCTTTGCGCCAACCTCGAGATCAAGCTTTTCTACTTCAATTTCTTCGCCTTCGCTGACTCTGAACTGCTTGCCGCCGGAAATTACAACTGCATACATTTTTATAGCACCTCCTCAATGATGTCTCCGTTGGATCGGGTACTGCTTACAGCAGGTTTGTCACCCTGCCCAAACGGCTCAATATAGATTATATTATAATAAAAAACGAAAGTCAAGTATTTTTCTGCACTTTCGTTTTGGGTTATAAATTTTTTTATTCGTTTTTCCATCTTGCAAATAGACTTAGGTCGCTGTCGACAGGTACCGAGAAGTCATATTCCTCTCCGCTTTCAGTAACCCAACAGTCGAACGTCCTTTCTCCAGCCACGTCAGCATCCGGCGTAAAACGAGGTGCTGTAGTCCCCTCCTTCACCGTAACCGTGCCTACCAATCTCGTGCCGTCATAAAATTTGAGTGTATATTCCTCGTGTTCACACTTTTTGGCTATCCAAAATATTCCAAAAAAGAAGGCAACAATCAGCACAACCGAAACGGCCGCAATCAATCTATCTTTTGTTACTCTCGATATTTTCATTCGTCCCCCATAAGTCCAAGGTCTTTCATTATTTCGTTTAGGTCTGCGGTGGGATTGAGTGCTTCCTCAAAGCTAAATCCACTCTCACTGGGCGTAGAAAGCGCGGGATTTACCATAGCAATGCCCGTACGATACGCCATAGAATCCTTACTCGGTCTTGTCGCCGCAATATCGGAAGAATCCAAATAATCCTTTAGCGTTTGCGGAATATCAAGCGGCTTGCTGTCCTTAACTTCAAGCCTTTCGCTTTCGGCACTAAATTGCGACTGCGGCGCACCCATTGCCTCGGTCATTTCCTTGTTGAATTTACTTACAGCCATAAGCTCATCATTCATAGGATACTTTGCAAGTAGGTTGTTGTAGTACGCCACCCATTTTTCATGAAAGGCCTTAAGCCTTGCCATTTCCGCATCATATTTTGCCTTTGTAAGCTGCTCGATTTGCTCCGCCTTGCTTAGCGCCGAATATATCGCCTTTACGATAAGCTCACGTTTGCCGTCATTCTTGCTAAGCTCTTGCTTTAGCAAAGAAACCTCGGCGGTAAGCTCGGCAATACGCTCGTCCTTTTTTGCGGACGCGGCCTGTAGGTCGGCGATAAACTCGTCAACCTGTTTAGTGTTATAACCCTTTCTTTTTATTTCAAAACTCATTTTTTGTCCCCGCTTTGTTTTTATCGGTATTTATATGCTTACTTGTACGTAAAGGTTAATTATTACCCTTGCGGCTCTTTTTGGTTTTGTTAATCTTAACTGCGGCATAGCCTATGCCCGTCACGCTGAGATATAAAACTATAATAGGCAAAACCACTCCTACGGGCAAAAGCATACTACTTTCCAAAAATAGCAATAATCCCACACCCACAAGGCAAAGCGATGCCTTTATGATGGCAGAAGGATATCCCTTTATCGCCGCACAATTTGCCACCCCAAGCGGAACAGCCAAAACGTACGTGGGATAGATATTTCGCACCTCAACGCCAAGCGTAACAAAAAGCTGAGTAATGGCAAGCACGCCCATAATCCAACACATAGTGATTGCAATTCCGTTTTTTTGAATGAGCGCCACAACAAGCGAAATAGCAAAGAAGCATATAAATGTCGCCACAAGCCACACCTGCCCGATAGCCAGCTGAATCACGCCCAGTCCGCAAAGAAGCAAAAACGCTGCGGTAGTCGCAACTATACAAGCCGTAATAAGCTCGGTTAGATATAAGGTTTTGCCGTCAACCTCTTTTTTCATTCGCCCTGCTCCTCGCTTTTGTCCTTCGATGGCTCAGCCTCGCCGCTTAAAGATTGTGCGCCATTATCCACCAAAGCGTCCACCGCCACTCTTTGCTTGTCATAAACCGTTTTTATGTAACCGATGGTTTTCTCGTAGCCGTAATATTCAAGGCTGAGCCTGCTTTCATCTACGAAAATGAATACTTTTTTACCGGCTCTGCGTGCCATAATTACGTGGTACACGATTACGCTTACGCCAACGAGGAAAATTGCCGCGCTTATAAGCTGATTTGCCTTAAATGCGCCAAAGTACATGCTGTCGCTTCTAAGCCCCTCGACCCAAAATCTGATAAAGCCGTACCAGATGCAGTACGATGCAATATAAAAGCCGTCAAAGCTTTTGCGCCTACCCATATACAACCAAATCAAAAGCCCGAAGCCAATAAGATTCCACGCAGACTCGTAGAAGAAGCATGCGTTGTACCAGCCCGTACCCATCTTACCGCCCTCAATAAACACAGCAAAGGGAAACCACTGCCAATTCGCATCGGTAATAAGCTGACCGTAAGCTTCTCCGTTGGCAAAATTACCCCATCTGCCAACCGCCTGACCAAACAAAACAAGGCAAAAAGCAAGGTCGAGAAGCTGAACAAACGTAATCTGCTTGTCAATCGGCTTTCTTTTGTTTATAAGGCGAACGATGATTCCACCGAGTATACCGCCAAGCAAGCCGCCGTATATCGCAAGTCCCGCAAAGCCCACGAATTCTCCGTTGAAAAATCCAAAAAATTCACCTATCGTCCATTTGGCATTATTGTGTGCCATGTCGTTCAAAACGTAGTACGTTCTTGCGCCCAAAATAGCAAGCGGCAAGCATATAAGCGCTACGTCAAAAATAGTATCGGGGTCGTATCCACGCTTTTTCGCCATAAAATAAGCGAGAGTAACGCAAATCGCCATACCCGAAGCAATCAAAAATCCGTACCAACCTGCAGCAGAAAACAGCATATTACCCTCCACGATAATTTATGGGTATTATACTACACGATTGCCTATTTGTCAATCAAAGAACATAAAGTTATTGCAAGCGCCCAAAAAAGCAATTAAAATTTTGACGAAAAAAGAAGAATACTTTTGTTTTATGCTTACGGCGCAATTGCAATAACGCCCTTTACCGAGCTGTACTTATCCGTCCTTATATGCTTTGTTTGCATCAAATTACCCTGAAAATCGTAGTACAGCAAATATCCCTTACTGTGCACCTCGGGATGAGAGTATGATACGGTTTTGCGCGTTCCCGACAGCTCACCTTGCTCGAAATACTCGTATTTTTCGTCGACGATTTCGTCATATTTGGGCATTTCTCCCGTATAGGTGATTTCACTTTTGCGTTCTATCTTATACGGAAGCAGCGTACCGTAAATTTCTACGCACGCCTTACCGCCCTTAGAGTACGCCCTGATAAAAATCGGATAGCTCCCGCCGTTTTGAATTTTCAGATCGCTGGAGCCGGAGTTTACCATAGCGTCAAAGCTTGCCTTTTCGTACGTGCTTTGAAGCGTATGCCTATTAGCCTCGACTATTACGAGGTCGGATAGCAATGCCGCATTATAAAGCGTAGTCGAGGCTTGACAGACACCTCCGCCTATGCCCGGAACATACTTGCCGCCCTTGATAATTTTAGCTTCTTTAAAACCGTTTGCCGCCGTGCGACGTCCCACCTTGTCGTTGAAGCTAAGCGTTTCACCACCTGGTATCACAACTCCGTTAAGTTTAGAAAGCGCAAGCTTAATATTGTGCTTGCGCTCGTCACCGCTGGACGAAAAATCGGTTGAATATTTTGCACGTAAGTTAGTTACGGCAACGTTATCCTTTACCGTCACACTTGCTTTTATTTTTACGGTAGGTATTTGTATTTTTGCCGTATTAGATGCTACAAGCGCAAAATAAATATCCATATAAAGTCTATCCTCGTCTACACGCACGCCGTCCTTGTCACGGCTGATTGCAAATATCTTTTTTGCGTTTGGATTAAACCGAATTTGACTGTCCGTGGGTAATACGTTTATAGCCGCGATTGCCGCAGAAACAGTACGGTCAAGCAACGGGAAGCACACGAGAAGCGCCGCCTTATAACTTGCTCCACCCCTTAACTTTTGACCCACATGTTCCATTTTTTGGGCATACGGTGCATTGATTTTGCGTACAAAAATCTCCTGAGCAACTATATGATTGCTCGGCTCTATATACTCATCCCTATATTCAAAGGTCTTATCTCCGTAGTATAATTGTATGTATGTTACCGATTCTGCTTTTGCAATATTCACCTTAACGGGTACCGCAAACAGCACGATTAGTATACTAAAAAATGATATTTTTTGCTTAAATCCCATACGGATATAATGCTCCGTATACCGCTTGGTTATTCTTTTTTACGATTTTTTCGCCTTGCAATTTTTTCCTTTAGCTTTTCTGCCGTATTAAGTGAGGGGTCGATTACGCAATCATGCCACAGCTGAAGCAGCTCGTTGGAAATCTCCTTACCAAAAAAGCCCGCTTCTTCAACATCCTTGCCGCTTATTTTTAGATCTGTGATTTTAATGGGCGCACCGCTTTGAACCAATTCGTTATAAACGCCCGTAAACCTATGCGGCAACCTAACCTCTTTTGCACCGGTCGCCTTACCGTCTGCTATAATAAGTTCGATAAGATCTAAGGCTAAATTAAAATGCTGTGCCAAAAATATTTTTACCTTATTGTGTCTGGTCTTGCCACTCATATCGTACATATGAATGCTTATAAGCTCACAAACTCTATTGACTACCTCGTTGGGGTACTTAAGCCCCTTTTGTCCAAGAGCGTCTCTCGCCATTTTTGCGCCCACCTCGGCGTGAGCGTAAGTATTGCCGTCCCTTTGCATACAAATCGGCTTGCCTATGTCGTGTATAAGAGCAGCAAGTCTTACAGCAGGGGGCGCAAACTTTACAGCCATAAGGCTGTGACCAAGGCAATCGTACTTGTGATACAATGGGTTTTGCTCGACTCCATCCATATCGGCTACCTCTTTGATTATGAACTCCCAAAGTCCAAGCTGTCGAAGCAAACACACGCCACGATAATGTGCGTCCTCTACACCGTATTTTAGATCAGCCGCAAGAATTTTATCAAGCTCCTGCCTTTTGCGCTCGGGCGAAATATCCTTAAGGCGATGCCTACATTCCTTTGCCGCATCAAACGTCTTTTGGTCTATATCAAAGCCTGTTTCGGCGGCTATACGAACGAGACGCATAAGACGAAGTCCGTCGTCGTTGAGTGTAAAATACGGATCGGCAGAACGTAAAATCTTGCCGTATATATCCTTAATTCCATCGTAAGGGTCGATAAATTCACCGCTTGCTATATTATAATACACCGAGCCTGCGGTAAAATCTCTGCGCCTTGCGTCCTCGGTTACAGTCACTCCAAAGGTTACGTTCTGCGGACTATGATCGCCTCCGCTTCCGTAGCTTTCCTTGCGTAAGGGGGTATATTCGTAGCACTCCACTCCGTCCGTAATAAGCGCAGTACCAAGCCTACGATTGACAGGGACGATTTTAGCGTCTATATTAAGCTGCTCGGGCAAAAGAGAGCCGCAAATATCTATATCGCTTTTAGGAAGCCCCAACAAGCTGTTACGAATATACCCGCCCACAATATAAATTGGGCAGGCCGCTTGCTGTGCGATTTTCCGCAAAAAAGGCGGAATTTCAATTTTAGAGTTTTGGGCTACGTTTATCATAAAAATATTGTAACACAAATATCTATTTTATCGCAAGAATTATTTGCAATTTTTTTAGTTTTTTGATAGTATATTGCCATAATCAAACTATTCGGAGATGTTTATGGATTTTATTGTCAACCTCAAAAGCGGACACGGATTGGGCGAAAAAAACCTAAAAAAAATTACCGCTTACTGCGATAAAAATAACATTGAATATAATGTACATATCACACAAGAATCCGGACATGCTACCCGCCTTGCAGCCGAGCTTGTGACCAGCGGCGCAAAAACTATCGTTGCAATTGGCGGTGACGGCACATTTAGCGAGGTGCTTAATGGCATTACGTCCTTTGACAATACCTCGCTCGGCTTTATACCAAGCGGCAGAGGAAACGACTTTGCTCACGCCTTAGGCTTGCCTTTAGACCCCATAAAGGCTTTTGAAATCATCATAAAGGGTGAGTCGCTTGCTCTTGATTATATTCAGGTTGGCGAAAAACGCTGCCTTAATATTGCCGGCACGGGGCTTGACATTGACGTACTAAAGCGTGTTGCGGGTAGACCGGGCAAATTTGTGTATCTTGGGAGCCTACTCTACTGCTTACGGCATTTTGATCCGTATTCGATTGACGTCACTATAAACGGCGAAACAACCAACTACAAAGCTATAATTGTTGGAATTTGCAACGGCAATCAATACGGTGGCGGCATGAAGCTATCACCAAACTCGAAGATTGATGACGGATTGCTTGACGTTATAATTATACAGCTGCCCGAAAATGGCAAATTACTCAATCCGTTACTCAAATTTCTAAAAGGAAAACACCTCGTTCTGCCTATAACCAAGGTAATACAATGTGAGGAAGTAATTATTCGCCCCACCGATGGCAGACCCGTACAAATGGATGGGGAAATCAAAGAGAATTTTATCCTCGACTGTAAGATAGTAAAGGGCGGATTAAAGACCTTTAAGCCGCTGTAAGCTACTCCTCTATCCTTATAACCGAAATTAAATTTTCTAGCTTTGCCTTTTGACTGTCACTTAGATGCGGCGAAACGAGCGAAACAAATTTTTCAAGGGACTGTTCATCAAACGAACCGTCCTTTTTTGCATTGCGCGCCGCTTCCATAAGTGAATCTAACAGTTCTTGCTCACTTTTGTCCTTGTATTTACCCATCACCTCGTCAATAGCTTGCCCGTTAGTTTGCTGATTTTGTTCTTTTTTGCACGCAGAATAATTTTTTAGACTAACCATATATCCCCCACAAAAGAAATCGTTACTATTATTTGTATGCGTGAATATAATAAATAGTGTACATAAAGGGAGAAACGCTATGAATATTGATGCAATTTTGCCGCTTCTATTAAACAACGAAAAGAATGCGGATATAATAAAAATTATGACCGCGCTAAAAAGTGGCGGCAAGCAAGCTGCAATCGAAGCACTTTTGCCGAAGGACAAAAAAGCCGAGCCGCTTATAAATGCCCTAAAATCGGCAAGCAAAAAGCCCCCTGCCGCCGGTCTTGGCGCCATAGAGGGCTTTGCTTCCAATGAAATTTTGGGAATGCTTGTAAAATATTACGCTTATTAATCTTCGTTGCTTTCCATTACCGCGCGTGCAACCGAAGGTGCAACACGCTTATCAAACGCTCCCGGCAATACATACTCGGGATTTAGCTCCTCGTCCGATACAAGCGAAGCAAGAGCGTAAGCCGCGGCAATCTTCATTTTTTGAGTAATGCGCTTTGCTCTTACGTCAAGCGCACCACGGAAGATACCGGGGAATGCCAGCACGTTATTGACTTGGTTGGGGTAGTCGCTTCTGCCGGTACCAACCACCAAAGCACCGTGTTTTTTTGCTTCGTCGGGGAAAATCTCCGGGACGGGATTTGCCATAGCAAAAACAATAGCGTTTTTTGCCATGCTCTTCACCATATCACCTGTTAAAAGTCCGCCCTTGGATACGCCGATAAACACGTCCGCACCTACAACCGCATCCTTAAGCAAGCCACGCCTATCCTTCTTGTTGGTAAGAAGGCTAAGCTCTTTTTTGTTGCTGTCCATTCCTTCCATATCCTTATGGACAATACCCTTGCTTCCAACCATAATAACGTCCTTTACGCCAACGCTTAAGAGTAAGCGACAAATAGCGCTACCTGCCGCGCCTGCGCCCGAAATACAAACGGTGATATCCTCTATTTTCTTTTTGGCAAGCTTTAGGGAGTTGATTATTGCTGCCAAAACTACAATCGCCGTTCCGTGCTGGTCATCATGAAACACGGGAATATCCAGCTTTTCGATTAACGCACGCTCAATTTCGAAGCATCTTGGCGCCGAAATGTCCTCGAGGTTTATTCCGCCAAAGCAAGGCGCAATATTGACGATGGTATTGATTATTTCCTCGGTATCCTGCGTATCAAGACAGATGGGAAAAGCATCCACACCGCCGAAGCTTTTGAAGAGTATGCTTTTGCCTTCCATAACGGGCATACCCGCAAGACCTCCGATATTTCCAAGCCCGAGCACCGCGCTTCCGTCCGAAATTACCGCAACCATATTGCCCTTTCGGGTATAAACGTAGGCGTTTTCGGGGTCATTTGCGATTTCAAGACACGGCTGAGCTACACCGGGGGTATACGCAGTCGAAAGATCGTCCTTAGTGGCAAGGGGCGCGCGGGAAACGACTTCCAGCTTGCCCTGCCACTCCTTGTGTTTTATCAATGCAAGTTCTTTATAATCCATAGTTATCCTAAGTAATGCTATAAATTAGTCATTAAGACATACGATACCCGGAAGCGCCTTGCCCTCCAAATATTCAAGGCTTGCGCCGCCACCCGTCGAAATGTGAGTCATCTTGTCGTCAAGACCCATCTTGGCAACTGCCGCCGCGCTGTCACCGCCACCAATTACCGAAATGCAGTCGCTTTCGGCAAGTGCGGTTGCCACAGCAAGCGTACCTTTAGCAAAGCACGGATTTTCGAATACGCCCATAGGACCGTTCCAAACTACCGTTCCCGCTTTTGCTACCGTTTCACCATAAAGCTTTGCGGTGTTATCGCCAATATCAAGTGCCATAACGTCCTCGGTAATGCAATCAATTGCTACCTGTCTAAACGGAACCTCTGCCGAAATCGGGTCGGGGAAATTCTCGGTTACTCTTACGTCAACCGGCAAAAGGAACTTAATTTTGCGCTCCTCAGCCTTTGCCATAAGCTCTCTTGCAAGGTCGAGCTTGTCTTCCTCACAAATGCTCTTACCGATTTGCATACCCTTTGCACGAAGGAAGGTGTACGCCATGCCACCACCGATTATGATGGTATCAGCCTTTTCCAAAAGGTTGCTAATAACTCCGATTTTATCCGAAACCTTTGCTCCACCCAAAATTGCTACAAGCGGACGGTTGGGAGTACCGAGAACCTTATCCATGCATTCAAGTTCCTTTGCAATAAGGAAGCCAGCTACCGCCACCTTTGCGAAGCCATAAGTAACAATACCCGCAGTAGAAGCATGTGCTCTGTGCGCCGTACCAAACGCATCGTTTACGTACACGTCACAGAAAGCAGAAAGCTTGCGACAGAACTCCTCGTCATTCTTCTCCTCCTCCTTGTGGAAACGGAGATTTTCGAGTAGCATAACCTCGCCGTCCTTAAGCGCCGCAACCTTAGCGCAGGCGTCCTCGCCTACAACGTCCTTAGCAAATACAACGGGCTTACCCAAAAGCTCGCTGAGTCTTTCTGCTACGGGTGCAAGCGTATATTTAAGATTAAATTCTCCCTTGGGTCTACCAAGGTGCGAACACAAAACTACCTTTGCGCCCTTTTGTATAAGATACTTAATAGTCGGCAATGCGCCCACGATACGATTATCGTTTGTGATTTTGCCGCCCTCCATAGGTACGTTAAAGTCGCACCTAACAAGGCATTTCTTGCCACTTACGTCTACCGACTCAATAGTTTTCTTCATAATTACTCCCTCTCGATTTTATATTCACCGCATTGTGCGGTCATTTCCTGTAACTTTTGCTCGTATCCAATTCGACCCATCATAGCAAAGGTGGCTTTTTTACCCTCTTCCACGCCGGGTTGATTATAGGTGTCGATATTTAGCATCGCACCGGCAAACGCCGTCTGGTACATTAGCGTCATAATAAGCTCGCCCACCGATTCCGCCGTAACAGCATCAAGGCAAAGCGTCATATTCATTCTACCTGCCTTTTTAAGTGCATAAGCCGTTGCGGCTTGCTCGGCATTTATAAGCTCGTTGAGCGTGTGTCCCTTCAAAAACTCCAATCCGTCTATACGTTTATCGTTGGGAATAACGCAATAGTTACGGAAATTTGTTACCGTCAAAAAGGTCACTACCTTGTCAAATGGTCCCTCGGTATACAGCTGAATTTGGCTGTGCTGATCTGTTACGCCAAGCGCCTTTACGGGCGTTTGTCCAACGTGCACAGTATTTCCACATAAGTCTTGTTTCTTTCCTAACGACTCTCCCCAGAGCTGAGCAAAAAAGTCGGACATAAATTTAAGACTGTCGGCATACGGCATCATCACGCTCATATTACAGCCCTTTTTGTACGCTTCTACATTTAGCGCCGCCATCATAAGCGCAATATTGGCGTTTATGTCAGGGCTTTGACTGCATTGCGCCGCCTTTGCCGCACCGCTGATAAGTCCCTTGATATCAATACCGATACAGGCAAGCGGAACCAAGCCTATGGGCGAAAAAACCGAAAATCTGCCGCCTACACCTTTACCTATCCCGAACAACCTAAAACCCTCGGATACGGCAATTTCGTACAGCTTGCCCTTACCCAAGGTGGTGATTGCTATAATATGCTCCTTGGCTTTATCGCCAAGCTTAGACGAAAGCGCATCGTAAATTACCAAAAATTGACTAAGCGTCTCGCTGGTTTCGCCACTTTTTGTAGCGACAATAAAATATGTGTTGCTTATGTCAACAACGTCCAGTAGCGCTGCCATGCGCTCGGGATCGACGTTGTCCTCGACGTAAAATTTGGGCGCGTTACGCTTTTCTCTGGGCAACTCATTGTGCCTAAAATGAGTAAGCGCATTTGCCACAGCGATAGCGCCAAGCGCAGAGCCGCCTATTCCAAGCACCACTACGCTTTCGGCTTTTTCGCAAATAGGACGGCAAAACTGTGCAATTTCGTCGATTTCACCATCACTAATAAGGTTAGCCCACTCTTGCCAACCTGTGCCAAGAGTGGATATAACCTTGTCAAACACATTACGCGAATAATTTACCTCTTTAAGCCCGCACTCGCCAAGCGAAGCGGCCATCATATTTGTATAATCAAGCCTCAATTTACACTACCGCCTGTATCAAACCGTAATCGCCCTCGATTCTTTTGTACAGTACGTTAACATTGCCGGTTCCTTTATTAAGGAATACGAAGAAGCTGTGTTCTACAAGCTCAAGCTCCTCGATTGCGTCTTCTACCGTCATGGGGGTAAGCTCGTATGTCTTAGTCCTTACTACAGTGCTGTGCTTTTCGGGCTCAATCTGAGCAGCCGCTGCTTCCTCTGCAAACGATGCGCGAACCTTCTTAGTGTTGGAAAGTAACTTTTTGTGATGCTTTATAATCTGCTTCTCAAGCTTGGGAAGCGCAATATCAATATTGTTATACATATTGTCGCTCGTCACCTCTGCACGCAAAACGGTGCTGTCAAGCACGATAGTAAGCTCGAGCGTATAAGTTTCCTTCACTTGCTTAAGGCAAACCTTAACCTTGATGTCTTCGCCAACGAAGAATTTGTCGAGACGCTGAACCTTTTTTTCGATAAGGTCCTTAAGCTTGTCGGCAGGGCTGTAATTCTTACTCAAAAATTCAATAACCATAATGTAGTCCTCCTTAACTGTAACTATATTATAACATATATTTTTCGTTTTGTAAATACTGATTTCAAAAATTTTACAAAATATTTGCAAATATTTTCACTTGGCCATTGTCAAAATCAGCCGTAACGGCGTCACCGTCCTTAATTTTGCCGTCCAAAATCTCTTCGGCAATGGCATCTTCGATATTTTGCTCGATAACTCTACGCAACGGACGCGCTCCGTACTCCATATCATATCCCTTTTGGATAATAAATTCAAGCATAGCATCAGTTACGTTTAGCCTAATATTACGCTCGTTAAGCTTCTTTTGCACCTTGCCAAGCATAAGGTGTGCAATCTTACCAATATCGTCCCTGGTAAGATGGTTGAAAGTACAAATAACGTCGATACGGTTGAGAAATTCCGGCTTGAAGTGACGCTTAAGCGCAGAATTTATTACGTCCTCGGTTTTGCGCTCGTTGTCTGCCGCACCGCCGCCAAAGCCAAGTGAACGCACCGATTTAAGCTCGGCAACACCAACGTTTGACGTCATAATAATAATGGTGTTCTTAAAGCTTACCAGCCTACCCTGCGAATCAGTAAGTCTACCGTCGTCCATAAGCTGAAGCAAAATATTGTATACGTCCGGGTGAGCCTTTTCGATTTCGTCAAATAGCACTACGCTGTACGGCTTACGGCGCACCTGCTCGGTAAGCTGACCACCGTCGTCAAAGCCCACGTACCCCGGAGGCGAGCCAATAAGCTTGCTGACGCTGTGTGATTCCATATACTCGGACATATCCAAGCGTATAACCGCATTTTCGTCATCAAACATAACCTCGCTGAGCGCTTTGGTTAGCTCGGTTTTGCCTACACCGGTCGGTCCCATAAACAGAAACGTTCCTATCGGACGGTTTGGGTCTTTGAGTCCTGCTCTTGCTCTACGAATAGCTTTGGATACGCTTACCACCGCCTTGTCCTGACCTATAACTCGCTCGTGCAAAATCTTTTCGAGATGAACAAGCCTTTCGGTCTCTGTTTCGGACAGCTTGCTTACGGGAATTTTTGTCCACTTTGCCACGATTTCGGCAATGTTTTCGGCAGTAATCACGCCCTTTGTGCGCTCACTGCTTTTGCTCCAATCAAGCTTAGCACGCTCAATTTCTTTTATAAGCAGGTCACGCTCGTTACGAAGCTGCATCGCTTTGGCGTAATCCTCGCTTGCCACGGCCTCGTCCTTTTGCTTGTTGAGCATAGCAAGGCGTTCTTCCATAACCTTTACGTCGTCGGGAACGGTATTGCCGCTTACCTTAGCCTTGCTCATCGCCTCGTCGATAAGATCGATTGCCTTATCGGGCAAAAATCTGTCCATAATGTATCTGTCGGACATTTTTGCCGCCGCCTCGATTGCCTCGTCGGATAGTCTTACCTTGTGGAATGCCTCGTAATTTTCGCGCAACCCCTTGAGAATTTCGATAGTGTCCTCAACTGACGGCGGCGCTACGATGATGGGCTGAAATCTACGCTCTAAGGCTTTGTCCACCTCGATGTACTTGCGGTACTCATCTGTGGTAGTTGCTCCTATCGTTTGCAGCTCACCACGGGCAAGATACGGCTTGAGAATATCGGACGGTGAAACCTCTCCCTCCTTGCCACCTGCCTGTGCCAAGGTATGAAGCTCGTCAATAAACACGATTATATTGTTGTTTTCCTTAATTGCGTTTATTGCATCTTTCAGCTTTTCCTCCATTGCACCACGGTATTTTGTACCCGCAATTATGCTACCAATGTCAAGGCTGAATATTACTTTGTTTTTAAGCAGCTCAGGAACGTTGCCCTCTACGATTTCCTTGGCAAGTCCCTCTACCACTGCGCTCTTGCCCACACCCGGCTCGCCTATAAGCACAGGATTATTCTTGGTCTTACGACAAAGAATTTGAATTATACGCTCGATTTCGTCCTTTCTGCCGATAATTGGATCTATTTTTTGCTGACGAGCCTTTTGTGTAATGTCTACACCAAGATCCCTTAACTGCTCGGGCAAAGAACTTTCCTCTTGTTGCAAAGCTCCCGTACCCTCTGCATTTTGCAAAGCGGCGGCAAGTGCGACTCTATCTACCTTGAATATGTTAGTCAAAATTCCGCAGGCAAGCGCCGCAGTATCCTCGAGAATACAATACAAAACACTTGCGCTGTTCGCATACGGATAACCTCTTTCGATACCACGCTTGTAGGCAGTAACAATAGTGCCGTTGACTCTTATACTAAGCTCGGGCTCACCCATAATAACGACGTGACTTTCCTCACGCAAAATGTCCTCTATACGATCGGGCGTAACGCCGTATTCGGCAAGCAGCTTAGAAACCATGCTCTTGCTGTTTTTGGCAAGACCGTACAAAAGATGCTCGGTGCCCACCTCGGGATTCGAATATTTTATTGCCGCCTTTTTTGCTAAAATTAGTGCGGTCTTTAAATTTTCGGTTATTTGAACCTTCATTACTAACCTCCTGTTCTCGTAATAATTTGCCTTAGCTTATAACATTTCTCTGCGCGAAGCTTGTCACGCTCGCCGCCAGAGGTCATTCCGCCTGTGTCAAGGCAAAGACTTGCAGGCTGAATTTCTGCAATAAAGCTTTCAAGCGCCGCCATGTCGGCGCATTCCAACATTTTATAATATACCCCAAGCTTTACAAAAGCAATCAATTTCATAAATTCGCTTTTGCTTATCGCGTGGCAGTTGCACAATATCCCGTACGAACGCAAAATCTTGTCCTTTAGTCCGTCAGGGTCAGTTTGCATAAGTGCCGCGCGAGCCTTAATTTCGGACTCAACGATATGGTTTGCCACGTTCTCTACCGATGCAACTATGTCGCTTTCGGATATCCCCAAGGTTTTTTGGTTGGAAATCTGATATACGTACCCCTCGGCTTCGCTACCCTCGCCGTACACGCCGCGTACCGCCATATTAAGCCTTGTCACGCCGCTTATACATTTATTTAGCGAGCCCGTAAGTGAAAGCGCGGGCAAAAACATCATTACCGAGGCCCTCATTCCCGTGCCAACGTTGGTAAGGCACGAGGTTAGATATCCGTAAGTTGAGCTAAATGCGAACTTAAACTCGCCGCCAAGCACCTTGTCTATATGACGAAGCTCTGCATACGCATCGTGAAGATTAAGTCCCTCTAAAATACATTGCTCACGAATATGATCTTCTTCGCCTATCATAACGCTTACCTTGTTGTCCGAGCGTATTATTGCACTCCCGCCGCAGTCGATAAGCTCCTTGCTTATAAGGTGCTTTTCGACAAGTCGAAGCTGCTCGATGGGTCTAAGCGCCGTCATCGGATACATGGTGTACGAATCCGTTGTGCGAAGAGCTGACATCGCCTTTGTCGCTATTGTAGAGGTATTTACACGCTTAAAGGGCAAGCCGTCCACATTGCGAGCAAGGCGAACCCTTGACGAAAGAATTATATTTTCGTTCATTTTTCTTCTCCTTTAAGCTTTTTCAGCATTTCCTGAATTTTTAACGCTTGCTCGTAGTCCTCTGCTTCGACCGCTTTGCGAAGTCTGCCGTTAAGCTCAGCAATCTCGTCGCTTTTCTCGCCGTCAGGACCCGAGCCTATATGCATTTGTGCCGACTGCAAGTTGCGAAGAAGCGGCTTAAGCCTATCACCAAACTCGCTATAGCAATACTGACAGCCAACAAAGCAGGTGTCCGAAATTTCTCGCAAGGTCGTGCCGCATTTACTGCACTTTGCCTTAGCCCCGGGCACGCCCATCAAGCCCGAAAATAGCCCCATATCGTCATAAGACGAGTACATTTCGAGCTGTGCTTGCTTGAAGCACTCGGGACAAACATAAACTCGCTTCTTTATTCCGTTTATGGTCGTTTCCATATATCCTGTAGCTTCTTTTTTGTTACATCTTTGACAAATCATTTTTTACCTCTACTTAGAAAGTTCTTTGGCAAGCCCCTTTATTATAGAAGCTCGCAACGTGTCCTTGTTTACCGCCGGCGCAACAAGTGACTTGTCACTAAGCATAGCGACCACAATCGCACCCTCGTGCTGGGACAAATATCCCTCGCTGACTAACCTATCTACAATCTGACACGCTCGGTTATAGCTTACGCCCTCACTGATATTGATTTTGCTAAGCTCGTCAAGCAGATCGCTTTTGTTGCTGATTTTTAGCAGCGTAACGTATCCTCCGCCGCCCCGCCTCGACTCGATTATGTACCCCCTATCCAGCGTAAACCTTGTAGAAAGCACGTAATTTATCTGACTCGGAGCGCAGTCAAAATAGTCGGCAAGCTCGTTGCGACTGATATTTATTCGGTCACTCTGCCCAAGCGAAGAAATCAAAAAACGCTCGATTATGTCGCTGATATTTGCCATACTTCCTCCTTTTGTAAACTTTGACTTTCTTTGACCTTTGATTTTATTATACACTATTTTTTTCTTTTGTCAAGCCCTTTTTGTAAATTTTTGCAAAATATTTTTGCTTGATTTATGCTAATGATTGATTTTAATATTTTCAAAACTTAATTTTCTCTTTGTTCACAAATTGCTTGATAAAACCTGATATTTGTGATAAACTAATCGTGCGAAACTAATTAAATAATCAGATTGGAGTATTTTCTTTTTGGGATATTATACTCTTTTTTGGTTCATACTGTTTTGGCATAAATTGTAAAAATGCAAATTCCCCAAAACAGTATACGGTGTAATATCCCAATCTGGTTTAGTTAGTTTCGCGACGACTGGAGTTTGCGTTTTTGTGCGTTGACTTCGGTCAGCGCACTTTTTTTATTTTTGAAAAGGAGAGAAACATATGGGTTACATAGAAAAAAATGTATTAACCGCAGGCGAGACCATAAAAATCGTTCCTACAAAAAATTCCGCTATACTCGTATTAAAGTGGGTTTGGGGAATATTAGGATGTTGGCTTTTGTTGATTCCTACCATCCAAGCCATTGTAGCAACTGTAAAATTTAAGAATACCGAATATGTTGTTACAAGCAAAAGGGTTATAGAAAAAAGCGGCTGGGTATCCACACATACTGACGACATGCAATTGTCCAAAATTGAAAACATTACAGTAAACTACACGTTTTGGAGCAAAATTTTTAATTGTGGCACTTTGACTATTCAAGGAACAAACCGCAATCACGTTTCCTTTGTCAACATTAAGGATGCAGAACGTATAAAAAAAGAAATAAACAATTTAATAATTTAATCATCAGTAAAAAAGTGCGCAAAAAATCCACCGCTATATGGTGGATTTTTTATTAGTATCAACTTAATGTTTTACAAAAACGAGCGTCATATTTTCGCTTACTTCTCTCCTACCCACGCCGTCATCCTCGGATGCGGAATAAATGCACGTGCGTTTGCCCACTTTTAGTAATTTGTCGCGTATCGTCACACCCACGATAACACCACCCAAAAGCACGAGATTTTGTACATCACTTACCATGGACAGAGGCAACGCTTTGTCAAGCCTTTTTGTCCATTCCTCGTCACCGTAAGCATAGCTGCCTTCGTGCGAGTCTAAGATAAGCTTGAAATAGCTTGCTTGCTCGGATAGCGTTTTGCCGTAAAGGTGAGCTTTTAGCTCCGAATAGCCGTCTATATCATTTTGATCACCCTCAAACGCTATGGTCGTAATGGAATCAAAAGCGCTTATATTTGCAACCTCTTGATACGGTGTATCCAAAAAAGCATCTCTCTCAACATCCGTATCGCCAAGGAACGTCACGTGCTGTAATCTTTCACAGCCCTTAAAGGCTTCTTTGCCTATATAACGAAGTGACTTAGGAAAGCAGACGTTATCCAGCAGGATACAGCGCTGAAAAGAAAAGCTTTGTATTTGCTCGACGCCCTCCTCGAACACTACTCTCTTAAGATTCTTACAATTACAAAAGGTGAGCTTTCCAATATACTTATACGAGCCGGAAATTACGATAGAACTAATATCGCTACCGTTGAACGTAATCCCTACATCTTCTACTCCGTGGGGAAGAACCACCTCATTCGGACACGAATTATACGCCCTACCTTCTATTTCTTGCAGCGAACGCGGAAGCGCATAAGGTTGAAGCTTACTGCAACCTACAAAGGGAGTTGATATATATTCAATACTGTCAGGAAGAACAATCTCACAAAGCTCGGTAAAGTACTTGAATGCGCCGTAGCAAACGGCCTTTGCACCCTCACCCACTATTACTTTTTTCACTCTTGACTTTATGGAAAGATTGGATTTGTCATAGATATCAAAATATTCACCGTCATAATCGGCAAATACCGCAGGTACGTCTTCAAAGCCGTCCAGAGTAAGAACGCCTTGGCAAAGCCTTACCTTACGCTCACCGTCCTCATAAAAAAGCTCTTCGCCCTCGTCAATGAGCGTAACGAGTCTTTTACATTCATTATCTTGCAAGCAGAGAGCGATTTTACCCCTTTGTTCATCGCTTATAAACGTTAGTCGCATTCTTTCCATATTTAGTCCCCTTAATTTTAAGGTACTCCTATTATTCGCTGATTATGATTGCGTTGCCAAAAATGTCAGTCAAGTTGTTAAGCAAAACCTGCTCGTCAGCCGTTCGAGCTTGCAAGGTGATTACGTCGCCCTCGCGAATAATACGCTCCCAACGTCTGTAATTTTTGTACTGTGCTTCGCCCGTGCCTTGCGAATGCTTGTGCTGAACGGACGTAACCGAGAACGGCAACAAAATTTCACGCAAGACCTTGCCGATAACGTGCGAGGATCTCGTGATAATAATTTCCACCTTAACGAATTTAAGCTCCTTGCCTTGGTTGCGGTTTTTAAGAATATTTTCGAGCATTTCGTCATAAGCCGGCTTTGCACGGAAAAGACCGGTAACAAGATATGCCGCCATGATAGCTATCATACCGCCAAGCAAGGGGGACATTCCACCTGCAAGCTCGATAATCAGCACAACCGCCGTGATGGGCGCTTGCAAAAGCGAGCCCAAAAACGCACACATCGTAACGAGAACTATGGTCGAATAGTACATCTCGTTCATGCCAAAGAACACCAAGAAGTTTCCCAACAAGCCGCCGAGAAGCGCACCAAGACAAAGGAACGGAATAAACATTCCGCCGCTGATTTGCGAGGACGAGCAGAAAAGAATCAAAAACAGTCTCATTACAAGCAAAAAGAAAATCATCTTCCACTCTATCGCCATATTTCCTACAGCGTCAATAACTCCTGCGCCACCCCCTATCATATCCGCAAAGAAGAAGCACGCAACGCCACTAAGCAAGAAAGCCGCAACGGTCTTAACGTATCGACTTACCTTAATCTTGCCCATAAGGTGAATACTGTAGGTAAGGAGCTTTAGAAATCCTACTCCGCAAAGCCCTGCAAAGACACCTGCAATAAGCGGTAAATGGAGGTCGAGAGTTTCGAAATTAACTGCCGCAAAGGTAAATAATGCGTGTTCGCTTATTCCGGTTGCGATACGCAAAAGCGATCCCGTAAAGAGTGCAAACAAAACCGACACAGCCGCCGACATAAGCACTATGGGCGAGAACTTTTTGTGGCACTCCTCCAAAGCGAGCAAAACACCTGCCAAGGGTGCGCCAAGAGCTGCGGCAAAGCCTGCACTTGCACCCGCCGTGATAGATATGGTTGACCATGATTTGCGACGCTTATTGTTTTTACTGCCCACGTCGTTGACGCCACTGCCAAGTGCACTGCCGATAAGCACGGACGGACCCTCGCTACCAAGCGGCAAGCCGCACACGAACGAAAGGAAGCTGCCAAAAATTGCCGCGGGCACAACTCTGTACCACTTAAGCGGTAAAATGCCGCGAGCCGCGCCCTCTGCATAAGGAACACCGCCGCCCTTAACCTCAGGCACGAGCTGGGTATTAAGGTAGCTAAGCGATGCCGCCACAACAAGTCCTGCTATAAGCAAGGGCAAAAACGCAAGGTTTTGGTTTACGAAGCTATAAAGGCTTTGGCTTACAGACAAAAGCTTTTCGACCAAAAACTGATATCCCCAAATTACGGCTCCCGTAACGATACCGGTAAATGCGCCGTAAAGCATTACGGGCATCATGGTATGTAAAAAATAATTTTTTGTAGTCATTTTTCTTCCTACTTTTGGTATGTATTTTGACCTGCCGCACAAACGGCAAAGCCTTAGATTTTTAGTTTTTTGAACATCATAGGCGCAAGCAAGGTGACAAAAATTCCCATCGTAAAGTACCTTACAAAGCGCATAATAATTTCTAAGATGCCGCTTGCAAAAAGACCGAATACCGCCTTTAGACCCTCTTTTAGCGCAAGCACGATTACCGCGCCAATGAGAACTCTTACAATATATTTCCAAGCTTTGTCGGCTCGCACCTCGTAGCCAACGTAACGCTTTTCTATCCAATATCCAAGCCCCGCCGCAAGATAAGTTCCCGCAACGGTTGCAAGCGAATCAAGCTGCTGGCCGCGTACAGCGAAGTAAACTAACGCAACAACAAGGCAAACAACCGACAATGGCGCGATTGCATAAAAAAGTCGCTCTTCTTTGTCTTTTAGTAAATCGAACAATTTCCAGCCGATTAGACCGGTACCCACGCCGATTATCGCACCGACAATGGTGTCCGTCGGAAAATGCTGACCAAGATAAACCCTCGAAAACATAACAAGCGGCACTATTATGACAGACATAATAAGCGTTGTTTTGAAAAATCTGCCTTTATTTTTGGCAATAAGCGTCAAATCTGTGCCAATTACAGCGATATTACTACTGTGACCGCTTGGGAAGGAATATCCTTCGGTTTGCTCTAAAATAGGCTTTATTCCTTCGTGGTAATACGGGCGTACCCTACCCACCGCCGCCTTGATAATCCCTACGGTTACTTGCGAAAGCATAAAGAGGTTGACAAGGCGAAATCCCTCACGCTTATCCACACACCAGTACAAAATCATTACCGCAAGAATAAAAAAGATCTCCGATCCAAATTGCGTAATAAAGTACACCACGTGGTCAATAAGCGGCTTGTCACCGCTTTGTAACCATTTTATAAGGTCTATTTCAAACTGCAATTATTATATCCTCGTGATATTGTCGCCATCGTCCCAAAGACGTTCGAGCTTGAAGAACTCTCTCGTTTCCTCGTGGAAAATGTGCAAAATAACGCAGCCGTAATCTACTGCCGCCCACTTGGGGTCTATATCTCTGCCACGGGGCTCCATGCCATATTCTTTGCTAAGCTTTTCGTCCACGCTGTCGGCAAGCGAACGCACAGCCACCGTAGACTTTGCCGAGCAAAGCACGAAATAATCTGCAATAACCGTCTTGCCTTTAAGGTCAATGATTGCAATATCCTTTCCCTTTTTGTCATCAAGCACGTTTGCAATAATCTTAGCAAGGTCTGCCGCCGACATAGAATTTGTTTCTAAACTCATCTTTTTGATTTCCATATCTATTCCTCTTTTTTAATTTTTTTAGTATAAAGGTCGTAAACCTGTTTGGTAATAGGCACGACGTATTTGCCCTGTTGCTGTAAGTAGTCTATCGTATTTTTGAGCATCATTTGTATCGCTAAGCTCAAATCCTCGCATGCCGCCTTACGCACCTCGTCAACGCCGTCAAAGCACCTACTCGGCTCGATATAATCAGCAAGTGCCACAATTTCGGCGAGCTCAGTCATATCCATGCCGCAAACTGTATGCGTCCTTATCGCATCACAAATTTCCTTTGGCTGATTATACATTTGCTCGGCGATTGCCGCACCGTATTCAGCGTGTCGCACTTCTATGGGAAGATGTGAGCAGTCCGGTGCAGAGATACCAATTTTTTTGAGGCTCTCTGCCGTCATATTCTTGCCTATGTCATGCAGAATGAGAGCTATAATAACGCTTTTTATATCCACGTCATAACGCTTTGCGAGCTTTATTCCCTCGCCTGCCGCATTATAGGTGTGATTTATTCGTTTGTCGCTTAGTCCGAACGTCTTAAACGCCGCGGTAAAATGATTGTAATCGTTATAAAGATCGTTTTCTTTAATTATTTTTGCAACTCTTTCGTTTACAAGCCCTTGCAATCTATCAAAGGCAATAGCAAGCTTAACCTCGCTTGACGAAACGTCCTCGCCGCAAAAGTCTGCCATCACGATATCAGCACAGTGCTCGCCACCGTCATAGCCGGGACGCTTGATTGCATAAAATTTGCATAGCCTTTTCAGCTCGTCAGCATTGCGCCATTTGTTTAGCGAACGTGCCCCCTCGCTTCCTATCGCAAAGTAAAGCTCACGATCCTTAGAGGCAAAGTGACGAACGGTATCTATCGAATAACTGCAACCGGCCTTATTTATTTCGTAGTCGGATAACCACACATTTGACGGAAAGTGACAAGCGCAAAGCATTTGCCACCTTTGCTGTGACGTAGCCGCGCTTCCGCCCTGCTTGAATGGCGATACAGAAGTGGGCACGACTATTACCTCGTCAAAACGAGCCGCAAGATTGTTTATTATTGCCTCGTGACCTCGATGAATTGGGTCGAAGCTACCGCCGTAAATAACCGTCCTTACCATTATTCTACAAACTCAAACTCGAAGTCGAGGATGCGTACGATATCGCCGTCCTGAGCACCGCGAGCCTTAAGATCCTTGATAATACCCTTTTCCTTAAGTGTCTTTTGGAAGTAATTAAAGCTGTCGTAATCGTTAAGAACGATACCGCGAGCAACCTCTTCGATAAATCCGCCGCAAATACCAAAGCTACCATCGTCATAACGCTCGATAGAATACTCGGAAGTATTGATCTTTCCAAAATCAAACGGCTCATACTCAAGCGGCTCAAGCGGCGGCAGCTCGTCAAGCTTTTTGATAATTTCTGCAACCAAAGCGTCTGTGCCACGGTGCGTAATTCCGCTTATTTCCACAATCTTCTTGCCTCTTACCCTGCGACGGAACTCCTTGATATTCTCCTCGGGGGCAATGTCACATTTATTAAGAGCGATAATTTGCGGCAGCTTGCTAAGCTTAGTACCGTAAGATTTAAGCTCGAGATTGATTTTTTTGTAATCCTCGTACGGGTCACGTCCCTCACAGCCCGAAACGTCAATCACGTGCACAAGCAATCTCGTGCGGTCGATATGGCGCAAGAAGTCGTGCCCGAGTCCCACGCCCTCACTTGCTCCCTCAATAAGTCCGGGGATATCCGCAACCACGAAGCTACGGTCGTAGTACGAAACGACACCGAGGTTAGGACTAAGCGTGGTGAAATGGTAGTTTGCAATTTTGGGACGAGCGTTAGTAATAACGGAAAGCAAGGTAGACTTGCCTACGTTGGGATAGCCTACAAGTCCTACGTCCGCGATAGTCATAAGCTCGAGAATAACAGCAAACTCCTCGGTAACCTGACCGCGCTGTGAAAAATGCGGAGCTTGACGGCGCGAGGACTTGAATCGTGCATTGCCTCTACCTCCCAAGCCGCCCTCGAGAACGGTCACCATATCCTTATCGCCAAACATATCGGCGATAATTCTGCCCGTTGCCTCGTCACGAATTACCGTTCCGCGCGGAACCTTGATTATAAGATGCTCTCCGCTTTTGCCATGGCAGTATTTGCCCGTGCCGTTTTCGCCATCAGCAGCCCTAAAGCGTTGGCTGTATCTAAAGTCGGTAAGCGAATTTTTGCTTTCATCGGCACAGAAAATAATACTACCGCCCTTGCCGCCGTCGCCGCCGTCAGGGCCGCCGTTTGCCACATACTTTTCGGTATAGAACGACGTGCAGCCATTGCCGCCGTTACCTGCTTTTATAAAAATTTTAACTTTATCTATAAACATAATTCACTCTTATATATTTTGTTTTATTTTATCCTTTTCTACACAATAGTCTCTAATCGGGCACTCAACACAATTGGGCTTGATAGCCTTACAGCAATATCTACCGTGAAAAATCAACAAATGATGTGCCGTTGGCTTTAGGTCGTCGGGAATAAGTTGCATCAAATCCTTTTCGACCTCGTCGGGCGTTGCTGCATTGCTAAAACCCAACCTATGACTAACACGAAAAACGTGAGTATCGACCGCTATCGTAGGCTGGCCGAACGCCACGCTAAGCACCACATTAGCTGTCTTTCGTCCTACGCCGTCAAGTAAACGAAGCTCATCCATCGTAGAGGGAACTTTGCCACCAAATTTTTCACATATCGCCTTGGAAGCCGCTTTAATATTCTTCGCCTTGTTGCGATAAAATCCGCACGTGAATATTAGACCTTCCAGCTCAGCAATATCCATATCGGCAAATTGCTGTGGAGTGTTGGCGCGGGTAAATAACGTTTTTGTTACCTCATTGACACGCCTATCCGTACATTGTGCGGACAAAATTACGGCAACAAGAAGCTCAAACGGCGAATTATGATTAAGCTCGCAACCTGCTGTAGGATACTTTTCCTCCAGCAAGGCGAACATTTTATGTAAATTACTCATTAGGTGCAATATCTTCCATCGAAATTTGCTTGTATCCATCCTCTACCGCTTGAGCTGTGTTGCTCTCGCCCACGGGGATAACTGCCGACTTTGCGTTGCCGTGCTTAACAAAGCTCATAGTAACAAACGCAAGCACGCAGAACACAAGCGCATAAACAAGCAAGATTTTTGAGTCAATAAACTCCATACAAACACCCGCAAGTATGGGAGTAAGGATTTGTGCGCCCATCGAGAACGAGTAATACAGTCCGGTGAATACGCCGGTTGTGTGCTCGGTGGACATTTCGACGCTCATTACAAACGAATGAACGTTGATTGTCGCCCAGCCTGCGCCCACCAAAACGAACACGGGATACATAATATATTTGAGCAAATCCAAATCTCTTACAGTATAGAGCAAAAGCGCACCCAAACCAAAGCCTGCTGCCATTAAAATTACGCCAAGCATAATCGTCTTTTTGCGTCCAATCTTCTCGCCCAGCTTGCTTGCAGGAACGAAGAAAATAAATGCCGCCGCCTGTGCTACGATAAGTGCCGTCGAGAAGCTTTCCATCTTAAGCACGTCAAGTGCGAACGCCGAGAAGTGCGAGGTTACACCGTTGTACGCAAAGTACCAAAGTGCAACCGAAAGCAAGATGAACACAAGGCTCTTGTGCTGATCTTTGCTTAAAAGCTTTATGCCCTCGCGAATAGAAACCTTTTCATTTTCGGTTTTTTCGTCGTCCTCAACGATTCCGTACTCGTCCAAAAGCTTGTTCTTTTCTTCTACAAACTTATTCTCCTTCACTTTAAGAAAGAGAATAACTGTCGAAAGAATCATAAGAACAACCGTAACGCCTACAAGCAACCAGTTGTTGCCAACGAGTTGAACGACAGTTTCTTCTTTTAGCACATAGCTCTTTGCCGCCGAATCCCACACCTCAATCATCTTACCGGTAGGAACAGCCTGTGTAGTAAGGAACACCTTGAACATCATTAGCACGGTGGGAATAAGTCCTCCAACCGTACCCATAATGTTGATTACGGTATTGCCCTGACTGCGAATAGGCTTAGGCGTAATGTCCGGCATAAGCGCAACCGCAGGCGTACGGTACAAGCACATGCAAATAAGCAAAAACGCTGTTGTTACAAGCATAATAGCAAGCCAACCCGAGCTGACCTCCTCGCCCTTTACTGCCATATTGTAGCTGAAGTTTACAAGCAAGAAGAAAAACGCCGCAAGAATAGACCCAACTACGATAAACGGAATACGTCTACCAAGCTTGTCCTTTATTTTGCCGCTGAAATTATCCGACCACAGCCCGATAAAGGGGAGCATAATCAATGCAACGACGTTATCCGCCGCCATAATAATTCCCCTTAGCGTTTCGCCAAAGCCCATTTCTCTAAGCATAAGCGGCATAAGGTTGTCATAAACCTGCCAAAACATAGTTATTGCCATAAAGGCAAGTCCAACCATAACCGTTCGCTTAATATTAAGTTTAAGTTTTGCTTCGCTCATAGTTATTCCCCTTTGTTTTTCGACAGTCACAAAACGCAACTTATCAACTTGCATTATAACACAAGCAAATGACAAAAGTAAACTATATTAGACAGCGAAAGCTACATTTTTGTAATGTTTAACGTACCGTTATAGCTTCTAACCTGATATAAGCCGGTAAACGTGGCATATTTCGAATATGATAGCACTCTTCTCGCAACGTCGATATTCATAACCCTAACCGAAAGTCCGCAGCCGTTGGCAATAACGTGCGGCGTTGCAACAACCTCAGCTTTTACGCCCTCTTTTTTCAAACTCTGAGCGAACTTCATTGCGTTTGTCCTTGACCTAAATGCAAATAAATAGTACATAAAAATTTTTCTCCGATTGTAAAAATTGCTGTGTAATTTAGCGTCTGTCGTCCGTATAATGTAATAGCGCATGCTGATTACACTTACATTATATTTAATTCTTTTTGATTGTGTGAACGACCATTATTTGACTTTTGGAGTAATTTTATGATATATTTTGACAACAGCTCTACTACGTTTTACAAGCCGCCCGAGGTAATTCAAAGCGTTGCCGCGACTCTAACTAATCTATCCGCTAACGCAGGAAGATCGGGGCATTCGCTTGCCATAAAGGCGGCGACCGCACTAAGCAATACTCGTACAAAAGCCGCAGATTTTTTTGGAAGTGAAATCGAGCGAACGATTTTCACATACGGCTGTACCGATAGCCTTAATATCGCTATATTCGGCTCGGTACGCCGTGGCGGTCACGTAGTTACCACTGCCTTCGAGCATAACAGCGTTTTACGGCCGCTTTTTAAGCTTCAAGCAAACGGACAAATCGAGCTAACCGTAGTTAAGCCGCGAAGTGACGGCATGATGCACAGCGAAGATATTTTGCGTGCAATCAAGCGCAATACCTATCTTGTTGCCATGAACTGCGTAAGCAACGTTACCGGTTTGCCTCTGCCCGTCCAAGAAGTTGCAAGGGAGCTTAAAAGCAGTAAAATTACGATGCTTGTTGACGGCGCACAAAGCGTAGGCTATCGCCACTACGACTATTCGATGTTTGATATAATTGCCGTTGCACCGCACAAGGGCTTGCATGCTCCTCAAGGTATAGGACTGCTGATTTTGGGCGAAAAGGCGACTATATCCCCCACTCGCCTTGGCGGAACGGGGACTGTGTCGCAAAGCGTAATGCAACCGCTTGACCTACCCGAAGCATTGGAGTCGGGCACTCTTCCTCTTCCGTCTATTTTAGGACTACACGCGGCACTATGCCACACTATGAAAAACCAAAAGACTTACTCGGACAAAATATCTATGCTGGGCAACTATATGTACAGCAGGCTAAAATCAATTCGCGGTATAACTGTTTATACCACCGACCCGACAGCCGGCATAATAGCCTTTAATGCCGACAAGCTTACCTCGGTTGAGTGCGCATCAATGCTTGATAGCATGGGTTTTTGCGTACGTAGCGGTCTGCATTGCGCACCCTTGCTACATAAAGCCTTTGGTACGCTAAACAAAGGAATGGTGCGTGCTTCGCTGGGAGTTGACAACACACTATCGCAAATTGATTTATTTATAGAAGCACTGACCAAAATAATAAAATGACAAAAAACAGCGGGTACGTCCCGCCGTTTTTATTACTTAACATAATTGGCTAATATTAAAATCTAAACACATAATAGTAACTATCCGCACTAATTCTTATGGCGACTATTTTTGTTATTCTTTTTTGCATAATATGCAGCTATTGCCGCTTTTTGCTTTTTTCTTGCTTGCGGTGTCTTTGCTTTAGTAAATTTACTTTTCTTTTTTTCTCTATTAAAAAACATTTTATTTTTCCTCTATCTTTAATTCCTCTTCAAAACTCCAACTGTCACAATAGTTTTGCATTTTTTCTAGCAATAGCTCGCTCGGCTTAAATTTTTGCTTAATCATATAAATATCTTGAACTCTATATAACGGTATTGATTTTACTATCTTATTATTTATATCGTATATAATGCAATAATTAGTTTGGTCATACAAATAACCGTAATAATAATCAAATGCAAATGCTTTATACCTTTCTTTTGTGTCTTTATCCCAAAAATGCAAAATATGCCGTGTTTCACAAGCCTCTGCAAAAACATCTAATTCTTTGTCAAACGTTAGCATTTCGCGTTTGTATTGCGGCAAACGACTATACTCGTTTAATAATCCACGAATATACACAGGTGTTTCTTGCGCTGTTATTTTAGTTTCGGAAACTTGAATTTCGTCGTATGTAGCCCTGGCTTCTTTGGATGGTCTAATCCAAATATACTCATCTAACATATATAACTCTTCGCCATTAAAATATACTTCATCTATCACCATATTTACGGCATTGTAAATATTTTCACTATCTTCTCGATTAAAATCGTTTTTTAATATATTTTCTATTTCTTCTCGCCTTGCTTTTCGAACTTCCACAAGAGTTGGAATCAGTTTGTTAAGTAAGGCATTTTTATTTGATTTCTCGTTTTTTGTAAAGCCAAAACGCAAAGCATCATTTTCTAAAATATCAGACACAAAAGCTGATACCTTTACCTTGATTTTATCTATCATGTAAGCTCTCCTTTTGACATATTATACAACTTGTCTACTCATTAGTCAAGAAAAACCATAACTTTTATGTTATATTGTCTACTCTATAAACGCAAGCAAAGTAGACGGAAAATGGTTGAAACTATGTTTTTTATATGTTATAATAAAGTTGCAAGGAAAAAAGCGCGCATTTCCCTTGACTGCAAATAAAGGAGGTGATAAAATATGATTAGAAAAACAAAAGATCGCACTATCCCTAAAGAACCCTATAAAGTAAGAAAATATTTTGTTGTAGCACATGCCATTAAACGTATGAACGAAAGGAAAATTTCAAAAGGAGAGTTATATTATAACTTGACCAGAAAGCCTCTTGCTGTAACTAAAGTAAAAATAGATAAATATGGCAGACCTTCTTATAGAAAAACAACAAAAAATAAAATCACATCTGCAATTAATCCCAAAAATAAAAATGTGGTTTCGGTGAATAGGCTTCACACTAAAACATACAAAGAATTGATTAAAAACAAAAAATTTAAAAGGAGATAAAAATGAAGTTATCACAAAAAAGTATAGATTTTATAAAAAATAACGTTTTAACCGAATTAGGATTTGAGGCTATAACTAATGATAATCTACAAGAAATTGTTAATTATATTGCAGACTACTATGAAATTCCTTTAGCACAAGCAAAAGAAAATGGCGAACTTATTGACGAAAATCTTTTAGAATTATCAGCTTATGTTATAACTGAAATAACAACAAATCCTGAGTGGTAAACTTTATAAAACCAACTGGCACCCATCACGTAAAAACAATTAGAAAATATCATAAAAAGAAGAAAAAAAGAATTTAGAAATTTTGAAAACAGAAAATAAAATTATGTTTTAAAAAAGAAAAAGCGACTATTTTGCCTATACAGGTAAAATAAAGTAACAAAGCAGTTCATTTTACAAAAAAGGGCAAGCGCATATTTGCGTTTGCCCTTTGATATTACTAATTGAGTAGCCGATATTATTGCTTAATGATATCTACCCAGCCGAACTTATCTTCGTACTTGCCGTTTTGGATACCGGTAAGCTCGTCGTAAATCATCTTGCTGATCTCGCCCATCTCGCCGCCGTTTACCACATAGTCCTTACCCTGATAGCAGAAGCATCCTACCGGGGAAATAACTGCTGCAGTACCCGTACCGAAGATTTCGGTGAGTGCGCCGCTATCTGCTGCCGCTGCAACCTTGCGGATATCTACGTTGCCTTCCTTAACCTTGATACCGTGCTTTTTGAGCAAAGCGATTACACTGCGACGAGTGATGCCCGGCAAAATGCTACCGCGAAGCGCAGGAGTATAAACAACGCCGTCCATAACAAAGAAGATGTTCATTGCGCCAACTTCTTCTACATAGCGGTGATACTTAGCGTCAAGCCACATAGCCTGATCGTAGCCCTTCTTCTGTGCGGCCTCACCTGCCTTCATGCTTGCAGCGTAGTTACCGATAACCTTATGTCCACCGGTACCGCCAACAGCAGCACGAACATAGTTCTCTTCTACAAAAAGCTTAACGGGAGCCAAGCCGTTTGCGTAGTATGCGCCAACGGGGCTTACGATAACGTACATATAGTACGACTTGGAAGCGTGAACACCAAGCGCAGGCTCGGTAGCAATCATCGTGGGACGAATGTAAAGTGCAGTACCGGGCTCGGTGGGAATCCACTCCTCGTCGATGAAAATAAGCTGCTTGATTGCGTCATAAACAAACTCTTTATCAAACGCAGGCATGCAAACTCTTTCAGCCGAGTCACACATTCTGTCAAGGTTGTCGTTAAGACGGAAAAGACGGATTTCGCCCTTATCGTTCTTGTACGCCTTTGCGCCCTCGAACACGCCCTGTGCATAATGCAAAACCGATGCCGACGGAGCAAGGTGCAAATCCTGCCACGGCTGGATACGAGCGTTCTTCCACTCGCCGTTCTCATACTCCATAATGAACATATGGTCGGTGAAGAATTTACCGAAGCCAAGCTTGCCGGACGGTTTTTCCTTTTTGTTTTCGGTCTTGATAATTTTAAGTTCCATTTTATTTTTCTCCTTTACGCTTTCGCGTTAGTCAATAATTTCTTTGTATTGCGGCTGATTTCTTTTTGCGTAATTCAGCCTTCCGCAAGATTTATCCACAAGCGGAGTTATGCTTCCGCCGGTAGGGATTACGTATTCAAACGACACGTCCGCCGAGTAAACGGGATTTACAACACCGCTTATTCCGCTTATGCGCCTAAAAGTTGCAAAATCGGTACGACAGTCGTAAACGTCGCACATAACATACTCGATGCGCCGTGCCTTAGTTATAACATCCGACGCGCCCTGCGAATAAGCTCTTGTAAGCCCACCCGTGCCCAGCTTTACGCCGCCAAAGTAACGCACCACAGCTATCAAGCATTGTTTTAGACCGTTGCCCTTGATTACGTCCATAATGGGTGCGCCCGCCGTGCCGCCCGGCTCGCCGTCGTCGCTGAACCTCGACATATTGCCAAGCTCGTCCCATACCGCCGCATAGCAAACGTGGGTAGCGTCGTGATAGGTTTTGCGTAAAGCCTTAAGCTTTTCGATAACCTCCTCCTCGCTTTCGACGTGGTAAGCAAACGACATAAATTTAGAGCGCGAAACAACAAACTCTGAATAGCTGTCTGCTATAGTACTGTACCTCATTTGATTATGATTTTAATGTGCGACTTTTTGCCTTTATGCAAAACGAATTCATTTTTGTCGGTGAAATCAGCAACCGTTGCGCTTACTAAGCTAACCTTATCGTCGTTGATTTTTACGCCGCCGCCCTCGATTACTCTGCGCGCTTCGCTTTTGGACGAAGTTGTTTTTGCAAGCACCAAAAGGTCTACGATAGGAGTTGCTCCCGTGATTTCAAGCTCAACCGTGGGCATTTCGCCGCCGCCACCAAACGCGCCCTGCGCCTGTGCCGCCGCCTTTTTTGCCTCCTCTTCGCCGTGAACGAGAGCCGTAACCTCGTAAGCCAGGCGCTTTTTGGCTTCGTTGATACGCTCATCCTTGTGTTTGCAAAGCTCGGCAATTTCGTCAAGCTCGACAAAGGTCAAAAGTTTGAGGCATTCCTCTACCTTTACGTCCTCTACGTTGCGGAAATATTGGTAGAACTCGTACGGCGTGGTTTTGTTTGCGTCAAGCCACAGCGCACCCTTTGCCGTCTTGCCCATCTTTTTGCCCTCGGAATTTTCGAGAAGCGTAAACGTCATAGCATAAGCGTCTGCCGACTCCTTGCGCCTTATAAGGTCTGCGCCTGCAAGCATATTGCTCCACTGGTCGTTGCCGCCCACCTGAAGCTTTACGCCATGCTGCTTGTACAGCATATAGAAGTCGTAGCCCTGCATAAGCATATAGTTGAATTCGAGGAAGCTGAGGCCCTTTTCCATACGAGCCTTGTAGCACTCGGCGGTAAGCATCTTGTTTACCGAAAAGTACGTACCTACCTCACGCAAAAAGCCTACGTAATTGAGCTTTGTAAGCCAGTCTGCATTGTTGAGCATAAGCGCGGCATTTTCGCCCTCGAAGCGAATAAAGCGCTTAAGCTGGTTTTTGAACGCCTCGCAGTTGTGAGCAATCGTTTCCTCGCTCATCATACTACGCATATCCGTTCTGCCCGACGGGTCGCCGATCATGGCCGTGCCGCCGCCTATAAGCGCAATGGGCCTGTGACCTGCGCGTTGAAGGTGTGCCATCGCCATGATGGGAATATAGTGACCTATATGCAAGCTGTCTGCCGTCGGATCAAAGCCAACGTAAAACGGAACGCTTTCGCTACCAAGAAGCTTGCGAAGGTCATCCTCGAATACGGTTTGCTTTATAAATCCTCTTTCGTACAGAGTATCTAAAACGTTTTTCATCAAAATTTTATACTGCCTTATTTAAGTTTTGCGATTTCTGCCTTAAACATATCGCCAAGACGGTGAATACCCGTGTCAATACGATCGGGAGTTGCGTTGGAGAAGTTAAGGCGCATGGTGTTAAGTCCGCTTCCGTCGTGGAAGAATACTTGACCCTGAATGTACGCAACGTCGTGCTTGATTGCCTCGGGAGCAAGTTCTACGGTGTTGATGGGAGCGTTAAATTCACCCCAAATGAACAAGCCACCCTCTGCATTGATATAGCTGTATTCCTCGGGCATATACTTGTTGATTGCGTCAATCATAGCGTTTTTGCGCTCTCTGTAGATGGGCAAGCTCTTTTCGATATTGGGGAAAAGATAGCCACGGCGGAGATATTCGCTTACGATAAGCTGCGAAAGGTTGGAGGTCGAAACGTCCACGCCCTGCTTACAGATGGTAAGCTTGCGGATAACCTCCTTAGAGCCTACTGCTACTGCAACACGGAGTCCGGGTGCAAGAACCTTAGAGAAGCTGGTTACGTACACTACGTTGCCATGGGTATCGAAGCTCTTAAGTGCGGGAACAGGCTCGCCCTCGAAGCGAAGCTTGCCGTACGGATCGTCCTCGATAACCATTACGTTGTACTTAGCCGTAATCGATGCGATTTCCTTGCGGTTTGCTACCGAGTAAACCTTACCCGTGGGGTTGGAGAACGTCGGTACGATGTACAACATTTTGGGCTTATACTGAATGATTTTGTTTTCCAAATCCTCGATATCAAGACCGTTTTTGTCAGAGTTTACACCTACGATTTTTGCCTGATACGACTGGAAGATCTGCAAAGCCGTAAGGTATGTAGGATTCTCTACCAAAACCACGTCACCCTTGTCAAGGAAGGTCTTGCTCATAAGGTCGAGGCCCTGCTGGCCGCCGCTTATTACAAGAGTCTGATCAAGCTCGATGTTCTCGATACCCGAGGTCTTTACGTACTCGATGCACTGCTCTCTAAGGGGAACGAAGCCCTCGGTAGTGCCATACTGCAATGCTGCCGTTGCCTTACCCTCGGCAAGAAGCTCGTGAGCAATTTCCTGAACTTCCTTTTGGGGAAGACACTGAGTCGCGGGGAATCCGCCTGCAAAAGAAATAATTTCGGGCCTTGTCAAAAGTTTGAGAATTTCTCTCGTTGCAGAACCGTTCAAAAGGCTCATTCTTTCGCTGTAATTGTAATCCATTATACTATCTCCTTACGCTTATAATTGTAATCTTCGCACCTCGTGCGTTAATCCCTGAATAAAACTACTATTCCTTTGTTATGAAAATCAAGCCGACAGTGCCCGGTCCACAATGACATCCGATAACCGGTCCTATCTCGTACTTTTTGATTTCAAGCTCCGGATAGCTTTCGCCGATAAGCTCGGCAGTAAAATCTCTGTCCTCATCCGCGTCTCCACTTATAATGCAAACGGGATACGAGGTGTCGATATTGTCCTTACCCATATAGCCGATTAGCGTATTAAGCGCTTTTTTCCTACCCTTTTGCGAGGGAAGGCTAACGAGCTGACCGTCGCTTACCGTAATAATCGGCTTTATACCAAAGATTGTGCCAATGCCCGCCTTAAACGAGGTGAGTCTGCCACCGCGCTTAAGATATACGAGATCGTCCACCGTAAAGTAAATACGAACCTTCTCGCGGAACTTCTCGACAAATTTAACAACCTCTTCGTCCGAAGCACCGCTATTATGAAGCTTAGCCGCAAAATAAACGGTTATGCCAGCACCGAGGCTGATATTGCGTGTATCCAAAACGGTGCATTTGCGATCGGGATACTTTGCTTTAAGCTCCTCCAAGGCGGTGTTCATATACGAAAAAGTACCGCTCATTTTGTGCGAAAAGCTTACGTACAAAACGTCCTCACCCGCTGCAAAAACAGGCTCGAAATACTGAATATAGTCGTAGGAATTGAGTGCCTGCGTCTTTGCGGAAGCGCCCTTTCTCATCTTATCGAAAAACGCCTTATAATCGGTTGTCTTGCCGCAGTCATAAAGGGCTTCATCGCCGCCCACTGTATACGGCATCTCGATAAGCGTAATACCAAGCTCCTGTATCGTTTTATAGTCGAGCTCGCAATCTGCGTCACAAAAAAATCTACTCATTTCCCCCTCTCCTTGTCGATCTTTTGGATTTGCAGTGTTATGCCACTACCAATATATTATAAACTATTATAAAAATAAACGCAAGCGTTTTGACTTATAATCTGAGTCCTTTGGGGTAAAGGTTTTTATATCTACCGTCACTGCCCTTAAATCCACCAAGCGGCGCACCGAGAACAGTAATAGCTCCGTAACCCTTATGCTCACCAAACAGCTCCTCGCCGTGAATGTACTTTTTAAGCTCGTCCTCGTTTGGCTCATAACAAAACATTTCACCGCCAAACGCCGAAAAAAAGTGATGGTCGGGCTTGAAAATTTTACCCTCCATTCTGCCTATTTTTACACCGCCCGACACTATCCTTTTTAGTGGCATATTTTGTCTTAGCGCAGGCACAAAAAACATTCCGTTATTTTCGCAGTAATCAAGCCTTTTACCTATCGTTGACATCAAAAACTCATCTACGTTCTTGTTTTTTGCGTACTTTATAGGCTTATACGACGTTATCTCGCCGCCCTCTTTTTTTGTGAGCGCAACGAAAAATTGGCCTTCGCCCACCCCAATATGCGGATAAAATCTTCGCATACGGCTGTCGGTATAATGAGCAGTATGAGGCAAAACAGACGGTAGTGGCTCCTTAACCTCGTATTCGTACTTAGACAAAAACTCCTCAATTACGCCCTCATTTTCGCGCGGGGAAAATGTACAAGTGGAATAGATAAGCATCCCTCCCCTTTTTAGAACCTTGTGCGCGCTATCAAGTATAGCAAGCTGTCTGATTGCACAGCTTACCGAATGCTCCTTGCTCCACTCTAATATTGCGCCCTCGTCCTTACGGAACATTCCCTCGCCCGAGCAAGGCGCATCAACCAACACCAGGTCGAAAATTTCACCCAAAGCTTCAAGCTCTAAGGGGGAGTGATTGGTTACAGCCACGTTTCTAAAGCCCAAGCGCTCGACATTGCTTTTTAGCACTGCGGCACGCGAGGGGTTAATTTCGTTGGATATAAGAAAGTCCACCTTGCGAGCAAGGTGAACGGTTTTGCCGCCGGGTGCGGCGCACATATCGAGAGCCAGCGTTGCATGTGTGTCGTAAGCGTTAGCAACCGCCATGGCAGACGGCTCTTGAAAATACATGAGCCCTGCGTGATGAAAGGGATGATTACCCCACTTCTCCTCGCTGTCCATATAGTAAGAGTGGTCTGCAAAAGGCACGGGTGCATACTGCCCCATGCGCGAAAGCAACTCCTTGTCAGCAATCTTGTTGCCGTTTACCCAAAAAGCCTTTGTGTGCGGCAAGCCATACGAGCGCACGAAGCGCTCGTAATCGGGGACTATGGACTGCATTTCTTCCAAAAATTCAAGCGGTAATTTCATACCGATTTATTTGCGCTCCTTGTTTGCAAGCGACTGCTTTATAAACAACACGAAAAGCGGGTGCGGCTTGTGCGGACGGGACTTAAATTCGGGGTGATACTGTACGCCCACGTGAAAAAGCTTATCCTGAATTTCTACCGCTTCTACAAGCGTACCGTCAGGCGAGGTGCCACAAACGGTAAGGCCGTGTCCACTAAGAAGCTCCTTATATTCGTTGTTAAACTCATACCTATGGCGGTGGCGCTCCCAAATCGAATTGGCTTCATACGCCTTATAAAGGCTTGTTCCTTCCTTTACAATACATTCATAAGCACCAAGGCGCATGCTGCCGCCTGTGTTTTGCAAGCCCATCTGTCCACTCATTATATCTATAACCTTATGCTTGGAGTTGGGATTGAACTCACAGCTATGAGCGTCAATTAAACCCGCAACGTTGCGCGCATGCTCGATTGTAAGAATTTGCATACCAAGGCAGATACCAAAGTACGGCAGGTCATGCTCGCGGCAATATTTTGCGGCAAACACCATGCCCTCGATACCTCTGTCACCAAAGCCGCCCGGCAAGATTATGCCGTCACAGTCCCCCATAAGCTGGTGGGCGGTGGAAGCGTTGATTTCCTCGGAATCGATCCACTTAAGATCGATATTTGCGCCGTTTTCGATACCTGCATGGGTGAGTGCTTCCACTACCGATAAATAAGTATCGTACATCTTTACATACTTGCCGACAAGTCCGATGCGTACCGTTTTGGTACGATTGTGAGCCTTATCGAGCATATTGAGCCAAGCGGAAATATCCGGCTCGTTTTCGGGCAGTCCAAGCTCACGTGAAACAATCTTGGTAAGATTGCTCTTTTCCAGCATAAGCGGTGCCTCGTACAAAAGCGACACGTCAAGGTTGTCGATTACGCAGTCGGGCTTAACGTTACAAAAGAGTGCAATCTTGTTGCGAGCAGACTGACTAAGAGGCATTTCGCTTCTTACTACGATAATGTTGGGGAAAATACCCTTGGACTGAAGCTCTGCAACAGAATGCTGGGTGGGCTTTGTTTTGATTTCGCCCGAAACGCGTATATAAGGAGCAAGCGTAACGTGAATAAACATACAGTTTTCTCTACCCACCTCGTTGGCAACCTGTCTTATAGACTCAAGGAACGGAAGTCCCTCGATGTCACCGGTCGTGCCGCCGATTTCGGTAATAACGATATCCGCCTCGCTCTTTTTGCCTACGGAATAGATAAACTTTTTGATTTCGCCCGTGATGTGCGGAATAACTTGAACAGTCATACCGTTGTATACGCCGTTGCGCTCGTTATTGAGAACGTTCCAATAAACCCTACCCGAAGTAAGATTGGAAAATTTGTTGAGATTTTCGTCTATAAAACGCTCGTAATGACCAAGATCGAGGTCGGTTTCGCTTCCGTCCTCGGTAACGTACACCTCGCCGTGCTGATACGGGCTCATTGTACCAGGGTCGATGTTGATATACGGGTCAAGCTTTTGGGCAATAACCTTAAGTCCCTTAGCCTTAAGCATCATACCGAGTGATGCCGCAGTAATACCCTTACCGAGTCCGCTTACTACACCACCTGTCACAAAAATGTACTTTGTCATAATAATCTCCTTCGTATACTTTTTCCGCTTTTCCGGTCAAATATATATTTTCGCTGTAATTAACTGTCAAAACTCCGCCGAGAAGATGAACGCTTACGTCCACTCCTCTTGGTAAAAGTCCCATTTTTACGCATACCACTACTGCCGCGCAAGCGCCCGTACCACACGAAAGCGTTTCGCCGCTTCCGCGCTCGTACACTCGCACTCTTAGTCCGTAATCTGTCCTTTGGACAAATTCTACGTTAACGCCACCCGTAAAAATTGAGTATGTCTGAAGCTGTTGGGCAACCGCCATATCGACCTTAAAGACGTCATCCACAAGGATTACGCAGTGCGGATTGCCTACCGACACGTGAGTAAAGCGCAGATTAGAGCCATCCATAGGTGCGTTTAACCTACTAAGCAGATGAGGCTTGCCCATATCTACGGTAAACGTATCGGTGCAATTACCCACCAAAACAGTTTTTATGCCCGAATTTGTTTCTACCGTATATTCGTTTTTTGTACATCGGCCCGATAAAATCTTTCCTATGCACCGCAGTGCGTTTCCGCACATGGCGCCCTCGCTACCGTCTGCGTTGAACATTCGCATTCTTACGTCTGCCACCGCCGAACGGCACAAAAACACCACTCCATCGCCGCCTACCCCAAAATGTCTGTCCGACATTCTTTGGGCAAGCACCGACATATCATCTATACCATTATCCAAGCAATCGACAAATATATAGTCGTTGCCGGCTCCGTGCAATTTTTCAAAACGCATGTATCACTCTCCTTGTATATAGCAATAATGCTTATGCACAAATCGAGCAATTCGTAACCGTTATGCAAAAATTTCGCTAAATTGTACGTTTATTTGATGTAATATTTTGTCGTTTTGCCTCGGAGTAAGATGCGAGCACGCATATATCTTAATTAGAGGCTCGGTACCTGACGGACGAACGATTACGTTACCGCCCATAAAATCGTATCTTATCATATTAAGCTTAGGCAAGCCGTCCTTACCTATAGCGTAATCGGTAACAAGCGTTACGTTTTTGCCTGCTATTTGGGTAAGCGGCTGATTTCTTAATAATTCCAGCAGCTCCTTCATTCTTGCTTCGCCAGCACTGCCCTCAAACCTGTAAGAGAACTGCCTATGTGCGTAATAACCGTGCTTTTCGTAAAGCTCATTAAGTCTATCTCCAAGCGTTTTTTCCTCTTTTTTGAGATCTGCCGCTATTATTGCCATAAGCTTCGCGCCCACTACTGCGTCCTTATCACGAACGTGAGTACCGATCAGATACCCTTGACTTTCTTCAAAGCCAAGCAAGTATCTGTCTGCCTCGCCGCTATGGTCGAGGCTGTTGATAATTTCGCCGATGTACTTAAATCCCGTGGGGACAGCCCTTATCTCGGCGTTATGCTCAAAAGCAATCTTATCCACAAGATCGGTGCTTACGAGCGTACGCACGACAAGCGGTTTTTTGTTGCCGCCGTAATTGCGGAGAAGATAGTCGCACATAAGAACACCCATCTCATTGCCGCTTAGAATAATCGGCTTGTCACCGTCCATGAACGCCACGCCTATACGGTCGGCGTCCGGATCGGTTGCAATAAGCAAATCCGCATTTTCGGCTTTGAGAAGCTTAATACCGCTTTTTAATGCTTCCTTCTTTTCTGGATTTGGGGACTTGCAGGTAGGAAATTTTCCGTTAGGCTCGCTCTGCTTGTCAACGAGAATAACCTCGCTACCAAGCTCCCTTAGCATTTGCGGCACAAGCTTGTAGCCTGTTCCGCACAACGGCGTAAATACCACCTTAAGCTCCGCCCTCTTTTTCGCACAAACGGCATCAATTTCCGCCATATAATCGGATGTCACCTCGTCGGGAACAAAATTGACTGCCTCGCGCTTGAGATAATAGTCAAAGCTATGCGTCTTTACCCTAAAAGCATCCACCTGCGAGATATATTCGGCAATTTCCTTTGCCGCTTCCTCTCTTATTTGACAGCCGCTTTCGTCATAAACCTTATAGCCATTATACTCACTGGGATTATGGCTGGCCGTAATCATAATACCAATGTCGGTAGCAAGCCTTCGAACAGCGTACGATAGATACGGCGTGGGCATAAGCGTAGGCGTAATATATGCAGTCATTCCGGCCGAGGTCATAACCGCCGCCGCTTCACGAGCAAACAGCTCGGAATTGATACGGCTGTCATAGCTGATCACGACCTTATTGTAGCCGTGGTTTTGCATATAGATTGCAACGCCCTGCGTGATTTTGCGAACCGTATAAATGTTTATACGACCCGAACCGGCACCCATAATCCCACGGATACCCGCAGTACCAAACTCTAATTCCTTGTAAAACGCCGAGTTAATTTGATCTTCATTCATTTCCAAAAGCTCACGTAATAGCTTTCGATCCTTAACTCGTTTTTTCCATAGTTCGTGCTTTTCGGTATATCCCATATTTATGCCCTCACAAAATAAAAACTACCATCAACAAACAAAATCACCGCGTAGGCGATGATTTGTTTATTTTTTTAGCCTTTGATAAGTCCGAGTTCTTTTGCTTTTTGGGTAAGCTCGTCACGGAACGACGGATGTGCAATAGAGATTATTGCCTTTGCTCTGTCTGCAACCGAAAGTCCGCGAAGATTAACTACGCCGTACTCCGTAACAAGGTAATGAAGGTCGTTACGCATAAGCGAAACGGTTGCGCCCGGCTTAAGCTGCGGAACGATACGGCTGATTTCCTTACGCTCGTCGCCGTTGCCGGTACGAACGTTTGCCGTCGAGTAAAGCGCGATGAACGCTCTGCCGCCCTTAGCCATCTGTGCGCCGATTGCGGTATCTGCCTGACCGCCCGTGCCGCTGTATTGCTTTTGTCCGATGCTCTCGCTGCAGCACTGACCGGTAAGGTCAACCTCGAGCGTGGTGTTTATGGACACCTGATTGTCGTTTTTAGCAAGAGTTTCGTAAGCGTTGCAATAGCTGCAATCCATAACGAGAACGTCAGGATTGTTGTTTACGTAGTTATAAACCTTGTCCGTACCCATAACGATGCTCGTTACGATTTTGCCGGGGTGCAAGGTCTTTTTGCTACCGTTGACTACACCCTTCATCGCAAGCTCTGCAATTCCGTCGCCCAAAAGCTCGGTGTGAATGCCGAGGTCCTTTTTGGTTTCGAGGAACTGTACAACCGAGTTGGGTATAGCGCCGATACCGATTTGAAGGTTATCGCCGTCCTTAATAAACTGCGAAATATATCCGCCGATGGTTCTATCCTTTTCGTTGATGGGAGCCGGCTTATCCTGAAGCATCGGGAAATCAACGGGTACGAAATAGTCAATGTCAGTCTCGTCAACCACAGCGTCACCGTATGTAAACGGCATGTTGGGGTTTACTTCCATAATAACCGTCTTTGCGCGCTTCATAACCTCGCGGTCGTAGATATTGCTAAGACCAAGCGATACCTTGCCGTCCTTGTTGGGCGGGGTGCAGGTACCTACGAAGATATCGGGATCGCCGCCTGCGCAGATGGTGATAGCCGTCTTACGCAAATGAGTGGGAGCAAACGAAACGGTGTCGAGAAGCTCATATGCCTTACGCATAGGACCGGAGAAGAACAAGCTGTTGATTTTGATGTTATTGCCGTACTTTTTATCCTCAAGGAAGGGATATGATCTAAGTGTAAGGCACGTCCAAATACTGAGTCCGCGATTGGTCTCCAAAATTTTGTGGAGGTTACCCATAAAAGCTTGGGGCTCTACAGTAGCATCGCCTACGGCGATTTTGTCATTGTCCTTTACGAGCGCAAGCGCTTCGTCGATTGTGATTGTTTTTGCCATAACTATCTCCTAAATTTAATCTTACTAATTATAATAATATTGTGGCGAAAAGTCAAATTATTTTTGCGACTTTTCGCAATGTAGACAAACTTAATTTTTATTACTCAAACAGCTTACCTATCTCGAACAATACGTTTTCGGCATTCTTTTTGCCTACAAGCTGAACGCCTATGGGCAATCCGCTTTCGCCCTTAACGCACGGAACGGAAAGCGCAGGCAAGCCTGCAATGCTGGGCGGCTGTGTGAAGATGTCCGAATAAACGATTTCCTTATTATTGCGATCATCGGTGAACTTAAACGCTACGCTGGGCGCGGACGGCGAAACGATAATGTCGCACAAGTTAAACGCCTTAGCAAATTCGCTGATTATCTTATTTTTTACACGCTTAGCTCGCTCTGCAATTTCGGGATGGGCAAGCACGTATTCACCTATCAAAATGCGCTTTTTAACCTCTATGCCAAGCTTGTCGGTACGCTCCTGCGCCGTGCCGATATTTCTAAGATTGTTTGCGGACTGAGTATTTCCCAGTGCTCTGTATGTAGCAAATGCGGCGTCCGCGCTGGGCAAGCTTACCTCTACGAACCTGCATCCGATACTGCTGAGCACCTCTTTGGCACGCTGAATAACTCTTTTTGTATCCTCGGTATACCAATGCTCGAACTCACGTACAAGGCCAACGGTAAGACCCTTTACCTCAGCCTTTTCCATCGCCTTGCCGCTAAGCACCTCGAACATAAGTCTATTTTCGTCCACGGTTTTGGTGATGGGTCCGATCTGGTCCATATCCTGCGAAAGTGCGTACATTCCGCTTCCGTCAATACTGCCAAGAGTAGGCTTTAGACCAACCACTCCGCAATACGATGCGGGCTGACGAATACTTCCGCCCGTATCCGAGCCAAGTGCCGCCATGCACAGTCCGGAAGCGACTGCCGCTGCCGAGCCACCGCTGCTACCCCCGGGCACGCGAGTGCGGTCGAGAGGATTAAGCACGTTGCCGTAAGCAGACGTTGCGTTTGACGAGCCCATTGCAAACTCGTCCATATTGGTCTTGCCCACGATAACAGCGCCCGCCGCTTTAAGCCTTTTTACAACCTCGCAGTCCTCGGTATCCTTATCCGTAAGAATTGCCGAGCCGCAGGTGGTAACGCTGCCTATATATCTCATATTATCCTTTATTGCAACGACTGCGCCAAGAAGCTTACCGTCAAAGCCCGAGCGAGCCTTGTCGTCAATGTCCCTTGCCTGTGCCATAGCGTCAAGCACGGAAATAAAGCAATTGTCGCCACTTGCATTTATTCTGCCCAAATATTCGGAGGCAATCTGCTCTGCCGAGCGAGCTCCGCTTTTTACCAGTTCCCTTGTCAGCTCAAGAGAATTATTATTGTCGCCGTTATTCATTTGATTCTCCATCGTAAAGCTTAAGCGTTTCGAGCGAAGCAATCGCTTGCGCAGTAATAGCAAACAACTCGTCGTTGTCTGCATCGTTAAGATTTGCCTTGATTATTAAACTTTCAAATTCTTGTCTTGTCATAAGCATAATTATACAACTTAATAAGTTTGTAGTCAACGAATTTATGCCCCCTTGACACAAATAAAAATCTGGTGTATAATATTTGCATGCATCCGTATCTATTTGGAATCGAGGCTCTGCCCTCTTATATTGTATTTATCTTTATCGGCATCGTTGCCGCTTTTATCTGTTATCGTTTTTTGGCGGACAAGGTCACGCTGGATCAAAAGAGCTTTGTCTTTTTTGGCGTTGCGGCGATTGTCGCAACCGCGATAGGCTTCGTCTTTGCGTGGCTGTTCCAAATGCTGTATAACTTTATCGAAAGCGGCGAAATCGGTAGCGGCATAACCTTTATGGGTGGACTGCTTGGCGGCATAGCTATATTCTTTACCACGTATTTTTTGTTTGGCAAAAAACACAAAGAACAGCTACCAAAATTTGTGAGCGTTGCTACGCCGTGTATCGTGCTTGCTCACGGCATAGGCAGAGTGGGTTGCTTTTTGGCAGGCTGCTGTTACGGCAAAACAACAAGCTCATTTATCGGCGTTAGGTTTGTAGAAAGCATTAAAAGCAGCGGCGAATATATCATGGGTGACCCGAGAATTCCCACACAGCTAATTGAGGCTATATTCTTATTTGCGCTTTTTGCGGCTCTTTTGCTTATAATCTTTAAGCTAAAAAAGCCTCAACTTTCAATTTTAATTTATCTTTACTCATATTCGATTTTTCGATTTGTGCTTGAATTTTTGCGTGACGACCCTCGCGGTGCCTTGGTTTTGGGGCTTTCGCCCAGCCAGGCTTTGTGTATCCTTATGCTGATTGCCGCAGTCCTTACGCACGTAATATCAGTACGAAAAAAACAAGGCTAATTACCTTTTGCAACAAAAAAACGGAGATACGTATACGTGTTCTCCGGTAAGGATAACACGCATAAAGCATGTAACGATATAGCACCAAACAAAAAAAGAGAGAACATCAGGCATCTAAAATGAGCCTTTTGTTCTCTTTTTTATATGTTATAATAGCTTGTACTTAAACCATTTGTAGCCAAACGAACTATTTTGCTTTATTAGCTTCTAACATTAGATTTTTAGATTTCTCTATCGCTTTATCCGTTCCTAACCATACGACCTTCCCTTTTCTTCCAAAATTAACCTCTTCTTTTGCTTCCTCAAGCTCTGCGTATAACTCCTTGAGATCATCTTCATATCTGTCAATTTCTAAACTGCTGAGATCCATATCAAACTTTTCGAGAATACATTCTATCTGCTTAATTTGAAGCTCTAATGCTTCAATTTCAGCATCATACTTCTGCTGTAGTATCTTAAAAATAAGCTTTGCGTATTTTGTATTTTCGTATTTGATTATGTAAATAAAATCATCTCCATCTTCGCTATACGCCATAAGCTTCTCTGCTTCGCCAATATCAAGCTCTTCTTTATCATCCAATATTTCAACCTCATAGTCAGCTTCTTCTAAGCTTTTCTTGGCAACGTCAAAGTCCAATTCGGGCTTTGCTGAACACGCCGAAAATACGAATATCATCGGCACAATCATAAGTATTGCTAAAATTTTTGTTTTCATATTATTTTTCCTTTGCAAATAGGTTATACCAAATTGGGATATTTTGATTATATCACAATGTTATAATCATGTCAAGAGAATTTGCAAAGGAAACAAAATGACTTTTAGACTCAAAGAATTACGGAAAAAAAGAAATATATCGCAGTTAAAGCTTGCTTTAGACCTAAATATGAATCAAAACACCATTAGCAGATATGAGAATATGGAGCGCCAAGCAGATTATGAAACGCTTGTTAAGTTTGCAGAATACTTTGGAGTCACTATCGATTATTTGCTTGGACGAGAAGACGATAAGGAATAAAACACATGTTGCATTTATATAAAAAACGGAGATACGTATCTCCGTTTTTTTTGTTGCGATTTTAGTTATTTAAATAATTAAGTACTGCATCAATTCCTTTTTTTGCCGCGAGTTCCTTAAAGTTTACGTATTCGCCTATGTCGCCGCCATCGCTTACTACTCTTAAGATGGCGAATTTTACGTTTGCCTTAGTGCAAATTTGAGCCACCGCACCCGACTCCATATCGAAGCCGATTGCGCCAAAATGAGTGGTTAGAAAATCTACTGTCGCCTTGTCCGATACAAACCTATCACCCGAGGCAATTACGCCACGAGCATCACAGGCAATACCGTCCGAAATATCACTTGTCTTTATGTACGGACTGTCAAAGCCGTCAAGCTTACCAAGCTCGTCACCAATAGCAGTGGTGTCAAAGTCGTACTGCACCACGCTTGTTGCCACTATCGTCTTACCCGTACCAATACTGCCACCGCACACGCCAAGGTTGATAAGCTCGCTAACACCAAAATTACTTATGAGCAATGCCGTAACGGCGGCGGCATTTGCTTTACCTATGCCGCAAAGCGCCACAACAAGCTTTTTGCCAAAAATCTCGCCTTTTGTAAATTCGTAGCCGATGATATTTACCTTTTCTTTATTTTCCATAAGCGCAATGAGTCCGCTTAGCTCTACTTCCATCGCGCAAATTACACCCAACATTTTTATTTTCTCCTTTTGTTTTCCTTTATAGACAAGCTATTATGTCCGAAGCCGTAACAGCATTTTCGCCCTTAATTGCCGCCGCCTTTTCGCCACATCTACCAAAGTGATGGCAAGCAAGTGCTGTTGCTTGTAATGGGGTGGTACGGCAAAGATATGCGCCGATAATTCCGGCAAGAGCATCACCGCTTCCGCCCTTTGCCATAGCCGCGCAACCCGAGGTAACGTTATAATCGGTTATACCGTCACTAATAATTGTATACGCGCTTTTGCATGCGATAACGGCACCGATTTTTGACGCGCTTTCGCTTACGCTATCCGTACCCAACGCCTTTTGAATCCGTTGATACTCGCCAACGTGCGGAGTAAGCACAAGCGTGCATCTTTTGCTTTGCTCACACAAAGCCTGCGAACCCACAAGGGCGTTTATACCGTCTGCATCGCATACGAGCATTCCGTTATAGTTAGTAAAAATCCACTCTAAAATGGCGGGCAAGCTCGGGTTTGCTCCCATTCCCATTCCTATAACGATTACATCTGCTTTTGTTGCAATTTCGCTTAACGCTTCTTCATTAAAGCATATCATTCCACTTTCGTCCGGTAGTCCCTTTAGCATAATTTCCTTCACTCTCGGGCGATAAGCGTCCAGCATTGACTGCGCCACACACAGCGTAGTCAGCCCCGCACCTGCACGCACCGCCGCCTCTGCGGTAATGAGTGGCGCACCTACCATAAAGCCGTTGCCACCTATGACAAAAACTCTCCCGTAGTCGCCTTTATGCGTAAATCTTAATCTTGGCAAAAGCTCGAGATCACCGTCCGTTACCGTAACGCCCGGCATAATAGGCTTAATTTCAGAAAAAGCGTAAGATGCCACGGCAAAAGCGTAATCACGCTCATGCGAAAGACTGACGTAAACCTTGCCATCAAAAAGCTTTTGTGCGTTGCCGTGCAAAACCACCTCGGGAGCCCCCATGTCGTTATGCACTACCTCTATATCGGTTAGCGCAAAGCCTCGTATTCCCTTGCCGCCAAGCTTAGCTACCGCTTCCTTGGCTGCATACATAGCGGCGTAGCTTTGATACGGATTGCACTGTTTTTCTGCATACGCTTGCTCGTTTTTTGTAAAAACTCGCATTTTGAAACGCCCCAATTCAAGCGCACTTTTTATGCGCCTTATGTCAACTACGTCTGCACCTATCATACGTTTACTGCATCCCAAACGGCACGCTCTACCGCCTCTACGCAAGCCACCTGCAATTTGATTTGCATAACATCCTTATCTCCGACGGAGGCGCAGAACAGCGTGTCGCCGTCAAATTCGGTATGCACGGGATATATGGTTTTTGCAAGTCCGTTGTGAGCAATCGCGGCAAGTCTGTTTGCCTGCACCTTGGTGAGCCTTGCGTCCGTAATGATACAGCCGATAGTAGTGTTTGCATTCTTTGCATTAAGGTCTGCCATGGCAATCGCCATATTTGTGTCAATGAAAGTATCGCCCATTCTTGCCCCTGCAATAATTTTGCCGTCCTTGCGTACGTCGCCAAACGCGTTTACAACGACTACGGCAACAACCTTTGCACCGTCCACAGTCACCTCGGCGACGCCAAGTCCCGACTTAGAACAATTAGCGTGTCCCAAAATCTTACCTACGGTCGCGCCTTTTCCCGCGCCTACCTTACCGCCCTTTACCGTTTGAGCAGCGGCAATAACAGCTTCGCGCCCCATCTCGGATGTGGGATAGTGATACTCCTTGTCGTTAAGGTCGTAAATAACTGCCGCGGGGACAATAGGAACTATTTTGTCCGAAACCCTTACACCCTTGCCTGCCGCTAGTAAAGCTTCCATCGCTCCGCACGTTGCGGCAAGTCCATAAGCCGAGCCACCGCAAAGCATAACTGCATCCACATGCTCGTTAGCTTTGTCACTACCAAGAAGCGCAGTTTCTCTTGTGCCGGGCGCGCCGCCACGAACATCACATCCGCAAATTGCGCCATCGTCAAACACAATTGCAGTAACTCCCGTAAAATCGTCGTTTACATTTCCTATTCTTACGCCATGTGGTAGCTTTATTTCCATAATTCACTCCTTTCTATACTTTCATTGATTTCGTCGTATTCAAAGCCACGATACAACAAATAGCTGATTAGCTTCTTTTTATCCACGTCTTTGTGAGTGCGGACGTACTTATCTATACATTTATCGCATGCGCTGCTCTCGTCAAGCTCGCACAATGCATCAGCAATTATTTGCTCGGGCACTCCTGCTTTTTTTAACTCGAATTCTATTCGTCTTGCTCCGCGCGCCTCGCCGTAGGTGGCTACGTACGCTTTTGCAAAAGACTCGTCACCGACGTATCCGTACTCTTTTAGCTTGTCTATCGCCCTTTGCGTAGCGGCAAGCGAATAGCCGTTACGCACGAGGTAGTCGCTCATTTGCTTTACGCTCACCCTCTTTTTTACGGCATATTTCAACGCGCGGTTAAAGGCAAAAACGTTGCCCTCTTCCTCCTCGATTTGCTCAATATCGGCAGGCGAAAGCTCTCTGCCTGTTTTAAGGCCGAATTTAACCGCCGTTTCGTAATGCACCCCAAAGGCAAACCTTCCGTCTACATGCACGTTGAGTCTATCGCCCTTTTTTTGCGACGTGATTTGTGTAATCTCGTTCATGCCTATATTATAACCTATGAATAAAAATTTTGCAAATGCAAATACTTGTTTTATAAAAATTAACGGCGTAAGTCTTACAAAATTATTTTGATTAAGCAGCGCGCCAAATAAAAAACGGAGGTCAAAAAGATGACAAGTAAAAATTTGCAACAGCTATCCGAACTTTTGGACAGCGAAAACCTTGCTTACCGCAAGTGCTGCAACTATGTTTCGGAATGTGAGGACCCCACTTTGAAAGAAAAGTTGGGTACCTACGCCAACAATCACCGAATCAGATTCGAGGCGTTACTAAGCTATCTTAATTCAAATGCGTAACTATCGCCATAGCTAAAGGAGGAAAAAATGGCTAATATCAAAACTAAACAAAGCTCTCTACAAAAAAATACAACTTCGATAACTAATCCTAACACAAGAAGCAACACAGGTTCGTCCAGTAGACCTGTAAGAAACTGCGGGACCTCTACCGAATTTGCCCAAGACGTATGCAAGCTTTCGGATAAGGAAATCATTTCGGACGTTCTCGGCTCGCACAAGTCGCTGGTTAAGCTGTACGGCACGGCACTTTGCGAAACATCTTGTCCCAAGCTTCGTACCTTGATTGACACTCAGCTTAGCGAGTGCGCAGAGGATCAGTTTGATGCCTTTTTGTATATGAACGAGCGTGGCTTGTATCCCACCGATACCGCACCCATGCCCAAAGTCAATCAGGCAAAAAAGAAATTTACTGCTTGCGAAACCTTTATGAAGAAATAATCACACAAAAAATCCAACCGTATTGGCTGGATTTTTTTATAGCTCCAAAAATTTTGTTAAATATTCGCCGCTTGCGTTTTTTAGAACGTCTTCAGTTTTACCATCGGCAAGAATTTTATCTCGTCTTACCACAACCAAATAATCGGGGTTAAGTCTTTTTACGTCACCACCGTCACACGAGGAAACAAGCACGTAACCACCTAAGCTATTTATAAGCTTAGTTATGGCATGCTCGTTTTCTTCACCCAAAAAATGGTACGGCTCGTCAAACATCGTCACCTGCAATTTTCGCATAGACAGCCGTGCGGCAAAAAACTTTACAAGCTCAGCTTTACAAAGCGACTTTATTTTTTTGTTTGGGTCTAATCTGAATTTTTCCGCTGTGGCGTATGCGAGCTTTTTTGCTTCCGTTTTTTTTGTGCCTCTAAGGCGCACCGGCAAGGCAAGCTGAGTAAGCACTTTTCCGCCTTGCGGTATGGAATTCGCGCCTACGTATGCAATATTTCTGTACCGCGGATGGTCTTCCTCTATATTGATTCCATCAATAATTATTTCACCGTCAGGGATTTCCTTAATGCCGCCGATAACTGAGAAAAGCGTAGTTTTATATGACCCAACCTCACCCAAAATCAAGGTAACACCTTTGTTAAAAGCAAAGTTTAGCGTTGTTATTTCTTCGCCGTAATATTCAATTTTTACGTTTCGCACCTCAAGCATGCTTATACTATATCACAGCCGTAAAAAAAATGCAATTCTTTTGTGACGGGCTGTAGAATAATAAACGATAAAGCCGTTTTTGAAGCGTTTGTGCTTGACAATAAAAAGTAAAGATAATATAATACAAGTATGGATTTTTCACAGATTAAAGAGATTGACAATAAGTATTCGATTATCACCTATCCGCGCCACAATTTGTGCATGGTGCGAAGCGAGGGTAACTGCATGTACGACACAAACAACCGTGCGTACGTGGATTTTGTTGCAGGTCTTGGCGAAAGCTGCCTTGGCTACAAAAATGTTATGCTCTCTGATGCAATCAAGGACCAAACAGATAAGGTTATAAGCTTTTCTAACCTTTATTACAACGAGCTTCACTCTACTCTTGCTCAAACAATCTGCGATAAAACTCCCTTTACCAAGGTATACTTTTGCAGCAGCATAAGCGATACCCTATTTATTCTTGCGACAATGGTACGCAAATACTGTGTAGAGGCTAAGGACGAGCGTGACACTATTCTTGTAGTAACTGAATCCGAGGGTAGATACGACACCCTGCAAACGCGCGACCTTAACCTTAAAACCGTGCGCCCCGACATAACGGAATTCAAAAAAGCGCTTACCGACGACGTATGCGCGGTTATGTTCTGCCCCATTGAGGTTGAGCAAGGCGTAAGGCTTAATAAATATGAGTTCATTCTTTCCGCCTATGCACTTTGCAAGTTTAAAGGCACACTTGTGCTTTGCGACGAAACGGGCATAGGTCTTGGCAGAACAGGCAAAATGTTCGCCTTCGAGCAGTACGGCGTTCAGCCCGATATAGTTTTGATTGCGCGCGGCATGGGTGGCGGTATTCCTATTGCGGCAGTGCTTTCTCGCGGCGAAATCGCAACCACCCTCTCGCCGTCCGACCGTATAAACACCTCGAGCATTTCGTCCATCGCTCTTGCCACATCTCTCGTGGTAGTCGAGCGACTCAAATCGGGCATGCTTGCCGAGGTAGAAGCAAAGGGCGAATATCTTATAAACAAACTAAGCAAGCTTAAAAAGCACAACTTTATAGTGGATATTCGAGGAATTGGACTGGTTGCCGGCATAGAGCTTAAAGAAAATCTCAATGCCGCAAGAGTTGTTGGACAAATGGAAAATCTTGGCTTTTTGATTGATCAAACCAACCGCAACACCTTGCGTATTACCCCGCCCTTTACTATTTCGGAACGCGAAATCGACAGCATGTGTGACGCATTGGCGCAAATCTTCGCACAAACAAATTTGTAAAGTTAAAGAAAAATGTTATAACTCAAAAGCTCTCTTGTTTTACAAGAGAGCTTTTATTTTAGTCGTTTGATTGCAATTTATCCAAAGATAAATAAAACGCATCTATAAAGTTTTGCATAAAATATTGTACGCATTGCATATCCGCCTTATTAAGCGCGGCTAACTGACTTTCGAATGCGCTGTTATATTCGGGGTTGCCGGCGTTTATTTCCTCTATGCACTTGATGTATGCCGAAAGCTTGTCGGCATACTTTACCACCTTGTACTCGTCACTCGTCTTGTCGGTGATATATCCCTCCAGCTCGCACTTAAGCTCGGGCGGAAGCTGAGCAATGATTTTCTGCTCTGCCTCCGACTCAAGCTCCTTATAAGCAGTCGTAATGCTGCTATTAAAGTACTTAATGGGGGTAGGTAAATCGCCCGTAAGCACCTCGCTTGTTTCGTGATAAAGCGCAATCACGGCTGCTCGGTCGGCGTTAAGATTGCCGCCGAACAGCTTATTTTGTATTACGCACAACGAATGAGCAAGGAGTGCTACACAATGTGAATGCTCGGCAACGTTCTCGTTGAAGTTACTTCGCATAAGGCTCCACCTATTGATAAACCTCATTCTATGCAAAAAAGCGTAAAATTTGTACATTTGTTAGTTGTTCTTTCCCTTTATAACCTTTTCGGTAACGGTAGCAACGTTTTGGGCAGTAAGTCCGTAGTAGTCAAACAATTTTTTTGCCGGAGCCGACTTGCCGAAGGTATCCATACATACGCAAGCGCCGTCCATACCAACGTACTTGCCCCACGACATGGACGAGCCTGCCTCTACCGCTACTCTTGCGCGAACAGCGGACGGCAAAACGCTTTCCTTGTAGTTTTCGCTTTGCTCCTCGAAGAGTCTAAAGCACGGCATCGATACTACGCGCACCTTAATTCCGCGTGCGTCAAGAAGCTTTTGAGCCTCAAGTGCAAGGCTAACCTCCGAGCCGCTTGCCATAATGATACCGGTAAAGTTCTTTGCATCGCTGATTACGTAGCCGCCCTTAAGTGCGTTTTCGCCGGACGAAGCAAGAATGGGCAAATCCTGTCTGGACTCGATAATGCAGGTCGGGCTGTTACCCTTAACTGCGCTGATATAAGCTGCCGCTGTTTCCTTAGCGTCTGCCGGACGGAACACGTCAAGTCCGGGCATAGCACGAAGTCCCGTGAGGTGCTCTACCGGCTGATGGGTAGGTCCATCCTCGCCTACGCCAATGCTGTCGTGCGTAAACACGTACATTACGGGGAGCTCCATCATTGCGCTCATTCTAACAGCGTTCTTCATATAGTCGCTGAATGCAAAGAAGGTGGATACGTAAGTTCTGAAGCCGCCGTGAAGCTGAATGCCGTTGGCAATAGCCGCCATAGCGTGCTCGCGAATACCAAAGTGAATATATCTGCCTGCGCCGTTCTCCTTAGAAAGCGAATCCTTGCCAAGCAATGTGGTAAGGTTAGACGGACCAAGATCCGCCGAGCCGCCAACAAGTCCGGGGATCATATCCGCAAGCTTATTAAGAACGATATGACCTGCCTTTCGGGTAGCCATCTTTTCGCCCTCGAACTCGTAAAGGCTTGCTTCGTCAATCTTTACCTTGCCGCTAAGGTCGGTAATGAGTTCCTTGTACTCGGCAGGATACTTGCTTTCGTATTCTTTAAGGAGCTTGTCGTGCTCACACTTGAATGCCTTTTTGCGCTCGATTATTTCTGCGTAATGTGCGCGAACCTCTTGGGGAACCTCAAACGCGCCGTACTCGTAGCCAAGCGCCTTTTTGGTTGCAGCAACGCCGTCTGCGCCGAGCGGGGCACCGTGACAAGCAGACATACCTGCTTTGGGGGAAGCGAAGCCGATTACAGTCTTTACTATAATAATGCTCGGCTTTTCCTTTTCTGCCTTAGCTTGCTGGATTGCCTTGCCGATAGCCTCGATATCCTCGCCGTTTTCTACGTAAAGCACCTGCCAGCCCATGGCCTCGTGACGCTTGCCTACGTCCTCACCAAATGTAATGCTGATGTTGCCCTCGATGGTGATGTCGTTTTTGTCGTAAAGCATAATAAGCTTGTTAAGACCAAGGTTACCTGCAAGCGAAGCCGCCTCGTAAGCAATACCCTCTTGCAAGCAGCCGTCACCCGTAAACACGTAGGTGTAGTGGTCGATGATGTCAAGTCCGGGCTTGTTGTACTTAGCCGCAAGCATCTTTTCTGCCATAGCGAAGCCTACTGCATTTGCAATACCCTGACCAAGCGGGCCGGTGGACGTTTCAACGCCCGGGCAAATACCGTACTCGGGGTGACCGGTGGTAATTGCGCCAAATTGGCGGAAATTCTTAATCTCGTCCATGCTTACGCCGTAACCGAAAAGGTGAAGCACCGAATACAAAAGTGCCGAGCCGTGACCAGCAGAGAGAATAAATCTGTCCCTATCCATAAAATCAGGATGCGTGGGGTCGAATTTAAGGTGATTTGCATAAAGCTCGTACGCCATGGGAGCTGCGCCCAAGGGAAGTCCCGGGTGGCCGCTTTTTGCCGCTTCGATTGCGTCGATAGACAAAGCGCGTATTGCGCTGATAGACAACTTTTGAGTGTTATTCACGATATTTTCTCCTTTTACTGTTTCTTATGTAATGGCGACTATTTGGTCGCAAGTTTTTTTATTCCGTCAAGGTCAATGCCGAACGGTGCCAAAAAGTCGCAGAGCATTGCCGCCATCTCCTTGAGTCCGCCTTCTACCTTGCTTTCGATATTTATAGGAATGATGGGGTCATGCACACTCATTCTTGCCATAAAGAAGCCCTGCTGTGTATTGACACGCACGCCCTCGTACGAGGAACTAAGATTGAATTTTTCCTTACCCCACTGCTCTAATGCGGCAAGAACTGCCTTGCCCTTATCCTTCCAATCGTCACCGACCAGCTTAATACGCACCTCGGCCTCCTCTACGGGCATAACGAGATCGCTTATAAGGCTGTCGATTTCCTTACCCTGCTTTTTAAGCTTAACTGCATTTATCAAAAGCTTTACCGCAAGATACGCGCCGTCGTCGAGGAAGTAATTTTCCTTGAATGCGGCGTGTCCCGACGTTTCGATTGCAAGCGGAGCGCATTTGCCCTCGGCGTTAAGTCCAACCGCAAAGTCTATAACATTGCGATATCCACGCTTGTACCTTATGTGATGACCGCCACGGCTTGCTATAAAATCAGCCAGTCCGTCGCTTGTTACCGAGTCGGTAACGATATACGAGTCGGGATATTCCTTAAGGAGTATATCCGAAATAAGTGCAATAAGTCTATTGCGGTTGATTTCTACACCCGACGAGGTAACGACAGCACTACGGTCAACGTCGGTATCGAAGATGATACCAAAGTCTGCCTTAACCTCTTTTACACGGGCAGAAATGCTTGCCATCGCATCCTTGTTTTCGGGGTTGGGCTGATGGAAGGGGAATCTTCCGTCCGGCTCGAGAAATTGTGAGCCGCTTACATCTGCGCCAAGGGGAGCCAAAATTCGGCTTGCAAAGAATCCACCTGCACCGCTACCTGCATCAACCACAATCTTGTAGCCGTCAAGTCCACCAGGAAGCTCGGCAAGAATTATACGCTTAATTTCGTCACAATAAAGACCGAGGTAATCGCCTTTGTTGATTTTACCCTCGCCGCAAAGCTTTTTCCCCTCGTCCGCATAGGTGAGAACAGTTGTAAGCTGCGAGGACGAAAGCCCTCCTTGTGTCGTAAAGAATTTGAGTCCGTTTTTGTCGGACGGATGGTGACTGGCAGTAATCATAATTCCGCCGCCACAATTGGTTGCGTCAAACTTAGTCATCATAAAGATAGAGGGTGTCGAGCACAAGCCGCAATCAAATACCTCACAGCCGCTATCCCTCAAGGCGTTTGCAGCAATGTCCGTAAGCATTTCGCCCGTAAGACGGCTGTCGTGACCTACCGCAACTCTAAGCGGCATTCCCTGCTCCTTAAGCCAAAAGGCGAAGGCAGAGGCAATATCCGCTACAGCTTGAACCGTAAGATTGACGTTTTCTCCCATAGCGGTTCCGCGCACGTCGGTTCCGCTTTTCAGCGCAAGATAATTCATATTAGCTCCTTAGTTGATATTATAAAGACTATACCACATTTCAAAAAAAATTACAACTTATTAACGGCTAAAAGTTGAGTTTTTGTTAAATATGTGCTAATATATTTTTGCAAGGCGCACAAGCGCTATTTTATCATACAAAGGAGCGAAAATATGTCTATCGTTGTAACTCTTTGCACACCGCAAATCAAGCCGGGTGCGGTAAAATCTAACACTCAAAGTATACTTGCTTGCATCGCTAAGGCAAAAAAATCGGACGTTGTTGTTTTTCCGCGGCTGTGCATTACGGGAGCAACCTGCTCGGGAATGTTTAGTTATCCTCTCCTTACCAATGCGGCAGGTGCGGCGCTTGAGCAAATTGCGGCGGCGGGCGGCAACAAAACGGTGATAATCGGATTGCCCACAGTAAAGGACGGAAAGGTTTTCGACTCCATTGCAATAATCAAAAACGGAACGACTGCCATATACTCGCCTAAAAAGGGCATGACCGATATTGCCGCAAGCCCATTGTGCTACGGCGAGGACATTATTCCCGACCTTGACGAGGGCGGACTTAAGGTGCGTGTACTATCGGACATTGACGAAAAGGAGGCTATCGGCGCTGACCTTGTGATTATACCCACCGCCTACCCCACGTACATTGGCGGATTAGAGGACGTATTTAGTCGCGCAAAAATGCTTCGCTCGGTTGCTATCGTTAGCGCCGGCAAGGGTGAATCGGTAAGCGGAAAAATTATGAGTGGGGACAAAATCGTATGTACGCTTGGCAAAATTGAAGAATATGCAGGCTTCGACGAGGAATCGGTTACGGCTAAGCTGGGCGTTCCAAAGAACAAGCCCTTGCCGCCAAAGTCGCCTATGCGCGAGGTTTCACTTCTTCCGCAAAGCGACGACGAGTGCGCCCAAATGTACGAGCTTATGGGCAGAGGCGTCCTTGGCAGAATGCGGGAAATCGGTACAGACAAGGTTATTTTGGGACTAAGTGGCGGACTGGATTCTACCAACGTGCTGGTCGCTCTTACCATGGCGTTTGATAAATACAAGCTTGACAAAAAGAACATCATTTGCGTGACTATGCGCGGTGGTGCTTCGTCCAAGCGCACGCAAGACAACTCTGCCGCACTTATTGATGGCTATAAGGTTACATCGTACAATATTCCCATAGACGCCGCAGTTACCTTGCATATGCGCTCTATTGCTCACGAGCAAAAGGACGTCGTGTACGAGAACGCACAAGCTCGTGAACGCACCCAAATTTTGCTTGACCTAAGCAACAAGTTTAACGCCCTTATGGTAGGTACGGGCGACTTGTCCGAAATCTGCCTTGGATTTTCCACCTTTGGCGGTGACCAGCTGAGTCAATACAACCCTAACTGCTCGATTACCAAAACGGCTATGCGCAAAATGCTGAAATACTATACTACCACAAAGCACGCAAAGCCTGTAAGCAAAATAATTGAGGATATACTCTCTACCCCAATATCTCCCGAGCTATTAAGTGGTCAAGAAACAGAAGAGATCCTCGGGCCGTATAATATCCACGACTTTTATATTACAGAAATCGTTGCAAAGAAATTAGCACCCAAGGACGTAATGGAGGACGCCATCAACCAATTCGCCATAACTCCTCAAGCCGCCGAAAAATATATGAAGACCTTACTGAATAGACTTTTTAAGTTCCAGTTCAAGCGCAACTTCGGTCCTGACGGAGTACAGATGTTCCCATACGACCTCACTGACCTAATCGTTCGCTCGGACTTTTCTCCCGAGCTTTGGCTTGACAACTGCGGATTGTAAAAAAAACATACACAAACAGCCGTAAAGGAACCACCTTTGTGGCTGTTTTCTTTTACGCTATTATCTTTTATCTAATGCAAAAGGGTGATTAAAAGACTATTTTAATCACCCTTTATGGAGAAAAGAGAAGAGTTATTTGTCAAGTATATAATGGCAAGTTTGCCATTGCTAACTCACACTCTTATAATACTATAAAATAAGAACAATGTCAAGCAGTTAGCGGGGGCTAACTAAAAATATTTTTTATTTTTTTTCGCTTTTTTGTTTGCGAAAGTCGAATACGTGTGCTTACTTTTTTACAGTAAGAATCAAAACATTTACGTCTGCGGGATTTACGCCGCTGATTCTGCTTGCTTGACCGATAGTAAGCGGTTTGATTCTATTCAGCTTTTCGGCGGCTTCGGCACGCAAGCCCTTTACCGTTGTATAATCGGCGACAGTAAGCTGCATGTTTTCTAGCCTCGACTGCTCCTTGCGAGCCTTTTCCTGTCTAATTAGGTAGCCCTCGTAGCGCAACCGAATAAATACGTCACGCACGGCGGGCAGACATAATCCGTCAAATACGTTGCTAACCTTAGCAAAGTCAACGGGCGAAAGCGCCGTTCGCTTTATAAGCTGCTCGGCAGTAAGCGTGCCTACATCCTCGGCGAGAATCTCGGCAACCACTGCCCTATCTATTTTGGTCGAAAGTCTATTTTGCGCTTCCTCTATATCCCTTTGCTTTTGGTTGAACCTATCTATACGCTCCTTGCTTGCAAGCCCTACCTCTATTGCCGTTGGCGTAAGTCGCAAGTCGGCGTTATCCTGTCTAAGGCACAGTCTATACTCACTTCGGCTTGTCATCATACGGTAAGGCTCGTCGGTACCCTTAGTCACGAGGTCGTCTATCAAAACGCCTATATACGAATTATCTCTGCCAAAAACGATTTGCTCTTTGCCTTCCAGCTTAAGTGCGGCGTTTATGCCTGCCACTATCCCCTGTGCCGCCGCTTCCTCGTAGCCGCTTGTGCCATTGATTTGACCGGCAAAGAACAAGCCGTCGTAACTTTTGCTCATAAGAGTAGCAAAAAGCGAGGTGGGGTCTATACAGTCATACTCTATGGCGTATGCGTCACGCATAATGTGAATGTTCTCGAAGCCCTCTATACTGCGATATACGTCAAGCTGAACATCAGCCGGTAGCGAGGTTGATATGCCCTGAACATACATTTCTTGCGTATTCTGCCCCTCGGGCTCTAAGAAAAACTGATGACGCTCTTTATCTGCAAAGCGCACGATTTTATCCTCAATTGCAGGGCAATACCGTGCGCCTGCACCCACTACAAGCCCAAGCTTGCGTGCTGTAAGATCAAGGTTTTCCCTTATAATATCGTGCGTTGTGGAATTGGTGTATCCCAAATAGCAATTGATTTTGTTTTGGTAGCTATCTGTTAGTGTGCAGAAAGTATAAAGTCCCTCGTCCCCCTCTTGAACCTCAAGCTTGTCAAAGTCCACGCTGTCACGCTTGATTCGTGCCGGCGTGCCTGTTTTGAATCTGCGAAGCTCGAAACCAAGCTGTGTAAGGCTGTCCGAGAGGTAATTTGAACGCATAAACGAGGACGGTCCCTTTTGCTCCTTTACCGTACCCGTGATGATTTCCGATTTTAGATAGACGCCCGAGCATACGATTACGCACGGCGCATAAAAGGTTTGCTGCATGGTTTGTACGCCCACAACCTTATTATCGGAAGCCAATATACTTTTAACCTCGGCTTGGCGCAGGTACAAATTGGGGCAGTTTTCTAAGACAGATTTCATATAGCTATGATAGCCAAACTTATCCACCTGACCGCGCAACGACTGCACTGCAGGTCCCTTAGAAGAATTGAGCATACGTAACTGCAAAACATTGTTATCTGCCGCCCTGCCAATTTCACCGCCTAAGGCATCGACCTCGCAAACTAAATGCCCCTTTGCCGTTCCGCCAATACTTGGGTTGCAGGCAAGGTAGCCGATATTGTCAAGGCTGATGGACAGCATAAGAGTCTTGTGTCCCTTACGTGCAAGAGCAAGACCCGCCTCGATTCCGGCGTGTCCTGCTCCTATTACTATTGCTTCATATTGATTTTGAACCATTATTATATCTTACGACGAATGTCTTACATCGCTCCAAGCAAGCGTAACCTTAGCGTCGTTGTCGCCGTATGCGCGCATTGTGCCGCAACGTGCAAGCGTTTCTGCCGAGGGGAAAAGCATATCCAAGTACATATCCTTCCACGCCTCGTCAATATCGACCTCGTTAGAAAGCTCGGCACTGTAGTCACTCTCAAGCTGACGGTATGCCTCTGCTACCGGGCTGATTGCTCCTGCATAAGCGCTGTTGGTCATAGCGATTTCCTTTTGGCAGATAAATTCAAGGAAGTATTGAGCCGCTTCTACATTCTTTGCGTACTTGCTGATAACGAAGCTATCGAGATAAACGTTGCCGCCCTCCTTAGGAACGACATACCAAAGGTTGCGATTACCCGCCTTCTCGTTGCCGTCAGCATCCTCGTAAGAGTTCATAACGTAGCCTGCGTCGCACGACCACATAAGCGCAACCTTGATTGACGAGCTACCTGCCGCCATCTCAAATTTAAGATCCTCGCCGCCCCAAATCTTGTTGAAGCCCCTTGCGGCGTTAAGAGCAGATTTTGCACGCTCGATAGCATTATCCGAAACGTCACCGTAAATACTTTGAAGCTTTGCCTTGTAAGCATCATTATAATCGGTAAAGCCGTTAGACAGCGAGCTAAGCTCTTCACGGTTTGCCCAGATTGCCGCCGAGGTCATAGCCTCGCGAAGCGAATCCTTGTTTGCGCTTGCTTGGTTGTATTCGTTGGTGAAAATTGCCGACCAGCTGTCGATATGAGCGTTGGTCTTAGAATAGTCGTACATAAGACCAAACGTGCCGTACATATACGGAACGGAGTACTCCAAGGTGGGGTCGGATATTTTTGCAAGCTCTACGTAATCGGACATAAAGGTTTGTTCTACGTCAACACGCTCAACCTTTAGAAGCAAATTCTTTTTAATAAGCTGTTCTACTGCATAGTCGGACGGCATAACAAGATCATAGTCTGCATGGTCACGCTCGACAGCAGTAATAATCTGCTCGACGGTATCAAAGGTCGTGGGAGTAACTACCTCTACGGTTTTGCCCGTTTGAAGTTCATACCATTCCTCAAATTCATCAAAAATCTCGTCGTCGATATATTCGCCGGGAATGTACATCTTAAGCTGCTCCTCTCTTTTCGTGCAGCCAACAAAGCTAAAACACGAAATGCAAAGGATAATTGCAATAAAAACGGAAAATAATTTTTTCATTTCGTTCTCTCCTTGTGTGTTTTATTTATTTGCCGAGCGGCTTAGAAGCAGATTGCTCCGCCTTGGCTTTTTTGTTTTTGATAATGTTGAATACGATAAGCACCACAAGCACTATCACGAAGATAATGGTACTAAGCGCGCGTATCGCGGGATCGAGGTTGCGTTTGAGGTTGTCGTAAACATACGTCGATATTGTATTTACACCACTCGTGCCTTTATTGAGGTTTGTAACGACGAAATCGTCAAGACTGAGCGTAAACGCCAACGCAAAGCCGGACACCATTCCACCTATAAGCTGAGGCATAATTACCGTAAAGAGCGTTCGCATAGGTCGAGCGCCGAGGTCAAGTCCCGCCTCGTACAGGTTGGGATTTAGTTGATTTAATCTTGGGCTTACCGTAAGAATTACGTACGGCGTAGTAAGCACCGTGTGAGTAATAATCAGCCACAGCACGCCCTTTTCGATGGGGATTTGAATTACGTCACGTAAGAATATTGACAAAAGCAAAAATCCTACTGCCGTAACGATTTCGGCGTTGACTACCGTCACTTGCGAAACAAGGTTGACTGCCTTTTTTCCCTTACGCATATAGTACAATCCCACCGCCGTAAAGGTGCCGATAAAGGTTGCAAGCAATGCGCTTGCAAGTCCTATGCCGAGAGTATTAAGCGTTGCCTCCATCAGCAGGTCGTTTTGAAACAGTCTGCCGTACAGCGAGAACGTAAAGTCACCAAATCCGCTATCGCTACCGATATTTCGCTCTGACGAGAAAGAATATACTATAATAAGCATTATAGGCAGGTAGATACTAATCAAAACTACCGCAAGGAATACCCAACGCAAAACAAGCCAAAGCTTCTTATTCATTAGTACCTCCTTTTACAGCAGCCTTTGCACCTGCTTCACGCTTGCCAAACAAATTTCCTATAAACATCGTTGCAAACACGAGAATAAGCAGAACAAACGACATCGCCGAGCCGATTCCCCAAACGTCCGCATTTACAAACAGCTCGTGAATTTTTCCACCTATAATCGTGGTGTCCGTATCGCCGAGCATACCCGTGATTGCGTACGCGCTGAATACCGGCATAAATACCATCGTGATACCGCTGACTATTCCCTTTAGACTAAGCGGCAAGGTGACCTTAAAGAACGTTATTACGCTGTTAGCACCAAGATCGGTAGAGGCTTCGATATAGCTTTTGTCCATATCCATAAGCACTGTGTAAATGGGCAAAAGCATAAACGGTAAAAAGTCGTACACCATACCTATTATGGTTGCCCCAAAGCCGTAATCAATTCCGAAAATGCCAAGAAGCGATCTAAGCGCAATTATACGCAAAACGAAGTTCATCCACATCGGAATGATAAAAAGCAACGCAAGTATTACGTATTTATTAAACGGCTTTGATGCTAGTATTAACGCCGTCGGATACGCTATAAGCAAGCATATCACTGTGGTAAGAAGCGCAATGCCCACCGTTTTTAGCAGTAGCTTAAGGTTTCCGGCGGTAAGCACGTCCCTAAAATTATTTAGGGTAAAGCTTCCGTCCGTGTCCCTAAACGCATACACCAGCACGAGTATAAGCGGCAATACAACAAAAATAAAGCAGATTGCCACGTACGGAAAAGCAAAGAACGTTGGTCTAAAATCGTTACCCTTCCTAAGTGCAAGGTTTTTAAGCTTCATCGCCGCCATCCTCCGCTTGGTTTTCTTCTTCGGTTTCTTCTACAATAACTTCAAGGCGAAGCTTGCTTTTGTCAAGCTTGATGCCTACACGGTCGTCGATATCCCACTCGTCTGACGTGTCGATATAAAAGTCCTCGTCTGTGTCTGTATAAACCTGAACCTGATAGTATCTTCCCTTATAAAGCGAACGTGCAACATTGCCGCCGATTTCGCCATCCTCCTCGTCGTCGGTAAGCTCTACCGCATCGAAGGGAACGAACACCTTAACAGGCGTTCCGCGCTCGAGGTCTGTACTAATCTCAAACGTACCGCCACAGAAATCAACGGTGTTTTCGCCGCTAACCTCACCCACAAATTCATTGACGGTACGAAGCTTTTTCATAATATGAATTCCGTCCGGCTCGATTGAAAGCTTTACTTTTTGACCAACCTTTGCCTCTATGGTGGACTGTACGGTAAACTCATAGCCGTTTGCCGTAATTTCCATCTCGTACCAAGTTCCCTTGAATACTGCCGAAAGCACGGTACCTGTAAGCTGACCCTTATCCGAATCCTCGGGCAATACCGTAATATCCTCGGGACGAATTACGAGGTCGACCTGCTCGTTTTTGGCAAAGCCCTTGTCCTCACATACAAATACGGTATCGAGGAATTTTACCGAAAAGTCCTTTATCATTATGCCCGAAATGATGTTGCTTTCGCCAATAAAGTCGGCTACGAATGCGTTTGCGGGCTCGTCGTACACCTGCTTGGGCGTACCGATTTGCTGAATAAGACCGTCGTTGAGTACAACTACCACGTCGCTCATGGTAAGCGCTTCCTCTTGATCGTGCGTAACGTAAATAAAGGTTATGCCAAGCTCCTTGTGCATTTTGGTAAGCTCGATTTGCATTTCCTTACGCATTTTGAGATCGAGTGCGCCAAGCGGCTCGTCAAGCAAAAGAACCTTCGGCTCGCACACGAGCGCACGCGCAATTGCCACACGCTGCTGCTGACCGCCCGAAAGCGAGTTTACGTCACGGTGACCGTAGTCCTCAAGCCCCACAAGCTTAAGCGCGCGATTTACCTTGTTTGCTATTTCTTCCTTTGTGAACTTGCGGAACACAGGCACCTTTTCACCCTTGCGGTTAGTCTTTTCGCCGCTCAGGATCTTTTTAAGCTTTAGACCGTACGCCACGTTGTTGAATACGTTGAGATGCGGAAACAGCGCGTACTTTTGGAACACGGTGTTTACAGGTCGCTTGTACGGCGGAATGGTCGTTACGTCCTGACCCTCAACGTAGATTTTACCCTCGGTAGGCGCAACGAAGCCGGCTATCATACGAAGCAAGGTTGTTTTGCCGCATCCGCTGGGGCCAAGAAGTGTCACAAACTGTCCGCGGCGAATGTAAAGGCTAAGCTCATCTATTACGGTGGTATCGTCAAATACCTTGGTTACGTTTTTGACGTCAATAATCTTATCGATAACTCTTTGTTCTCTCATTTGTTTGCTCCCCTTTTTAAAAATTCGGCGGACACGAAAGCCAAATAATTACTGCTTTGGTGTTTCCTACGTTCTTTATATAGTGCGTTCGGTCTGCTCTAAAGTAAAAGCTTTCGCCCTTTTTTGCCTCGAATTCACGCTTGCCTATGTGTAACTTGATTTTGCCGTCAAGCACGTAGCCGAATTCCTCACCCTCGTGCGGAATATCGTGCTCGGTTTCGGCACCTACGCTAAGCTCGCACCTTATAGGCTCCATACGGTTTTTTTGCGCCGTGGGGACAAGCCAAACGATTTTACCGTGCTCGATTTGCTTTTCGAAATGGTCACCCTCGGTAAAGACAACCTGCTCGTCGTCGTCATCGCTAAAGAATTCGTTAAGACTGGTACCAAGCGCAATCAAAATGTCGTTTAGCGACGCAATTGACGGGCTGGTAAGATCGTTTTCGAGCTGGGAAATATACCCCTTGGTAAGCTCGCAACGCGATGCAAGCTCCTCTTGAGTAAGCCCCTTTTTGAGCCTTAGCTCCTTGATTTTTATGCCGAGTTCCATATCTTTCTCCTCATATTCTCCGCACTAAACAAAAAGTTTAGTGAGTTTGAGCAAAATAAACATAAAGTTTAATGGGTTTGATTTAGATAAACAAAAAGTTTATTATTATTAAACTTTACATAATATAACACCTATAGTCTTAGGTGTCAATTATTTTTATATACTTTTTACAAATACTTGACTAATTTTTTTGAGTATGATATTATGTCACTGTAAAAGGAGGTGCGATACGTATGAATAGCAAGCTTAGGGTAATAAAAATTGTTACGAGCGCGGCAATCGTTTTTATGTTTTTGCTTGTCGTTTCGCTGATTATCAATATTGTAAAAATAGCTAACGTAACCGCCACCGAAAACAAGCTTCGCGAGCAAATTGCCGAAATCGACCTTAAAATAGAGCAAAACGACGGCAATATCGCTCAGCTTAGCAGTAGCGAATATCTTGACTGGTACGCACGCGAATACCTTAACATGAAGGGTCGCGACGAGGACGCCTTTACATTTGAAGAATAACACACAAGCCCGAGCGAAAGCGGGCTTTTTTTGTAGGAGCAACCAATGAATATTATAGATATAGGAAGTAACTCTGTAAGACTTTTTTGCGGCGGCAAAAAGACCGTAATCACCACTCGCCTTGCCGAAAATATGCGTGGCGGTTTGCTTGCCCCTGAGTCTATAAATCGCACGGTGGATGCAATATCTTCTCTCAACGAGCAAGGCGGCGGCTCTTGCCTTGCCTTTGCTACCGCCGCTGTACGAAATGCAAGCAACAAGGGTGAATTTTTGGATTTGGTTTTTGCACGTACTGGCATAAAAGTGGACGTTATTAGCGGTGAAAAGGAAGCCGAAATCGGTTTTTTGGGCGCAACCGAGGGAATTGGCCGAGCGGCTGTAATAGATCTTGGTGGCGCAAGCTGTGAAATAATTTTTGGGGAAAGCGGCAAAATAAGCTATAAGCAGTCCTTTCCCTTTGGCTGTGTAAGCCTAACAGACAGATTCGGAAGCGACTACGAGCAAATTACAAAATTTGTAAGCGACACACTTTGCGCTGTTCCGTATTTGCGTGTAAACAAATATATTGCCATCGGCGGCACGGCAACCTCGCTTGCCGCTATGAATTTGGGGCTATGCGAATACGACTCTATCAAGGTACACGGTTCTACCCTTACTCTGCCGCAAATCTCCTCGCTTATAGACGGCGTAATAGCGCAAAAGGACTACCCCACCCTTTCGCCCATGCGCAGAAAGACGATTGGGCAAGGCGCAACCGCCCTTATTGCCACGATAAAGGCTCTTGGTCAAAGCGAGGTCGAGGTTAGCGAAAAGGACAACCTCGAGGGATATCTGCTTTCGCTAAATAAATACTGATTTTTATGAGCACCCTTCTTACGGTTTTGCAGTTTTTGACAGTATATTTTGCACAAAAAAACCTATACTAAGACTGTAAAACATAGCAAGGACGCAACTCACGACGACTTCAGCCGTGGGATGCGGCTGAAGCTAAATACATAATAAGGAGGGAGAGAAAAATGGCAAATACCAGAAAGAGTGCAGGTAGCAACAAGACCACTACCAATAAGTCTAACAGCACCAAGTCGTGCGGCGCAAAGTCTAAGTCGAACACCAACGCTAAGCGCACCAACACCACCAAGGACTGTAAATAATTACAGCTAAACTAAACAACGTAGGCGCATTTTACTTACATTTATAACAGCGCCAATACAAAAAAGAGCAGATTTGTTTCTGCTCTTTTTGTATTTAACAGTCTTACTAATAGTGCGAGTTCGTATCAACTAAAACTAAATTTATACTAATTTTGCTTTGCGTTTTCTACTCGGTACATAATCAAAGGCAAAAGTATCCATTGAAGCGCAAGTCCGAAGATTCCGGTCGAAATGCTAAGCCATATTGTCGCAACCGAAATGGCGCTATTAGCGAACAAATAAACTGCGGCAAGAATTGCTAACGCGCGAACAGCACGTCCTGCAATCTGAGCAATAACAACCTTATAAATAGTGGGCATTTTTACGTTTGCCAAAAGTCCCGTTGTTAGTCCGTACACGCAAAGCTCGATCATCATAAACGGTAGCATAGCTACGCCCGGCATAGCGGTCAATGCGAAGCTGATAAGCGGACTAACAAGTCCTGCAATTGCCCCCGCGTACGGGCCCGCAAGCAAACCTACCAATAAAATGGGTAGATGCATCGGTAAAAACGTTTCGCCTAAAGCTGTACCCAAGCCTGAAATTGCACCCATTACATGAAAAATTTGAGGGATTGCTACTGCCGCAACAATTGCAATAAGAGTTGCCATTGTTTGAGCCTTAACCGAAAGCTTACGGTTTTGTTTAACAGCTGCATTTGTCATACTCAATTTTCCTCCTATAAACTTTTCTTTGCATAAGCGGCAAGATTTTTTATGTCCTTGCCGCCTTTAATTTAATGTTTAATATGTTGTTTTTTCTGATAAATTATATACCAAAAAGGTTGATAAGCTGCGGAACGAACACAAGCAAGATAAGCGCAATGGGGTACGTTGCCGCATAAGCGGAAGCAACGTCCTCGCTTTCAGCTACCGAAATAAGCGAGCCGAGCGCCGGGGTGCTGGTCATACCGCCGGTAATCGAGCCGAGGTTGTTGAGAAGGCAAAGCTTGAACACAAATCTTGCAACGATAAAGCCCACGATCATGGGGATTAACGTCATAAGCACACCGTAAAGGAATACGATAGGCGTTTCGGTAACAAGCTGGAGGAACTTAAGTCCTCCCTCGAAGCCCGAGCCCATAAGGAACAATACAAGTCCAAGCTCGCGGAAAACCTTAAGCGTATTGTCGGGAACAGCGAGCGAAACCTTGCCGCACTTGCCGAAGTGACCAAAGAGAAGTCCCGCAAGCAAGCAGCCACCCGTCGATGTAAGGTTGAATACAATACTCTCGCTGAACTTGAAGCTTATGGAGCCAACAAGGAGTCCCAAAAGAACGGTGATAGCAAAAACGCACAAGCCGAATTTATCAAACGTAAAGAGCTTTTTGGGCTCTGCCACTACCTCTGCACCCTCGTCAATGTCTGCGCCCTTGGGAGTGCCCTGCTCTATCATAAGCTGACGCTCCTTATTCATATCCGCGCGCAAAATTTTGGGAAGAAGCTGAACGAAAAGCACTACACCGATTACGCCAAACGGATACGCCGCACCGTTTGCTGCCGCAACCATCTCCGCCTCGCTCTCGAATACGTTTTGTGCCGCCGAGAAGCCGGGGGTGGACGTAAGCGAGCCCATCAAAAGTCCCGTTGCCGTTGCCGCATCAATACTAGGGTCAAGAGCCGCAACGAGGATACAAACTACTGTACCCGTCACGATAACCACAACACCAAGCACGATGTATGCAACCGCCTTACTTTTGAAGTTGCGGAAGAACTTGGGCCCTGCAATAAGGCCTACGGACGTAACGAAAAGCGCAAGGCCGATGTTCTTTACAATGCTGAATGTGGACGAAGCCCACGTAAGCGAAAGAAGCGGCGCGCCGCTGGCATTAAGTCCAAACGTATCAAGAAGAGCCTCGTTGATGGGATCCTTAATAAAGGTAGTAAGGATACCCACCAAAATAGCCATAATAAACACTCCTGCAGAGCCGAGCGAAATGCCCTTTATTTTTATTCTGCCAAGGAGATATCCAAGCACCAGCACGAGGAAAATTCCAAACAAGGGGCTAACAAGCACCTTGCAGATTTGGAACCACATTTCCTGAAAAAAGCTGAGACCTGCGGTAGAAAATAAACCTATCATTATTTAACAAGGCACTTTTCGTAAATGCCTGCCTCCTTAATAGCCTCGATAAGCGTTTCGCCAATCTTGTCGGGAGTGGGAGCAACCTTAATGCCGCACTCGGTAAGCGTTGCTACCTTGCCTGCAGCTGTACCCTTGCCGCCCGAAATAATCGCGCCTGCGTGTCCCATACGCTTGCCTGCAGGAGCCGTTCTACCGGTGATGAACGCCGCAACGGGCTTATCCTTCATGTTATCTCTTATCCACTCTGCCGCATCTTCCTCGCCGCTTCCGCCGATTTCGCCGATAAGCACTACTGCGTAGGTGTCGGGATCATTCTTGAACTCCTTAAGCACGTCGATAAAGCCCATGCCCTTGATGGGGTCGCCGCCGATACCTACTGCCGAGGACTGTCCAAGGCCTGCCTTGGTAAGCTGGTCTACAGCCTCGTAGGTAAGCGTTCCGGAGCGCGAAATAACACCGATGTGACCTTTTTTGTGGATACGTGCGGGCAAAATTCCTACCTTACACTCACCCGGGGAGATAAGTCCGGGGCAGTTAGGTCCGATAAGCTTGGTCTTTTTGCCGACCATATAATTCTTAACTCTCATCATATCCATAACGGGGATACCCTCGGTTATGCACACAACGAGGTCGAGCTCTGCGTCAATAGCTTCGATAATACCGTCTGCCGCAAAAGCCGCAGGAACATAAATTACCGAGGTGTTTGCGTCGGTTGCTTCCTTAGCTTCCTTTACGGTGTCAAAAACGGGAACGCCGAGCGTTTCCATTCCGCCCTTGCCGGGGGTAACACCTGCAACTACGTTGGTGCCGTAGTCAATCATCTGCTGGGTGTGGAACTGTCCCTGTCCACCCGTGATTCCTTGCACGATAAGCTTTGTATCCTTGTTGATTAAAATGCTCATATTACCCTCCTAACCTGCCATTTCCACAGCTTTCTTTGCCGCAGATCTAAGGTCGTCACACGCATAAATTTTGAGTCCGGACTCCTTAAGAATTTCCTTGCCGCGCTCTACGTTGGTGCCGTCAAGACGAACAACGAGCGGAACGTTGAGACCAACCTCTCTTGCGGCAATTACGATACCCTCTGCAATAACGTCACACTTAACGATACCACCGAAGATATTTACGAGAATTGCCTTAACCTGCTTGTCGGACAAGAGCTTGAATGCCGCAGTAACACGCTCGGTAGTAGCTGTGCCACCTACATCGAGGAAGTTAGCAGGCTCTCCACCAAATGCGTGAATAATATCCATAGTTGCCATTGCAAGACCTGCGCCGTTTACCATGCAACCGATAGAGCCGTCAAGCGATACGTAGTTGAGGTCGTGCTGACCTGCCTCATACTCCTTGGGGTTCTCCTCGTGAATGTCACGAAGCTCCAAAATATCGGGGTGACGGAAGGTTGCGTTGTCGTCAAAGTTTACCTTGCCGTCGATAGCAATAAGCTTGCCCTCTTCGGTTTCTACAAGCGGATTAACCTCGACGAGCGAGCAATCCTTTTCGACAAAAAGCTTATACATATTCTTAAGCATAACGATAAATTCCTTTACGTTAGCCTTGGGAATGCCTATACGATTTGCAACGTAGCGAGCCTGGTAATCCTTGATACCTGTAATGGGGCTTACAAGCTGCTTAACGATAAGCTCGGGCTGATTAGCCGCGATTTCCTCGATTTCAGTTCCGCCTGCGCCGGATGCAATAATTACTATTGCCGCGTGCTCGTTGTCGATAGCAAGCGAGAGGTAATATTCCTTCTTAATATTTACCGCGTCGGTAACAAGCACCTTGCGAACAAGCTTACCCTCTGCGCCGGTTTGCTTGTTTACGATACGCATACCGATGATCTTTTCGGCAGCTGCCTCCACCTCTTGAATGGAGCGAGCAAGCTTAACGCCGCCTGCCTTACCTCTGCCGCCACAATGAGCCTGTGCCTTTACTACGTACATAGAAGCGTTAAGCTTTTTTGCACACTCTACGGCTTGCTCTTTGGTTTCGGCAACGTAGCCCTCTTGGGTGGTTACGTTGTATTTAGCAAATAATTCTTTTGCTTGATATTCGTGAATTTTCATATAAACTCCTTAGATGTTTTCTGCAAGCTTTTGTCCTGCATGCAAAGCCTTGCGGTTGATTTCCTCGGTTCCCTTAGGGATCTGACGAAGAACAGCTGCCTCGAGGTCTTCCTTGCTTACAAGCTTCAAAATACCGTTGATTGCGGCAACGGCAACGATATTTGCCGTAAACGCCTTGCCAACCTCGGTCTTTGCGGTGTCGAGAATGGGAAGTGAATAAACCTTTTTTGCCTTTATGGCTTCGGGGACGGTAAGCGTGGAGTCTGCAAGTATTACGCAATCCTCGCCTGCTTCCACGCCGTACTTGTTAAGCGAAGCCTGAGTAAGCGCAAGCAAGAAGGTGGGATGAGTAACCTTGGTGAATCCGATTTGCTCGTCGGATACGATAACCTCGGCTTTGCACATACCGCCACGAGCCTCGGGACCGTACGATTGAGATTGAGCCGTGTTTTTACCTGCAATAATAGCCGCCTCGGCAAGGATGATGGTGGCAAGGATAACGCCTTGTCCGCCCGAGCCTGCGAGTCTTATTTCCATCTTGCTCATTATCTTTCCTCCTTTCTTACTCTGTCGATAATCTTTTGATATTCCGAAGAGAACTCGGGGAAGTCGTTTTCGGCAATCTTACCGAGAATGAGCTTGCCTGCTTTCTCTTCTCTGGTCATCTTAGCAGCCTGCTCTACCGTGATGGTGTTGTCACGCTGATACTTCATCATATCTACAGCGCCGCCCTTTTTGTTCTTGCGACCGTAGTACGTGGGGCATACGCCTGCGCAATCAATAAGCGAGAAGCCCTTGTGCTTAATACCGTTTTCGATAAGCTTGATGGTTTGCTGTGCGTGATAAGCAGTACCCTTAGCAACGTACGACGCGCCTGCGCCGGCCGCCAAAATCGCGATATCGAAGGGACGGTCGATGTTGCCGTAAGGAGCAGTCGTGCCAAGCTCACCCGTGGGAGTGGTGGGCGAATACTGTCCGCCTGTCATACCGTAAATGTCGTTGTTAAATACGATAACCGTGATGCCGATGTTGCGGCGTGCGGCGTGAATAAGGTGGTTACCACCGATTGCCGCGCAGTCGCCGTCACCTGCGATTACGATAACCTCAAGGTCGGGACGAGCCATCTTTACGCCGGTTGCGAATGCGATTGCACGACCGTGCGTAGTATGCATGGTCTGGAAGTCCATATAACCTGCCGCGCGGGAAGCACAGCCGATACCCGAAACAAGGCAAACCTTTTCCTGGTCGATGCCGAGGTTCTTTACAGCCTGCGCAACGTCACGCATCAAAATTCCGTGTCCACAGCCGGGGCACCAAATGTGCGGAAGGTGCTCCTCTCTCATATATTTAAGAATAAGTTCGCTAGCCATTATTTTACCTCCTCTACCGCTTTGATGATTTCTGCCGGAGTGATTACCGTGCCGTCTACCTTGCCTACAAAGCCAATCTTGCAATCCTTAACGATACGCTGAACCTCAAGCAAAATCTGTCCGTAGTTGTGCTCGGCAACGACGATGTTCTTAACCTTGGACGAAAGCGCCTTAAGCTGCTTTTCGGGGAATGGCCATACGGTGATGGGACGGAAATAACCAACCTTTTCACCCTTAGCACGAAGCTCCTCGACAGCGGACATTACGCTACGAGCAGTACCGCCGTAGCAAACGATAACCGTCTCGGCGTCATCGCAATATTTTTGCTCAAATTCAACGATATCGTCAACGTTGTTTTCGATCTTTTTCATAAGACGGGTTACAAGATTGTGTGCAACCTCGTTGCTGTTGGAGGGGAAGCCGTCCTCTGCATGTACAAGACCGGTGATGTTGTATCTGATGTCGTATCCCGTAAGGTGGAATCTGGGAACATCCTCGCCTTCGTTTACATGGTACGGAAGGTGCAATACGTCGGGACGAACCTTCATTTTACGCTCGATAATTTCTACCTCTTGCTCGTCGTCGATTTCGATACCCTCACGAAGGTGTCCTACGATTTCGTCCATAAGGAAGATTACGGGAGTACGATATTTTTCTGCGAGGTTAAATGCCCTTATAATAAGGTTGTAGCATTCGGATACAGACGAAGGCGAAATTGCAATAATAGAATGGTCGCCGTGTGTACCCCAACGCGCCTGCATAACGTCACCCTGAGAGGGCGAGGTGGGAAGACCCGTCGAAGGACCGGAACGCTGTACGTCTACGATTACGCACGGAATTTCGGTAATGCAAGCATAGCCGATGTTCTCCTGCTTAAGCGAAAAGCCCGGGCCACTGGTTGCGGTCATGGTCTTTGTTCCTACCGCAGATGCGCCGATGATTGCCGCCATACTTGCGATTTCGTCTTCCATCTGAATAAACTTGCCGCCTACTTGCGGAAGTCTTACCGCAGAACGCTCGGCGATTTCGGTGGACGGCGTAATGGGATAACCTGCAAAGAATCTCATTCCTGCCTTGATTGCGCCTTCGACGCAAGCTTCGTTACCTTGCATCAAAACCTTATTCTTCATCACGAACCTCCTCGATGTAAATAGCGTAGTCCGGGCATCTCAACTCGCACAAGCCGCACTTGATGCAGTCGTCGGGTTTTTCCACGGTAATCTTTTCTTTGACAACCTTAAGCACCTTTTTGGGGCAAAACTCTACGCAAATTCCGCAGCCCTTGCACCACGAAGGATCAACAACTAGTCTTTTAGTCATATAAAACAGCTCCTATTGTTTTTGTTAATATGGGCAGAATATTCCCCGCCCAATATCAACCCTAACATTCTACCACAAACCAAAGAAAATGTATAATGTTTTTGCGCTATAACACAACACTTTTATGGTTAAATCACCACAACCAAAAGACTGTGGATATATTTTTTTGAACAATTAAATGGTTTAGACCAAAAATTTGTTGATTTTATGCGGCAAGTAAGCTATAATAGAAAGGAAAAAGGAGCACAAAATGAACTTTTCTAACCTAGAATATTTTGTTACGGTCGCCGAAGAGCTTAATATAACCAAAGCGGCGGAAAGGCTTTATATTTCGCAACAGTCGCTATCAAACCAAATAATAAAGCTTGAAAACGAGCTTAACGTAAAGCTGTTTTCACGATCGCCTTCGCTAGCTTTGACGTATGCCGGCGAGACGTTGCTTAGACACGCAAAAAGCTTGCTTGACTCTCGCGACCAAATGCTGAAGGAAATTGAGGACATAAAGGAAACCAAGCGCGGCACGATCAAAATCGGCGTTTCGCATACTCGAGGCAGAGTGCTTTTGCCCGACATTTTGCCATCCTTCCAAGCAAAATATCCGCTTGTCGAGGTCAGCCTTGTCGAGGGCAACACCGAAACGCTGGAAAGCAAGCTTCGTCACGGCGAGGTTGACGTAGCATTAAGCTTTGCACCACGCATTCAAGAAGGAATCGAAAGCGTCGAGCTTGTTACCGACAGACTTTTACTTGTCGTGCCTCATAAATTTATGGACGAGCTTTTTGGCGAGCAGGCTGACGCTATGCGTAAAAAGTTTACACATTCCGCCGATTTATCCGCCTTTAAGGATTGCCCATTTTTACTGCTTAACAAGGGCAACCGCATACGCACCCTGGTAGACTCTTGCTTTGAAAAAAACAAGATTACTCCCAATATCATTCTCGAAACCGAAAACACCGAAACGGCTTTTTCGCTTGCTCGCGTTGGCATGGGTATTACCGTATATCCCGCAATGTTTTTGAGCGGGGTGGGCACTGCCGCCGGCGAGGTGGACTTCTTCCCTATCATCGGCGAGGAAACGGCTACGCTTGTGGTAAGCTACGCGCAAGGCAGATATTTAAGCACTGCGGTAAAGGACTTTATAGATATTGCAGTAGGCGTTTGGCAACAAAGACAAATATAACACCGGCACAAAAACGCCTATACGTACCTTTATTTTTTTGATATTTCATAATATCAAACACTTAATGTAATTACACTACGACATAAAAAGGAGCAAGAAAGCTTGCTCCTTTTTGCTATTTCTTAATTTGATATTACTTGTACTGTCTACGAACAAACAGATTTCCGTGTACCGTTTTGCGATAAAATTCAAGGCGGTTAGAAAACTCGTACACCAGCATATCCGGGTCGCTACGAAGCCTGAATATGCGAGGTTGCTCGTTGGCATCTTGCTCTAAATCTTCTCCGTCACGCCCCCAACTGCTTTGGGTATCACGATCTGCTCTACCCCACGGGCTTACGCTTTCGTCATAACCTCTGTGCTGTCTTTGCGTAAAGTCAAACGAGACATCCTCCTGCGAATAATTCTCCTGTGGCTGAGTTTGCTCGTATTGAGGTTTAGAAAACTGCTGAGAAAAAGCTTGTTGAGGCTGCTCATATTGAGACTGAGAATAAGCTTGTTGAGGCTGCTCGTACTGAGGCTGAGGCGCAGGCTGAGCGTATCCGTACTGACCGTATTGCGGCGCACCGTACTGCTGTTGCGATGCTGACTGCGAGTACTGCGACCCGAGGTACGGTTGATGTGCTTGCTCATACGGCTGTGCATACTGCGGGGGCTGCGGCATTTGCACCATAGGCTGCGGCGCGAGCTGTTGAACGTATTGAGGCTGTTGAGGCACAGGCTGAGCAAATTCACCTTGCGGTATATTATCGCCTTCGTCATCTTCCTCGACTTTACGCTTTTTCTTTACCTCGGAAATGCTGTAGCCAACGCCTTTTTTGCGTTTACGCTTTTTTGCCTCGTTATTGCTACGCACCATACTAAACCAAAGTGCTCCCAAAAAGGAAATAAACAATCCTACGAAATAAACCGTGCCCGTATTTGCAAGCGGAACGTCAAGGAAAATAACCACGACTATAAGATACACCAAGCTGTAAAGCAAGGGCACCCAAAGTCCGAACGCAAGAAGCAGCCACGCAACCACCCTTGCCACTCCGTCCACTATTTTCTTTAGTATTTTTAGTATCGCGCTGATTATCATTATCTTATAATATCCGTTCCCATATAAGGAATCAACGCTTGCGGCACGGTAACGCTACCGTCTGCGTTTTGGTACGTTTCGAGTATGGCGGCGGTCGTTCTGCCAACCGCAAGTCCACTACCGTTGAGAGTATGGACAAACGCCGTACCGTTTTCGCCTCTGTACTTTATGTTCATTCTCCTTGCCTGATAGTCAAAGAAATTGGAGCAAGAGGAAATTTCGACATATCTGTTGTAGCTGGGAAGCCATACCTCGATGTCGTAAGTCTTACCCGACGAGAAGCCGATATCGCCCGTGCAAAGCGAAACGACGCGGTACGCAAGCCCAAGCTTTTGAAGTATAATCTCGGCATCGAAAGTAAGCGCCTCGAGCTCTGCCAAACTTTCCTCGGGACGCACGAACTTAACGAGCTCGACCTTGTTGAACTGATGCTGACGGATAAGTCCGCGTGTATCTCTGCCTGCGCTACCAGCCTCTGCCCTAAAGCATGCGGTGTATGCGCAGTACTTGATGGGCAAGCTGCTTGCGTCCAAAATATCGCCGCGGTGCATGTTGGTTACGGGAACCTCTGCCGTGGGAATAAGGAAATATCCGTTGTTCTTTACCGAGAAAGCGTCTTCCTCAAACTTGGGAAGCTGACCTGTACCGTACATGCTGTCGCGGTTGACCATATACGGCGGCATAACCTCGGTGTATCCACGCTGAGTGTGTGTATCAAGCATAAGGTTGATTATTGCTCGCTCTAATCTTGCGCCGAGGCCCTTATATACGGTAAATCTTGCACCTGCAATTTTTGCCGCGGTGGGCGCATCGAGAATTTTGAGGTTTGCGCCAATGTCCCAATGGGGCTTAAGCTCAAAATCAGCCGTGCGCGGATTCCCCCAACGTCTTACCTCGACGTTGCAGGATTCGTCCTTACCGACAGGGGTACTTTCATGCGGAAGATTGGGAATAGAAAGCACGGCTTCCTTTAGTGCCGGCTCGATTTCGGCGAGCTGAGCATCAAACTGCTTAATCTCCTCACCGAGCGCCTTCATTTTGGCAATAAGCTCGGTTGCATCGCCCTTGTTCCTTTTGATAACCGCAATTTCGTCGGTAACACGGTTACGCATTGCCTTTCGGTTTTCGGTTTCCACCAAAAGCTCACGGCGCTTAGCATACAATTCCTTTACGATGTCCACGTCATAGCTGCCGCTACGATTAGCAAGTTGTCTTTTGACCTCTTCGGTATTTTCGGCTATAAACTTTACGTCAAGCATAAACAAACCTTCTTTTAGTTAGTCGGACAAAAATACGCCCGCTTGCAACAATTATACACCATAACGCCAACAAAATCAACATTTTTAGGTGAATTAATTTAATAAAATGCATTTTGTTTTTAAAACCAGTATCAAAAGTGTTGCCGCGGCGGCTACCCCGGCAGTCAAAAGAGCAACGAGGTCACTTACATAAAGCCTTAGCACGAAATAAAGCGAAAACACAGCCGCAAAGCCGAATACACAAAATAGCGACTTTGCCTGCTTTTTGAAATAAAAGAACTTGCCAAACAGCTTTGTGGCGCAAACAAAATCAAGAAAAAAGGTAATCGTATAAAACAGCACGTTTGCAACCGCCGCCCCGTAAATTCCCATTATGGGAATAAGACCTGCCGTAGCCGCAACCTTTATACTTGCGCCTATAAGCAGATTGAATACCGGGGTTCTCGCTTTTCCTACTCCTTGCATCATTGCAGATGTCAACTGTATGCCGCCAAGGAAGAGTAAATTCACGCCCTCGATATGCAAAATCTTAGAAGCAACGGCGATTTCAGAGTCGGTAAGTCCACGCGAATACAGCAGGCTTAAAATGGGCTTTGGTGCAAAAACAAAGACTACGGTACAAGGAATTATTGTCAAAAGATACGTTGCCACGCTTTTATCCACCACACCGTCCACGCACGTATGATTGCGATTGCACGCCGCTATACGAGGCAAAAGTGACGCGGCAAGCGAGATGGTAATTACCGTCGGCATATTAAGCAGTGACCCTACCGGGCCGTTGAAAACGCCGTAAAGAGCCGTCGCATTTACCTCTGCCATGCCACGCGCCTCAAGCAAGTTTACCACCAAAAAGCTGTCCAGCACCTGCGAGAACGGAAGCACGAGCGAGCCAAGCGTAACGGGAAGCGCCACTGTATAAATAGACCTTAGTATTTGCGCTGTGCGCACCGTTTTGGGCATAACGGCGACGTCTGCCGCCGCTTCGGCTTGAAGCGTACCCTCTTGCTGTTTTTCGACAACAAAGGTAAATCGAAGTGCAAGATACATAAGCGCCACCGCCTCGGATAGCGATACGCCGAGTATTGCACCCATAACGCCGTACTCCACCCCATTGCCCACGAACAGTGCCGCAAAAATCAATCCAAGCGCAACCTTGACAATCTGCTCGATAATTTGGCTGATACCGCTTGGAAACATATTGTGCATACCCTGAAAGTACCCTCGATAGCAAGCAATTAAGCCCGAAAAAAATACTGCAGGTGCGATTGCCGCGTACGAAAGCGCAGTCTTGGGATTGCCCTGTAAGGCGGCTATTCCATCACGCAAAAGAAAAAGAGCAAGTGCGGCAAATACACCAAAAACGGACAACCCTACTATGGTTATTTTTAATGCTCGTTTTGCTAAAGCGGTATCTCCGCTTGCCGTAAGCTCGCTGATGTACTTGCTGATTGCGGCAGGCATACCGCCGCACCCCACCGCTAAAATAAGCGAATAAAGCGGAAAAATAAGCTGATACAGTCCCATTCCCTCCGCACCCAAAATATTGGTTAGCGGTAAGCGATAGAACATTCCTATCACCTTGCCTATTACGCCCAAAACGGCAAGCATTCCTGCCCCCGATGCAAACCTTTTCCACCTTTTCATTAAAGGTAGTATGCTTATTTTTCACAGCAAAAAACCGCGATGCAGTCATAAATGCATACGCAAACAAATATAGTGTTATATGAAAAAAACCTTTTCGCTGGCGATGCTTATCGTCGGTACAATTATAGGAGCCGGCTTTGCCTCGGGCAAGGAAATCTCATCCTTTTTTGGAAGCAATATTTCGCCTCTGGTTGCGCTGGCGGTAGGCGTGGGTGTTTTTTTGCTGTGCTATCTGTTTTGCACGATCGGACGGCTGTACAAAAGCTCGGATTTTAGCAAGGTCAACGAGAAGCTTCTTGGCAAGCTTCATGTGATTGCGGACGTGTTTTTGCTTTTAAACAGCCTTATCGTCCTATCCGGAATGCTGTCTGGCATGGACAGCCTTTTTGACACGATTCTTCCCATCTCGCCGGCGTATTCGGTTATAAGCGGAATTTTGTGCGCCATAATCGTATCTAAGGGCTTAAGCGGGTTGCTTAAAAGCAATAGCATAATAGTGCCGTTTATCATCTTTTTTATAATACTTATTTGTTGCTTCAATATAGGTAAGCCATCCTTTAGCCTTGCATTTTCGCCGTTCACCCTGCCGTCTGCCGTGCTGTACGTATGTATGAATATTATGCTTGCCTGTACCGTCCTTACCACGGTAGACGAAAAGCCCAAAACGGTGCTTTGGGCTTCGCTTATTGCCGCCGCTATAATGACGGCGCTTATGCTGCTGATTATTCTTACACTCAACGGTAACGACACCTCCGCCGATATGCCGATGATTTCCATCGCCTCGTCCACGAGCAAGGTGCTTTATTACTTTGCCGTGGGGGCTGTGGCAATATCCATTTTTACCACGATGATGACGGCTCTTATCGGGCTGTCCTCGTGGCTTGCTCCACTTACGGGAAGCAAGGGATTTTCGGTGGCAGTTTCGCTTATAGCGGGAATGCTGGTAAGCAACCTCGGCTTCGAAAACGTGGTCGCCTACCTCTATCCCGTAATCGGCATTTTTGGATTTGTTTACACCGTGCTTTGCTCATTCTGCCTTTGTCGCCGCTTACTTGCGTCGAAGAAGTCTTTCGGCAAGCGCGACTGCAAAGTACATAATAGCGGCAAGAAAGCACAGAATCACGGTGGACGTCATAACGAGGTCGAGCTTAAAGACCTGACCGCCGTAAATAATTAGGTATCCGAGTCCCGCCCCCGACACAAGATATTCGCCCATGATCGTACCTACCCACGCAAGTCCAACGTTGATTTTAAGTACGGATAAAAAGGTAGGAACAGCTCCCGGCAAAACAAGCTTAGTCAAAATCTGCCATTTGGATGCGCCCATCGAACGCAGTAACAAGATTTTGCCCTCGTCGGTAGCAAGCAAGCCGTTTAGCGCACTTATTATCGTTACGATTATGCAAATAAGCACGGTCATCATAACGATCGCCTTTGCGCCTGCACCCACCCAAATTATAATGATGGGTCCAAGTGCAATTTTTGGTAAGCTGTTTAGCACGACTATATACGGCTCTAACACCCTTCGCAAAAAATCCGACCACCACAATAGGACGGCTATGGCACACCCTAAAACGGTGGACACTATAAAGCCGATAATGCACTCGTAAAGAGTCGTCCAGATATGAGTCCACAGCCCCTGACTGCCAAGCTCGCCAAGCATTTTTATTATGCGTGACGGGCTGGAGGTAATAAAGCTGTCTATCCAATAAAGCCTTGCCGCAATCTCCCACAGTGCAATTAAAAACACCAGAAGAACCAGCTGAATAGCTACGATTTTTACCTTACGTCTTTTGCTCTTTTGTACAAATAACTCATGACCGTTCTTTAGTTTTTTCATACACTCACTTCCTTCCAGACGGTGTCGAACCACTTGGTAAAGCCTGCGCTTTCGCGGCGCTTTAGTGGCGTCGGCGCGTCCAAATCTATAGTAAAGGTGCTTTTTACGGTAGCCGGTCGCTGAGACAAAACTACTATTTTATCGGCAAGACTTACTGCCTCGGAAATATCGTGAGTCACAAGCAAGGCTGTCTTCTTTTCGCTCTTTATTATCTTATGAACGTCGTTGCAAACGCTTAGCCTCGTCTGAAAGTCAAGCGCGGAAAACGGCTCGTCAAGCAGTAACAGCTTAGGCCAAAGCGCAAGAGTACGAATAAGCGCCGCACGCTGTCGCATTCCACCGCTGAGCTGATTGGGATAGTGCTTTCTGAACTCCCACAATCCGTACTTTTTTAGCAGTTCTTCGGCTTCCGCCCTCCTCTCTGCGTCAAGACTTCTTCTGATTTCGGGCCCAAGCAATACGTTGCGCTCTATCGTTCGCCACTCGAACAGCATATCACGCTGAAGCATATATCCCGTATCTGCACTCGGGCGGTCCACCACCTTACCCATAAGCGTAACCGTACCGCCGGTAGGCTTTATAAGTCCCGAAGCAAGAGAAAGTATGGTTGTTTTTCCGCATCCGCTGGGGCCAACCAGCGCAATAAACTCGCCGTCCTCCACCACCAGCGATAAATTTTCGATAGCCTTTGTTTCGCTTTCAACCGTCTGATAAGTCAGGCTTACGTTATCCATTTTTAGTATTTCCATATCATTTTCTCCGGCTTTGTAAAGTTATGAGTTTGCCCGTATTCGCCTTTTGGCGCAGGGCGCAAGCTGCGTCCTAAAGCTCCTTAGCGATACTGTTGTCTACTGCGAGCGAGAAATCCGCACGCTCGTCAAGGGTGCCCGCGTTTTGCATAATGTCCTGCAAGCTGTCAAACGATGCCTTGCTCATTACGGGCGAGCTACACCAAGCGTTGATGCTTAGGTATCGCTCTACCGACGATGCCATAAGCTGCTTGCTTTCGCCCGAGAACGAGGGTGCAAGCGCATCGGCAACCGCCATGCTGTCACTGCTAACGATAAAGTCGTAACCCTTTTTTACGCAAGCAAGGAACTTTTTGACAAGCTCACGGTTTTCTTCGAGATAGCTTTTTGATGCCGAGAACGCAGTAAACGGTACGTCGCCTGCCGCCTCACCTACCGAAGCCACAATATAACCCTTGCCTGCCGCCACGAAATCACTTGCGGTAGGCTCGAACATCGTGCAGTAGTCAATACTCGTATCACCCTCGAATGCGCCCACCATCAAATCGAACGCCACGGTGGTGTCGAAGTTAAGCTGACTAAGGCTTAGCCCACCCAAAGTTTCCACTACGTACTGAAGCGTCATCGCCGGCACGCCGCCCGCTCTACCTGCAAGAACGTGCTTACCCTCAAGGTCGCTCCACTTAAAATCGGGTTCCTCGTTACGCGATACCAAAAAGGAGCCGTCACGCTGAGTGAGCTGACCGAATATAACAGGATAATCACGCTGACCCTCCACGTGGCAGTAAATTGTCGCCTCCGGTCCCATAAGCCCTATGTCTGCGCTTTTAGACGCGATTGCCGTCATAACCTTGTCGGCACCACCCGCGTTAGACAGCTCTATGGTTATGCCCTCGTCCTCGAAGTAGCCATTGTTGATTGCTACGTAAAGGGGCGCATAAAAGATACTGTGCGTAACCTCACTTAGGCGAATAACACCATCTTCGTCCGTCTTACAAGCGGTAAGAGTCATAGGCATAGCAAGCATAAGCAAGCACAAAAACCAAACTGTAATTTTCTTCATAAATTCCTCCATTTATATTTGTCGAATAAGCAAGAACGCTTGGCTTTTTGCACGCTATTGCCTGACCTCGACTTATATTTCATACTATGCGATTTTAATTTTGCGTGTTAATAATTGTTGCTTTATTTGTTAAGCTGTGTTATACTTAGTAGGTTATTAAGTAATTATTACTATCATCAACGATAAACGAGGACTAAACCTATATGAACAAAACGTACGAACCTCAAAGCTTTGAAAAACGAATTTACGACAATTGGCTGGAAAAGAACTATTTTAAGCCGACTGCTGACGGAAGCAAAAAGCCGTTTACCATCGTTATGCCGCCCCCGAACATTACGGGACAGCTTCATATCGGACACGCTTTGGACTGCACCATTCAGGACGCTATAATAAGATACAAGCGCATGATGGGCTTTGACGCGCTGTGGCTTCCTGGTACCGACCACGCCTCGATTGCTACCGAGGTTAAAATCGTCGAAAAGCTTGCCGAGGAGGGTCTTAGCAAGGAAGGCATCGGCAGAGAGGAATTTTTGCGCCGCGCCTTTGAATGGAAGGCTCAATACGGCGGCAGAATCGTTGAGCAGCAAAAGCGACTTGGTCTTAGCTGTGACTGGTCCAGAAGTGCCTTTACCATGGACGAGCGTTGCTCTAAGGCTGTGCGCGAGGTCTTTGTAAATATGTTCAACGAGGGCACGATTTATCAGGGCGACCGCATAATCAACTGGTGTCCTCAGTGTAAAACCGCCATTTCGGATGCGGAGGTCGAATACGAAAGCTCGGCTTCGCACCTTTGGCATATCCGCTATCCGCTACAAGACGGTAGCGGCGAGGTTGTGATTGCTACCACACGTCCCGAAACGCTTCTTGGCGATACAGCGGTAGCCGTTCATCCGTCCGACGAAAGATATTCGGCGATGATTGGCAAGAGCCTTGTTTTGCCGCTTGTGGGTAGACTTATCCCCATCGTTGCCGACGAATATGTCGAAAAGGATTTTGGTACTGGCGCGGTAAAAATCACTCCGGCGCACGACCCCAACGACTTTGAGGTGGGCAAAAGACACAATCTACCCATCATAAACGTTATGAACAAGGATGCCACCATAAACGAGCACGGCGGAGTTTATGCAGGGCTTGACAGATACGAGGCTCGCAGCCGCATTGTGGACGACCTTAAAGCGCAGGGCTTCCTTGTAAAAATCGAGGATCACCTTAACAACGTAGGTCACTGCTATCGTTGCGGCAACACTATCGAGCCGCTTATAAGCAAGCAATGGTTTGTAAAAATGAAGGAGCTTGCCGAGCCTGCCATAAAAGCTGTAAAGGATAAGGACATTACCTTTATTCCCAAGCGGTTTGAAAAATCGTACCTCCATTGGATGGAAAACACCCAGGACTGGTGCATTTCGCGTCAGCTTTGGTGGGGTCACCGTATCCCCGTTTACTACTGCGACGAGTGCGGCGAGGTGTTTGCGGCAAAGGAAGATCCGCACTGTTGTCCTAAGTGCAAAAGCACCAAGCTCCACCAAGACGAGGACGTGCTTGATACGTGGTTCTCGTCGGCACTTTGGCCGTTCTCCACTATGGGCTGGCCGGACAAAACGCCCGATCTCGATCTATTCTACCCCACCGACGTTCTCGTAACGGGGTACGACATTATCGGCTTCTGGGTGTCGAGAATGATTTTCTCGGGACTTAAGCATATCGGCAAAAAGCCGTTTTGCGACGTGGTTATTCACGGTATCGTGCGTGACGAAAAGGGTCGCAAGATGAGCAAATCGCTCGGCAACGGCGTAGACCCGCTTGAGGTAATCGACTCTGCGGGCGCAGATACGCTTAGAATTTCGCTTGTAAGCGGTATTTCGGCAGGCGGCGACATTAAGTATTCCAGCGACAAGCTTGAGGGCTATCGCAACTTTATGAACAAGATCTGGAATGCGGCAAGGTTCGTTTTGATGAACGCAGAGGGCTGCACTCCTGTCCCCATGGGCTCGTTTAACCTTACCGTTGCGGACAAGTGGATTCTTATTAAGCTTGTGGAATGCACCAAGCGTGTAAGTGAGCTTATGGACAAATACGAGGTAGGTCTTGCGGCAACCGAAATTTACGAGTTTATCTGGAACGACTTCTGCGATTGGTATATCGAGCTTAGCAAAACCGAGCTTTACAGCGACGATCAAGACAGACGCAACAACACGGTTACGGTACTACTGTACGTACTGCGAGAAGCACTTAAGCTTGCTCATCCCATTATTCCGTTTGTTACAAGCGAAATTTATAATGCGCTTCCCAACAAGGATGCCGAGGATATTATGATCGCATCCTTCCCCTCCACCCAAGGAATTGTGACGGAAAAGGGTCTTATGGAGCTTCCCGAAATGTCGGAGCTTAACAAAATGAATGACGTTATCGAGCTTATCAAAAGCATTCGTGCTATGCGCCGCGAGATGAACGTAAGTCAAAGCAAGCGCACCTCCCTTTTTGTAAAGCCCATCGGTGGCGGCGACCTTATCGCAAGCACCTCGGCTTATATCGAAAAGCTTGGCGGCGGCAGTAGCCTTACCATCGTTGATGCAGAGCCGACAGGCACAAATGCGACTGTCGTTTCGCCCATAGCCGAGGTTTTCGTTCCTATGCGTGAGCTTGTTGACGTAGAGCTTGAGATCGAGCGTCTTAACCGCGAAATCGAGGTTGTAGACAGTGAAATAGCACGCGCTAAGGGTAAGCTTGCCAATGAGGGCTTCGTTAAAAAAGCTCCGCCCCAACTTGTTGCAGCGGAGCAAGAAAAAATCACCAAGTACGAGGAACAGCGCGTTATTCTTAAAAAGAGCTTAGACAAGCTGTTGCTTAACGACTAATCGTTTTGTCGCTTTTTTGCGCTAACGTATACTTACTTTTTGTGCAAAAGCTTATTTATTGTTGTATAAAACACTACGGAGGTAGTTATGTCAAATAAAAGATTTATGAGTCTATTGTCCAAGGAGTTTCCGGACATAAAATCGGCGGCTGTGGAAATCATTAACCTTTCCGCAATACTGTCGCTTCCTAAAGGAACGGAATACTTCTTTAGCGACCTACACGGTGAGCACGAGGCGTTTATCCACATGCTTAAGGGCGCATCGGGCGTTTTGAAGGAGAAAATCGACTGGTTGTTTTCTGATTCTCCCGCGGAAGAAAGGGACGAGCTTACGACGCTCCTGTACTACCCCGAGCAAACTATTGCAAAACGTAAGGAATGTGACGGCTACGAGGAATGGCTTAGCGGCGTAATTATCAAGCTTGTAGCACTCACTAAAAACACTGCCAACAAATATACTCGCTCGAAGGTTCGTAAACGATTGCCCCAAGGCTTTGCTTACATAATGGATGAGCTTTTGCACGCAGACGACGAGGCTAACAAGGAGCATTATTACAAGCAAATTCTTAAGTCGCTTTATGAAACAGGAATGTCCGAGGAGTTTATCAAGGAGCTTGCCCGCACGGTAAGTATTCTTGCAATCGATATACTTCATATCGTAGGTGACGTGTTTGACCGCGGTGCCCACCCCGACTACATAATGGACTACCTTATCGGCTACGACAACGTAGACTTCCAATGGGGTAACCACGACATCCTTTGGATGGGTGCGGCGTTTGGTAACTGGGCAAGCATCGCAAACGTGCTTAGAATAAACTGCGCATACAATAACTTTGATATGCTGGAGATTGGCTACGGAATCAACCTTCGTCCCTTAAGCTCCTTTGCACTTCAAACGTACGCAGATGACGAATGCAAATTCTTTACCCCCAAGGTGTTTGACAAAAACAAGTTCGACCCCGTAGACATGAAGCTTGCCGCAAAGATGCACAAGGCTATCAGCATTATTCAGTTTAAGGCAGAAGCTCAACTTATTTTGGCACATCCCGAATATCACGCCGAGGCAAGAGTGCTTTTGGATAAAATCGATTTCCAAAAGGGTACGGTAAAAATCGGCGACACCGAATATCCGATGCGCGACACCAACTTCCCCACCGTAGACCCGAGCAATCCGTTTGAGTTTACCGAGGACGAGTACGACGTTATGGAGCGTATTGCCGCTTCGTTTACAAGCAGTAAGCGACTTGACAGCCATATAAAATTCTTGCTAACGCACGGCTCGCTTTATACAATCTTTAACAACAACCTGCTCTATCACGGTTGCATTCCGATGACTATGGACGGCGAGTTTGAGCAGGTAGATATCGGCGGCGGTAAAACGCTTGCCGGCAAGGAATACCTCGACTATCTTGACAAAGAGGTTCGCCGTATCTATTACAGCGGCTGTAACGATAAGTTTGACGGACACCTGCTTTGGTACCTGTGGAGTGGCGGTAAATCTCCCCTCTTTGGTAAAAATACCATCACTACGTTCCAGCGTTTCTTTGTCGAGGACAAGGCAACCCACAAGGAACACACCGATCCGTATTACAAGCTGATTGCAAACCCCGAGGTTGATAAGCAGATCTGCAAAAAGATTCTTACCGAATTTGGCATTAAGTACGGCGGACACATTATTAACGGTCACGTCCCCGTAAAGCACAAGTCGGGTGAAAGCCCCGTAAAGGGCGGCGGCTTGCTGTACGTAATCGACGGAGGTATGGCTAAGTCGTACCAAGGCACGACGGGTATTGCCGGATATACACTCATCTATAACTCCCGCTACTACGCGCTAGCACAGCACAACGCAAACGAGCTGATAAGCAACGAGGCTCCGTCCATTCAGGTTGTAGAATACACCGAGGGCAGAGTTACCGTAAACGATACCGACACAGGTGCAATGCTTCGTCAGCAAATCGAGGAGCTAAAAGAGCTTATCGCTTACTACGAATCTCGCAGATACGAAAAATAACAAGCACTTATTGCAATATAGTGTAAAAAAGAACGGAATTAAAACTCCGTTCTTTTTTTCTTATTTGGTTTTACCAAAAAATGTAATTTTTACACGCATTAGGCGTACTATGATTATAATGTATATTTGTATGTTAAAATGTACTATCTATAATAGTATACTTATAAATAATTGCTGCAAGAAAGCTATTATAATACGCATTTTTGCTTTGGCGTATTGAGTCAAAGCTGGGTACTAAAAACTACAAGGAGGAAATGAGAATGAAAAAAAGTACCACACGTCGTGCATTACTGACAAGTGCTTTTGCTTTTATATTATGCATCAGTATGTTCATCGGCACAACGTTTGCATGGTTTACCGATACGGCAACCAGCGCAAACAATATCATTCAGTCCGGCAACTTGGACGTTGAGGTTTACTACGGCAACCCCGCTGACAAAAACAGCATCACCAACGTAAACACATTGTTCAACGACGTTGAACTGTGGGAACCGGGTGCTGTAGCTTGGGAAAATCTTACAGTTGTAAACGAAGGCAGCTTGGCACTAAAATTTAAGTTTACTATCAACTTTATGGACGAAAACTATATAGTTGGTACAAACGCAAAGCTAAGTCAAGTATTGAAAATCGCCATCGTAGAGGGCGGCGTTAGTCAAACCGACCGCGCAACTGTTTTAGAAGAAGCCGGCGAAGGAGCATTACTTAAAAACTTCATTGCAGGCGGATCACTTATCGCAGGTGAGTCCATTACATACGGAGTAGTAATTTGGTGGGAGCCGAGCGCTAACGACAATAATTGGAACGTTATCAACGGCAAGCAAACCTCGGACGGTCTTCCCTTGCACATTAATCTTGGCGTAAACGTTTCGGCTACGCAGATGGACTATGAGGAAGACGCGTTTGGTCCTGAATACGATGCAGGTCTTGGTGAGGTCTTAGTTTCCAGCTATGCGGAGCTTGTAGAGGCGCTTAAAGCAGGCGGCGACATAGGCTTATGCAACGACATCGAAATTGACGTTACCTCTAACGACGAAATCGCAGTTATCCCCGAGGAAATAATTGCTTCCCTTGACCTTAACGGATTCAGCCTTTATACACCCGAGGGAGTAACTAATGTATATGCGCTTAACAATCGCGGCACGCTTACCCTACTCGACTCCGTAGGCGGAGGCTCGATTGACGCCCTTGGCATTGCTAACGACTTTGGCAGCACCGACAATATCTCTGCTTCTCTTACCATTGACGGCGCTAATATCAACGGTGAGATTTACAACGAGGGCAACGTTACATTTGGTGCGACAAACATAGCGCGCGCAACCTTGACCGGTAACGGCTCCTTCTATTTTGGCAGCGAGGACAATACAATATTTGATGGAGTTACTATCAGCTGCGGCGAATATTACCTTGACGACGGCAGAACGTATACATTTATAAACACCTCAATCACCGGCGGCACCTTCTATATGGGTGGCGGAAGTAGCTTCCAAGGAAAAGATGTAGGCACAGCCCCTGAATTATCAATCGAAGGCGGTGACTTTATTGACGTAAACCCTGCGGTATTAAATCCTGCTCTTGCAGAAGATAACTCTGAGTATATTGCAATAAACTACACTAAGTCGGCTGAACCTGTTAGAACTCTTACTGCAGATGCTGAGGTTATATACAACTCCACAACTCGCTATATTATAGCTGAGCGCGAAAATACGGTTATTCTTGAAGCCCCTGACTCGGTGTACGAGCAAATCAACACAAACTACACGGTAAAAACTGTTGCGGCAGGTAAGCTTTACGCCGAATTCTCTGCTCTTAGCGGTAATGATTTTAGCACGGTATATATTCTTCCCGGAACTTATAACGAGGCTACCACTCTTACCGTTACCTCCAGCATGGACATTATCGGTCTTGGCGACAAGGAAGATATTAAGCTAATTAAACAAAGCGTAAATGTAAAGAAGAGCAATAAAAACTCTAACCGCCATCTATTTAACGTTAACGGCAATACCTCAGAGTATATACATGTTACCTTGCGTAATCTCTATTTAGACGCTAGTGCGGTAAACATCATAACAGACCAAACAATTGGTAATAAGGTAGATAATGGTGCTCTACAAGCTATTCGCAAAGCTAAAGTTAAATGCTATGACCTAATGATAGCAAAAGGTAATAGCGGTGGATATTATGCTTTCTATGGAAACGGTACTAACAAAGTAACAGGTGAATCCGTTAACTCAGCTTCTTATTTGTACCTCGAAAACTGCTCGGTAGACTCTAACGTTAAGAATAATCTAATAGAAACAATGCCTGGTGGAGAATCACGAATCTTCTATAACAACTGTTATTATAACAACGGTCAAAGCCTTTATGACAATACCAATATCTACATCAAAAATCAAGCTATGGCGGCTGATGATTGGGATTGGGTTAACTAATTAAGTCAAATCTTAATTGCCTTTTACGGCAAAAAGGGAGCAGGCAGAAAATGCTTGCTCCCTTTTGTTTACAACCATACACGTTATCAACAAAAAATCCGCAAAAGGAGCACTCTTGCGGATTTTTTGCATTAAAAGTATTGATTGTTATTTTACTCTTTCCATATAGGTTCCGGTGCGGGTATCTACGCGGATCTTCTCGCCCTGGTTTACGAAAAGCGGAATCTGAATGTTGGTGCCGGTTTCGAGTTTTGCGGGCTTGTTGCCTGCCTTGGACGTATCACCCTGAATGCCCGGTTCGGTTTCAGCAACAACAAGCTCTACAAAGTTGGGAGCTTCTACGCTGAATGCAGAGCCCTTGTAGAAATGTACGGTAGCCATCATTTCTTCCTTGATGTATTTGAGCGCTTCGGCACAAACATCGTAGTTGAGGGGAACCATCTCGAAGGACTCCATATCCATAAAGTAGTAAAGGTCGCCATCATTGTACGAATACTGCATTTCCTTACGCTCGATGTGAGCAAGGGGGTACTTATCCGACGGGTTGAAGGTCTGCTCGAGAACCTGTCCCGTGATTACGTTCTTAATCTTAGCCCTTACGAATGCTGCGCCTTTGCCCGGCTTTACGTGCTGGAAATCCACGATAACATAAACCTTACCGTCTATTTCGAGTGTAATACCTTTTCTGAAATCTCCTGCTTCTATCATAATTTCCTCCTTAGAGATTGATATTTTTATCAAAATTAGTCAAATTTAGTATGCCGTCTTCTTTTACGACGATTATGTCCTCTATTCTTACACCGCCAAAGCCGTCAATATAAACGCCCGGCTCGACTGTGATAATCATATTGGGCTGAAGCGTAACGCTTTCGTCGTATTGTACGCGGGGAAGCTCGTGAATTTCGAGCCCTATGCCGTGACCCGCAGGATGGCCGAAGACCTTGCCATATCCGTGCGAAATAATGTATTCTCGCGCATACGAGTCAGCTTCGTGACAGCTGATGCCTGCGCGAATATTTTGCAAGGCGTAATTTTGAGCCTCCAAAACTACGTTATGAATCTCTGCCATCTTTTCGCCGGGCTGACCTACACAGAACGTCCTGGTCATATCCGAGCAATAGCCGTCCACCTTGGCACCCATATCAATAAGCACCATATCGTTTTTTTCCAGCTTACGCTTGCCGGTACGGTAATGCGGAATCGCGCTGTTTTCGCCAAATGCTACGATGGGATCAAAAGCCTTGTCCTCAGCACCAAGCATCAGCATTTCGTACAAAATATTTGCGGCAACCTCGCGCTCGGTTACACCAGGCTTAATCATTGGCACAACCTTACCCAGGGCTTTTTGCGATATCATTTGAGCGGCGGCAATCTTTTGAATTTCCTCCTCGCTCTTTATCGCGCGCATTTGAGCAATATAGGCAGAGGCAGGCTCGAAACGGAATGCCGAGCAAGCGCTGTAAAGACGCTGGAACTTTTCGACCGAGAGCGACTTGTCCTCGTAGCCTACCACCTCGGCATTAAGCCTTGTAAGCTGCTCATTGATTTTTTCGTACAATGCCTCAGGCTTTATGCAAATTACTTCCCAGTCCTCAAGCACCTTGCTTACGTAGCCGTAATAACGAAAATCCGTGATGAAAATTCTGGTGTCCTCGTGTATGATAACACAGCCAAACGTGGTATTTACTTTAGAAAAATATTGGCGATTTACGCTTGAAAGTATAACCAGCGTATCCGTATTACTACCGTTCATATCCACTCCTTTTTTTCACTACCAAATAAGTATACCATAAATTTTGCAATTAGTAAACCTTTTTGTGACAGTTTTTCATAAATATTGCATCTTCTGCCATGGTAGAATCGGATTCGCACACGATATACGGCGTAAGACCGTACTCGTCTATCACCTCGGCCAGCGGCTGATACTCCGGGCCGTACTTGTCGTCGGCAAAGGTAAGATGCTTTATTTCGCCCGAAGCACCGTACATAATTTTAGAAAAATGTACATGCATATTCTTGGTCTTATATTCGCCCAGCTTGTTTAAGGTGAGGTCGATGATTTTTTTGTAATCTTCTTTAGTTACCAAGCCGCCCTTAGTGTAGCTATTGATGTGACCAAAATCAAAGCATGGAATAAGCCTTTCGTCACACGTGCAAAAATCCACAACCTCCTCTACCGTACCTATTTGCCTGATTTTGCCCATGGTTTCGGCGGCAAGCAAAAAATCGCCCTCGAGAGTACTCATCATAGCCGCAATATTTTGTTTAGCAAGTCTTACCGCCGCATCGCGCGTAAGCTTTCCGCACGAAGCAGGATGAAAGACGACACGTCTACCGCCCATCTTTTTTACCGCCTCTATTGACTGGGCTATGTACTCAACCGATTTTTGTATCATTTCGGGCGAGGGATTGGCAAAGTTGGTGTAGTACGGCGCATGCGCGCTGATTTCGATATCGAAAGCCGCAAAAGCTTCCTTTATTTTTTGAGCCGTGGCGTCACCCATGGATACACCTCTGCCAAAAGAATATTCGAATGCGTTTAGCCCGCGCTCCGACAACCAAGCCGCCGCCTCGTAGGTGTGCTTGTGTCCCTCATCATAAAACGATTGAGAATTGCCCGACGGTCCTATCCTTAGCATAATGCCTCCCTTACGTCCTTTTGTATTTGTTTATTTAACTCATTTCCGTCCGCAAATTTAATTATGGGTCGAAGATATTTTATAAACCTTACGGTAAGCTCCTTGCCGTACAGGTCACCGCTAAAATCTATCAGCATAGGCTCGATTGTAACCGAGCTTTCGTCAAACGTCGGCTTTGTGCCTACGTTGGTCACCGCCACGTATTGCTTGCCGTCAAACGAAACGAGAGTCTTGTACACCCCCTGTTTTGGCAAAAAGCCGCCGTAGCTTACATTTGCCGTGGGATAACCAAAAGCCCGACCTACGCCTCGCCCCTTTACCACCTTGCCGCGAACAAAGAACGGCTCACCAAGCAGACTGTTTGCCCTATCTAAATCACCCGCCAAAAGGCTTTCCTTTATCCACGTAGTAGATACCTTTTTGCCATCTACCGTGAATGGCGGTAAAATTTCACAACGTATATCTTTTTTTGATGCATACTGCGCCAAATCGTTTGCGTTGCATTCTGCGTTTACACCAAACGAATAATCATATCCGCAGAAAAACGCTCCTATATCACATTTAGAGGTAAGCTCGTCTAAAAACTCTATACCTCTCTTTGTCATAAACTTACGGTCAAAATCGTCGGCAATAATCATCTCGGCACCGTTTTTAGTAAGCAACTCCTTACGCTCGTCAAAGCCGTACAATTGCTTGGATCCAAAAAACTCGCCAAGGTCATTGCAAAAGGTATGCACCGCGGCTGTCATTCCGTTGTGTGCGGCGTGCTCTGCGTTTGCCTTAAGAAGCTGTCTGTGACCGATGTGGACGCTATCAAAAAAGCCTAATGCAACTGAAATTTTCATGCTTCCCTCATGTACGTCTTTATTGCAAGCAAGCCGTCCGAGATTTCGCCAAGTCCAAACAACTCGCCCTTACAAAAAACAAGTCGCTTACCCTCGCCGTCCATCTTGATTTTTACGCCGTTGCATACCTTTACGTAATGCTCATCACTTAGGTCAAGGCGCTCGATTTCGGGCAATGCATCTTGCACCGAAAGCAGCTTTTCTGCCGAAAGTTCATCAAGCGTTACGCAATTTTCTATCCTGAACGAGCCGCAACGTATTCTTTTGATTGCCGTCATTATGGCGTAAGTACCCAGCCTATAAGCAAGGTCACGGCAAAGACTGCGAATGTACGTTCCGCTTGAGCAATGCACTCTAACGGTGATTTTGTTACCGTCCATCGAGAGTAACTCGTAGTCAAAAACCTCAACGCTACACGCCTTTAGCTGCACATCCTTACCTTGACGGGCAAGGTCGTAAGCCTTTTGTCCTTCAATTTTTTTTGCCGAATAAGCAGGTGGAATTTGACTCAGCTTGCCAACAAACTCCTTTATCGCCTTCTTGATTTCGGTTTCGCTCGGGATTCTGCCGCCCGAGGCGGTAACCACACCCTCGCCGTCGAGAGTGTCGCGCTCCTCGCCAAAGGTAAATTCTGCCTCGTAAACCTTATCCTTAGATAGATAATAATCAAAAAGGCGGGTCGCCTTGCCCACGCCTAAAATGAGTACGCCCTCGCCTTGCGGATCGAGTGTCCCCATATGCCCAACTGCGCGAGTATGTAAAATTCGTTTTACCTTTACCACGGCGTCACTGCTTGTAATACCCTTGGGCTTGTATAAGTTGATAACACCCGTCATATATCCAATCCATCGGTAATCGACTTGATTACCTTATCCAAAACGTCCTCGTATACGCCGAAGACCACACAGCCTGCCGCCTGAACGTGTCCGCCGCCGCCAAACACAGCCGCGCATTCAGCCACGTTGTAGCCCTTGCTTCTAAAGCTAACCTTAAACTTATGCTCGTCCTGTTGGCTCATACAAGCCGCAATCTGAACGGACCTCATATTCATGGCGTAGTCAATAAGACCCTCTGTGTCCGATATTACGCATCCCGTTTCGGCAAGGTCGTTTGCTCTAACCGAAATTATGCAAATGCTGTCGTCCGCCAAAAATTTCATAGAGTTTATTGCTCGGGCAATAAGCTTGGTCTTGTTTTTTGTGGTGGAGCGATACAGGTTCTTGTTGGTTGTATACGCCTCAGCGCCAAGCTCCATAAGCTTTGCCGCCTTTTCGAATACATTAGCGGTAACGTTATTGTGCATAAAATGCCCGGTGTCAGTCGAAAGTCCGGTGTACAAATAGGTCGCCATAAGGCTATCTACCTTGCCAAGCGGCAACAAAACGTCAGCCAAAATCTCACACGTGCTTGACTTTTTGTGATTAACAAAGTTGATATCCGCAAAGCCATTGTTGGTGATATGGTGGTCGAATTGTATGCTTTTTACCTTACCGAGCATCTTGCTGTATCTGCCCATTCTAAGCGCGTCGCCGCAGTCTACCACTATAAGCAAGTCGTACTTGTCGTGCGTTTGCTTGTTGATGCAGTCAAAATGCTCCATAAAGGAATAGTGCTGCGGTAAGTCGGAATCGTACATTAAGTCCGCACTTTTGCCCTCGTTTTGCACAAGCCTACGTAAAGCAAGACCTGCGCCCAGACAGTCACCGTCCGGACGCATGTGTCCAACAATCAATATTTTGTTTGCCGCAGCAATGCTGTTAATCAGCTCCATTCTTCTTTAATCCTTCAAGCAAAGCGTCAATTTTTTCACCGTACGCCATAGATGTATCGAGGAAAAAATTAAGTGAGGGCATGGTGCGAAGCTCTCTGTATTCGTTACGCAGCTCGTGCCTTATAAAGCCCGCACACTTTTTGAGTGCGGCAAGAGTTTCCTGAGCATCGCCGCCGTAGCAGCTTACAAATACCTTTGCGCTACCGAGGTCCTTGGACGTTTCTACTGCAATAACGCTTACCATCGAGGTGATACGCGGGTCCTTAAGACGGCGAATGATTTCGGAAATGCTCTTTTGTAATTCGCTGTTTACTCTGTCTATTCTAAAATTCATCTTTTTCCTTGAATGGCTTTATGCCTTGATTTGCTCGAGAACGTATGCTTCAAGCTCGTCCTCTTCCTTTATGTCATTAAATCCGCCAATGCAAATACCGCACTCGTAGCCAACGCCGATTTCCTTAACGTCATCCTTGAAGCGCTTGAGCGTTTCGATAACGCCGTCGTGAATCATTTCGCCGCCGCGGTATACACGCACCTTTGCATTACGCTGAATCTTGCCGCTTAGAACGTAGCTACCTGCAATCTGACCAACGCCGGTAATTTTGAATACGTTACGTACCTGCGCTCGGCCGATAACGACCTCTTGATACTTGGGCTCTGCAAGACCCTTGATGGTGCGCTCCATATCCTCAAGCGCCTCGTAAATTACACGGTAAAGTCTAACGTCTACACCGTTCTTCTCGGCAAGCGCCTTGGATTCGTTGTCGGGACGAACGTTGAAGCCAATAATGATTGCATTAGATATGCTTGCAAGCATAAGGTCGGACTTGTTGATTGCGCCTACCGCCGCGTGGATAACCTTTACCCTTACGTCCTCGCCCTCGAGCTTGAGAAGCGAAGCCTTAAGCGCCTCTACAGAGCCTTGAACGTCAGCCTTAACAATAAGGTTAAATTCCTTAAGCTGACCTTCGTTTATTTTGTTCATCATATCGTCAAACGATACCTTTTGTCCCTGATTTGCCTGCTCGTTGCGTAGCTTTGTGTTACGCTCCTCGATAACCTGTCTTGCAGTGCGCTCGTCGGAAACAACATAAATTCCGTCGCCCGCCGAGGGAACGTCGCCAAAGCCAAGTACGGATACGGGCGTAGAGGGACCTGCTTCCTTGATGGTGCGACCCTTGTCGTCCGTCATTGCTCTTACTCTACCAAATGTCATACCCGATACAACGAAGTCGCCCACTTTTAGCGTTCCGTTTTGAACGATAACGTTTGCAATGGGGCCCTTTCCCTTGTCGAGCTTTGCTTCGATAATCGAGCCCTTTGCCTTGCGGTTGGGGTTTGCGCGATAGTTGTTGTATTCCGCAACGAAAAGCACCATTTCGAGAAGCTTGTCAATGCCGATTCCCTGCTTTGCCGAGATGGGAACCATAATTGTGTCGCCACCCCATTCTTCAGTAACAAGACCGTATTCGGTAAGCTGTTGCTTGATTCTTTCGATATTTGCGCCCGGCTTGTCAATTTTGTTTACCGCAACGATTACGGGAACGTTAGCCGCCTTTGCGTGGTTGATTGCCTCAATCGTCTGCGGCATTACGCCGTCGTCGGCTGCCACGATCAAGATTGCAATGTCGGTAACCTGTGCGCCGCGTGCACGCATTTCGGTGAACGCTTCGTGACCCGGAGTGTCAAGGAAGGTAATCTTTTCGCCCTTGCATACTACCGAGTAAGCACCGATGTGCTGTGTAATACCGCCTGCCTCGCCCGCAACAACCGAGGTTTTGCGGATCGCATCGAGAAGTGAGGTTTTACCGTGGTCAACGTGACCCATAACGGTAATAACCGGGGGACGCTTTACAAGGTCTTCTTCCTTGTCTGCTTCGTCGTGAGCCTCCTCGATTTGAGCCTCCATCGTCTTATCGAGCTTAAGCTCAAGCTCTACGCCAAGCTCGTTGGCAACGAGCTCCATCGTCTGGAAGTCCACTACGCCGTTGATATTGGTCATAATACCAAGTATCATAAGCTGCTTGATAATTTCTTGCGCGGTCTTACCGATTTTTTCGCTAAGAATTTTTACCGTAAGGTTTTCGGTAGTAATAACCGCCTTTTCTATCTTGGTGGGAACAAAGGTCTGCTCTGACTTGGGCTTTTTGTTTTTAAGCTTGCGAGTGCCCATACGCTCCTCGCCCACGTCGTCTTGAATAAAGCCCTTGCGAATAAGCGTACGCTTGTTCATTGTCTTCTTGTCGTCGGGCTTGAATTCCTTGCGCTTGTTGTTGTCAAAAGACTTACTTCTGTCCTTTTGCGTGGGAAGAGCAATCTTCATCGGAGCCGGCTTTGCGGCTACTGCGCCACCTGTCGGCTTTTGTCCCGTGCGAGGCGGCATAGGTCTGTTGCCGTCCATGGGCTTGCGAGCAGCTCCGCCCTGAGCAGGAGGACGTCTGTCACCCTGCGGCTTGCGCGGCTCTCTTACCGGCGGAACCGGCTTTGGCGGAGGAACGACAACACCACGAACGTAGCTGGGTACCTTTTTCTGCTCGGTAACGACAACTGACGGAGCAGGCTGCTTCTCTGCGGGTGCAGGGGTAGGCGCCTTCTTTACCTCGGGTTGCTTTGCACGCGGAGCTTCCTTTATAGGAGCAGGGTGCACGGCTTCCTTCGCTTCCTGCTTTTGCTTTTGCGGCTCTGCCTTTGGGGCGGGCTGCACAGCTACAGGTTGTTCTTCCTTTTGCGCCGCCTTAAGCTTCTTTTCTGCCGCGCGGAAAGAGGTAAGCATCTCGTCAATCTTACGCTTAACGTTTTTTACGTCCGAAATAAGCGCACTAAGCTCGCTCTCTTGCGCCATAAGGACTTTAAGACGTTTTATATTTTCGTATTTTACGCCTTCTTTTTCTGTCTGCGTTGTCTGATTTTGAGTAGTCAATTAAATTTCCTCCGACTTAATAAGTGAATAATCTTCTGTGATATAATTTATTATCGCATCTGCCATCTGCTTGTTGCAAATACCGATGACCTTGCAATTGTTTTTGTAAACGATGTCCTCGAGCTTGCGTGTCTTTGTTTCGACAATAAAAACGCCATCACGTTGTGCCACTTTTTTGACGCTTAGCTTTGCGCGCTCACTTAGTGTATGACAACACACTATAAGATATCTTTTGCGCTTGCCTTCGTCTAAGCTTTCTATCCCATAGATTATCTTGCCAGATTTTACAGCAAAGCCGATGAGCGAGGCAACCTTGTCATTCATACTGCACCTCCAGCTGTGCGTAAACTGCTTCGGGAACTTCACATCTAAAAGCCCTATTAAGCATCTTGCGCTTTTTTAGTTTATCCACACATTCCTTGGATTTGCACACGTACGCACCTCTGCCCGGTGCCTTGTCGGTAAGGTCAACCTTAATTTCGTCACCGTATTTTACGACGCGCACAAGCTGCGACTTATCCTTCATTTCCCTGCAAGCAACGCACATTCTTTGTGGCGTGTTTTTCATTTAGTCAAGCTCTCCAAGTTCTTCCTCGAGGGGCTCGTCGTTAAGCTGCGGAGCTTCCTCGATGTTTTCGTATTGCATCTTCATATAGTTGCTGTACGACTTAACGTCGATTTTCCAACCGGTAAGACGTGCGGCAAGACGAGCGTTTTGACCGTCTCTGCCGATTGCAAGGCTTAGCATATTGTCGTCTACGACTACTCTTGCGCTACGCTCTGCCTCGTCCACAACCTCTACCATCGAAACCTTTGCCGGGCTGAGCGCGCGAGCTATAAACTCAAGCGGATCGTTATGCCACGGAATGATGTCGATTTTTTCGCCGCCAAGCTCGCTTACGATAGCGTTTACACGCATACCTCTGTTGCCGACGCAAGCACCTACCGCATCAACGTTGCCGTCCTCGGAGTAAACAGCCATTTTGGTTCTGTATCCCGCCTCGCGCACAATGGACTTGATGCTGACAAGACCTGCGGCAATTTCTGGAACTTCGATTTCGAAAAGTCTTTTTACAAAGCCTGCTACGGTACGGCTTACTGTGATTTGCGGGCCACGGTTGCCTGCCTTAATTTTCTTTACGAAAACCTTAATTCTGTCGCCCACGTTGAAGCGGTCGGACGGAGCCTGATCCTGTTGCATAAGCAACGCCTCAAGCTTGTTGATTTCGACGTAAACGTTGCGTCCGTCGATACGGCGAACAACGCAAGTGATAAGCTCGCCTTCCTTTTGCGAAAGCTCGCTGTAAGCAAGCTCGCTTTCTACCTCGCGAAGCTTTTGCATAATAACCTGCTTTGCAGTTTGAGCCGCAATTCGTCCAAAGTCCTTTGCTACAACCTTTTCGGCAACCTTGTCGCCAAGCTTGTACTTTTTGTCTATGAGGCGAGCGTCCTCAAGGCTGATTTGGGTATCCTTATCCTCAACCTCATCTACTACTTCTAAGAACGCTATAATGTCGATAGTGCTCTTTTCGGGGTCGAGCTTAACCTCAACCGCCTTAGCGTCGCCGGTGTGCTTTTTGTAAGCAATAACAAGCGCCGTTTCCAAAGCTTCGATAAAAATTTCCTTTTTTATACGCTTAGTCGATTCAAGCTCCTCAAGCGCAAGAAAAAAGTCCTGACTTTTCATTAGATTATTCCTCCTTAAATAGGCGTTTTCGCCTTGGTCAAAATCTGATTATCCGATTATTCAAATTTTACTAGCGGCCTTACGAACGCCGCCTTTGCACATTCTATTGTAATTTCTTCTTCATCGCAAATTATGGTAAAGGTATTTTCCGCCTTTTCCTTAAGGACGCCCTCGTAAATCTTTTTGCCCTTAAGCGGTGCATACAGCTTTACCTCCACCTCTTCGCCGTAATTACGCTCGAAGTCGCGCTGAGTCTTGAACGGTCTGTCAAGTCCCGGGGACGACACGTTGAACGAGTACGGCTCGTCGCCCGTGGGATTAACCTCGTCAAGTATGGGGTCAAGCGCGCGGGAAACCTTTTCGCAATCGTCAAGGTCTACGCCGCCCTCCTTGTAAATGTACACCGTCAAGGTCATCTGTCCGTACTGCTTGTCGTATTCTACGTCCACAAGCTCGTAGCCCATGTCGGTAAGAGTGCCGCTTACTGCCTTTTTTGTTAACTCTACTACGTTCATTTCGCTCCATAATGATTGAGAGCAAGCCGCAAGGCTTACTCTCATCGTGCTTAAATAACATAATTAGTATATCACAGCAAAATGCAAAATGCAACTGATTTTTATCACTTTTTACCAATTTGAGTTGATTTTACATCTTTTTTGATATCTCTTTGAATACTTTTGCCGTGGTTATCGTATCGGACAGCGCGCGATGCGCTTCCTCGTTGACAAATCCGAATTGCTTTGCCATATAGCCGAGGTTGTATTTTGCAAATTCGGGATGATATTTTTTTGCAAGAACCATAACGTCAAGCTGCTCGTTCTCAAAATAAATATTCATGGGCTCAGCTAAGCCGCGAAGCAACGGCCAGTCGTAATTAAGCGTGTTTTGCCCCACCATAATACAGCCGTAACAGAACTTGAAAAAGTCGGGCATTACGTCCTTTATAGTCGGCTTACCCTTTACCATAGCGTCGGTTATGCCGTGCACCTCGGTGCTTTTTTTTGGAATAAGACATTCGGGGTCTACGAGGCACTCGAACGTTTCGGTAATGACGCCATCCTTTATTTTTACAGCTCCTATTTCTACTATTCGCGGATTTGTGTCGAGCAATCCCGTCGCCTCGAAGTCGTACACCACGAACTCCTTGTTAAGCAAAAACCTCGGGATTTCATCCTCTTGTCTAAAAATATCGTCCTGCTCGAAGCTTTCGTACGGTTGCGGAAATACGCACGTATATTTTTCGGGCAAGGACATCTTTGCGCGATTTATCTTGAACTCCTCGGGAAGCGTGCAAAGCGATACGTATCTTACTCGAAGCGACTTAGCAGTTACGCCGCGGAAGGTGTTCATTTCGATAGCGCCGTACACTACCACCTCTTTTCCGTCGCGAAGAAGCCTTATTTTGTCAAGCGTCTTTTTGGACGGGAAGTATATGCAGTCCACCGAGCCGGTAAAATCCTCCAGACGAAATTTGAAGAAGAACTTGTCCTCGGTGTCGCCCTCCTTTGGAGTGCGCTTGCGCTCGGTAAACTCCTTTATTCTGCCGCATAAAACTATGCCGTCCGTGGGCTTTGCGTCCACGATATAGCTTGGCTTTTCGTATATGATTTCGCCGATAAACGGCTCAACGTTTTCCACCTTGATTTTTCTACCGCCCTCGTAGTCGTAAACGAGCTTTGTTTCGGGCAGCTCAAAAACGATTTCCTCACTTTCGAGCTGAATAGGCTTTAGCTCTACCACTATTTTTTCGCAGTAGTGCGTAAACGCATAGGCGTTGATTTGGTCTAATATTTTTCGTGCGGTGATGTAGTCCGCTATTGTGGACGGAACCTCTATTTTTACGCGAACGCCGTCATCGGTGTACTCAAAAATAAAACTGCCGCTTTTAACATTGTTTTTTATTATGGGATGGTTTGCCAAAAATTCAAGCAGATTGTAGGTGAAGAACGCCTCGTCAAAGTAGCTCTTTTTAACCTTGAGCCTTACCTTGAAGGTCGTGCTTAAAATCTCCGCCACCGCCTTAGTCAGCTCGGGGGTCTTTTTGTTAAGCTCGTCAAATCTACCCTCGGGACATACCAAAATAACCTCGAGCGTATTTTGCTTGATATAAGCGTTTACGTCGGAAAGCTTAACGTCCGATAGATTTTCGCCCGTTCTTTCCTCTAAGCTGCTTAACAATTCATTCACTGATTTTTCTCCGCCAAAATTTTTGAGATTAAACCTTTTATCTCGGGCAGTATGTCCGATTGGGGTACGGTTTTTACAACCTCGCCCTTGCAAAACAGTACCGCCTTGTCCTTGCCGCCCGCCACTCCGCAATCGGCGTTTTTTGCCTCACCCGGGCCATTGACAACACAACCCATAACCGCTACCCTAAGTGGAACCGTTATGCCGTCCGTAAAGCGGCGAAGCTCCCGTACCGTGCCCTCAAGATCGTAATTGCACCTCGAGCAGGTCGGGCATGAAATTAGCTCGCAAAAGTTTTTGTCAAGTCCAACACTTCTGAGTATATTACGAGCCGCCTTAACCTCCTCTACGGGGTCGCCCGAAAGCGACACTCTGATGGTGTCACCTATCCCCATGGCAAGCAAAGCGCCTATACCTATTGCCGATTTTAGTGTTCCGCCCTCAACGTCACCGCTTTCGGTCACGCCAAGGTGAAGCGGATAATCACACGCCTGACTAACTAAGCGGTTAGCCTCTATCATCGTGCGAACGTCGCTTGATTTTACCGAAATCACTATATCTTCAAAGCCGTAGGAGCGCACCTTGTCCACACTTTTTAGCGCACTTTTCGCCAGTGCCTCGGCACCGCCACCGATAACGCCGCCCTCGAGCGAGCCGCCGTTTACGCCCACACGGATTGCCGTGCGATTGGCCTTGCAAGCCTGTACTACCCTTTTTACGCCGTCCTCGCCACCGATATTGCCGGGGTTTATGCGCACCTTGGCAAAGCCGATGTCGCTACACGCCACCGCAAGACGGTGATCAAACTGAATATCGGCTACAAGCGGAACGTCAAAGCTTTTTATGTACTGCTTGCAAGCCTCGACCTCGGCATCGCTACTTACCGCAAGGCGAACGATATCGCACCCTGCGGCAACAAGACGGCTGATTTGTTCGCCCGTTTTGTCTATGTCGGCGGTAGGCGTGTTAGTCATTGACTGAATGGTAACACGGCTTCCACCGCCGATGGGCGTATTTTTTACAAAAACAGATTTTGTCATAACGCTATACGAAAATTAGGTTATATACGTCTAAAATGACGACTAAGGCAAGCAAAACAATAAGTCCTATAAAATGAATCATTCCCTCTATATTTTGATCGATGGGCTTACCCCTTATCCATTCGATAACGGTAAACACCACCTTTGCGCCGTCAAGCGCAGGTATGGGAAAGAGATTGAAAAGTCCAAGGTTAGCGGCAATAAGCGGCATCAAAAGCAAGAAGTACGTCCAATTTTGCATACCGTAATTTGCCATTTGATTTACCGTACCTATGGGGCCCGAAACCTCGCTTATGGGCACCTTGCCCGTAATAAGGTCGCCAAACGCGCCGAGAATCATCCACGACAGCTCGGCGGTATAAGGAACGCAATACTTAAACGCCTCGCCCACCGTCGCCCTTTCGTAAAGCAGTCCAACGCCCATACCTATTGCAGTAATGGGGGTGCCGTCCTCGTTGGTAACAGTCGTATCGTACTCGCGAATGCTTGTAGACACGGTCATTTCTTGTCCGTCACGAAGCACGAGAATGTCAAGAACGTCGCCCTCTTTTTTGCCCTCGAGTGCGTCCGAAAGAGTATAGTTAAAGTCGATTTCCTTGCCGTCAACCTCGAGAATTTTGTCACCGCTTTCTAACGCGCAAACGGCGGCGTTGTCAATACTTTGATATACCGTAGCGACGTTTGGCGTACTTGCGCCTGCTGCGACGATAAAAATGAACGCAAAAATAACTGCAGAAATAAGATTAAAAACACCGCCTGCCATAAGCACGATTATACGCTTCCATGGCGGCTGCTCATTGAATTTTTTTCCACGCAGATCGGTCTGCGTAGCTTGATTTTCTTCCTGATTGCTTTGTTCTCTTACTTCCGCACCCTCGGATTTAGACTCGCTTTTTATCTTTTCGGGCGCGAGAATAGCCTCCTCGTCCGTTTCGCCTGCAAAAGCGCAAAAGCCGCCAAGCGGCAACGCACGTATGGAAAACACCTCACCGTTCTTTTTGGTCTTAGAAAAAAGCTTGGGACCAAAGCCGATAGCAAACTCGTCTATCTTAAATCCCAAAAGCTTGCCGGCAATATAATGCCCAAACTCATGGATTGTTATCATTAGCAGAAGAATAAGTATAGCGACTATTATATAAAGGATTTTCATCTTTTCTGCTCCTTAATGACCGTATTTTTTTATTACTTCGTTTACCGTACTTTTATGCAATTCAATTATATCACTAAGCGTTGCGCCGTATACAATTTGGGCTGACGTCATAACGTTTTTTACAATTTCCGCTATGTCCGTAAAGGCAATTTTGCCTTGCATAAACAGCCTTACCGCACCCTCGTTGCTTGCGTCCAAAATTGTGCCCGACGTTCCGCCCTTTTCTATACACTCCATCGCAAGCCTTGGAGCAAAGAACACGTCTTCGCGCTTTGGCAAAAACGACAGCGTGCGATCGAACTCGAAGTCTTTTATTCCGCTTAGCCCTCTATCCGGATAACTCAGCGCAACCGAAATGGGAAGTCGCATATCGGGCTGGGAAAGCTGAGCCATTACCGCGCCGTCGCGGAACACCACCATCGAATGAATAATGCTTTCGGGGTGAATAACGTAGTCGACGTTTTTGGTGCCAAACAGCCATCTTGCCTCGATAAGCTCGAGAGCCTTGTTCATCATAGTTGCACTGTCTACCGAAATCTTTTTGCCCATCTTCCAGTTAGGGTGGCGGATTGCCTCGTCGGGCGTTACGGTCTTTAGCTTGTCTATCGAATAAGTATAGTACCTGCCACCGCTTGCCGTAAGCACGATTTTTTGCACCTCGTCTGCCTTGCCTGCCCTAAGACATTGCCAAACGGCAGAATGCTCGCTGTCCACGGGAATAATTTGCGCCCCGCTTTTTGCCGCCATATCCATAATAATTTCGCCTGCCGAAACAAGACATTCCTTGTTTGCGAGCGCAATTTTTTTGCCAAGTCTTACGTAGCGTATGAGTGCAGGCAAAATATCCGTACCCACCGCACAGAACAAAATAACGTCGCAACTGTCGCACAGTGCATACGCCTCTTCTCCCGCCGCAAATTTGATGTTAGCCAGTTTGCCAAGCCCTTGTCTGTCGTAATTTGCGGTGCTCAATAATCCCACAGCCGAGGGGTGAAACCTGTTTGCTTGACTTATAAGCAAATCCAAATTGCTGTTTGTCACCAGCACCTCTGCCTTTAGGCACTCGCTTTGCGCTATAAGCTCCAGCGCTTGCGTACCGATTGAGCCGCCACTACCGAAAATTCCTACTTTTATCATATTGCCATAAGAATCGAAAAATACAAGAAAATTACTACTGCGCCTACGATCATTCCGTCAATTCTGTCCATAATGCCACCGTGTCCGGGCAAAAGATTGGAATAATCCTTGATGCCCACAAGTCGCTTTATGTACGAAGCGAGTAGGTCGCCGACCTGCGTTGCCACCGAGCAAGCAAGTCCCACACATATAAAGTTGATGCAATTTGATGCACCGTTGCTAAGCGGACCCATGCCAAGTGCCGCACCCACTCCCGTCTTGGAAAGGAAGAACAAAAGAGTTCCTGCAAGCACGCCGCCGATAAGACCGCCGATCGCACCCGAAATGGTTTTGTTGGGGCTGATTTTTGGGCACAGCTTTTTACCCTTAAGGGTGGTGCCCACAAAATAGGCAAAGGTATCGGTTAGCGGAGAGACTGCAAAAAGCATCAAAATCGCATTTGCTCTGTACGGCTCGTGCATGTGATTGAATCCCATCATATACATAAGCGCACATATTGGGTAAATAAGCACGAACATGGTACTTACCACGTTGTTAGTGCCTATGCTTTTGTGGAAAACGGACACGAAAACGAGTATAAGCGACATTACCAGCACAACGCTGAAAAACGTGGTTATACCGCCTATATCCCACACCTCTTGTGACACAACAAAGCCCGCATAGCCAAGCACTAACGTAACGAGCGCGATTGGCAAAACAGGCTTAGGAAACTTAGATCCTATTGCATTACTTACCTCGATTGCGGCAATGGTAGCAAGTGCAAGCACGAACACGTCAAAAAACACCCAATGCACCAAAAGCGTAAGCAAAATTACGCCCACGAACACCGCAAAAATCAAGCTTCCTGTTATTAGTCTTTTTTTAAGATTGTTCATTTACCAAAACGCCTATCCCTATTATAATATTCGTCAATTATCGCATTTAGCTCTTTGTCCGAAAAATCCGGCCAAAAGGTATCCGAAAAAAACAGTTCGGTGTACGCAAGCTGATACAGCATAAAGTTGCTTAGTCGCTTTTCACCGCCCGTGCGTACCAAAATATCCGGGTCCGGTTGACCGGCTGTGTACAAAAAATCGCATAACGGTCTATCGATTTTGCTGTCCTTGTACTGCTGAGCCGCATAAATAAGCTCGTCCCTGCCGCCGTAGTTGAGGGCTATATTTACCACTCTATCCACTATATTTTGAGTGCGCCTTTGCACCTCAATTATCTTATTTTGCAAATCGCTATCAAAGTACGAAATGTCACCTATAACGTTTAGCCTTGCACCAAACTGCGACAAGTCGTCGGCAATCGAATCAAGGTGCTCACGCATAAGCGAAATAAGCCCATCCACTTCGGATTTGTCACGGTTTTTATTTTCGGTCGAAAACGCATAAAAGGACACGTAAGGAATGGCGAGCTTGTTGCACGCTTTTGCTGTTCGCATCATTGCCTTAATGCCCTCTTTGTGTCCTAAATTACGCGGCAGATGGCGCTTAGAAGCCCACCTGCCGTTGCCGTCCATAATAAAAGCTATGTGCTTTATGGTTTTGTTAGATTTCAAGAATTTCCGCTTCCTTATCCTTTAATAATGCGTCAACCTTGGCGATATAGCTGTCGAGCGTCTTTTGAACGTCTGCACCATACGTCTTTTCTTCATCTTCGGTGATAAGGCTATCCTTTTTGAATTTCTTGAGTACGTCCATAATGTCGCGACGCTCATTGCGAAGCGTAACCTTGCTGTCCTCCGATATCTTCTTTACCTGCTTGGTAAGCTCCTTACGTCGCTCTGCGGTAAGTTGGGGGAACACAAGGCGAATCACCTTGCCGTCGTCAGACGGTGTGATACCGATATCGGACGCCATAATTGCCTTTACGACTTCCTTTACCATCGAGGTATCCCAAAGCGAGATGCAAAGCATACGTGCCTCGGGAACGGTGATGTTTGCCATGCCCGAAAGCGGAGTGGGCGTTCCGTAATAATCAACAACAATCTTGTTGAGAATAGCGGGATTTGCGCGTCCGGCGCGAACTGCCATAAATTCGTTCTTCAAAAAGTCAAATGCTTTGTTAAGCTTTGCCTCGTATTTATCAAATTCTTCTTTTACCTGTGGGTTAGCTATTGCCATAATTTCCCTCCGTTGATGTATGTACTCTTATTATTATATCAAAAATATCGAATAATGACAAGCAAATTGATAGTTTGTTTGGCAAAATTGGTTGATTAGTTTATAAGCGTACCTATTTTTTCGCCCATTCCCGCGCGAATTATGGAGTCCTTTTCGCCAAGACCGAATGCAATGATGGGAATATGGTTTTCCATACACATAGTGATAGACGTAAGATCCATAACCGAAAGACCTCTGTTCATTACCTCCATATAGGTAAGTTTATCGAACTTCTTTGCCTCGGGATTGGTGCGCGGGTCACTATCGTAAACGCCATCGATATTCTTTGCCATAATAAGCGCATCAGCCTTGATTTGTGCGGCACGAAGCGCGGCACCCGTATCGGTTGTAAAGTACGGATTACCTGTTCCGCAAGCAAATATTACTATGCGCTTACGCTCGAGGTGCTTTTGCGCCTTACGCAAAATGAACGGCTCGGCTACAACGTTGATATTGATTGCCGTCTGCACTCTTGCCGGCACGCCCTTAGACTCAATTGCATCGCAAAGCGCAAGAGCGTTTAGCGTGGTTGCAAGCATACCCATATAGTCAGCCGTGGACCTATCCATATTCTTGCCCTGTCTGCCGCGCCAGAAGTTGCCGCCACCCACTACTATGGCGATTTCCGTACCTTTTTCGCGCAAAGCCACAAGCTGGCTGACCACCTTTTCTACCATTTCTTCATTCAAGCCGTTGCCGTCCTTGCCTGCAAGTGCTTCGCCGCTGATTTTTAGTAAGATACGTTTGTACATTTTATTCTCCTTTTTATTTTGACCGTTAAACTGCCGTGCCGTAACAAAGCAAAGCAGTATGAACATTAGGGGCGCCCCCTTAAAAAAGTGGACGCACAGCTGCGTCCACATTCTTAATTATTTATTCTGCATTTTAGCAATTTCTTCAGCAAAATTCTCGTTCTTCTTTTCGAGACCCTCGCCCATTACGAAGCGAGTGAACTTTTTGAGAGTGATATTTGCGCCGAGCTCCTTGCCGGTCTTCTCTACAAGCTGTCTGATGGTGATGGACGAGTCCTTAGCGAATTCCTGATCGATAAGGCAAACTTCCTTGTAGAACTTACCAAGTCTACCTACGATCATCTTCTCGATAACAGCGGCGGGCTTGCTTGCGTTCTTCGGGTCGTTAGCGATTTGTGCGCCCAAAATTTCCTTCTCGTGCTCAACAGCCTCTGCAGGAACTTCCTCGTTGTAGGTGTACTGCGGAGCGAATGCAGCAATGTGCATTGCAATGTCGTGGCAAACGGTATTGAAGGTAGCGTTGTCGTTGAGGTTCTTGTCGGTTTCGATATCAAGCAATACGCCGATCTTGCCGCCCATATGAATGTAAGCCTCTTCCTTGCAGCCCTCCTGTCTTACGAATCTGCGGAAGGAAATCTTCTCGCCGATCTTAGCGGTAGCTGCGGTGATAAGCTCGTTAACGGTTTCGCCGCCTACCTTGGTAGCAAGCAAAACGTCGTTATCTGCGGGATTGGTTTCTACAACTGCTTTTGCGATTGCGGTAGCGGTATCGATGAACGCATCGCTACGAGCAACGAAGTCGGATTCGCAGTTAAGCTCGATAAGCGCGCCAACCTTGCCGTCAGCGGTAGTGTAAGCAACTACTGCACCCTCGCTTGCGATACGCGAAGCCTTTTTAGCTGCAACGCTGATACCCTGTTCTCTAAGGTATTCTGCAGCCTTATCCATATCGCCGTCGGTATGGGTAAGAGCCTTTTTGCAATCCATCATGCCTGCGCCCGTTCTTTCACGGAGTGCGGCAACGTCCTTAGCTGTAAATGCCATTATAATAATCCTCCTTATGCTTCGATAGCTTCTGCCGGCTCTTCGGTAGCAACCTGTGCTTCCTCACCCTTAGCCTTAGCAGCCTCTTCAGCTTCCTTCTGTCTCATAGCGGCAAGGCCTTCCTCGCCCTCGCGAGCCTCGATAACAGCGTCTGCCATTGCGCCTGCAATAAGCTTGATAGCTCTGATTGCGTCGTCGTTGCCCGGAATCACGTAGTCAACCTCGTCCGGATCGCAGTTGGTATCAACGATACCTACGATGGGAATACCAAGGCTGCGAGCCTCTGCTACTGCAAGGTGCTCCTTCTTGGGGTCTACGATGAACAATGCGCCCGGCAAAGTTCTCATTTCCTTAACGCCGCCAAGGTTAGCCTCGAGCTTGTCGCGCTCTGCGATGAGCTTTGCTACTTCCTTCTTGGGAAGAACGTTGAATTCGTTCATCTTCTCCATCTGGTTGAGCTTGTTAAGTCTTTCTACGCGGCTACGCATGGTAACGAAGTTGGTAAGCATACCACCGAGCCAACGGTTGTTAACGTAGTACATTCCGCACTTTTGAGCCTCTTGCATAATTGCTTCCTGAGCCTGCTTCTTGGTACCAACGAAAAGAATGGACTTGCCGGAATCTGCTACACTCTTGATAAAGTTGTAAGCTTCGTCAATAAGACCAACGGTCATTTCGAGGTTAATGATATAAATATCATTACGTGCGGTATAGATATACCTCTTCATTTTCGGGTTCCACTTTCTGGTGGGGTGTCCGAAGTGTACGCCTGCTTCGAGCAGTTGTTTCATAGAAACGATGTTCATGTGTTTTCCTCCTGTTTAATCCTCCCCTGCATCAACTCCGTTTTCCCCTCGCCAACTTGACAAATTTTTTGGACGAGGAACAGGAAACGAATCCGCTAGGGTGCGTATTACAAACGAAGGTAGTATAGCATAAAAAAACCGACTACGCAAACGTTTTTAATGCGTAATCGGTATTTTTTGTAATTTTTTTGCGATTATTATTCCTTATGGCAGCCGCAGTCGCAGTGGTCGCCCTCGCAGTCGCAATCTCCGTCACATTCGCCGTCGCATTCGCCATCGCAATCCTCACAGCCGCAGTCGCAATGCTCGTGAGCAGTTCTGAGATACTCCTCGAATACAGCGTTCATAAGCTCCTCGCTTTCTACGGGAACGATAAGCTGAGTTTCGTCATCCTGCTCCTCGAGCTTGCAGATAATAACCTCGTCCTCGCCGATTCCCTCTACTTCCTCTGCGGGCGAAAGCAATACGTAAAAATTACCCTCGTGCTCTACGCAAGCTACCTCAACAAACTTGATGGGGTTGCCCTTATCATCGTAAAGAGTAATAAGCTCGTCATCGTCAAAAATTTCGCAGTTTTCGTTTTCCATAATTTTACACTCCTTTTAGGCGCTAATTTTGTGCCGCCTTGATTTTGTCGAGGTACGTTTGCAGAATAATCTGAGCCGAAATCGTGTCTACCACTCGCTTGCGCTTGTCCCAACGCATCTCCGCCTCGTCCAGAACTCGCTCCGCGCTGACGGTAGTAAGACGTTCGTCAATAAGCTCTACGGGCAAGCCGCTTACCTTGCTTAGAACTGTACCAAGCTTACGCGTCTTTTCAGCACGCTCACCCTCGCTTCCGTCCATATTAAGCGGAAGCCCAAGCACAACAAGCGTCGCGCCAAGCTCCTTTGCCTTAGCGGACAGCATATCGACGTCGCCACGCATTCCGACAGATTTAACCGTACCTACGGGTGAGGCAATTATACCAAGTGGATCGCTTACGGCAAGCCCGATTCGAGCATCGCCATAGTCAACAGCAAGAATACGCATAAATACCTCCGACTGTATTATAACACAACTTTTGCCATTTGCAAACTGATTTTGGCAAAAATTGTATATCTAATAAAAAATGTTTTGCGGATTTTTGTCACGAGCGTGAATTTGTACAAAACCGACGTATTACAAACAAAACGCTATTTTGATTTATAACTAAAATGTCCTTTTGCCTAATATTCCACGCTAAAGCTAATTTCGGGATAGCCGAACGAAAGCTCTGTTTTATTTTTCGTACAGTCCCACTCACGTGTTACTACTTTGTCGTAATCCGTAAAGGATACTATCAAGCCATTAATATAGCTATAGTTTATAGGTTTACCCGTTTCTCTATCTATTTCTATATGGCTGTAATAATACCGCAAATCGGATAAAGCAATCCCCTCGTTTGCCGCCTTTTGTTTGAATTTTTTTATGATTGTTGCAAAGCTTTTGTACAAGCAAAAGGACACCTTGTTCATTTTCTTTTGTTTGGTTACATTAAAAAAAAGTACCTTCTTTTGCTCCTCGGTGACAATGTCCTTGCAGGTGTAGCTGGGCTTATCCGAAAAAGAGAACACCGGCGAGCTTATGTTCATTTCACGTAACGTATTTTTCCAGTTATCTCTTTCCTTTCGTAGCTCCAAATCAGTCGTATAGTATATATCCTTATGTATATCCTCTATTTTATAATATCCTTTGATGACCCTCTTGCCGTTTTCATACAAAAACTCATCTTTTTTTGCCAAATCGAGAATGTGCTTTTTTAATTGCTCCACCATTTTTTCGGCGAGATTATCAAAATATCTTTCGCCAAATTTCTCTAATTCTTTATAAATGGCTTCGGTATCGTTACGCTTATCGGTGGTATCCTTTAACTGCTGTAAAAAATCAGACATAATGCCCCCTTCATATCATATTTTATAGCTTCATTATAGCGCATAAACGTTCAAAACACAAGTAAATTTTGCCGCACTTCAACGCAAAAAAAGGAACGGGCTATTGGACGGGGCTTTTGCGGAAAATTTTTAACCAAAACAAAAAGTCATTACAAGATTTTTCCAATAATGACTTTTCTTTTGTGTCAATGCCGTATTTTACCACGGCTTATTCTTCTTTTTTTCCTCTGCGCGTTTTTTTGTATAATATCCTATAATAGCCGCCCTTTGCTTTTTCTTTGCTTCGGGGGTTCTAGCCTTGACGTATTTTCCTTTTCCAAGAGGTTTCTTTCTCATTTTAGTTCCTCCTCATAAGAAATAACAGTATCGTATTCTTCATTTTCGTAGTATTGCTGTAATAATTCAACTAATTTATTACTTGGCTTGTATTTCCTTTCAACCACGTACGAATCTCTTATCATACATAGCGGTATTGCTCCAATGACTCTGTTTGTCAAATCATATCCAAGCAAATAATTGCTTTGGTCATAAGTAAAGCCGTAAACATAATGAAAGGCAAACATTCTGATTGATTTACCGTTTACGGTAGCGTGAAATATTTTTCCCGTTTCGCAAGCTTCAGCATAATTATATAGCTCTTCGTCGAATGCTAACGCTTCCCTTTCGTATTGCGGAAGTCTTGAATATTCGTTCAAGAGTCCACGGATATATTCGGTCGTAGTTTGTCCCGTTATCTTTGTTTCGGATTGTTCAATCTCGTCAAACACAGCGTTTTGCTTCGTTGACGGTCTGAACCATATAACTTCCTCTAAATCTTGCAGTTCTGCATCTGAAAAATACACTTTGTCTATTACCGTGTTTACGCACTCGTAAATTCTTTCAGTATCATCTCTTGCAAAGTCCTCGCTTAATATTCTATGTATTTCATCGCGCCGCGACTTGCGAAAATGCAATAAATTAGGTATTAGCTTATTTAGGAGTCTGTTCAGATTAGGCTCTTTCCCCTTTTTTAAGAAACCAAACTTTTCAGCATCGTTTTGAAGAATACAAAGCACAAAATCCGACACGGATAACTTTATAATGGACGAAATCATCTCATCACCTCAACAATATTTTACACTATGTAAACCCAAATGTCAACTATTTAAGAATAAATATGATGTTTTGTAAACCCAAAATGAAAAAACATAGATGCTATTATTTTTAATTTATTCGTGATATAATCTTCTTGCAAGACAAAGTCTTGACATAGCTCAAAGGAGGTGATACAATTATGAATAAGAAGCCTTACAAGCAGTTTTACCACGGAAAAGGGATTACAAATAAGCAGTTTGGACAAAAGCCTATGAAATGGTTTCCGTGGACATACCTTGATACATATAATGCCAAAACGGGAAAATTCCGTTCTAGAAGAAAATTCGGTTCTGATGGTTGGGCATACAAGGATATGGACACCGCAGACAATCATAAACCCTACGACCACGTACACGACATACGCAAGGGCTATAGATTTGATGATAGAAAGCCGAACAAAGCAGAAAAGAAAGAATTCAAAAAAGCAAAAAAGAAAAGGAGATTTTTATAATGATTGATTTAACAAAATATAATATTGATGATGACGATGTTCATTTTCTTTTGCAAACCGAAGATTGGTGTATTAACGGACAGAGTGAAATAATTTTGGAATACAAAGGTAAATCCTTTGTTTTAGAGCCTCACGGTAAAGCTGTACGAGTTTATGCGTACGGTGAAGCTTTAGGAGATTATGAAAACTTTGATGATTTGTTGCTTAATTATAAAATAGACGACAAACCTCTCATTGAATTGATAAAAGATTTGGAATACGGAGATTAAATATTTATTTTTGACAAAAGAGCAAGCCGCATTTGACTAGTTAAATGTAAATGGACACGAACTCATATACAACTAAAAAAGAAAGCAAATCGGTTCGTAGCCAAAATGCTCTCTCTTTCTTCTGTTTGTAAAGCTTTTGCCGGCGCATAAGTGAAATTATGTTTTCCACTTCGCCGATGGCAAAAATTCATTGCTCACAGGATAATTCCACTTACTAAGTAAGCTTAACCTGCCCGTAAGTGCAAATTTAGTTATGCGTGTTCTCCGTTTTGGATAACACGCTAAGCTGTTCCCTTTTTTGTTTTAAGTACTACAATCCGTTGTTTTCGGGCTGACATTCACAGCCGCTGAAGCTACTTGCCGATTTATTTTCGCCGCAATCGCAGCCGCACTCACAGCCGCTGTTGTTGCTACTCATAACCGACTCCGCCTTGGACTTAATGTCGTCAACAACCTTTTCCGCCTTGGGGCACATCTTAACCAAGAACATGCCGCCCACAAGTCCTAATCCTACGCCTAACGTAAAAGCAGTCTTAAGCATAACACACCTCCTTTGTGTCTATTATGCACAAGCGTATGGCGTATTATGTAACACGTGGGATTGGAAAAAAATACTATTTATTCTTCTTGTACTCGGTAAGGTAGTTGTTGATTGCCTCGCGGATAGCTTCCTCTGCCAATACCGAGCAGTGAATTTTTTGAGCAGGCAAGCCGCCAAGCTCCTCTACTACCTGCTTGTTGGTGATTTTAAGCGCTTCCTCGATGGTCTTGCCCTTTACCATTGCGGTTGTTACCGACGAGGTTGCAATAGCCGCCGCGCATCCAAAGGTCTGAAAGCTTACGTCCTCGATAACGCCGTCGTCGCTGATCTTCATAAAAATCTTCATAATATCGCCGCACGAAGCGTTGCCTACCGTGCCGACTGCGTTTGCGTCCTTCATTTCACCTGCGTTTTGAGGGTTGGAAAATTCCTTTAATACTCTCTCGTTATACATTATTTATTGCCTCCAATATATTCTGCGTAAAGCGGCGACATGGCACGAAGCCTTTTTACTGCGCCGATAAGGGTTTCTAATACGTAATCCACGTCCTCCTTGGTCGTATCCTTGCCGAACGAAAATCTGATAGAGCCGTGAGCCTTCTCGATGGGCAAGCCTGTTGCAAGCAAAACGTGCGACGGCTCTAACGATCCGGACGAGCAAGCCGAGCCGGACGAGCAAGCAATACCGCTTAGGTCAAGAGTAAGCAAAAGCGATTCACCCTCGATAAACTCGAATGCAAAGTTTGCGTTTTGCGGCAAGCGACTATCTCGGTGACCGTTGTAGACAACGAACGGGATATTCTTTTCGACCTCTTGCACAAAGTAGTCGCGCAAGCCCTTGATATGATTGTAGTTGGCTTCAAGTCCCTCGATTGCTTCCTCGAGCGCCTTAGCAAGTCCGACTACTGCGGGAACGTTGGTAGTGCCGCCTCGTCTTGTGCGCTCCTGATGGCCGCCCGCAATAAGCTTGTCTGGCTTAATTCCGCCCTTAACGTACAGCACGCCTATTCCCTTGGGGCCGTAGAACTTATGTGCCGAAAATGACATCATATCCACGCCGAGGTCTAAGATACTTACGGGTATAGAGCCAAGTGCCTGTACTGCGTCCGTGTGGAACAGCGCGCCGTGACGGTGAGCTATTTCGCAAAGCTCCTTGATGGGCTGAACGGTGCCAATTTCGTTGTTGGCAAGCATAATGCTGACAATCGAGGTATCGTCCGTTATTGCCTCCTCGAGGTACTCGGGTCTTATAATACCGTGCTCATCACACGGAAGATAGGTAACCTTGTAGCCCTCTGCCTCGAGCTGTGCCGCCGACGAAAGAATTGCCGCGTGCTCGATTTTGGAGGTTATTACGTGCTTGCCCTTGCTTTTGTATGCGTGTGCGCCGCCCTTAAGTGCCCAGTTGTCAGCCTCGGTGCCGCCCGACGTAAAGTAAATTTCGGTGGGCTTTACTCCGAGAAGCTCTGCTATTTTGCGTCTTGCGCCGTCTACCGCATATGCGCCCTCCTGCCCGAAGGCGTGCATACTGTTTGCGTTACCGAACTGCTCGGTAAAGTACGGAAGCATTTCGCTAAGCACGGATGGCGATAGCGGCGTCGTTGCCGAATAATCCAAATAAACTCTTTTCATAACTCTTTCCTTTAATGACATTTGTAATCGTCTATCATATCTTTTAGTGTAAAGGAGGACATCAGCTTGTCCATCTCGTCAAAAAGCCGAACGAAAATTCTGCGGTTAGGACAGTAGCTGTCATGGCACTCACCCGTGGCACACTCCAGCTCGAAGTGATCGCCTACCGCTACGAGTATTTCCTTGACCGAAATTTCCTCCGTCCTTTTTGCCAGCGCATAACCGCCCGATGCCCCACGCGAGCTTACCACAACGCCACCCTTTTTGAGCATTGAAAGCAGCTGCTCGAGGTATTTTTGACTTAGGCTTGTCTGCTTGGCAAGCGCGGTTAGCGAAACCGTTTCGCCCGCAAGCCCAAGCATAAAGCACAGCCTTAGTCCGTAGTTTGCTCTTGTAGAGAACTTCATTAAATCCTACCTTTTTACTATGATATAATCATTATACCTATATGCGCGCGCGTTGTCAACAATTATTATATGCTAATCGACCTTATAATAAAAAATTTTTATTGCCGTTTTTTGTGTTCATACACTTATACGGGCATAAAAAAATATCCCAACGTAGGTTGAGATATTTTCGCTTTTTTTGATTAGTTCTTGAATCCACGCTTGCGAGCCTGCTCGGACTTCTTCTTTCTTCTTACGGACGGCTTTTCGTAAAATTCCTTACGACGAAGGTCGCCCATAATGTTATCCTTTTGGCATTTGCGCTTAAAACGCTTGAGTGCGCTTTCCAAGGATTCCGTATCGCCAACCTTAATATACGACATAATTACACCGCCTTTGCTTCAATAGCTTAGATTCCAAAGTATTATAATAATTAGAATAAATTTTGTCAAACGATTTTATACAGAATTTGCAAAAAATTTTGACGTATGTGTTATGAGCAAAAGCACACCTTACCGTTACTGAAGCTTCTCGCCACCCAAAACGTGTATATGCAAATGGAACACCGTTTGACCGCCGTCCTCGCCTTGATTGATGATTATACGGTAGCCATTCTCTAACCCTAAGGTGGGAGCAATCTTTGCTATTTTGGCAAACGTTCTGCCAAGCATTTGCTGGTCGTCTGCCGTCATTTCGGACAAAAGCTTAAAATGCTTTTTGGGAATAACGAGGTAGTGACATTTTGCCATAGGCTGGATATCACGCACTACAAAAATTTCCTCGTCCTCATAGAGCTTGGGTGACGGAATAATACCGTCACGGATTTTACAGAATACACAGTCGTTCATAATAATTCTCCTTTTATGCCGTCAAGGTAGGGGGATACAAGCTTAACCTTGCCAAGCTCGCCCACTCCAAGCGGCGAATATACCTTGATATAGTTGGACGTATAGCCCTCGCTTAGCCCGTCCCTTTGCGTTTCGGCATAAACCTCTACTATGCGTCCCAAATTTGCGGCAATAAATTTGTCTTTTAGCTCCGCCCCCAAGGCAATCAACTGCGCCGCCCTTTTGGCTCGGATTGCCTTGTCGATTTGCGGCAGCTTTACAGCCGCCGTACCCGCACGCTCGGAGTACGGAAAAACGTGAATTGCGGCAAACCTCGCCGCCCTTGCCGTGTCCATACATCTATTATGGTCGTCCTCCGTTTCGGTGGGGAATCCGGCTATAATATCGGTAGTGATTGCGGCAAAAGGAAAGTGCGAATATATAAGCTTTGTCTTTGCCAAATATTCGGCTACCGTGTAGTGCCTGTTCATCTTTTTTAGCACGCTGTCCGAGCCGCTTTGAAGCGACAAATGGAAGTGATCGCAAAAGCCGCATTCGCCTAAAGCAACAAGCAGATTTTCGTCAATGACCTCACACTCGAGCGAGCTTAATCTCTTACGCGCAGGCACGTCCTTAAGAGCATATACAAGCTTTGTCAAGCCGCCTCCCTCCGCCTTAAAATCGGACACGTTGATGCCCGTCAGAATTATCTCCTTGCTGTGCCGCGCCACCTCATACGCTTCTCTTACGATGCTATCTATACTACGAGATCTGCTTCGGCCTCTAAGATACGGAATACGGCAATAAGTGCAAAAGTTGTTACAGCCGTCCTGTACCTTGATATAGCTACGAGTCATCGTGCTTTTGGGACTAAGATTATCCTCGTACTCGGTAGGCAGGTCGCAGCCGTAAAAGCGATTTTGGTCATTTATGTCTGATATAACAGCGTTTTTTCTGTTTATGTCTGACATAAATCGCTTTACTGCCTCAATTTTGCCGCCCACACCGCTGACTGCGGTCACTTTTTGGTTACAAAGGAACCTTTCGGGGTTGTTTTGCGAGCTACATCCAAGCACCAATATTTTTGCGTCAGGGTTATGCTTTTTTAGTCTTTCTACCGCTTGGCGCGATTTTTTATCCGCCTCTGCCGTCACCGAGCAGGTATTTAGGACGTACACATCGGCAGGCTCTATCTTGTCGGTTGCCTCATGCCCCATCTCGTGAAAGAGGTTGATTATAGCCTGTCCCTCGTACGAGTTGACCTTACACCCCAGTGAAAAAACTACCGCCTTCATTGAAGCTCACCTGCCTCGTAAGCCGCAAGCGCAGTTGCCACTACGCAAGCCGTTTCGGCACGCAAAATGCGTTTGCCAAGGTTTATCGGGCGCACGCCTCGAGCAATAATTTGCTCGGCTTCCTTGTCGGAAAATCCGCCCTCGCTACCTACTATTATCGCAATTTTTTTGCCGTCCTTTTTTATAATATCGGGAAGCTTTTGACCGCTTTTTTCGTACATAAAAAGCACGGTATCGTAGCAGGGTAAGGCATCAAGCATTTGGTCAAATTTTATCGGCTCGCAAACAGTGGGAACCCTGCCTCTACCGCACTGCTGAGCCGCTTCCTTAGCAATTTTGTTGAGGCGATCGGGGCGTACAGACTCCCTTTTTACCTGCACAAAATCGGACATAAACGGACGGATTTCGCTTACCCCAAGCTCGGTACATTTTTGGCAAACCCACTCTAATTTATCTGCCTTGAGGAGCGCAACAAAAAGGTCTATTTTGGCAATAGGCTCGCTTTCAACCTTTATCTTATCAAGTAGCTTTAGGCTTGTCGATTTTTTGTCAATTTTGGTAATTTCGTATCGGTAGTCAAAGCCATCGCCGTCACATAACGTAAGGATATCTCCTACTCTTGCACGAAGCACGACGGACACGTGATTGTGGTCGTCGCCGCTAATAATCCCCTCGTCCGAAATTTTGTCTACAAAAATCTTTCTCATTTTCTAAAGGCAAACGCTTGCCACTCTCCATCTCGTATTTGCTCAACGAGCCTAAGCCCCTTGTAACTGCTAAGCACCTCGTCAGCTCTGGCGTTGATTATTCCGCTTAAAATAAGCGTGCCGCCTTCCACAAGCAAGCTGTCCACCACGCCACTTAGTCTTATAAGAACGTCGGCTGTAATGTTTGCAATCACAACGTCGTATCGCTTACCCTCCGACGCAAGGTCGCCGCAAATAATCTTGACGTCCTTATCCACTCCGTTAAGCTGAGCGTTAGCCCTTGCCGCTTCTACCGCCTGCCTATCAATATCCGACAAAACGCACTCGCCTGCACCAAGCTTTACTGCCGTAATGCCCAAAATACCGCTTCCGCAACCGAGGTCACAAACCGATTTACCCTTAAGCTCCACGCCATTAAGCAGTCTAATGCACATAGCGGTAGTTTCGTGGCTTCCCGTACCAAAAGCCATACCGGGGTCGATTTTGACCTCGATAAGAGAATCGGGCGCACGGCTAATCCACTTGGGCACGATTACCACCTTGCCGATTTCTATCGGCTGATAGTACTGCTTCCAAACGTTTTCCCAATCCTCGGATTTGATTTTTTTGACGCTAATCTCCAACGAGCCTACGTCAAACTCGCTGTTGCGCCTTAGCTCCTCGATTTCCTCGTAAATCTCGGATAGATCCTTGTCAAGCTCAAAAAAGCCGCTTACGTACACTCTTTTGTCGGTAGTAAGCAGGCCCTCGTCTATGTAGTCCCAAATTATACCGCCCTTATAAAGCTCGGCAAAATCGGACGGGTCCTTTATACTCACGCCCTCGCTGCCGGCATAAATAAGTATGGCAGACACGATGTCGCCTGCCTCGGCGGTTGTGCAAACTGTAATTTGATTGTATTCCATATTATTTTCTATTAAAGCTCTTTACAGACTCGAACTGATTTTCCTTGAATAGTCCCATCAGCTCCTTAGCCTTTTCCTTTTGCTCTCTCGTAAGATTTTTGGGAACGTCCACCACAAGCTTAACGTACATATCACCCTTGCGCTTGCCAAGATCCACGCCGGCACCACGGATTTTTACCGTAGACATGCTTTGCGTTCCCTCGTCTATACTAAGAGTGACGGGGTCGCCCTTGAGTGCAGGAATTTTAACCTTGTCGCCAAGCATTGCTTGCATAACCGTAATGGGGTACGTCATATAAAGGTCAGCATTTTTGCGTGTGAAAAGCTTGTGCGGCGTAACCGTAATGGAAATATTCAGGTCGCCCGGAGTTCCTCCTCGCACCTTGTCGCCCTCGCCGCGCACGCTTACCACGTGACCGTTTTCCATAAGCGGCGGGAAGGTAAGCTTAAGCTTGGTGTTAACCCTATAATACGCCTTGCCGCCACACTTGGGGCACGTTTCTTTTATAATCTTGCCTACGCCACCGCACTTGGGACAAGCACGCTCGCTTGCGACCTGCCCGTACGGTGTATTTTGAACGTACCTAACCTTACCGCTTCCCTTACAGTTGGAGCACTCCGTGTACTCGGTGCCATTCTTTGCGCCCGTGCCCTTACACTCGGAGCACGGCTCGGAGCGATTGACAGTGACTTCCTTTTGCGTACCGAAAGCGGCCTCCTCGAAGGAAAGCGTTACGCGGATAGAAACGTCCCTACCCTGAGCACGCATAGAACCGCCGCCACCGCCGCCAAAGAAGCTGAATATGTTGTCGAAAATTGACTCGCCACCGCCAAAGCCACCGAAGCTGCCAAAGCCGCCACCGCCAAAGCCACCGAAGCCGCCGCCACCAAAATTAGGTGCGGGATTGTCATATTGGGCGCGTTTGTTTTCGTCACCCAAGGTTTGGTACGCTTCGTTTATTTCCTTAAATTTTTCGGCGGCAGACTCGTCGCCCGAATTGCGATCGGGGTGATACTTAAACGCTAACTTTTTGTACGCCGATTTTATTTCGTCCTGCGTTGCCGTTTTGCTAACGCCAAGGATGTCGTAATAATTTTTGTTTTCCATTTTATCCTATACTTTACATATAGCCCCGACGCGGTAAAATTGACTTTTACCACGACGGAGCCATTAGTTGCCGTTAGCTATTTTCGCCCATATCCTCTACTTTTACTTCGCTGTCACTCTGCGCATTTTGCGCTTCCTGAGCTGCCGCTTGGTAAAGCTTTGTGAACACCTCGCCCGAAGCCTTTTCGAGAGCTGTGGTCTTTGCCTTGATATCCTCGATATCGTCGGTCTTAACTGCTTCCTTAAGCTCGTCAATGTGCTTGGTAAGTGTTGCCTTGTCGTCCTCCGAAACCTTGTCGCCGTTTTCGGAAAGCACCTTTTCGATAGAGCCGATCATAACGTCTGCGTGGTTTTTCGCATCAACTACTTCTTTACGCTTCTTGTCTTCCTCGGCGAACTTTTCTGCTTCCTTAATAGCATCGTTGATTTGATCCTCGCTGAGGTTGCTCGAAGCCGTAATGGTGATGTGCTGTTCTTTGTTGGTGCCAAGATCTTTTGCCGAAACGTGAACGATACCGTTTGCGTCAATGTCGAAGGTTACCTCGATTTGCGGAATGCCGCGCGGTGCAGGCGGAATACCTGTAAGCTCGAAGTTTGCAAGCGTCTTGTTGTCCTTTGCGAATTCTCTTTCGCCCTGCAAAACGTGAATGCTTACTGCCGGCTGATTGTCTGCCGCTGTCGAGAAAATCTGCGACTTCTTGGTAGGAATGGTGGTGTTGCGCTCGATAAGGCGAGTGCAGATTCCGCCAAGCGTTTCGATACCGAGCGAAAGCGGAGTTACGTCAAGCAAAAGCACGTCCTTAACCTCACCCGCAAGCACGCCTGCCTGAATAGCCGCGCCCATAGCCACGCACTCGTCGGGGTTGATGCCCTTAAACGGCTCTTTGCCCGATACCTTGCGTACAGCGTCTACAACCGCGGGGATACGGGTGGAGCCGCCAACCAAGATTACCTTGCTGATATCCGAGGTGGAAAGTCCTGCGTCGCTCATTGCGCGCTTAGAAAGTGCAACGGTCTTGTCGATAAGGTCAGACGTAAGGGTGTCAAACTTGCCTCTGGTCATCTCGTACTCGAGGTGAAGCGGGCCGTTTTCGGAATTGGTAATGAACGGAAGGCTGATGGTGGTCTTTTGCAAGGACGAAAGCTCGATTTTAGCCTTTTCTGCCACGTCCTTAAGGCGTTGCATTGCCATCTTATCCTTAGAAAGGTCGATACCGTTATCCTTTTTGAACTGCTCGATAAGGTAGTTCATAATCTTTTGGTCGAAGTCGTCGCCGCCAAGACGGTTGTCGCCTGCGGTTGCAAGAACCTCAAATACGCCGTCGCCGATTTCAAGCACCGAAATATCGAACGTACCGCCGCCAAGGTCGTAAATAAATACCTTTTGGTTAGCGTTTTGACCCTTGTCAAGTCCGTATGCAAGAGCTGCCGCGGTGGGTTCGTTGATGATACGCTTAACGTCAAGGCCTGCGATTTTACCTGCGTCCTTGGTCGCTTGGCGCTGAGAGTCGGTAAAGTATGCGGGTACGGTAATTACCGCCTCGGTAACCTTTTCGCCAAGATATGCCTCGGCATCCTGCTTTAATTTGGTAAGTATCATTGCCGAAATTTCTTGCGGCGAATATTTTTTGTCGTCTACGGTAACCTTTGCATCAGTACCCATATCGCGCTTGATGGACGAAATCGTTCTGCCTGCGTTTGCAATAGCCTGACGCTTTGCCACGCTACCTACAAGACGCTCGCCGTCCTTTGCAAAGCCAACAACGGACGGGGTGGTTCTGCTACCCTCGCTGTTGGGAACTACGACGGGCTCACCGCCCTCTAATACTGCTACGCACGAGTTGGTCGTGCCAAGGTCAATACCTATAATCTTACTCATTTATATATCCTCCAAAAGTTTTTTGCTGTGTTATTGAATTTTGCCGCTTTGGGCTACATTCGTTTTTGGGCAAGCTGTGCCCCCACCCGTAATTATTTGCCAACGATTACTGCTGCATAGCGAAGAATCTTGTCGCCCATCTGATAGCCCTGCTGATAAACCTTGACTACCTTGCCCTTTTGATCGTCGGGTGCGTCCTCTTCCATAATAGCGTTGTGGAAGTTGGGGTCGAATTCTACGCCGAGCGACTCGAACTGCTTTACGTCAAACGCCGCAAGCAGAGCGTCCAGCTGACGTGATATAATCTGCAAGCCGCTAAGCGTGCTTTCATCCTTTATCATACCCCTTGCCTGCTCGAGCGCGTCAAGCACGGGAAGCATTTTTTCGAGAACGTCCACCGAGCCGTCTATTCTTACGCGCTTATTGGTTTCGTTGGTGCGCTTGCGGTAGTTTTCGAACTCGGCTTGCAGTCTTTGTGCCTGCGCCGTCATCTCGGTAAGTGCGCCGTTAAGCCTTTCGTTCTCACCCTTAAGCGCCGCGTTTTCACCCTCAAGCGTAGCGGCCTCCTGCTGCATAGCGTCAAAGTCGTCCTTGAACATTCTTATCATGTCCTCGTTTTCTTCGATTCGCTTGCTCTCTTGCTCGATGTTCTTTTTGCTCATTTTAGTTCTCCTGAATTAGTCGTTGTCTTCTTTGTCAAGTGAATTGATTATCTTGCTGATACAGTCAAGTACCGAAATTACCTTTGAATAATCCATTCGCATCGGTCCGATTACGCCCGCACTGCCCACGCCCACGCCGTCGATGTCGTACGAGGCGGTAACGATTGCACAATCAGGCATTCCGCCAAGCTCCTCGCCGCCGATTTTTACGGTAAGCTCGGTATTGCCACTCTTAAGCACGGGATAAAGCTGCTCTTTGCTGTCAAGAACCCGAAGCATCGCTCGCGCCTTTTCGAGATTGCTGAACTCCGGTTGCTCCAAAATCTTGCTTGACCCCTCTATGGATATATCCGAATCGGTCACCTCATAGCTTTTTAGAATTGTGATTATCGCATCAAAAATGCGCTTGTATTCGCGGTGAACCTCCTTGACTACCTTGCCCGAGGTTATTTCCGATATGCGTCTGCCTCCAAACACCGTTGTCGCAAACCGACTTGCCGCATCAAAATACTCGTCCTTTAGCTCCTCGGCGACGTTTGCCGTTGTGTCCTTGATAATACTGCGGTCTGTAACGATGATAAACAGCGCCACCGTCGGCATAATCTTGACGATTTTTATGTTGGTGATTAGGTCGTCCTTTACGTCCTCAACGTACGCAACCGAAGTAAGGTTGGTGATTTCGCTTATGATTTTTGCGGTGCTTTTTACAACCTCGTCAATATCCTTGATTTTGTGGTTGAAATACTTTTTTACCACGTTTATTTCGCTTTTTGTAAGCTTGCGGCGCGGCATAAGCCTATCTACGTACAGTCTGTACGCGTCCGCCGTGGGTATTCTGCCTGCCGAAACGTGCGGCTGAGTAAGATAACCCATATCCTCAAGCGAGGCAAGCTCGTTGCGAATAGTCGCACTGGAAAGCTCGGGCAGATACTGCTCTTGAATTACCGAGCTGGAAATAGGCTCGCAGCTGTCGATATAGCTGTCCACCACCGCCCTTAGTATGCGTTCCTTTCTGCCCGATAATGCCATTTTTGCTCTCCTTTACGCCTTGCAATCCACAGCAAGCGCCGTTAGCAGTCCACACAGTGCAAGTGTTAGCAGTCCCGCGCCTTGATTGCTAAAATATAATAGCATTAAAAAAAACCGCTGTCAAGCGATTTTATGTGATAAATTGGAAAAATTTAGCAGACGCGCAAGGAGAGTGCTAAAAAAATTGACGTCAAATTATATACTAAATCAGTGCAACTATTATAGTATTCATAATATAATACGCGCTATCTGTAAGCGTAAGTCGACCATCGCACAGGCGCAAAAATCCGTCACGGATAAATCGGTCTATTTCGGCTTTTTTACTTACAAGCAAATCCACGCCGTAAGCTTTTAGCCTATTCAAATCTATACCGCGGTTTGTTCTAAGTGCGAGCATAATATACTCCTCGGCGCGGTCGTTTGACACGTCTGCCTCCGTTCTTTGAGGGTTACCTAATATGTATTTACTTACGTTTTCGCCGTTTGCAACACGCTTTCCGTCCAAAAACGAGTGCGCGGAAACACCGAAGCCGTAATAATCCACCATATCCCAGTACGAAAAATTGTGACGGCTGTAAGCATCGCCAAGACAAAAATTGCTTACCTCGTAGCGAGTATAGCCGTTTTGGGTCAAAAGCTCGTACGCCTTTTGATACAGCTCCGCCTCAAAATCCTCGTCCTCGACAAAGCCGCTTTTTTGTAGCGGTGTGCCCTCCTCGCACTTTAGCGCATACAGTGAAATGTGTGGAGCGTTAAGCCCCACCACCAGCTTTAGCGAGGAAATAAGGTCGTCCTCGGTCTGACCGGGCAAGCCGAGCATAAGGTCGACGCTCTTATTTTTTATGGGCGAAAGAAGCTCCCACGCCCGAATAAATCCTTGCAAGGTATGCGGCCTGTTGATTGCCGCAAGCAGCTTGTCGTTGTCCGTTTGAAGCCCTATGCTAACGCGGTTAACGCCCGCGCCCATAATCTCGGCGACAAACTCCGCCGTCACCGAATCGGGGTTGCATTCCACCGTGATTTCGGCGTTTTCGGCGAGCATTGCCCTGCATTTTATAAGCCCTAAAACATCGGCAATCGTTCCCCTCGGCATAACAGACGGCGTTCCGCCACCTATATATACGGTAGAAATTTGCTCGCCAAATGGGAGCCTATGCTCAATTTCTCTTTTGAGTGCGGCTACATAATGCGGCATAGAATCATGCGGCGCGCCCGACACGAATGAGCAATACGCACACCGTGACACGCAGTACGGAAAATGTATATAAATACCTTTCATTATTTGTCGTCAAGCTTAAGGACGGACATAAACGCTTCGCTGGGAACTTGAACGCTACCCACCTGGCGCATACGCTTCTTGCCCTCTTTCTGCTTTTCTAAAAGCTTCTTTTTGCGCGAAATATCGCCGCCGTAGCACTTGGCAAGGACGTCCTTGCGGAGCGCCTTAACCGTTTCTCTGGCGATAACCTTGTTGCCAATGGATGCCTGAATGGGAATCTCGAACTGCTGACGGGGAATTACGTCCTTCAGCTTTTCGGCAAGCGTGCGGCCGCGCTGGTACGCCTTGTCGCGGTGAACGATTATGCTGAGCGCATCACAAATTTCGTTGTTAAGTAAAATATCAAGCTTTACGAGGTCGCTCTCTTTATATCCCTTGATTTCGTAGTCAAGGCTTGCGTAGCCGCGAGAACGGCTTTTGAGCGAATCGAAAAAGTCATACACGATTTCGTTGAGGGGTATGGTGTAATTAAGCTTTACTCTGGTCTTGTCAAGGTAAACCATATCCTTGTACTCGCCGCGCTTATCCTGACAAAGCTCCATAATCGAGCCTATGTACTCTGGCGGCGTGTAGATGTCGGCGTTTACCATCGGCTCCTCTATGCGGTCGGTTTCCTGCACAGCAGGCAGGTTGCTGGGGTTTGTGACGGTAAGCACTTCACCGTTAGTCTTGTATACGTTGTAGTTTACGCTGGGCGCAGTAGTTATAAGGTCAAGATTGAACTCACGCTCTAAGCGTTCCTCGATAATCTCCATGTGCAATAGCCCCAAGAAGCCACAGCGGAAGCCAAATCCAAGCGCCGCAGACGTTTCCTGCTCGAAAAACAGCGCCGCATCGTTGAGCTTAAGTCGCTCTAATGCGTCACGAAGATCGTTATATTTAGAGCCGTCCGCCGGGAAAATTCCGCAATAAACCACGGGAAGAACCTTTTTGTAGCCCGGGCAAGGCTCTAAACACGGATTTTCGGCACTCGTGATGGTGTCGCCCGGCTCAGTTTCGGACACGTTCTTTATGCTTGCGCAAAGATATCCTACGTCACCCACCTTAAGCTCGTCCATCGCCACCGCCTTGGGCGAGAAAATACCCACCTCGGTAACGTCGTACACCATTCCCGTTGCCATCATCTTGATTTTGTCGCCCACCTTAACCGATCCGTCCTTTATGCGGACGAGGCAGACTGCGACCTTGTAGTTGTCGTAGTACGAGTCGAAGATAAGCGCTTTTAGCGGTGCGTTTTCGTCACCTCTCGGCGCGGGAAAATACTCTACAACCTTTTCTAAAACGTCGCCGATATTAAGTCCGTCCTTTGCGCTGATAAGCGGAGCTTCCTGCGCGTCAAGACCGATTACCTCCTCTATCTCCTGCTTTACGCCCTCGGTGTTTGCAGAGGGCAGATCGATTTTGTTGATTACCGGCAAAATGGTAAGATCGTTGTCTATCGCAAGATAGACGTTGGCAAGCGTTTGAGCCTCTACGCCCTGCGTCGCATCTACTACAAGAAGTGCGCCCTCGCAGGCGGCAAGCGACCTTGACACCTCGTAGCTAAAGTCAACGTGACCCGGGGTATCAATAAGGTTAAGCTCGTACTCCTCGCCCTTGTAGTTATACTTCATTTTTACGGGCGTGAGCTTGATGGTAATGCCACGCTCGCGCTCGATGTCCATACTGTCAAGAAGCTGGTCGGTCATATCACGAAGCGCAACCGTTCCCGTTTGCTCCATAAGTCTATCGGCAAGGGTTGACTTGCCGTGGTCAATGTGCGCGATTATGCAAAAATTCCTAATTTTTTCCAGTCTGTTCATAAATTTTCCCGTGCGTTAGTTCTTGTCTTGGGCTTATTTTTGCGCGTAAATTGCGGCAATTATAAGCCTACGTATACATTTTGCCTATCTAATTATAGCCTAAAACAGGTAAAATAGCAAATATTTTGCAACAATCTTAGAAAAATCTGTTGAATTTAATTGTTTTTTTTGAAACAATTTGGTATAATGCATACAATATATTGCGGAGAGCAACGATATGAAGGATATTAAATGGCTTTTAGACAAGCCCATTGCACATAGAGGATTACATACAGCGGAGCTTCCCGAAAACTCATTGGGAGCATTCCAGAACGCAGTCGACAAGGGTTACCCCATCGAGCTTGATGTTCACCTTACCGACGACGGAACGGTTGTCGTTTTTCACGACTACGCGCTTGGCAGAATGACCGGCAAGGACGGCTATATTTGCAAGCTTACAAGCGGCGAGCTTAGCGAGTACAAGCTGCTTAACGGCGAAAAGAAGCCCAGCGAATACTCCATCCCCACGCTTAAGGAAGCACTTGACCTTATTGACGGCAAGGTGCCCGTTTTGGTGGAGATAAAAAATCAGGACTCGGTCGGTCCGCTTGAGAAAAACACCGCCTTAATATTATCCGAGTACAAGGGCAAGTACGCTGTTCAGGCGTTCAACCCCTTCTCTATCGCTTATTTTAAGGAGAATATGCCCGATGTGCCGCGCGGCATACTGTCGTGCAGGTTCACCAAGGACGAGCTTAGGGGCGCAATAAAGAGGCGCTTGCTTAGCTCGCTTAGGTTCAACAAGACCGCACGCCCCGACTTTATTTCGTACCGCGCCGAGCATCTACCCAACCGCCATGTGACCAAGGCAGGGCTTCCCGTTCTTGCTTGGACTGTTCGCAGTAACGAAATGTACACCCAGCTTGGCGCAAACGCAGACAACATCATCTTCGAGGACTTCACCCCCGTTGAGTAATTACAAATGCACAAAAAATCAGCACCGAACAAATCGGTGCTGTTTGTTTTATACTCTTTGTGTAACTAAACAATACAAATAACCACTTGACTTACAACAATACCTAATAGGAGGATTATATTTATGAAGCTTTACTTTTCTATCTGGGGCTACCGAGATTACAGCCGTGTAGGCTACGACACCGTAGGTGTTAGCTGCTATACCGAAAAGCCACGCGTCTATAGCGGCATAGGCGAAACCGAGGTGTACGAGGTAGATATCCCCGACCACTACACCAAGGAGCAAGCCAAAGCCCTCGGCGAAAAGGCCATACAGCTTATGAACAAAACCAATGACTTTAGCCCCAGAAGCGCAGTCTACCAAATTCTTAACCCCAAACGCCCCCACCAAAAAGACTAACCCGCAAAAATCAACCAAACCTTTACCCCAACTAACAAAAAAATATCCATCCGCATTTTGCGTGATGTCCTAAAGCGGACAATCACGCAAACTAAGTTTGCCCTTATGTGCAAGTGAAGTTATCTTTTATAGTGAAATTCACCTTGTGAGTGAAGTTTCACCTGTCGGTGAAGTGATGGGCAAACTTAACTTCACTTGTGCATAGCACAAACTTCACTGCATAGCAACTTCACTTTCGCAGTAGCGAAAACTTCACTAACAGAAAAAGAGATAACGTCTCGGCTACTAACCGATTTGTTATCTCTTTCTGTCGTTATAGGGATTGGTCGCCTATTTGCGTTTGACTGGTAAAATGCGATGCTATCACTTAGCAATATTTTCAAATTCTCCGCTAAGAACCTCACCTATTAGCCGATGGATATTTTTGTTGGTTGTGCATTAACTGCGTTTCCAATAGTGTCCATAATATTTAATCGTTAAAAATATCGTTGCCGTAGATGGATCTGCAAGGTCAGTTGCAAGAATTTCCATTTCATTTACACCCGAAGATGTGTTAGTTACCGCCCAATTTTGAGTGTTATTAAAAACAATGTTTCCACCAATGTAACAACATTGATAAAAGGCATAAGGTCCTATGGTTATAACTGAATCGGGAATAATGATATTTCTCAAATATAAGCATCCATAAAACACCGACGCCCCTATACTCTCAACACTATTTCCTATTTTTATACTTTGCAAATTTTTACATTCATAGAATGCCCCATTCCCCAAATATTTTACATTATTAGGAATATTGACTTCTCCTAGCTTGTTACAATTCTTAAAAGCAGCTGCTGCTATTAATTTTGCATCTTTATGAATTTCATAACTAAATGCATCTTTGTTTTCAGGTTCGATTAAGGCAAAAAATGGATTATCTTTATTGCCTAAATACCTTATATTTTCATAAAAACTAAATTGAAGATTATTGCAACCATGAAATGCCCATTCTCCTATACTAGTTATACTCTCTGGGATATCTACGCCTATAAGGCTAGTGCAGGAACAGAACGCATAGTCTCCTATCGTTGTTACACTATCAGGAATGGTTATGCTTGTCAGGCTATAGCAATCAGCGAACGCATTGTCCCCGATGGTTGTTACGCTGTCAGGAATTGTCACGCTTGTTATGCTCGTACATCTCTCGAACGCACTCTTTGTAATAGCAGTAACTGGCAAACCCATGTGTTTTTCTGGCATGAAAAGATCTTTATCCCTGCATTTTCCCATTCCTATTACGGAATAAGAAATACCGTCACTATTAAGGCGGTAAGATAATCCTTGCCTAACCGACTGATAATATGTAATTTCTTCTTCATCCCAAATGTTGACTTCTCCGTTATCGTCGTAATACCACCAATTTCCATCATAGCCCGTGCCCTCTGCATTTATCACAGGCTCGGTCTCGCTATAATAGTAATGTGTTGCTTCATACAAAGGGAAATTACCAGAAATATCACAAGTAATATCATCCCATTCTTTTGCAGTGCCTTTGAAATATACATTATGTAACCTATCTACATGATTAAACGCATAGTCTTCAATAATCCTCAAACCGCTAGGAAGTACTATACTCTCTAAACTGTTACAATAATTAAACACATCTCTTTCAATCTTTGTCAATCCGTCAGGGATAACCACGCTTGTTAGGCTGTCACATCTATAGAACGCAGACGCGCCAATAGTTGTTACTGAGTCGGGGATATTTATGCTTATTAGGCTTTCGCATCCAGAGAACGCA
>JAFVXY010000006.1 GCA_017500845.1 Clostridia bacterium
ATTTATACAATATGGAAAGATTTGTATTGAAATTGTGAAAGTATACAAAAAATAAATTATAAATAAAAATATAGTAAAACAACTTGACAAAATGCATATATTTTAGGTAAAATAAATTAGTCTAATTGTATAGCATAGGTGGACTTGTGCCCCTATGGAATTTCTTGCAGTCAGATACGCTAAAAAATCGGCAAAAAAATAGCCGCGGGAAACGCGGCAAAAGGAGTAATAAATGGATACCAAGAAGCTTTTTGACAAGTGTCACGGTAAGCTCGCCCGCGAGGGTATGCTAAAAGCCCTCATTTGCGGAATCATCATTGGTTTTGGAGCAAGCTTTGTATTCGCATTCGTTACCTCGTTCTTTACCGAATACTTCGATTGGTGGTACCTTATATCAATCGGCATTGCGGTAGGAGTAAGCGTGGTTTCTGCGATTGTGTTATATTTTGCAAAGTTCCGACCCGATACGAAGGATATCGCAAGAAGGCTTGACTCGCTCGGTTATGATGAACGTTTCATAACTATGCTTGAGCGTAACGGTGATGAGTCCTACTATGCGCAGCGTCAGCGTGAGGATGCAAGGGTGAGTCTTAGCAAGATTCGTCCCGAGCATATCAAGATCTCGATTGCGAAGTCGCTTATTATTGTGGCGATTGTAGCGGGTGTGTGCGGCATGGGTATGACTACGACCAATGCGTTGATTCAAAACGAGGTGATTCCTCCGCTTGAGGATATTGTAGTTCCCCCAGATCCGGCTCTTAGTGAGGTTTTGATCGTTTATGAAGTAAGTGACGACCTTGCAGGCTATATCGAGGGTGAGGCCGAGCAGTATATACCGGATGGCGGAAACGCATCGACCGTTGTCGCAGTACCTCTTGACGGTTATGCTTTCCTTGAGTGGGAAGAAGACAAGCTCGCCAGCGCGGAAAGAACGGACACCAACGTTATTCGTCCCGAGAGCGGAATAATTATATATACCGCTACCTTCATGGAAATCGGCGAAGATGACGGAGAGGATGGCGATCTTCCTACCGACGAGCCCAGTGATACGCCGCAAGAGGAAGACAGCGACATTTTCGACCCCGATAGTGATCAAAAGGGCGAAGGTGAAGGTGAGTACGATGGTGGTAATGCCTTCAAGGACGGCGAAACCCCGTACACTAAGGAGTTTGACGACTATTACTACGGTTCCGAGGACGGCACCATTCCCGGTGTAGCTGATCAGATTCAACACGGTCAGTATTCCGACGAACAGAGCGGTGTTGCTAACTCGTATTTTGAGTCGCTCAAGGGCGGCCTTGGCGCGGCAAACGGCGAAGACGGTCAGTAATTTCTGATGCGCTACGTCGTATCTACTAATCAAATATTGTAAAGAATAAAGCAAAATTTAAACCAAAATAAAAAACAAAACAAAATCTAATAAAAATTAAAGAGAGGCAAAACAAATTATGGAAGATCAGAACATTCACATTCAAAAGTTCAGCGCGCAATGCAAAAACATTTTTGAACAAATCAGACGTGACGTCATTGGACAGAGCGAAGTAGTAGAAGGCACCATCATTGCTATGATTGCAGGTGGTAACGTTCTTCTCGAAGGTGTGCCGGGTGTAGGTAAGACCCGTCTTGTTAGATCGCTTGGTCGCGTATTTAACCTTCCTTTCTCCAGAATCCAGTTCACCCCCGACCTTATGCCCGCGGACGTTACGGGTACTAACATCATCGTAAGAGATGACGAGGGTAACTCCAAATTCCAGTTCCAGCCGGGTCCCATCTTCAGCAACATTATTCTTGCGGACGAAATTAACCGTGCTACCCCCAAGACCCAGTCTGCTTTGCTTGAGGCGATGCAGGAGCATAGCGTAACAGTAATGGGTGTTTCTCGTAAGCTTGATGAGCCTTTCTTCGTACTTGCTACTCAGAACCCTGTAGAGCAGGATGGTACTTATCCGCTTCCCGAAGCTCAGATGGACCGTTTCATGTTCAAGCTTATCGTTCCGATGCCCAGCCTTGAGGAGCTTGTTGACATCGTTAACATGACCCAGAAGACCATGGCCGAAGTTGCAGAAGCAGCTTGTAACGGTGAAGACCTTCTTGATATGCGTAAGACTGCTAACCAGATTCTTGTTGCTCAAGAGGTTATGGAATACGCAATGAAGCTTTGCTCGGCTACTCACCCCGACAGCGAGCACGCTACAAGCGCTGCTAAGAAGTACATCCGTATGGGTTCCAGCCCGCGTGCAGGTCAGGCTCTTATCTCGGCAGCAAAGGTTCGCGCACTTATGAACGGCAGATTCAATGTTTCGTACAGCGATATCAACACCCTTGCATATCCCGTACTTCGTCACCGTATCAAGATGAACTTCGAGGCTATCGCAGAGCGCGTATCGGCTGACCAGGTTATCAAGATGATTATTTCGGAGCTTGGACATGCAGGTTCTAAGGACGGTGCTTCCGGCGCTCTCGTAGAAGACAAGAGCAATATCACAAACGAAGCAACCGAAGCAAAGACCGAAGAAAACTAATAATCTGATTGTTTACAAATTATAGGAGTAGTAATTAATGAAGGTCTCTTACTTAAACGATGAATTTTTCAGTCGATTAGAGACGTTAGCATTGAATCTGCGAACTAGTTTGTCGGGATTTTTCGGCGGTAAACACCTTGTTCGTACATACGGACAAACGGTAGAATTTGCCGATTATCGCGAATATATGCTCGGAGATGATATCAGACGTATTGACTGGAATCTCTTCAGTCGTTTTGAAAAGTACTTTCTAAAGTTGTTCACGGACGAAAGGCAGATGCACGTGCAAATCTTCTTGGATTGCTCGGCATCTATGGAGCGCGGCAACCCCAATAAGGCAGCTTACGCCGTTGCGACTGCCGCAGCTCTCGGCTTTTTGGCTGTGCACAACATGGATAAAGTATCTTTCAATTTGATAAAGGGAAATAAGGCGGAGAACAATATGGGCACGATTGTCGGAAAGAATGCGTTCTTTAGGGCAATCAGCGAACTTGATAAGCTTGAGTTTGATGGAGATGCCGATCTTGCTTCCGCTATAACAAATAGTACAAATACGGGTACAAAGGACGGTCTTACTGTTATTATTTCGGACTTCTTTACCGAGAGTCAATGGAAGAAAGCTGTAGATTACCTTACCTACAAGCGTCGTCAAGTATTGCTTGTTCAGGTTCTTTCTCCGGACGAGATTGATCCTGCTTACGATGGCAGAGTTCACTTGATTGACTCCGAGGCAGGGGACATGGCAGACCCGAGAAACTTGAAAATCCGTATTACTAAAAGTATGCAAATGGCTTATAAGGAAGCTTTTGATGATTTCCGTCAAGATATTAAGGATTTCTGTATTTCGCGTGAGGCGGAGTTTATTTCTGTTGATTGCGAAAAGCCATTAGAGAAAATGCTTTTCGGTGAGTTACTTAAGGTAGGTATAATGGGATGACATTAGCGAATGTTTTAGGATTGTTAGGCTTGTTGGGTATTGTTGCCCTCATTATAATTTACATAATTAAGCCTAACTTTCAACAGAAGTTTATTTCCAGTACGCACGTATGGAATTTAAGCTTAAAGTATAGGAGAAGACGTATTCCTATTAATAAGTTAAGAAACCTGCTTCTTGTTTTGTGTCAGGTTCTTATCCTTACGTTATGCGCTTTGATTTTGGCTAAGCCTGTTGTCGCAGCAGAAAAGGCTATGGAATACAACGAGAAAATCGTTATTATTGATGCTTCCGCTAACATGAAGGCAGTTAATAACGGTGTTACCCGTTTTGAAAGAGCCGTTTCGATGGTACAGGATTTGGCGGCAGAGGTTTTGAGTGAAGAAGACGGCAAGATCTCCATTATCATTGCAGACGACGAAGCGAATATGTATTCGATGGAAGTAATAAATGAGTTTGATATGTTGCCGTATAACAAGGACGTAAGCCGTCTTGATGCGACATTTAGCGACGAGCTTCAGCTTGAGCTTGATTCTTTGCTAACCGACCTTAGCTATGGCCGTGTTGACGACTATTGCACGTTCGGTTCTGCGGATATCGACGGAGCAATGAAGCTTGCTGAAACATTGCTCGACATTTATCCCGATTCCGAGGTGCTTTATTATACGGGTACCGAATACATCGACAGCGGAATTGTAGAGGTTGTTGACGTTAAGGAAGAGGGCGAGCATAACGCGGCTATTTTGACGGGTACGGCTTCGATCAACGAGATGTATACGTATACCTTTGCGGTTGACGTTGCTGTTTATGGTGTTGACACCGAAGCATCTGTTTCGTTCACCGTATACGGTGCAAACTCCTCGTCCAGCAACCCGAGCGGCACCGATATCGTTTACGAACCGGTTAACGTTACTTGCATTGCAAACGAGGTGCAGACAGTAGAACTCAATACATGGATCGCTGCGGGTATGGATGATCCTAACGCAGATGAAGATGCGATTGATGGCGTTGTATATAATTTCGATTACGTACACGTACAAATCAGCGTAAATTCCAGCCAGTGTAACGACGTTCTTTCGTATGACGATTCGTTCTATTTCTATGGTGGCAATACCGAAACCTTAAAGGTTCAATATGCAACCACAGAGGCGAACATTTTCGTAAACTCGATTCTTTCGGCTTGGAGATCTGAGCTTGCTTATAAGTGGAATATAAGCATTACCGAAGTTCCCGTAGGCGTAGAGCCCGAAACCTCCGGTTTTGATATTTACATTTTTGAGCACGAGACTCCCGACGTTATTCCTGATGACGGTGTTGTTATTTTGCTTGACCCCCATTCTTTTTCGGTTCTTAACAAAGACGGTCTTGCGATGAACGGTAATATCCAGGTTGACTGGGCTAGCAGATTGCCTTTTGATGTCGAGGATCCGACTCATCCTATCGTAAAGAGCTTAGGTGGCGAACTCATCGAGATTACAAAAGGAAATACCTTTGAGGTTACCAATGATGATCTTTGGGATACACTTATGACTGTAAGCTTCGAGGATAATAACGGTAACCCTGTTACCGGTACGACTTGTGCCGTTAAGAATGAAAAGGATAGCAAGGTTCTTGTTTTTTCGCTTAACGCTAACCACACCGACTTCGTACTTAAGACTGCTTTCCCCGTAATGATGACAGATATATTCAACTATTTCTTCCCGGCTGTTACAAACGATTATTTGTATGAAATCGGCGAAACAGCTTCGTTTACGGCTATCTCCGACGAGTTGGAATACCGTACACCCAATAGCCAGACGGAAGACGTATTTGATTCGTATCCCGCATCCTTGTATCTTAACGAGGTAGGTACGTATTCTGTTTCGCAAAGTCTTTTGTCCGGTCGAAAGATGACCACAGAATTCTATGTAAAGATGCCTGCGGCAGAAAGTGATATACTTCGTGTAGTAGAGGAACTTGATAATCCCTATGTGGAAAAAGTTCCCGAGCCGGAGGATTTGGACTTGCTTGTTTGGTTTGCAGCTGCGCTTGTTGCGTTGCTCTTCGCTGAATGGTGGCTCCAGTCCCGTGAGCAATTTTAATTAAAGGAGAGTGAATTATGACTAATTTTGCAATTAATTTTACGTTACCATGGCTCCTTTTGTTGCTCATTCCAGCGGTAATTCTTACTTTTTGGCCTTACTTCCGTTTGGCTAAGAGATACAGACGCACAAGAAACCGTATCATTTCCATAGTATTGCACCTTTTGATTTTGGTAATGAGTATTTCGGTTTTGTCCGGCATGACCTTTACCTACGACATTCCCAACGAGGAAAACGAAATCGTAGTCATTGTTGATATGTCGCACAGTAGTATAGAGGATCACGTCAACAGCGACAATATATTTGTTGAAAAGACAAGATTTGTTCGAGACGTTTTGGAGGAGAGTGATTCTCTTTATAAGGTAGGTATCGTTGCTTTTGGCTATAAGCCTGTTACTGTTGTCGAGCCTACTTTTGATTGGGAAGTAGCTTATGAAACCTTTGTTATGTTTGCCGATGATCAAGCAACCGAAAACAAGGTTATTGATGAAACCGCTTCGGATATTTCCGCTGCACTCGAGCACGCTGCAAACATCGTAGCAAAAAAAGACGGTGCTAAGTTGCTTGTAGTTACCGACGGTATCGAAACCGACGGTGATGCACTTGCGACGGTTCAGCGTCTTGCTGCCGAGGGCGTTAAGGTAGACGTTGCCGCATTCGGAGAAGAAGTAGAATCCGAAGTAGAAATTATCGACGTTGAAATGCCTGAGGGAAACATCAAGCTTAACGAAATCTTTGAAATCAAAGTTACCGTTAAAAGCATGATTGCAGGTGAGGCAACTCTTACCGTATCGGACATCGAAATGTCTGAAAATGATTTCAACTATCAGCCTGTTTCTCATACTGTAAATCTTACTGCTGATGTAAACGAGTATGTAATTCAGCATAAGTTTGATCAGCTTATGGGTATGCACAGATTGCGCTTCAATATTACTCAGCAAAATGACGGTTTCGGCGAGAACAATGAGTATTATACGTATGCGTATCTTCAAAAGTTCGACAAGATTCTTATGCTCGAGGGCTTCTCGGGTGAGGCAACTCCGGTAAAAGAGGCGTTGATCAACTACGGCGAATATGAACAAGAGGACATTACCGTTGTAAATATCAACCCCGAAAACGGCAACTTTGCTTCTGTGCCCAAGACTGTTGACGAGCTTCGTAACTACGACCAAGTTGTTTTGGTTAACGTAGCAAACAGTGACTTGCTTAACTCCAATCCCTTGGCGGATGCTCCCAACTACAATGCTGCGCTTGAAGCAAACTATATGCCCGTTGGCTTTGACGAAATGCTCAACGATTATGTAGAGATTTATGGCGGTGGTATGTTATACGTTGGTGGTAACGAGCCCGGTACCGAGGACACCCCGCATGCGTTCAACGACGTTGATATCAACTACACAGAAAACGAAAATAAAAGCACTTTGGATAATCCCGTTTATCATACGGCACTTAAAGAAATGCTTCCGATTGACGTAGTTGAGTACACTCCGCCCATTGCAGTAATGCTTATCATTGACCGTTCCAACTCCATGGAAGCTTCGGTTAACGGTAAGACCTACCTTGAGTGGGCAAAGGACGCAGCTAAGGAATGTCTTAGTGCTCTTTCGTATCGCGATTACATGGGTACCATGACCTTCAGCGATACATACGAAATTCCCGCACAGATCAGCTCCGTGCTCGAGCGTCAAACCATAATTGCTGAGATTGATGCAATTAAATCCGGTGGTGGTACTGCTTATGCAGGCGCAATTCAACGTGCCAGTCAAGCACTTGCGGCTATCGGTGACGACAAGGTTGCAGCGCGTCACGTAATCATTATCAGTGACGGTGATCCCAACGACGCAGCAAACACCGGTGACGGTAACGGTTGGGCGGAGATTCTCCAAACCTATCATACCGGTAACGCAAAGATTACGTACTCTATGCTTGATATAAGCGGTAATCCTAAGGGAGATCTCCAAGGCATCTTCTCCGAGGAAAACAGTGGCGGTATTTACGAGACTGTATCCGCAGGTGAATTGCCCAACCTTCCTCAGCTTATTAGAGATGAAATTAAAACCGGCGATATTGAGTCTTATGTAAACGAGCAGTTTACTCCGGCGGTTCAGATGCTTAACAGCGGCGTTCTTTCCGGCCTTGGTAGTGAACAAATTGCTTTGATGCCTCAACTTACCGGTTACTACGGTACTCGTGCTAAGGGTGCTGCAAATACCGTTTTAAGAGCACCCTATGTTCCTTTCTATTCCGAGTGGAACTTCGGTAAAGGTAGAGTAGGTGCAATGATGACCAACTTTGACGAGACCAATAAGGTTTTCCTTACTAACTTTATAGGACAGACAATTATGTCCAATATTGTTACCGGTCTTATGCCGTCTGAGGACATCCGCCCCAAGGATATTAACGTAATCTTGACGGAGGAAAACTACAACACGAGAGTGAGTGTATCTACCTCTATTGAAGCTGGTCAAAAGGTTAGAATTACCGTTACAGCGCTTGGCAGAATAAACGAGGGAGATTATACTCCGCAGGTTGTTGAGCTTAGCGAAGCAGACGGATATAGCCGTGCAAATATCGAAATCACCGATCCCGGCGTTCATAGCTTACTTGTAGAAAAGTACGTTTATAACGCGCAAGGACAGGTCGAAGTAATTTCGTCTAATACCGTTTATAAGACATTCTCGTATTCTAAAGAGTACGACGTGTTCGTAAATCAAACGACTATAGACGAGTTTATTGAGGATCTTGCTGAAAAGGGTAGAGGTTCGGTAGTTGACCAGTCTGATGAAGATGGTATTCCCAATATCTTCAGAGATTTCGATGCCGGTGTTTCTAAGGTGTTCGATCCGCGTTATCTGTTTATGATTTTGGCAATTATCTTCTTCTTGCTTGACATTGCAGTTCGTAAGTTCAAGTTCAAGTGGCCGCACGAAATCATACGTGACTACAAGGAACGCAAAAAGCTGGCAAAATAATGTAAATTCGGTTCTGCCGAGAGATTTCTCTCGGCAGGGTAATCGAATTTATTAGGCTTACAGATATTTCAAGGAGTATTTTATGAAGAAAAAATTTCTGCGCATACTTGTTATTATAAGTATAATTATGTGTGCAGCATTGCCGCTTGTAGGTTGTAATCGCAACCCGCTTGATGCGCCCGTTAACCTTAAGGTTGATGATGCCGTTTCTGTATTATCTTGGGATTCGGTAGTAGGTGCTCGTGGCTATACTATAGAAATTGAGGGCAACAACGGATATTCCGAGACAACGGACGTTCGTAAAGTTTCTTACGGAATTTCATATTTGACCTCGGACGTTACCTATACTTTCAAGGTAAAGGCAATCGGCGACAAGGTTAATTATTCCAATTCTGATTGGAGTCAGGAATTTACCGTGTTCAAGCCCTTCGAAAACGGCTTGGCCTATAAGGCAATTAATTCTAACAGTGCATATGAGGTTTCGGGTATTGGTACCGCAACGAGATACGGTAACGTAGTTACGATTCCTGCTATGTATCGTGGCAAGCCTGTTACGAGAATAGGTAATTCTTCGTTCTATAACAATTCGAGAGTTACTGAGGTTATTATTCCTGACAGTGTAACTGAAATCGGTACAAGAGCGTTCCACAACTGTATCTCTCTTACCAGAGTAGAGATGCCTGATTCGGTGGTTTCTATCGGCGAAAAGGCATTCCAAAGCTGTTCGTCTCTTAAAACCGTTAAGCTTTCTCAAAACCTCGCGGCGATTCCCGCTAGTGCATTCTACGGTTGCAGAGTGATGACTTCGGTTGACTTTGGCGAGAACTCTAAGGTTGAAAGCATAGGCGCAGATGCGTTCTGGCAGTGCACTAACTTAGGAACAACCACTGATGCTGAAGGCAATATTACAGCGCACAATGCAATCACTTTGCCCGAATCCTTGTTGAAGATCGACGAAAGTGCTTTTGCAAACTGCACCAATATTACTGAGCTTAATATCGGTAACAACGTTTCGTATATCGGTGCAAGCGCTTTCCATAATTGCGAGGAGCTTTCGGACATTAACTTGGGCAACAGCTTGTTGGAAATCGCTGATAACGCTTTCTTTGATTGTGTTTCGCTTGTAGAGGTTGATCTTCCCAATAGTGTAACTACTATCGGTAGCAACGTATTTCAAGGATGCACTTTGCTTGAGGACGTTAATCTTGGTAACCAGATTACCTCTATTGGTAGAGATATCGTTGTAGATACCGTTATTTGGGAAAACGCAGTTGTAAACTCTAAGGATGAGGTTGCTCCCATCTATATTGATGGTTGGCTTATTGATACTAAATTCCCCGCAATCGACGTAACTTTGCCCGATCCCAACGTTGGTCCGCAAAAGTTCTATATTCAAGACGGTACCATTGGTATTGCAGCACACGCTGTACACTGCACTGTTGTTTCCGGTCCTGAGACTGAAGAAGGTCCCGAAGCATACGGCAGTGCGATTGAAGAGGTTTATATTCCCGCAAGCGTTAAGGTCATTGGCAATGATGCTTTCGTAGATTCCAGAAACCTTGTTGAGGTAGTTATTGGTACCGAGGAAGATGGCAGTCAAACTAAGATTATTGGAGATCAGGCATTTTGTAACTGTACTCACCTTAGCGAGGTTACCATTCACGGTAATAGCTTGGAGACTATCGGCAACGAAGCATTCAGAAACTGCTACGTTCTTGGCGCAAGCAGAACCAGTCAGGACGATGCGTCGATAGTTCAACAAATCAAATTGCCCGAATCGCTCCGCAGCATCGGTACTAATGCCTTCTTGAATACACATTTCTACACTCACTACGAAGGCGGCGTTGTTTACGTTGGTGGTTGGGTAATCGATTTCGATTCCGAGGAAGCTACTTCGGCAACTGTTGACGCTGAGGTTAGATCCACTTCTGCAAACGGGGTAGAAACAATTACCACCATTGGTATTGCAAACTATGCGTTCTACAAAAAAGAAGCGCTTACTCAGGTTGTTCTTCCTGATACCATCAAGTATTTTGGTAAATCTGCATTCTATAAGAGTAATGCACTTACGTCTATCAGAATTCCCGCTCTTGTAACCGAGATTCCTGATTATACGTTCTACAATTGCACTGCACTTTCTGAAGTAGACCTTAACAACGTTACCAAGATTGGTTTGTCCGCATTCTACAATGCAGGCTCGGCTCCTCCGACGGTTGATGCAGAAGGCAACAGCACGGGTGGCTCGTTCACTATTACCAATACCGAACAGGTAGAAAGCATTGGCAACAACGCATTCTATAACGTTCCGTATCTTGATAGATTTACTTTTGGTGAAAACCTTAGCTACTTGGGTTCGTATGCGTTTGCAGGTACCTCGCTTAAGAGCGTTGTAATTCCCGACAACACTATTACCGCAATCGGTGATTATACGTTTACAACATGTGTCTATCTTACAAGCGTAAGCTTGGGCGAGGGTATAACCTCTATTGGTAGATACGCATTCAATAAAAACGTGGCGCTTGAAGAGATTTCTCTTCCGTCGACGCTTGTAAGCATTGGTGACTATGCATTCAAAGAGGCATCTTCGCTTAAGGAAATTAAGCTCACCGAGGGTCTTGAGACTATTGGTAAGTCGGCATTTGTAAATTGCACGTCTCTTACTGATATCAACTTGCCCACCACGCTTACTTCTGTTGGTAACTTCGCATTCCGTGGTTGCACCGGCTTTACCGCAATTAAGCTCAGCTCCGAGATTGATTCGCTTGACATGCACGTATTCTACGGTGCAAAGGTTACTTTCTATACCGATGCTACGGCTATCCCTGCGGGCTGGCACTTGCGTTGGAACTCCTCCAGCCGTCCGGTTGTATTGGGCTGCACTTTCTCGGAGGATGGTGAGTATATTGTTTCGTTCACTAAGAGCGCAGCTACGCTTACCAACATTTTCAGCTACAATAAGGAAGCTGACGTAACTGAAACCGATGAAGAGGGTAATGTGACCGTTGTTAAAAAGATCTCCGATCCCATCGCATCCCCCATATGCAAAGGATATATCTTTGTTGGCTGGGCAACCGAGCCGAACGGCACAAAAGCTTACGAAACGAAGTACCTCTACGAAGTTGAGGACGGAACCGTACTTTATGCAATTTGGGAAGCTGAAGCTTCCGAAGACGACGGTGAAACACCGGACGATGATACGTCCGGTGATGAAACCGACGACGACACAAATGAAGGCGGTGACGTTGTAGATGGCGGCGAAGGTACCGAAGGCGAAGAGGATGCTGAATAATTAGTTTATAAAGCTATTCGTTTTTACAAAATTATTATATTAAGTACATATTCTTAACTACTTAGAATTGTATAATATTACTTACAAGTAAAACTAATAAAGGAAGGCGAAACATGAAAAAAGCTTCAAAATTATTATTTGTGGTGCTTATGCTTATTTTAGCGTTGTTTGCCGTAACTGCTTGTCCTACCCCTGATCCCGGTAATGGCGGAGATACTCCGACCGTTTCCGAGATTCGTATAGGCGATAGGCCGATGCAGCTCACCTTTGTACAGGGTCAAGAGCTCAATCTCGATGGTGGTACTCTTATTGTTGTTGAAGACGGCGAAGAGTTTATCATGAGCTTGAACGATCCGCGTATCGAGAAAGAGGGTTACGACAGTCAAGCGCTTGGTCAGCAACAAATCACCCTTAGTTACGGTGGTCAAACCACAACTCTTGCTATAGTAGTTACCAAAAGACTTGCTATTAGCAATGACGCAGCGGTTAAGTATTTTGTAGGCGAGTCATTTGACACGTCTAAGGGTACAATTACCGTTACCGATGACGATGGCAAATCGTCCGCTATAAGTCTTAACGATAGTAGAGTTACCATTTCCGATGCAGATACTTTCTCTGCTTCGGCTGGTGAAAAGACCCTTACTATCAACTATGCTGATTACACAGATACGTTTAAAGTAACGGTTTATGATGTAGAAGATAGTGATTTAATTTTCCCCGCTGAAAATCGTTTTTACTATAGCCATCAAGAGGAAATGGTGCTTACCAACGCATATATTTCCCTTTCGGCAGCTAACGGCGCACATTCTAAGGATGTATTCATTACGCCTGATATGATTGTTGGTGGCACTTTTAATCCCTCTTATTTTGAATTTGAGAACAGCACCGATGTTGTTCCCAGCAACTTTACCGAGAATAACAGTGCTAACGGCGCGTATTATACACGCAGTCAAGAAGTTCAGTTTGCTTATGCCAGTGTAATTAAGAAAGTTAATGTAACGATTCAGTACAGTGATATTTCGCGTATCGGCCGTTACGCTGACATTCTTAGCCGTCCCGTAGCTGACGGTGGTGTAGATTACGCAAATATGGCTAACATCGTTAACGGTGTTACAGGATATGAGTTCACACCCGAGCAGCTTCAAATGGCTACCGAGGCAGCAGAGCTTTTCCTTGACATTACTGAGGCTGACGAGCGTGCTTTGGTTACCGCTGACGTTCGTGAACGCTTCTTGTCGGTAGCAACCTATAGCTTCTACGTTGATTGGTTTGAGGGCTTCATTGGCGACGAGGAAAATGTTGGCTTTGGTGATTATATCGAGCTTATGCTTAATGCATCCAGCGGTGCAGTAGAGGTAAGCTTTGTTGGTGATACTTACGAAAAGGCAAAGGCAACCTATGCGGCTCTTACCACCGGTGAAACCGGCACTGCTTTTGCAGAACTTTCGAGAAAGAATGATTACCTTTGGAGAATCCTTGGTGACCAGGAACTTGCTTACGGCACCTTCTATACCAAGGAAAACGGTGACGTTGTAACTCTTGCAGCAGGATGCGCTTACGCTGTTCCTCAGTCGGAGATTATTTTCCAGGTTGCAGCTCTTGAATATCTTATCGAATTGTACGAGATGTTCCATAACGACGAGAATAATATTACTTATTCCGCGCTTTTGGCAGGCACCTTGACTGATGCTCAGAAGTCCGTAATTGCTTCTGCTTACACTAAGATTGCAAGCGCACAGAGCTTCCTTGGTTACAGATCCATCTATTCTATTATCAGCACTTGGGGCGATGGTGATTTCTACGAAATTTTGTATCAATACTACTACGACTTGGCAGTAGAAGAAATGAGAAGAAATCCCTCCCATGACAATTGGGAAACCAATACTTATTTGGAATCTTTGGCAATGCTCGGTTATTATGCGTACATGCCGGCAGATGTAGAAGCTTTCTATACTTACGCTTATTACGTATATCAAACCTTTGATACGTTCTCTCAGGATACCGCTACTTACGGTGGTATTATGGACGCTACCGAATTGTTCGTTTACTATAACGGCGTATTGGAAGTTCTTGACTACTTTGATACCATCAAGGCAGACGGTTCGGTTGAGGGTGCAGAGGACAACAGCGATTTCCGTAAGGCAAGCAGATTGCTTTCTAAGAACCTTATGGAAGTTATGGAGTTCGTATATCCGTATGTTACCGAGGTAGTAGAAATTGAAGGTCAGCAGTATGAAGTTTTGATGCCGATCGCAGCAGACGACATTCTTGATGGCTTTAGATACAATTACCTTTACCTTACCGAAAATATGTATGAGGTTGCTCAGTTCGAGAGCCTTATAGCTGATTATATGGTATTGGTTAGCGGATACTTTAACGGCGAGTACTTCGACGTAGTAGACAATGGCGACGGCACCAGCATGCAGGATTGGAACCAAAAGTTCTTTGCGGCTGTTCCCGAGTTCATGCAGAAGCTTATCAAGTATTCTCCTGATATTCAAACTGCATTTGTTGTAACTATTTCGGACAATCCGGCACTTTTGTTGGACGTTAGTGCAGAGTACGGTTCTACCTATCTTTCTGCTTTGCTTATGTCTTATCACGATCGTATGGTATCCAATGGTTACACAACCGTAGTTACCTACGAGGGTAAGCAGTACGACGTATTTGCTCAGATGTTGCTTGCTTACGAGAACTATGTTCGTGACGGTTATTACTATACCGAAACTGATATGTACTCTGTAAGCAGCTTCCTTGGATATTTCAGAGACGGTTACAACGTTTATGACAGCGAGGGTATCGAAATTATTTCTACCGTTCCTGCTGTAATTGATCTTTGGGAAGAGCTTGATCTTACCAAGCTTGATAATAACCAAGCAGCTATGGTAGAAGCTTTGTACAACTACCTTGACAAAGTTACCTATATGTACAGCGTTGACGGTGCTACTTACGTTGGTGCATCGATAAATGATTACAACAATTGGGGCACTGCGCAAGGCGAGACCAAGGCATATTGGGAAGCAAGATTCAAGAGCTTTGCTGATGAGCTTGGTAAGTATTACATTTCTTACTTCGCGGCAGAAAACTTGTACGCAATTGCTCCGTACCTTTCGTATGCTTTGCATATCGAGGACGAGTATGCTAAGCTTGTTGCAGAAATCGATGCGTTGGATAACGAGGCATTAAAAGCTGACTTGCATGACATTATGAGTTATGTAAACTTCGGTATTTTCGATGGCAGATACGCAAGAGACAAGGGTAAGTTGGGTACTGGTAACTTCACCATTGAGTTCTTCTACAATTACTTCCGTTCGTACTATACCACTTTGATTGCTAATATGACCGTATTTGGTTCTGAAGTATTCGGACAGTCGGCTCAGGGTTATGAGTACCTCTTCTATCATTGGGATGAAGACCTTGCAGCCTTCTTCGAAAGCGGTGCTGAGACGTTGCATACTTGGGCTGAGGTTACCTTCACAACTAACGCAGGTGGCTTGAGCGTTGCAAGCAGTGCTTCGGTACGCAACGTAGAGAATGCAGACGAATTCTTTAAGACATATTTGAGTATGACTGAATTGACCAGCACGCAAAAGGCTATCTTCAGAGAAATAAATTACTATCCGACACTTACCGGCTCTGTAGACCATTTTGAATTGCCGTTCTCTTATTACTACTTGAATAAGCTTGGTTATGATACTACTCAATCGGGTAATTGGAATCAGCAGGGTCAAGAATATGCGATGTATTACGCGATAAGATACTTTATTAACGTAGTAAATACATACGTTGACTATGACCTCTATACCGAGCGTTATGCCGAATTTGCTGCTCTTGATCCCAACTATCAAGCATTCTATAGCGGTGTTAGAAGTGACTATGAGACCTGTGTTCAACAGTTTAATTACTACTTTGGACGTTTGACCGAAACTCAAAAGGCAGCGTTTAGAGCAGAGTTTGGTGAGGATTTGATTAACGCATATCTTACCAGCCCCGGAAGATAGGCTTAGTTGCTAAACAGCAAAATGTGTATAAAAATAAGCTCTCCAATTGGAGAGCTTATTTTTTGTGTAGTGGCGACTTAAATTCAGATTGCTTTTAGGCTTCGCAGTTTCTTATTTGTTCAAAATTCAACAAACGCCGTTATTTTTGTGGACAAAAGAGGTCAAATATGATAGAATGAATACATAAGGAGCTTTGTATGAGTAAACCGTTAGTGGCGGTGGTCGGCAGACCTAACGTCGGAAAATCAACATTTTTTAATAAAATTTGCGGCAAAAGAATATCCATAGTAAAGGATACGCCGGGTGTTACCCGAGACCGCATTTATGGGGACGCAGAGTGGTGTAGCTATTATTTTACTCTAATTGACACGGGCGGAATAGAGTACGACAGCGAAGATATAATGTTTAAGCACATTCGCAGACAGGCAGAGGCAGCGGTGGAGATTGCAGACGTAATTTTGTTCTTTGTGGACGGAAAGGACGGCTTGCTTGCTTCCGATATGGATATTGCCGATTACCTTCGCGCATCTAACAAACCGGTAGTTGTAGCGGTAAACAAGCTTGACAACAACGAGCAAGATACTCTGTATGATTTTTACAGCCTTGGCTTGGGTGAGCCTATTCCTATTTCGGCAGAGCAATCTAAGGGACTTGGCGATTTGCTTGACGAGGTGGTTAAGCACTTTGACCGTATAGAAGAAAATCCATCGCTTGGACTTAGAATAGCTGTCGTAGGCAAGCCCAACGTAGGTAAATCGTCTATTGTCAACAAGATTCTTGGATACGAGCGAGTTATCGTCAGCGATATTGCGGGCACTACCCGAGATGCGGTAGATACCCCGCTTGAGCGTAACGGCAAGGAATATACTATAATTGATACTGCGGGACTAAGACGTAAGCGTGGCATAGATTTTGATTCGGTAGAAAGCTTTAGCGTTATGCGTTCCATTGCGGCAATTAAGCGTGCAGACGTTGTATTGATGGTTTTTGATGCGTCCGAGGAAATTTCGGAGCAGGACGTTCGTATTGCGGGCATGGTGCACGAGGAAAAGAAGCCGTGTGTTATCGTTATGAATAAGTGGGACAGTATCGAAAAGGATACCCATACAATCGAGCAGTACAAAAAGGATTTGGACAACAAGCTCGCATTTATGAGCTATTACGTGCCCGTTTTTGTATCAGCTCTTACCGGTCAGCGTGTGGATAAGATTTTTGATTACGTCGATACCGTTTACGAAAATGCGTCGAGGCGCATTCCTACAGGCATACTCAACGACGTAATTCGCGAAGCAGTTGCGCTCAACGAGCCGCCCTCGCCGAGCGGAAGAAGACTCAAGATTATGTATGCAACGCAGGCATCTACAAATCCGCCCAAAATCGTTATTTTTGTCAATAACGAGGAATTGTTGCATTTCTCGTATCGCAGATATCTCGAAAACAGCTTGCGTAAGGCGTTTGACTTTTTGGGAACACCAATCGACGTGGTTTATAACAGCAAAAAGGAAGAATAATTTTGGCTATTTATATTGCAACAACCGTAATATTATGTTATCTCTTGGGCAATGTCAACAATGCGCTTATTATAAGCAAGCTCAAAAAAAGCGATATTCGAGAGCGCGGCAGCGGAAATCCGGGCGCAATGAATATGTTTCGCAATTACGGATTTTTTATTGGCTTGCTTACCCTTCTTCTGGATGGCGCAAAGGGCGCAGCTGCTTGCTTTTTGGGGTGGTTTATTGTAGGTGAATTTTCGTTCAGCGGGTCGGAGCTGGGTAAGTATATTGGTGCAATAAGCGTTATTATAGGACATATATATCCGATTTTTCTTGGCTTCAAGGGGGGAAAGGGTATAGCATCTACAATAGGAATTTGCTTCGTAATCAATCCTGTGGTTGCGGCGATTAGTATGCTTGTAGGCACGTTGTTTATAATAGTTGCAAAGCTTGGCGCAATAGCATCCTTTATCATAATTTCGTTCCCGTTGGCATTTACGGCGTTTGAGCTTTCGACTGACCTTGCGGTAAATTTGCCGTCTATTATAATAATTTTTGTAATATTTTTGCTTACCCTTTGGGCGCATAGAACTAATTTACTAAGGTTGTTTTCGGGTAAGGAAAACAAGACGGATTTGTTTAACAAAATCAAAAAATTTTTAGCAAAGAAAAGTAAAGCAAAAGAAGACGTGAAGAGCGCTTAATATCAAAAATCTTTTCATAAAAAATGTATCTTCGCATATACTTTAGTATTAAGTTTTGGAGGATGCATTTTTTTATGGAAGAATTTGATATCTACAAGGATATAAGCGAACGAACCGGTGGAGATATTTATATAGGAGTTGTTGGTCCGGTTCGCTCGGGTAAATCGACGTTTATAACCAACTTTATGGAAAAGTTGGTGCTTCCTAATGTAGCCGATGAAAACGTTAAGGAAAGAATGAAGGACGAGTTGCCCCAAAGTGCAATGGGTAAGACTATTATGACGACACAGCCTAAGTTCGTGCCGGCAGAAGCTGTGCCTGTTTCGCTTGCAGAAAATGCTTCGGTGCGTATTCGCATGGTTGATTGCGTAGGATATTTGATAGACGGAGCAAACGGGCATCTTGACGGTGAGGTGATGCGTATGGTCAAAACACCGTGGGATGAATCGGAGATACCCTTCGAGCAGGCGGCTGAAATCGGCACAAAAAAGGTTATTACCGATCACTCTACGATTGGTATCGTAATGACGAGTGACGGTTCTATTGCCACCGAGCTTCCGCGTAAAAGCTACGAGCAAGCCGAGGAACGTGCTGTGCGCGAGCTTACTGCTCTTGGCAAGCCGTTTGTAGTAGTGCTTAATTCCACAGTGCCTAATAGCGACGGTACGAGAAAGCTCGCCGCCGAGCTTAGCCAAAAATACGGCGCGACAGTTATGCCGTTAGACGTTTTGCATCTTAGTGAGAGCGATATCTTGGATTTATTCAAAAGTGTGCTGTTCGAATTCCCCTTGCGTGATGTGGAGATTGACGTAAACAAATGGATTCAAGCGCTTCCTATGGAGAGTGAAATTGTTTCGGAGCTTATTTCGCTTGTTAAATCGCACGAAAAGCGAATGACAAAGATGGCGGACTATGAGGCGATTAAGACTCTTATTGATGGCAACGAGCGTTTTAAGACAGCTACCGTAACCGATGTTATGCTGGGTAAGGGCAAGGTTTTGTATAATATCGAGGTTAAGCCGGAGCTCTTTTATGAGGCTCTTAGCAAAGAGTGCGAAATGGAAATTACGGATGACTTCGAGCTTATGGCAAATATAAAGGAGCTTGCTTCTGCAAAATACCAATATGATAAGCTTAGAGCTGCGCTTGAGGACGTAAAGGAATACGGCTACGGCGTGGTTTCGCCCTCGCTTGACGAAATGACTCTTGATGAGCCTCAAATCTTTAAGCAGGGTAGTCGATATGGCGTTAAATTGCGTGCAACAGCACCTTCGTTACACATTATGCGTGTGGATATCGAGTCGGAGGTTAGCCCCGTCGTAGGTACCGAACAGCAAAGTGAGGAGCTTATCAAGTCGCTTCTTGCACAGTTCGAGAATGACCCCAAGGGAATTTGGCAAACAAATATGTTTGGTAAATCGCTTCATATGCTTGTCAATGAGGGACTCAACAACAAGCTTACAGCTATGCCCGAGGACACACAACGAAAAATGCGCCGCACTCTTTCTCGTATAATAAACGAAGGTAAGGGCGGAATCATCTGTATATTACTTTAATAATGAAATATCTTTATACATCCATCGATTTGAGGGTCGGTGGGTGTTTTTTTGTATATTTTTTTGCCGCAAAACAAATATTACGGTAGAGAGGTTTGTTTTATGAAAAGAATAGAACGAAATATTGATTCTGCTTTTGGGGCAGAGGACAGAGAAATTTTGGTTAGGGAGGTTAAAAATGGACGAGAGTAAACGCAATCAAAGATACGAGGATTACGTTGCGTCGGTTACACCAAAAACGGGTACGTGGCGTTCGCTGTGGCATTCGTTTTGGATAGGAGGACTGACTTGTGTAATTGCTCAGGGCATTGGCGATATTTATTACGCGCTTTTTCCTAATCTTGGTAAGGATCTGATTGTAAGCTTTACATCAATGACGATAATAACCTTGGCAATTCTTTTTACCGGCCTTGGATTCTTTGACGTAATTGCCCGTAAGGGTGGTGCTGGCTCGTTTTTGCCGATTACCGGCTTTGCTAATGCTATGGCAAGCGCATCGATGGAATTCAAGACTGAGGGGCTTATTATGGGAACATCCGTCAAAATGTTCACGGTTGTCGGGCCTGTCGTAGTCAACGGTATCGTTTGGTCTGCCGTTGCGGCTATTATCAATTTACTGATTACGGGAGGGTTATAAATGAGTAGTGTAACTTTACACACGGGCAAAAATTGTGCGTTTTTGACTAATACACGCATTGCCGAGAAGGTGCCTAATAAGGGCAAGCAGACGATTACCTACAAAAATCCGCCTCATATTCAAGGCAGAATGTCGGTCGTTGGAGCAAAAGAAGGAAGGGGCCCGCTTGGAAAATATTTTCATAAGGTGCTTGACGACGACAAAATGGGCGAAAAGACCTTCGAAAATGCCGAAATCAAAATGCTTACTGCAGCTATCGACGGTGCAGTAAATGATTCCGGATTAAAGACTAAGGATATTGACCTTATTATTTCCGGTGACCTACTCAACCAGGTTACAACGTCCAACTACGTAGCAAGAGAATATCACGTCCCATATCTTGGTGTATACTCTGCGTGCTCGACTATGACCGAGGCGCTTAACCTTGCGTCGACTTTTATCAGTGCAGGACACTTTGAGAACGTGTTGTGCTCGACTGCAAGCCACTTTGCTACGGCGGAGCGAACGTACCGCTATCCTCTTGAATACGGCTGTCAGAGACCGCCTTATGCTCAGTGGACTGTTACGGGTGCAGGGTGTACTGTGCTTTCTGCAAGCGGAAACGGTCCCAAAATTACTATGGGTACGGTGGGACGTGTCATTGATTTCGGTACTACCGACCTAAACAACATGGGAGCGGCTATGGCTCCTGCCGCTATGGATACAATGGTTGCGTTGTTTAGAGAAACGGGCGCAAAGCCGAGCGATTTCGACCTTATTATTACGGGTGATCTGGGAAAGCTCGGCTCAGATATTTTGCGTGACCTTATGATGGAGCAAGGGTACAACCTTGGTCAGCGTTATATAGACTGTGGCAATATGATATTTGACGTTACTCAAAAATGCTACCAAGGCGGTAGTGGCGCGGCTTGCAGTGCAACGGTCTTTAATTCATTCGTGCTGGACAAGGTGCTTGACGGTACTTACGGTACGGTCGCATATTTTGCTACGGGCGCACTTATGAACACACAAAGCTGTTATCAGGGTGAAACGATTCCGTGTATTTCTCACGCTGTCGTTATTGAGAGGTGATTATGAATCCGGTTTTAGAAAATATAATAACTTATCTAATAGTATTTGCAGTAGGTGGCGTAATTTGCGCCATCGCACAGCTGCTTATTATAAAAACAAAGCTTACGCCCGCACGAATACTCGTTATTTTCTTGCTTGTAGGTGTGTTCTTGGAGGGTATCGGTGTTTATAAGCCGCTTAATGATTTATTTCAGGCCGGTATAAGTGTTCCTATAATCGGCTTCGGCGCGTCACTTACGCGCGGAGCTATAGAATATGGCAAGCAAATCGGACTCTTAGGTACGCTTGGCGGCGGTCTTATTCGCAACGCTTTGGGTATCGGTACGGCGGTTATAGCAAGCTATCTCGTTACACTTATATTTTCACCAAAATCAAAGTAACGTTTTAGGCTTATCTTGCATATAATCGTATATGCCAAGGTATAGATCAAAAAAAAGAAGGACTAAGGCGCTTATAGTTGTTTTTACTGTAATGGTGCTTATTGTGCTTCATATCATCCGAAACGTTAACCCTATTATTGCCCAAGTGTCGCAAAAAGAGGTTCTTGCGCTTGCGGAGGTCGCTGTCAACCGAGCTTGTGATCAGGTGCTTACCGAGCATTTCGTAGTTGATATGATTGATTACTCGATGGATAATGATGGTAAGCTACAGATGGTTACTACCAACACGGCGCTTATGAATACTATTTCGCGTAGGGCTGTGGAGCTATCGCAGGAAAATATCACTTCACTGGGACAGCAGGGTGTGGCAATTCCGCTTGGTAGCTTGAGTGGCATAACTTTGCTTGCAGGCCAAGGCCCCGATATTTATGTCAAGGTTTTTCCGGTAGGCTCAGTTAATGCCGAGTTTACGTCTGAATTTATTTCTGCAGGTATCAACCAAACAAGACACAAAATTACCTTATGCGTAACGGCAGATGTAAGAGTCGTTATGCCGGGAATGAATAATGTTGTTCAAACGGTTACCGACATTCTTATGTGCGAAAATGTCATTATAGGTATCGTTCCCGACACGTATTTCGATATGAATAATTTTTCTGATTTGCTAAATCTTGTCCCGTAAAATAGCCTAAAACGCTTGATTTTGGGGTTGAATTATGGTATAGTTATTGTGCTGAGATTGCGGCACAAGATATGTTCAACCGACAGAGAGCGCCTTTTGCTGAGATGGCGCACGAACAAAAAATATTCACCGCAGGAGCTTGTTGCTGAAGTAGTAGTAGGTAGCCGTTGGGAAGCGTTTTCCCGCAAATGAGGCTTGTTTTAAGCGAAGTTAGGTGGTACAGTGCGAGTTTTGCACCCTAATAGTTTTATTAGGGTGCTTTATTTTTTGTAGAACTTAATCGTGGCCGTAAATATAGTGGAGGAAAAATGGAACAAAAAATTATTGAGCTTGTAAATGAAACAAAGGCAAAAGTAAACGCTATTGCTTGTGCAAAGGATTTGACCGACCTTAAGGTTGAGGTTCTTGGCAAAAGCGGTGCGCTTACTCTTATTTTGCGTGGATTAAAGGATTTATCCGAGTCTGACCGCCCCAAGATGGGCAAGATTGTAAACGAGGCGAGAGTGGAGCTGGAAAAAGTTATCGGCGAAAAGTTTGTGCAGCTTGAGCGCAAGGAGCTTGACGAAAAGCTTATGAAAGAGAAAATTGATATTTCCCTTGATAAAAAGACTACGCTTGGCAAGCTTCATCCCCTCAACGTAATGAGACGCAAGGCTATAGATTTCTTCGTTTCGATGGGCTTTATTGTTACCGACTCGCCCGAAATTGAGACCACCTACTATAATTTTGATATGCTCAATATCCCGCCTGACCATCCGGCGAGAGAAATGCAGGATACCTTTTTTGTAACGGATAAAATTTTGCTTAGGACGCAAACCTCGGCAGGACAAATTCGCACGATGGAGAAGATTAAACCGCCCATCAAAATGATTTCGCCAGGTAGGGTGTTCAGAAGTGACGAGGCAGATGCGACTCACACACCGTGCTTCCATCAGATTGAGGGACTCGTTGTGGATAAGGGAATTACCATGTGTGACCTCAAGGGTATTTTGGCATCGTTTGCAAAGCATTTCTTTTCCGAAAATTCGTCCGTACGCTTCCGTCCCTCGCACTTTCCGTTTACCTAGCCAAGCGTAGAGGTGGATGCATCCTGTCCTCATTGCGGTGGCAAGGGCTGTAATGTTTGTAAGGGTACCGGTTGGATAGAAATTCTTGGTGCGGGCATGGTAAATAGACACGTTCTTAGCGGTTGCGGAATTGATCCCGATGTTTACACGGGTTTTGCGTTTGGCGTAGGACTTGATCGTATTACGGCTATTTGTCATGGTATAAATGACGCTCGCGTGCCTTTTGAGGGCGATATTCGCTTTTTGAAGCAGTTTTAAGGAGAGATTATGAAATTACCTATTAGTTGGTTAAAAGAATTTGTAAGCACCGATGCGAGCGTTAAGGATATATGTGACGCGCTTGTTGGCGTTGGCTTTGAGGTAGAAGAGGTAATAAATTACGGCGAAGGTATTTCGGGCGTTGTTGTCGGCAAAATAATAGATATTAAGGCTCATCCCGATGCGGACAAGCTACGAATTTGTTCAGTTGACGTCGGCAAAGAGGTGGTAACAATCGTTACAGGAGCAAGCAACGTAAGCGTTGGCGACGTTGTTCCCGTTGCTTTGGACGGAGCAGTTTTGCCTGACAAGAGCATTAAGGCTGCGCCGCTTCGTGGCGTTATGAGCTATGGCATGATGTGCTCCGGCGGTGAGCTTAAAATAAGCGAGGCATTTGTTGACGGCGCTTCGGTGGATGGAATTATGATTTTGGATAGCTCATTGACGCTTGGTGAGGATATCGTTACAGCACTTGACCTAAAAGAAACCGTGCTTGACGTGTCTATTACGGCAAACCGACCTGATTGCCATTCCATTCTTGGATTAAGCCGCGAGGTAGCAACTGCACTTACGCATTGTACCGTAAACGGCAGATCTCTTAGTAGCGGCGCTGTAAGGGTTAAGATGCCTTCTTTTGATTTTGTTCAGCATGACGTTACGGCGGCAATACCTAGAGTGCGTATTACTTCGCCTGATTGTCCGGTATATTCAAGCGCTATGCTCGACAGCATAAAAATAGAAAAAAGTCCCAAATGGATGCAACGACGCCTATTTATGTGTGGCATAAATCCCATAAATAACGTTGTTGATATTACTAACTATGTTCTTTTGGAGATTGGACAACCGTTGCATGCCTTTGATTTGAGTATGATTGAGGGTGACGTTACCGTTCGTCTTGCCGGCGATAAAGAAAAAATTACCGCACTTAACGGTGAAGAATACGAAATGTCGGGCGATATGACGCTGATTTGTGACGACAAAAAGCCGCTTGCAATTGCAGGCGTTATGGGCGGTAAATATAGTGGAATATCGGATGATACTAAGGCTGTATTTTTAGAAAGCGCGAGATTTGCGCGTGGAAGCGTTCGAACGACTTCTCTTAAAATTGGGCTTAGGTCTGATTCGTCTACAAAGTTTGAGCGTGGCGTTGATTATTATAGTGTAGAATATGGTAGAAAGCGTGCGCTAAGCTTGTTCGAGCAGTTGGGCGCAGGTCGTGTTCTTGTAGATAGGCCTGTTGCAATGCCCGAGAAAAAGGTGATTGATACCACGATTGATGCCATAAATGGTCTTTTGGGTATAGAAATGCCCAAGAAGAATATGGTGGAAATCTTGCAGTCGCTTGGTATGGACGTTGTAAATGAATGCAGATCGCTTATGGTGACCATTCCGCATTACCGTGAGGATATGGATAATTTCACCGATTTAGCTGAGGAAATTATTAGATTTTATGGCTACGACAAGATGGAAGAAACGTTTATGCCCACGGCGGCAGTTACCGTTGGCGGTATGACGCATAAGCAAAAGCGCATAGAGGCAATTAAGGACTTGATTTGTTCGTTTGGCGCGTACGAAATCATGACGTATTCATTTACGGACGAGGGCGTTTTTGATAAGCTTAACTTATCGCCAGACGATGCTCGTCGAGGCGCAATACGCATAATCAATCCCATAAGCGAAGATTTGTCTATTATGAAGACAGAGCTTGTGTCAGGTATGGTGTCGGTAGTTGCAACCAACCTTACACGTAAAAACGACAATTTCCGCTTGTTCGAGCTTGCAAGAGTTTACGAAGCGAAGCTTCCCATAGCTGAATTGCCCGATGAAAAGGATATTCTTTGCGTAGGCTTGGTGGGCGGCAAAGAAGATTTCTATCAAATCAAAAATATCTTTACCTCGACTTTGGAACACTTTGATATAGATTATTCGGTTGTTGAGAGCACCGAGCCGTACTTGCATCCGGGAATGAGCGCAGACCTTCTTGTTGGCGGAAAGGTTGTATGCTCGTTTGGTAAGCTTCATCCGCTTGCGGCTAAGAGCTTTGGCATAAAGAAGGCGGACGTATATGTGGGCTATTTGCGTTGCGAGGTTATAACGGACGGAAAGGATACCGTGGTAAAATACAAGCCGCTTCCCAAATTCCCCTCGGTTGAGCGTGACCTTGCTTTTGTTGTAGAGGAAAATTCGCAGGTAGGAAAAATAGTAGCGGCAATAAAGGAAACAAGCTCACTGGTTGGCGATGTTGACGTATTTGATATTTATCGCGGAGCGCAAATAGAAAAGGGATTCAAGAGCGTTGCGCTTAAGATTAAGCTTGTTCCTACCGATAAAACGCTTGTCGATGCCGAGATTGCGGGAGTTATGACGAGTGTTGTCCAAATGATAAAATGCAAATTTAATGCTAAGGTGAGAGAATAATGTCCGAAATTCTTGCTCCGGCAGGCAATATGGATATGCTTAAAGCCGCAGTAGTAAACGGCGCCGATGCCGTGTACTTGGGACTTAGCAAGTTCAGCGCACGTGCTAAAGCCGCAAATTTTGACGATAATGAGCTTATCGAAGCTGTAAATTATGCCCATCTTTTTGGCGTAAAGGTTTACGTTGCGATAAATACCGTTATCAAAAACGGCGAAATGGACGATGCGTTGAGTGCGGCAATGCAAGCGCTTGACTGCAAGGTTGACGCTTTGATTTTGCAAGATTTAGGTCTTGCGCAGCTAATACGAAGCAAGCGACCTACGGCGGTGCTACATGCAAGTACCCAGATGGGCGTTCATAATGCAGAGGGTGCGGCTGTCGCAAAAAAGCTTGGTTTTTCGCGTGTGATTTTGGCTAGGGAAACGCTACTTGAGGATATAATCAAAATCAAAAAAACGGTAGATATCGAGGTCGAATGCTTCGTTCAGGGAGCGCTTTGTATTGCTTTTTCGGGTAACTGCTATTTTAGTAGCTTTGTAAGCGGTTATAGTGGCAATAGGGGCAAGTGTATGCAGCTTTGCCGCAAGCAATATTCTACAAAAATAGGCAGGCAAAGCTTTGACGGTTATTTACTGTCGGCTAAGGATTTGATGCTTGGCAAAAAAATAGCGCGGCTTATCGAGGCAGGTGTTGATTGCTTTAAAATAGAAGGAAGACTTCGCCGCCCCGAATATGTTGCCGAAGCCGTACGTGCATACAAAAAAGCTATATGCGGTAATTTTGATGAAAGCGACGTTATTGCATTAAAGAAAGTTTTTAACCGCGGTGACTATACGGACGGACATTTGACAAACCCGACCAATAAGGTACTTGACATAAATATTTGTGGACACAAGGGTTTACGTTTTGGAACGGTTCAAAAGATAGTTGGCAAAAAAGCAACGCTTAGTAAGGCGCTTTCTAAGGGTGATGGAATAAAATTTTTGCGAGCAGGAAAAGAGATTGGCAGTGCAAGCATTGTTCAAAACGGCTTCGTCACCGGCTTTGAGGGCAACGTGAGAGTAGGCGACGAGATTTATATTACAACCGACAGTCAATTTAACCAAAACGTTTTGCAACGAACAAAAAAACTACTTGTAGAGGTAATTGCAGATTTTGATAAAGCTATTCTTATTCTTAAGTGTGGCAACAGTCAAATACAGTGTGAGATAGTTGATGCTCAGCCTGCAATTAAAGCCCCTATAACAGATAAGGATCTATCCGATAATTTTGATAAGTCAGATTTCTTTACAGTTGCAAAAGCAGTAGTGTCGGGTGCTCCGTCATTTATGACAAAGGCTGATTTCAACGAATTGCGTCGTAGCGCTTATAAGTTGCTTATAGATAAGATTTTAGCTGATTATGATGCACAAATGCAAATTTTCGACGAAAAATACTATACTATGTGTGACATAATAAGTGGTAAAGTTGACAAAATCTTAGACGGGCGCACGATATATCAAGTTGAAAATCCCGAACAAATATCTCCCGAAATGGAGCTGATTGCAGTAAATCCAAGGGAATATTCGGTGGAATATCTTAGTAAGTTTAAGCCGTATTTTGATAGGGCGCTACTTAATCTTCCTATTGTTGCTCGTGGTAAGGATATGGATATATTAAGGGAAATAATATCTAAGTGTGATTTTTGCGGCTTTATTTCCAATAATTTATATGGAATTGAGCTTGCTAAAGGCAAACCGATTTTGTTGGGATTTGGGCATAATATAATAAACGACGTTATAAATGCCGAAAAGATTTACTCTTTAGAATCTGATGTCGCATTAAAGAATGGGTATGTGTACAGCGAGGGCAATGTTCCGCTTATGACTTTTTGTCATTGTGAGAAAAAAGAACTTGCAAACGGTTGCGAAAATTGCAAGGGGTATGATATAACTTTGTCGTACGAAAACCGCGATTTTTATTTGCGTAGGTATAAAATTTATTATTGTTACGGACAGCTCCTTAATTGTGCGACTTTGGATATAAAGCAAAAAGGCGCGGTCAAGAGCTTTGTAGATTATTCGTATCAGCGTACAAATGGAACGACAAAGGGAAACTACGGTAGAGGTTTAAAGTAAAATGGACGCAAAAACGCTTAAAACTTTAGAATATTCGACTATACTTGGTAAAATTCAAAATTTTGCCGTTTCGTCATGCTCTAAAGAAGCGGTCATGCAGCTGTTCCCTTATAGTAATCCCGAGGATGTACACAAGGCACTTAACGAGGTCGTTGAGGCATACAAGGCAAAATATACTTATTTGGTTAGCCCGATAGAGAGCTTTGACGACTCTATGGAAATTTGCCAAAAGGCGTCAAAGGGAATCACTCTTTCGCCGTCCGAGTTATTGAGAGTACGCACCTTGCTTCGAGCAGGACGTGTTGCGCAATCATCGCTTGCGCCATTGGATCTTGATCTTTTGCGAGCTTATTCCGAAAGCTATTTTGCAGATAGGGGATTAGAGGACGAAATTGATATTTGTATACTGAACGAGAGTGAAATCAGTGATAACGCAAGCACGACGCTTAGGGACATCAGACGTAAAATTGCCGAAACCAAAAGCGCATTAAAGGAAAAGCTTGCAGGATATTTTAGGCAAAGCGAATTTTCTAAGTTTTTGCAAGACAATTTGGTTACAATTCGAAATGATCGATTTGTTTTACCTGTTAAGTCGGAGTACCGTTCATCTGTGCCCGGACTTATTCATGATATGTCGGCAAGTGGTGCGACTGTATTTATCGAGCCGTTTGCGGTAGTCGAGGCTAACAACAAAATCAAAAGTCTTTCGCTTAGTGAGACGGCGGAAATTGAACGCATTTTGTCAGCGCTTAGCGGCAGAGTTGCCGATATTGCCGAGAATTTGAAAAAAATGCAAAGCGGAGTTATTGCGCTTGACGTTATCTTTGCAAAAATGAAATACTCGGTTGACATTAACGGCACGATTCCCATGTTTAATACAAATGGAATTGTAGATCTAAAATCTGCAAGACATCCGCTTATAGATAAAAAATCCGTAGTCCCCGTAAGCATTTCAGTAGGCAAGGATTACAAAATCTTAATGATAACCGGACCCAATACCGGTGGAAAAACGGTTAGTCTAAAAACGCTTGGGCTTTTGTGTCTTATGGCGTATACCGGCTTGTTTGTTCCTTGTGAGGAGGGGAGTGAGGTCGCTATATTTGACGATATTTTCTGCGATATCGGTGATGAGCAAAGCATAGCGGAGTCGCTTAGTACGTTCTCGTCGCACATGGTAAACCTCGTTCGCATTACCGAAAAAATAACGAATAATACGCTTTTGCTGTTTGACGAGCTGGGCGGCGGTACCGATCCGCAAGAGGGCGCGGCACTTGCAATAGGCATAATAAAATATATTGAAATGTGGCACGCTACGGCGGTGCTTACAACGCACTACGGCGAGCTTAAGGAATACGCTCTCGTTTCGCCCAATATTTGCAATGCGAGTATGCAGTTTGACGCGCAAAGCCTTAGGCCTACGTTTAGACTAATGATGGGTATTCCCGGTACGAGTAACGCAATAAACATAGCTAAGACCCTCGGACTAAACGAAATTATCTTAGAGTTTGCGTTACAGAGCATGGATAAGGAGAAGATCAAGCTCGAAAACCTTATAAAAAGTGCCGAGAGTGTCAAGAAGGCATCTGAAGACGAGCTTGTTTTGACTCAAAAATTAAAAGAAGAGCTTCTTGCCGAAAAGGCTCAATTTGCGGTAAAGCAACAACAGCTTAACGAAAAGCTGGAAAAAATCAATGCGGGGGCTAAGCTGGAAATAAAAAGGCTTGTCTCGGTTGGCGTTGAGCGGGCGGACGAGCTTATAGACGAGCTTAAAGAAAAAATTAAGCTTGCCGACGAACGCGCGCTTTTGGAAGCAAAGGCGATAAGAAAGCAGCTTGAAAATATGGTTTACGAGGTCGAAAGCACCGAGCAGGTCGCATACGACGAGATTGACCTATCCAAGCTTAAGATAGGTGACAAGGTTTTTGTAAAAAGCTTAAATTCAATTGGAGTTTTAAGCTCGCTACCTGATAAAAAAGGTGAGGTTACCGTTTCACTTGGTGCGATAAAAACCAAAATTAAGGCTAAAGAGTTGGCTAAGCCCATTGAGCAACAAACCAAAAAACCTCCGAAGAAAGCGGAATACAAGCCCGCACCAAAGCTGAGCGAAGAGGTTGTGATTATTCCCGAGGTTAATGTGATAGGAAATACAGTACATGAGGCTATCGAGATAATTGAGCCGCACCTAATAAGCATGTCGGGTACTAATTCTAAAATTTTGCGAGTAGTTCACGGCAAGGGTACGGGCGCATTGGGCAGAGGCGTGCAACAGTTTTTAAGGACTTGTCCGCTTGTTAGGTCGTATAGGTACGGCGGATATGGCGAAGGCGACAACGGCGTAACTGTTGTCGAGTTAAAATGAGGTAAAACGTATGATATTTTTGGATAATGCTTCTACCACAAAGGTTTGTCCCACGGCATATGAGGTAATAAAATTGGTGAGTGAGGATTTGTACTACAATCCTTCTGCGCTTTACGGAGAGGCCTTGAAGGTAAAAAATCTTATCGAAGGCGCTAGACGTGATATAGCTGTGCTTTTGGGTGCAGACGCAAACGAGATTTACTTCACTTCTTGTGCTACCGAAAGCAATAATTGGGCTTTCGAGCGTGGTATAAAAAACAAAAAGGGCAATATTGTCGTTTCTTCCTCCGAGCACGCATCGGTTTATGAGGCGGCAATTAACCAAAAAAGCAAGGGTATTGATGTGCGATTTGCGGCGCTTAACGCAGATGGCACGGTAAACGAAGAGGATTTATTTTCTAAAATAGACGGAAACACTTCTTTTGTGTCTATAATTCATTGTTCTAACGAAACGGGTGCCGTCAACGATATTGCAAGACTCACTAAAAAAATTAAGCAAATTAATCCTGCTATACTAATTCATTCTGACGGCGTGCAAGCATTTATCAAATGTGGCGCTAGGATAAAAGAGCTTGGCGTGGATATATACAGCACGAGCGCTCATAAAATTGGTGGACTCAAGGGCTGTGGTGCGCTGTTTATCAAAAAGGGTGTAAATCTTGCTCCGTTTGTTTCGGGCGGCGGACAGGAAAGAGGGCTGCGCTCGGGAACGGAAAACGTGCCCGGCATACTGTGCTTTGCTGAGGCTGCAAAGCGTTACAAGGCGCATTACGATAGAAAGCAGATTAAGGAAATGCGAGATTACGTAATTCGCGAGCTGTTGCCGTTGGGTGTGATTGTGAACGGAACCGAAAATGCGGAAGCAATTTTGTCTGTGTCTATTCCGGGCATCAAGGCAGAGGTTTTGCAACACATGCTTTCGGATAAGGGTGTATTGATTGGACTTGGCTCGGCTTGCTCGTCTAGGGCGCGCAACAATAGGGTGCTAAGCGCTCTTGGTCGCACTTCAAAGGAGATCGAGGGAAGTATAAGAATAAGCTTTGGCATCGAAAACAATTTGGACGAGGTTAAGGCTGCAACGGAAATAATAAGGAGTGACATTGTTACTTTGAGAGGTAATATTAGATGAACGATAATATCATTATAATAAGATATGGCGAACTGCACCTTAAAGGTAAAAACAGGGGCTTTTTTGAAAAAATGTTGATTGACAACATTCGTAAGGCGCTCGAGGGCGTGGAATGTAAAACGAGATTTAATCGTAGCAGGTATGAGGTTTTTGACTATACGGACGAAATCGAAATTATTGAAAGGCTCAAAAAGGTTTTCGGCATTCACTCTATAAGCGTAGCGAAGAAGTGTGCTGCAGACATAGATGCAATTTGCGAGGTTGTAAAGGGCTACGCAAGCGAGATGAGCGGAACTTTTAAGGTAAACACTAACCGTGCAGACAAAAGATATCCGTTTACGTCGGTTGAGGTAAGCGCAAAGGCAGGCGGAGCAATTTTGTCCGTAAATCATAAGCTTGGCGTCGATGTTCATAATCCTCAAATTATCATCAACGTTGATATCCGCGAGGATGGATGTGCATATATATTTAAGGATAAAATTGCGTGTGCCGGCGGAATGCCTGTAGGTACGGCGGGCAAGGGTATGCTATTGCTTTCGGGTGGACTTGACAGCCCTGTTGCCGCATATATGATGGCAAAGCGTGGACTAAAGCTTACTGCAATTCATTTCCACTCATATCCGTATACCAGCGAAATGGCAAAGCAAAAGGTTATAGATCTTGCGAGAATACTTGTTGATTATACGGGTCCGATGGATTTGATTTGCATCCCGTTTACCAAAATTCAGGAAGAAATACATAAGTATTGTGAGTCCAACTATATGATTACAATTGTTCGCCGTTTTATGATGCGTATTGCCGAAAGAGTGGCAAAGCTAAATAATTGCGGTTGCCTTGTAAACGGTGAAAGTCTTGCGCAGGTTGCTAGTCAAACGCTTCATAGTATTACGGTAACTAATGATATTGTAAAATCCATGCCCATTTTCCGTCCCTGTATAGGTATGGATAAACAGGAAATTATTGAAATATCCTACAAAATCAAAACTTACGAAACTTCGATTTTGCCTTATGAGGATTGCTGTACGGTATTTTTGCCTGATAGCCCGGTTACTAGGCCGACGATAATCAAGGCAGAAATAGAGGAGAGAAAGATGGGTGACTTCGAGCCGCTAATCAAAGAAGCCATCGAGAATCGTGAAATTATCCATATCGAAAAAATCTAAGCCTTTTTCGTAATCGCTACGCTCGTCAGGAGCGGGCGGTAGGTTGTCTATAGTAAAGCTTGCCTTGATTCTATCCTTAGAGGGCAGGCTTTTTTTTGCTCTTATTACCTTTTGATTTTTTGTGTATTCAATGGCATCAATATCAATTTGCACTATATTTTTGGGTGGATAAAAGCATTTATTGCATATTATGTCAGACATAATCAGTCTACTTGCTATTTTTGTTGGCGTTCCTCCGCCTGTGGTGGTGCTGCTGCCGAGTACGTGAACGCCTATTGTGTAATCGGGTGAATATGCAATGCAGTATGCATCGGTATTGCCGCTTTCGCTGCCAACAGTGCCGGTTTTTGCCGCCCAATTTTTTTTAGGGGCGTTAAGGTTTTTGGCAGTTCCTTGCAAAGCACAATCAAGTAGCATTTCATTTATTAGATAAGCCGTTTCTTCCTTCATAACTCTTTTTATGTTGCTGTTTGGCTTATAAACAAGCTTATCGCCTACGTAAATTGCATTTATATACGAGGTATTTATTATTGTGCCGCCGCGAGCAAAAGCGGTATAAGCAGAGGTTAGATCTTTTAGCGAAACGCCGTATTTCATTCCGCCTAGCGCGATAGCGAGTCCTTCGTCCTCGTAGGAGCGTATGCCCATATTGTCTATAAATTCTTTAGCGTAATCAATGCCTATGCTGTCTAAAAGCTTTACGGCAGGAACGTTAAGTGAGTTGGCGAGTGCGTATTTGCAAGAAACCCAACCATGATATTCATTTTTATAGTTGGAGGGCGAATAACTATCAAAATTCGTTTTTTTGTCAAGAATAGGGGTGATAGGAACGATAAGCTTTTTTTCTATTGCAGGAGCGTAGCAAGCGATAGGTTTTATAGTAGACCCGGGACTCCGAACGATGTTTGACGGATCGCCGCTAAAGACTGCCTCGTGAGCAATAATATTACCCGAGGAGTTTTCGATAACGATAGCTTGTAAGCATTCGGCATTATAGGCTGAAAGGTATTTAGAAAGCTTGCTTTGTAAATGCTTGTTTCGGTTGCAGTAAATTTTCACGTTGCCGTGCAGTAAATATTCCTCCGTGCAGCCTAAAGCTTCACAGGCTTCCTTTATAACAAAATAACGGTATTTGTCGGTTAACGTAAGGGGGATGATTTTAGGCGTATCGAGCAAAGCGTTTTTGTATTGATCGCTTGTTATTTTTCCGTTTTGTTGCATTAGGGATAAAATAAGATTTGTGCGCTTATTAAGATTACTTAGGTTTTTATAGGGATTGTATAGGCTTGGATTATTGATAATGGATGCAAGCATTGCGCTTTCGCGAAGCGATAGCTCGTGTGCGCTTTTCCCAAAAAACGTGCTTGCGGCGCTACCTATGCCGTAAGCGCCGTTTCCAAAATACAAGATATTGAGATACATTTCGAGAATTTCATTCTTGGAATGTTTTCGTTCGATAGCGCGACTTAGCCTAATTTCCTCAATTTTTCGGCGTATGCTTTTTTCGTTTGTAAGATGTGAATTTTTTATAAGCTGTTGCGTAATGGTGGATGCGCCTTGAGTAAATTCACCGTCCCGTATGTCGCGCACTGTGGCGGCCAAAATACGCGCGAAGTCTATTCCTTCATGCTGAAAAAAGCGTTTGTCCTCGGCACACAAAAAGGCGTCTATAGTGTAGCTGTTAAGCAAGGATAAGGGTGTATGACTTGCTTGTGTAAGGTTAAATTCATCATCGTAAATAACGAGCGTATTTTTTATATTCTTCAGTCGGTTTTCATCAAGCTCTTTGTAGCCGTAAATTTTGACCGCCGGCTCGGCAATAAGTCCTATGCTGATTACGATTGCGATACAAACGAAAGCAAGCAAAAATGAGAAAGTTTTGCGTATTTTTTTGCTCATAAAAATAGTATGTTATAGCGGTAATTTTTTTATTACGCTACAAAATGCTGTACATTTTGAGTTTGTTGTGTTAATATATAGGCTGAGAATTTATTTTTGAGGCATAAATGAAAAAGTTTTTTATAAATACATACGGATGTCAAATGAACGTTCACGAGTCCGAAAAGCTTGCGGGTATTTTGTATCAAAGGGGATTCGTGCAAGCAAAGGGCAACGATGATGCCGACGTAATTTTGCTTAATACCTGTTGCATACGCGAAACTGCCGAAACGAGGGTGCTTGGCAATCTTGGTATTATCAAAAAAATCAAGGAAAAGCGCCCAGAGGTTGTAGTTGGAATTTGCGGTTGTATGCCGCAAAAGCCGGGAACGGCGCAAATGCTAAAAAAGCGTTGTCCTTTTATAGATATAATTTTCGGGACTCACAATATGTATAGGCTGGGTGAGTATCTCGATAGGGTCGAACGCCGCGAAAAAGTTCTTGAAATTTGGGATAGCGAGGGTAAAATTGAAACTGCGCCCATACTTAGAGAGCAAGGCCCGCACGCTTGGGTAAACATAATGTACGGCTGTGATAATTTTTGCTCGTACTGTATCGTTCCTTACGTTAGAGGTAGAGAACGAAGCCGTGATTTTAACGAAATCGTTGCCGAGGTACGTTCACTTGTGGAAGGCGGCTACAAGGAAATTACATTACTTGGTCAAAACGTAAATTCTTACGGTGGTGGGTCGCCGCAGTTTGGCAAGCTTTTGCGTGCACTAACGGTGTTTGACGGCGAGTACAGGATAAAGTTTATGACCTCGCACCCCAAGGATTTTACCGAGGACGTAGCTGAGGCGATGGCAAGCAGTAACAAAATTGCTAACTATATTCACTTGCCGGTGCAGGCTGGTAGTGATCGCATTTTGCAGCTTATGAATCGCAAATATACCTCGGCAGAGTATCTTGAAAAAATCAAAATGATACGAAGCTTTATTCCCGATGTAGGAATTTCCAGCGATATTATGATTGGATTCCCCACCGAAACGGAAGAGGATTATCTTTGTAGCGAAGCGCTTGTAAAAGAAGTAAAGTACAACAATTTATTTACCTTTATTTATTCGCGTCGTAGCGGAACCGTTGCCGATAAAATGGACGGTCAGATAGATATAACAACCAAAACGGAGCGTATCGAAAGACTTATAAAATTGCAGTTTGAAATTGGCAATGAGCTTGCTAAGTCGTACGTGGGCAACAAGTATAGAGTGCTATGCACTGATGTGATAGACGGTATGGGATATGGAAAATCCTCGTGTGATAAATCTATTTCGTTTGCCGCAGATGAATGCAAGAAAGGTCAATTTGTTGACGTAAAGATTATTCAAGCGAAAAACAACAAGCTTATAGGAGAGATTTGCTGATGGGATTACCAATGATGGATCAATATAACTCCATAAAGGAACAGCACAAGGATGCCTTGCTTTTCTTTAGGTTGGGTGATTTTTATGAGTGCTTTAATGATGACGCGGTTACTGTCAGTCGCGAGCTTGACCTGGTGCTTACGGGACGAGGCAAGGGCGAGGGTGTTCGTGTACCTATGTGTGGAGTGCCGTACCATGCGGCAGAGGGCTATATCGCAAAGCTTATCGAAAAGGGCTATAAGGTAGCAATTTGTGAGCAAATGACACCGCCAAGCAAGGGAAAAGAACTTGTAAAACGCGAGGTTGTAAGAGTAATCACGCCCGGAACGTTGGTGGATTCCTCCATGCTAAAAGAGGATGTGAATAACTTTCTTGTTGCCGTATCTATGATAGACGGTGACGTTGGTTTTGCGTGGACAGATATTTCGACCGGCGAGTTTAATCACCTTGCAATTAACGGCGGTCTTAGCATAAAGCTTAACGAGATGCTGGCAAGAATTAACCCCTCCGAGGTAATTTGCAACGAGGATATGCTTGCCGCAAGCGTTAACCTTTCGATCGTAAAATACGGTGCCGTTTGTCCGTTCTCGCTGTACAACGAAACGGCGTTCGATTACGATAATGCGACTAGGGTTATCATCGAAAAATTTGGTAAGGAAAATTATAAGGAAATCAACAAAAGCCGTGCGTGTGTTAGCGCGGTGGGCGCGTTGCTTTCGTACATAAACGAAACGCAAAAACGTAATTTGATAAACATAAAAAGCTCCGAAAGTGAAGAAAATGTTAAGGCAATGAGCATAGACAGCTCGGCAAGGAGAACGCTTGAGCTTGTAGAAAGTGCTTCTACAGGCAAAAAAAAGGGTTCGTTGCTTTGGGTTATTGATAAAACCTTGACAAAAATGGGCGCGAGAAAACTGAGAAGCTGGTTGGAGATGCCTTCACTTGACGAAAAGGAAATTAACGATAGGCTTGACGCTGTGGCAGAGCTTTATGGAAAGCTTGATGCGCGTGTAGCTGCCGCCGAATTGCTTGAAAGTATTGGCGACATCGAAAGAATTTGCGGCAGGCTTTCTTACGGTAACGTATCACCGCGAGATTGCCTCAGTCTTGGACAATCGCTTGTTGGCTTGCCTAAGATAAAGGAATTACTTTCGTCACTTTCTGCTCCTGTGTTTGCTGAGCTTAGCGATTTGATGGCAGACCTCAGTGGGCTTGGCAAATTGATTTTAGATGCGATTGATTCCAAGCCGGCGAATTTAGTGCGAGATGGCGGCGTTATTAAAAAAGGATTTAATGCAAGCCTTGACGAATATCGCAATTATGCCGAAAATGCTAAAGACATAATCCAAAAGCTTGAAATTGCCGAAAGAGAGGCAACGGGTATTAAAAACCTCAGAATTCACTCTAACAAGGTGTTTGGACAGTATATTGAGGTGCCCAAAAGTCAAATTGCGCTTGTGCCGTATAGGTATGTTCGCAAACAGACAACGGTCAATAGCGAGCGTTATATAACCGAGGAGCTTAAAGAAATTGAAACGAAGCTCGATAATGCAAGCGAAATGGCTATAAGGCTGGAGCTTCAAATTTATGAAGAGCTTGTAGAAAAGATTAAAGGTTATTTTGACGAGCTTATGTCCAGCGCAAAAGCAATCGCAATATTCGATTGCTTGCTTAGCAATGCTTTGGTTGCAAGAGAAAACGGATATGTGCGTCCGATTATCAATTCGGCGGTAAAGCAGATTAAAATTACAGAAGGAAGACACCCTGTTGTGGAAAAATTACTTAAGGGTGAGGCGTTTGTTCCTAACGATACCTTGGTCGATAGCGAAAGCAATATTATGCTTATTACCGGGCCAAATATGGCAGGAAAAAGCGTTTATATGAAGCAGGTTGCCCTTATAACCATTCTTGCGCATTGCGGATCGTTTGTACCCGCATCTTATGCGGAAATATCATTGGTGGACAGACTGTTCACGAGAGTGGGCGCAAGTGATGATCTTGGCAGTGGTCGCAGTACCTTTATGGTGGAAATGAGCGAGGTTGCGTTTATTCTTGATAACATTACGGACAATAGCTTGATATTGCTTGACGAAATAGGCAGAGGTACGTCTACTTATGACGGTCTTAGTATTGCGTGGTCGATTATTGAGTTCATTTCGCAAGGCTATAATGCAAAAACACTGTTTTCTACTCATTATCACGAGCTTACCGAGCTAGAAGGTATTATAAAGGGTGTAAAAAACTATAAATTGTCCCTAAAAGAAATTAACGGCAATATCGTATTTTTGCGAAAGCTGATGAGGGGAAGTGCAAACCGAAGCTTTGGTATAGAGGTAGCAGGCCTTGCGGGACTTCCTGATTTTGTGCTAGGAAGAGCTAAAGAGCTGTTAAAAACACTCGAGAAGAAGGATATTGTGCATAAGGATAGCCGATTTGTTGACGGACAAATGTCGTTGTTTAATAACATCAACAATAATGCTGAAATAAATGCGATACTCAACGAGCTTGATATAGAGAATATTTCGCCGCGACATGCGCTTGACGTTTTGGCGGACCTAAAAGAAAAGGCGGGTAAAGACTAATGGCAAAAATCAATTTGTTGGATAGCTCGATATTCAATTTGATATCTGCCGGCGAGGTAGTGGATAAGCCAATGTCGGTAGTAAAAGAGCTTGTTGAAAATTCGATTGATGCAGGGGCGACGAATATCGAAATCGAGGTTCGTGGTGGCGGCATAGATTATATCCGTGTGGTTGACAACGGTTGCGGTATCGAAAAGGATGAAATCCCCAAGGCGTTTATGCCGCACGCAACAAGCAAAATTTCGAGCATAGAGGATCTCAACACAATACTTACGCTGGGATTTAGAGGTGAGGCTCTTGCCAGCATAGCTGCGGTAGCAAAGGTTACGCTTGTATCCCGAGTTGACAGTGAGGAGCTGGGCTATGCGGTAGAGTACGATGCGGGCAATTTGGTGGCTTCCTACGAGGTGGGGGCACCAAAGGGAACGTCCATAACGGTAGAGAATATATTTGAAAAAATTCCCGCTAGACAAAAATTCTTGCGTAGCGCGGCAACCGAAGAAGCAGATATTGCTAACCTTATAACAAGGCTAATTCTTGCAAACCCCACAATTGCCTTTAAATGTACGCTTGGGAATAAAAAAATCGTTTCGACGGGTGAGGGGGTAAAAAGTGCGCTAATTGCTGTATATGGCAACGATATTTTGACTAATACGGAAGAAATATCACTTGTTATGCCTGACATAACAATACGTGGATATGTTGGTAAGCCATCTTTTAGTAAGCATAGCCGCAATTATCAGACGCTTATTGTAAATGGCAGATATGTAAAAAGCGAAGATATTTCGTATATGGTGTATCTATGCTATAAGGACTATCTTATGTCAAGGCAGTATCCCATGTTTGTTCTTTACATAGATCTACCTGCGGATATGGTGGACGTTAACGTTCATCCAAGCAAGATGGAGGTTAAGTTCGTTCAAACAGAAAAAATCAAGAAATTGATTAGAAATGCCGTGAACGATATGCTAAATAATATAGCGCATCAGCCAAAGACTGTTCAGTCTGATTACGTTCCTCCCACGCAAGCCAAAGTGTCGGATGCTATACCGGGTGACCAGCCAAAGGAAAACGTAAAATTTGATTTTTCACTTTTGGGAGTCAAAAGTACGCTTCGAGAAGCGCCCTCGGTGTTTTCGTATTCTAAGCCGAAAACGGAAAGCAGGCCGATAAAATCTTATGAGGAGATTTTTGGCAAAAGCGAGGTGGCTGCGTATAAAGCAGAAGATTGCTTCGAGGATAAAACGGTAGCTTACGGCAATAATGCAACAAAGAATACTTTATTTGACGAAGTTGTGGAAAGTAAAGAACCCAACTCTTTTTTGGGTGAAGAAGACGTAATGACGGTAGGAACGCTTTTTTCTACCTATATAATAGTGGAACAAGGCGAAAATTGTTATCTAATTGACCAGCATGCGGCTCATGAACGCATACTTTATGACAAGCTGGTTAAAAAGATTAACGATGGTGATATAGTTGTGCAAAAGTTGCTTTTCCCGTACGAGTTTGATTTAAGCTTTGAAGAAGCAGAACTGCTTGATAACAATCTTGATGTTTTCCGTTCGTGTGGGTTTGAATTGCAAAAAGAGGGCGACAGGTTTTCCATAATTGCAATTCCTGCGCTTCTTACCGAAATCAATTTGTCCAAATTTTTACCGTTGTTTTTTGATGCGATCAAGCTTGATTCGCTTGATAAGGCAACTTTTATAAAGGACACGCTTGCTCAAACGGCATGTAAGGCGGCCGTAAAGGCCGATAGATTGTTGTCGCTTGACGAAATAAAGCATTTGGTAAGAGGTGTTAATACCTTGGGTGCACTACAATGTCCGCACGGCAGGCCGATTGTGGTGAAATTAAGTAAGCTGGAAGTTGACAAATGGTTCAAGAGAAAATGACAAAGCTGGTTATTGTGGCCGGCCCTACGGCAGTAGGCAAGTCCGCGGCGGCAATAAATCTTGCAAAGCGATTTAACGGTGAGGTTATAAGTGCTGATTCCATGCAAATATATAAAGGTATGGATATAGGGACCGGAAAGGTTACCTTGGAGGAAGCAGACGGTGTGCCTCATTATTTACTGGATGTCGTTATGCCGAATGAAGAATATTCTGTTGGGCAGTACGTTTTTGATGCAAAAAAAGCAATAGATGACATTGTTAGCCGTGGCAAAATGCCCATTCTTTGCGGTGGTACGGGGCTGTATATAAATTCGTTGTTGTTTGGACATAGCTTTGCGGGCGCGCCAAAGGACGAGATAATAAGAGATAAGCTAAAAGCTTTTGCGACAAAAGAAGGCGCGGATAAGCTGTACGCAAGGCTAAAAGAAGTAGACCCCGTTTCGGCAGAACAAATAAATAAAAACGACACCAAGCGCATAATTCGCGCGCTTGAAATTTACGAAATTACCGGTAAACCGAGGGGTGACTTCAAGGATGTGGGTCAGCCTCTTTACGACTACGTTATGTTTGTAATAACAGACGAAAGGGAAGTTTTGTACGAGCGAATAAATCGCAGGGTTGACAATATGGTATCGTCCGGACTTTTGGACGAGGTTAAGGGGCTATATATATATAAGGAATACAATTCCATGCAAGCAATAGGATATAAGGAAATTGTTTGTCATATTGACGGCGGCATTACTTTTGATGAGGCGATAGAGCAAATTAAGCAAAATAGCCGTCGCTATGCAAAAAGGCAAATGACGTTTTTTAGGGGAATGAAAACGCAAAAGCATTTTGTTGCGGCAGGAAGCGACGAAATATATGAAATGACCGAAAAATTTTTGATGGAGTGATTATGAAAATCGACGAATTGATAAAAGAGGCTAAGGAAGAGCTGGGTGAGCTTTTTGCGTATTACGATGAGGTTGCTTTGTTTAATCAGGAGAAGGTGCTAAACGCGTTTAGAAAAAACCGAGTTGCTTTGCGCCACTTTGGCGGAACAAACGGCTATGGCTATGACGATATTGGTAGAGATACCCTTAATAAGGTTTACGCTTCGGCTTTCGGTACCGAAGATGCAATCGTATCCCCCTCGTTTGCTAACGGTACGCACACAATATCAACGTGTCTATATGGCTTGTTGCGCCCCGGGGATACGATTGTGTCGCTATCGGGAATGCCGTACGATACGCTACAAGAGGTAATTTTAGGCGAGAATAACGGTTCGCTCAAGGATTATGGAGTAAGTTTTGATAAGGTTGATTTGACGAATAGGGGTGGATTTGATTTTGACGCAATAAAAGAACGCCTTCAAAAGCCTCATACAATTTTGTTTGTTCAGCGCAGTCGCGGCTATAGCTGGCGCGATGCCTTTTTGATTGAGGACATAAAGGAGCTTGTTTCGTTTGTACGGCAAATTTCCGATGCTCCAATCGTTATGGATAACTGCTACGGTGAGTTTACTCAAAAGCAAGAACCGACCGAGGTTGGTGTAGATGTTGTAATGGGCTCGCTTATAAAAAATCCCGGAGGCGGCCTTGCGCCTACGGGCGGATATATAGCGGGCAAAAGGGATTTGATAGAAAAAATTTCGTATAGACTTACCGTTCCCGGTATTGGTAGGGAGGTTGGGTCATACGAAATGGGGTATAGGCTTTTCTATCAAGGATTGTTTTTGGCTCCGCATGTTACCGTTCAGGCAATAAAGGCGGCGCTTACCTTTGCGGCTGTGTTTCGTAACCTTGGTTACGATGCCTTGCCCAGAGGCGGACAGAAGTGCGGAGATATAATTTGCTCGATAAAGTTTGATACAGCAGAACAGCTTATTGCCTTCGTGCAGTCAGTACAAGGTGCTTCGCCCATAGATAGCTTCGTTACGCCTTATCCGTGGGATATGCCCGGTTATGCACATCAGGTAATAATGGCGGCGGGAACGTTTGTGCAAGGTGCGTCCATCGAGCTTAGTGCCGATTCGCCCATAAAAGCGCCGTATATTGCATATGTTCAGGGCGGGCTTACTTACGAGCATGCGCTTATTGCATTAAAAGATTGCCTTGCAAAGATTTGCCATAACCAAGGTCTTTTTCGGGAGTAAGCATATTCAGATAATGTGCAAGATAACAGATTATTACTTTTGTGGTAGGACAGGTATCCTTGTCGATAATTTCCATTCCAAGCTTTTCGTTTAATCTAAGCAGCTTTCCGCTATTAAAGGCAGATTGTACTGCGTTTCGTATTGAGCTGTCGATCGTGTGTTTGTTGGTTTTGAAGATAATTGATAGCTTATGGAATACGTCCTTTAACATCATCGTCGCTTTTACCAATAAAACTGCTTGTTGCAGATAAGTAAAGCCTTTTCGGTCGGGTGTAATGCCAATATATATTAATGTATTGCATAACTCTTTGTTGTTCATAAAATTTCTCCTTTGTTTAATTAATAAATTCATTATAGCGCATATTAAATTAAAAAGCAAGTAAATTAAATGACATTTTTGCCATAATTCAAATATTTTTAAATTCGCTATAAATTTATAAAAACAGAGAAATAAATAAAATTTTTAATTTAACAAAAAGTGCCTAAATATTATTGACTAAATTTTTTCAATAGTGTACAATATATGGGTCGTAGGGGAGTGGCTCAACGGTAGAGTAGCGGTCTCCAAAACCGTAGGTTGCGTGTTCGAATCGCGTCTCCCCTGCCAAATAATAACGCAGAAACGGAACAATAATTATTTCCTTTTCTGCGTTATTATTGTATTTAGAGGTTTTGCGCTTGAAGGGGGACGAATAATGCTTGTAAAGGTTAATTATCACGGTTTTTATCCTTTAGGATCAGATGTAAAAATAAATAACATAGAAATTATGAAATCCAATTGGAATGTATACCCAAAGTGTACAATTACGTATGGAAAGAGAAATGTTGCAAGCCCTGTTTTTCAAGATTTATATTATGTTGTGTCAAAGGAAAATGCCGTATTTTTTGTTGCTATAGAGTGGGGATTGGGTAAATATCATATATTCACTGTGAGTGAAAAGCAGGGTAAAAAGCTGTATAAAGGTATCGAAGTGTAAGATTCTGTCTATAACCCTATTGCGGTTGAGTACGGCTGAAAAGGTTATTTGGCATTGGAATTCTCCCAAAGTCGGGGAGATTTATAAAGAGCATAAGTTGCTTGATACCTACGTAGAGGTTACACAATACTGCGCCGGTGTGAAAAAAATTTTTTACTTCTATTGATGAGATTATAATGTGCCTAATTTATTTAGGGGACTTCTCAAAAAGGGTTTGGACGTTATGTGCTTTCATATTGAGTATATTTTTTATTTAGATGACTTTTTGATTGACTTTGTAAGGCTTTTGTTGTAAAATTCGTTTGTGAATAAGGATAATAATTTAAAAACTGTTATAATTTATACAGATGGGGCATGTAGTGGCAATCCCGGTGCGGGCGGTTATTGTGCAATTCTTTCGTATGGCGGCCATCAAAAAACAGTAAGCGGCTACGAAAAGGAAACCACCAACAACCGAATGGAGCTTCTTGCGATTATCGAAGGGCTAAGAGCGCTAAAGGAGCGTTGTAACGTCGAGCTTTACAGCGATTCGAGCTACTGTGTCAATGCATTTGACAAAGGATGGATTTTTGGCTGGATAAGGAACGGCTGGCGTACGAGCGACAAAAAGGAAGTTAAAAATATCGAGCTTTGGAAGGAACTTTTGAGTCTTACGTCGTATCATAACGTCCGTTTTAATAAAGTAAAGGGACATGCAGACGACGAGCTTAATAATCTTTGCGATTCTCTTGCGCGCAAGGAAATAGAAATCCATAGTAAACAGTAGCGTTATTATTAGATTATTATGGTAAAATATAAATAAAAAACGTTTTTTCTACATAAAATACTTTTATGAATACTAAAAGTGATTTTATTTACAGGGTACTGCTTTCGCTTGTTTGCATTGCGATGATAGTGGTAGCCTGTATTTTTTTAACGTCTTTAGGCAGAATTCCGCGCACCGTTGTAATTTTTGTTTTTACGGTTGCGTTTCTTATTTTTAGTCTTATGGAAAGCAAGTATAAGACTGTTTTTCGTATAACCACAGTTGTGGTGATTTTTTCTATTCTTACAGTGGTTGCTTATATGATTGCGGAAAAATACGGTTGGCTTACTTATCTAAAGGATATTGATGCGATTCGCGCCTTTATTTTAAGCACCGAGCAGTGGGGCGTAATTACTTTTTTGTTGTTGACGATAATGCAGGTAATTTTTTTGCCTATTCCTGCGGCGGTTACTATTCTTATTGGCGTTGCGATTTACGGGCCGCTTATTTCGTTTTTGCTTTCGCTTTTAGGGACTTATGTGGGATCGGTAATATGTTTTTGGTTGGGCAAGGGGTTCGGAAAAAAGCTGGTGGATTGGATGATAGGCAAGGAAAATTCAGAAAAGTATGCAAAGATGCTTAATGAAAAGGGTAAATGGGTTTTTGTGCTAATGCTGCTTTTTCCGTTTTTCCCCGACGACACATTGTGCTTGGTTGCAGGTGCTACTGCAATGTCGTGGAAATTCTTTTTGCTCAGCGTGCTTTTTGCTCGTCCTGCCGTAATTGCCTTTACAAGCTTTTTTGGCAGCGGCAGCATCATTCCGTATTCGGGTTGGGGCATACCCGTTTGGATAGGTATTTTTATATTATCGCTAGTGCTTATCGTTGTTGCAACCAAGCTCAAAAATAAGCTGACTAATTTGTCTAAGAAAAAATAATTTCAGCAAATTTATATAAATGAAAATGAAATATTATGCAAGTGAAAAATGTTGACATATATTGTATAGTGTTGTATATTAAGCCCCTAAGCATAATTAGGAGCTGACTTGATATGGAAATTATTGCGGCAACAAACAACGTAAATAAAATTAGGGAGATAAAAGAAATTTTTTGCGATGCAAAAATTATTTCACTAAATGAAGCGGGAATTGATTGTGATCCCGATGAAACGGGAATTTCGTACGAGGAAAATGCCTTAATAAAAGCAAGAGCAATATTTGCTATTGCAAAAAAGCCTGTGCTTAGTGATGATAGCGGCTTATCCGTGCGCTTCCTTGGGGGTAAACCGGGAGTTTATTCGGCAAGATACAGCGGTGTGCATGGCGACAACGATGCAAATAATCGCAAGCTGCTTGCCGAGCTTGAGGGCGTAATTGACCGCCGCGCTGAATTTGTGAGTGCGGTTGCTTTCGTGTCCGAGGAAGGCGAGTTTGTTTGTGAAGGCAGGGTAGAGGGCGAAATTTTAACTGAAAAATCGGGCGAGGGCGGCTTTGGTTACGATCCGTTGTTTTATTCTTATGATCTAAAAAAATCTTTTGGTGTTGCTACGGCTGAAGAAAAAAATGGAGTAAGCCATAGAGGTAGGGCTTTGCGTGCGCTTAGTGCCCTTTTAAAAGAGCGGGGAATATTAAACGATTGATCTTTGCTTTGTATAAATATAAATTTTATAAAATAATTTTGATTAGGTACATAAAATTTCTTGACAAATTTTTTCATCTATGATACTATAATGTGCGTTGCGTTGGCAATAGCGATGTTCTGCGGGTGTAGTTCAATGGTAGAATTCCAGCCTTCCAAGCTGGCCGCGTGGGTCCGATTCCCATCACCCGCTCCATTTTGCGCCAGTAGCTCAGCTGGATAGAGCAACGCCCTTCTAAGGCGTGGGTCGGGGGTTCGAATCCCTCCTGGCGCGCCAGCAGTGCAAAAAGAATAATTATGGTGGGTATAGCTCAGCTGGTTAGAGCGCCAGATTGTGGCTCTGGAGGCCAAGAGTTCGAATCTCTTTACTCACCCCATTTCTTTTTGCAGCGTAGGGGTGTCGCCAAGCGGTAAGGCACGAGACTTTGACTTTCGCATTGCGTAGGTTCGAATCCTACCACCCCTGCCAAAACAGCTTACTGCACATACATATAGGGGATTCGCCAAGCGGTAAGGCACTGGACTCTGACTCCAGCATTACGAAGGTTCGAATCCTTCATCCCCTGCCACTGTGGTCCATTAGCTCAGTCGGTAGAGCACTTGACTTTTAATCAAGTTGTCCC
>JAFVXY010000007.1 GCA_017500845.1 Clostridia bacterium
CTAATAAGCGAAAACAATACAGAATTCAGCTATAGATATAGCTACACCTATGACGGAAATAATAATATAGCATCGGTTACAAGTATAGGTACGCCTACGTCAAATACACCTCCTTTCCCGCCGATAACCTCAAGACCGGTAGCAACGACTTACGTATATGAGGGAGATAAGCTGGTAGGTATACGTGGACTAGGCTTTTTGGGTAATGTAATTCCGTATGAATCCGACGCAAACGGAAATCTAACGGATTACGGAGTTTATGAATTGACGTGGACACAAGGCAACAAGCTTGAAGCCGTAACAAATTCCAATGGTACGTATAGGTATTCTTATGACGAAAACGGCTTAAGATACAAAAAGGAAAGCACGGTAAATAGCGTAACGACAGAAACAAGATATTTTCTTGACGGTACTACCATAATAGCGGAAGAAACAGGCGGAGCGCTTACCCAGTACTATTACGATAGCACGGGCGTAATAGGTATGCGCTACAATAATGAAAACTACTACTTTGTAAAAGACTTATTCGGCAATGTGCATAAGGTTTTGCACCAAGACGGAACAAAGGTAGCACAGTACGAATACGACGCATGGGGTAATTGCGAAACAATAACAAACGTAAACGGTATGGCGGACATAAACCCCTTCCGTTACCGCGGATATTATATGGACGTAGAGACGGGATACTACTACTTGCAAAGCAGATACTACGACCCCGTACTCAGGCGCTTTATAAGCTCGGATAACTACGGTCTTATTTCTACACTGGCAGAATCCGGTGATATAAATATGTTCGCTTATTGTGGCAATAACCCTGTGATGTATACTGACTCTACGGGGCAATGGATTGAAACAGTGTTTGATTTATTTTCATTAGGAGCTAGTGTGGTAGAGATTGTGATTAATCCAGCTAATCCTTGGGCATGGGCTGGTCTAATAGGAGATGCTGTAGACTTGTTGCCGTTTGTAACTGGAGTTGGTGAAGGAATAAGAGCCACCAAGATGGTTAAATATGCTGATGATGTAATTGATGCTTCGTATGATACAATAAAGTTTGTAAAAGCAACTGATATGGTTGATGATTTTTCAGATGGAGGTAAAATGTTAGATGATTTTGCTCATCTTGATGATTATTACAAATCTACAGTCTCTAATCTCCGTGATGGAAGAACTATCCACATGATGTTTATGGATAATGGTATGAGAATTCCAAATTCTAAATTAAGAGTTGATGGATTAAACGAAATAACTAATACAATATTTGAATTAAAACCATATAATATTCAAAATGCTAGAAAAGGTGTTAAACAAATTTTAATTTATAATGATGCTCTTGGCGGTGGGTACAAAATGATTATTGTACTTTACTAATTGGAGGTGAAAATGGAAAAAAAGATTTTTAATAAGATTACTAAGGAAATATTTTTGGAGTATGGATTCCTAAAAGAAAAAAATAATTATATTCTAACTCTTGATGATGTAACAATAGTTGTAAAATTATGTTCATGGAGAGGAGTTAAATCATTTAATTACTATTTCTATATCAATGATTTGTATGATGATTCAATCCCATTTGAAAAAAGGTTTGATTCAATGGTTGAAATTAAAATGAAACATACACCAACACTTCGTGGATATCATGCGCACGAAATATTATTTGAAGAATATGATGAAATGAAATATAGAGAATTATTAACAAACATGCTTCATAGTTACTTTGATCCTTATAAAAATAATGCCTTACAGTTTTTAAAAGATAACGATTATTGTATGTCGTTATCAAAAAAAGCAAAACAGTATTTGGGATTAATTTAGGGTATTATGCATCAGCGCGAGGACGGCAAGGAAGAATCGTATTCCATTCCGTATACCGCAAAACTCAAGACCGGTAACAACGACTTATGTATATGAGGGAGATAAGCTGGTAGGTACCCAGGGCGCAGGCTTCGTGCCTAGTATAAATCCATACTTATCTGATGCAAACGGAAATCTAACAGAATACGGTAACTACGAACTAACTTGGACTCAAGGCAATAAGCTTGAAGCCGTAACAAATTCTAACGGTACGTATAGGTATTCTTATGACGAAAACGGTTTAAGGTACAAAAAGGAAAGCACAGTAAGTGGAGTAACGACAGAAACAAGATATTTTCTTGACGGTACTACCATAATAGCGGAAGAAACAGGCGGAGCGCTTACCCAGTACTATTACGATAGCACTGGCGTAATAGGTATGCGCTACAACAACGTAAACTACTACTTTGTAAAAGACCTATTCGGCAACGTGCATGAGATGAAACACCAAGACGGAACAACAGTAGCACGTTACGAATACGATGCTTGGGGTAATTGCGAGGTTGTATACAACCGTTTAGATTTTAGTGACCTAAGCAAAGGTAATATGGCGGATAAAAATCCATTCCGATACCGTGGATATTATATGGACGTAGAGACGGGTTATTACTACCTGCAAAGCAGATACTACGACCCGGGACTCAGACGCTTCATAAGCTCGGATAACTACGACCTTATTTCTACATTGGCAGAAGCCGGTGATATAAACCTGTTTGCTTATTGCGGCAATAACCCTGTAATGTGTGTAGACCCAAGTGGACAAATGCCTGAATGGTTACAAAGTTTGGCTATTGGATTAGCCTCTGTGGGTGCTGTTCTTGTGATTGGCGCTATTAGTATATTAACAGCGGGTACTGGTGGGGCTTTTATTGCAACAACTATGGTTGGGGCCGCACTTCATGGGGCGGCAATAGGAACGTTAATTGGTGCTGGTATTGGAGTGGTTGGTGGTGCAATAGTTGGTGGCTCATTAACAGATTGGACACTTGAAGGCATTTTAACTGGTATTGGCATTGGCTTTGGTGCTGGTGCTTTTGCTGGAGCTTTAATTGGTGGAAGCATTGGAGCCTTACAATATTCTAGCGCTGCTCATTCATGGTATCGAGGTAAAGATGGTATGGTAAGTCATTTTTTAGATCATGGTCGAAAAGAAGGTTATGAAAATGTAATTCAATATACAAAGAGCGCTAAGAGTGTTATAAAAAATGGAAAATTTGTTGTAGAAAAAAATGCGTATCTTATTAGTAAGACATCTAATCAATTTTTCTATGTTGGTGTTGCCCAAAATAGCACACTAATTACAACTTATTATACAAAAACACTTACTAAAACAGCAATGACACTTTTGGGGTTAATATAGGAGAAAAAATGAAAATAAGCAAAGTTAACGAGTATTCATATTCATACGCCGAATATCAAATTACTGATGGAAATAATGAATTAAGGTGTGTTTGCAACTCTGTGCCTTTACCATACGGTTTAGAGCCAAAGGCGGGAATGCCGGTAAAAAAGGTTTATGCCTTTAGCTATGTAGAATTATTTATACAAAAAGAAACTCAATCATCTGCTGATGCAATTATAAAAACAGAAGAATTTGGCTTTCAATATAAAATTATAGGCACTGTTTTAGATATAAAATTATCGTTAATAAAGGTTTTTGATTTTGTTATATCTTTAGAGTATTCCTACCCCAATGGAATTGATGGATTTGAAGATGGTGATAAGGTTTTAGTTATTGTTGATAGGTTTGATTGTGAATTAAATGTTTAGCTATAAAACGCCTGTGCGATTTAAGATAACATTAAAATCTTAGTTTAAGACAGCGAGGAGAAAAATGAATAAAGAAGCTTTAATAGAGTGTATCACTTTAATAAACAAAATTGAACGAGATATAATCCTTTATAAAAAAGGGATAATTTCTGATTTATTTAAAGAAATTTTGTTTGAGCAAACGGAAGATTTAAGCTTTCTTATTGACGAAATAAATAATTATATTTTACCTAAGTTATATTACATAAAAGAAACCATAGAGAAAGGTAAAAAAATAAACAAATCTAAGAGTGATTACGGAGATTATATAGTTAAAAATTGGCAACATGAATCCACATTAGGATTAGAATTAATGAAATTTTACAAATTGTTATTTTAAATATAAGATTGTTATGGATTGTGGCGATTTTGGCGGACATAAACCCGTTCCGATACCGTGGCTACTATATGGATGCCGAGAGTGACTATTACTACCTGCAAACGAGGTATTATAGCCCTGTGCTTAGACGCTTCCTCAGCCATGATAGATATGATTTGCTATCCACTTGCGCCGAGGACGGACACCTAAATCTCTATACATACTGCAACAATAATCCTGTAATGTACACCGACCCTACGGGTGAATTTCCGATAGTTGCAATTTTGATTGGTGCAGCAATTGGATTTTTAACATCATATTTACCTGACGTAATTTCCGAAATGAAAGATGGGTTTGAATGGTCGGATTTGAACACTTTTGAAGGGAATGGATGGAAATATTTTGGTGCAACATTAGGCGGTGCAATTGGTGGAATAAGTAGCAATTTTGGAGCAACAATATTGGCATCTGGAATCGCCAATGTTGTAGAAACAGCATTTAGCGGAAATATTTCTTCACCTGATGATGTAATAATTCAATTTGCTTTAGGAGGAATAATTGGAGCCGCTGGATATGGAATAAGTAAAGGAATAACAAAAATATTTGCAGATAAGAAGATTTTTGGCATTTTAGGGAATTTGTCAGATAATGCTAAGGTTAATAAGCGACTGGCAGGTGCAGGATACGACGATTTAAAAATCGGCAAACTCGGATTGTCAGGAGTCTATGACAGATTGTACAAAAAATTAGGGTTTGGAATAATGGAAAATTTGTTTAACTATAGTTATAATATGTTGACTGGACTTGCCTTTTAGATAGGGAGTGTAACTAATAATGATTATTATAATTATGTTAACACTTATTCTTGTATTACTTGTTATTTGTGCTATAGTATTACTATTGATGTCTAATGCTCTTTGGTTTCCGTCAATTATGGGAGCAATGATACTGCTTCTTATAATTGAGATAATTTATAGTAAATATACAAATAAATACTTAGCTAAAGAGAGAGATGTGCAACTTTCATATAGTCTAAGTAAAAGCATGGATAAAGACAATGCGGTAAAAGAAATAGAATTTATAAGAGTAGATAATAAATGGGTGTGCAAAAAAGACGAAAACATAAAGTTTATATTAGATGGATATCTTTTTAAAAAAGCATTCATTCTTTCTTGCATAGTAAGAAAAACAAGATATGCAACAATCAGCAATCAAAAGCCAATGGTAAAATTATTAAAAAAGCGACTAAAAATCAAAGGGCCGCAAGATTTGATAGTACGATTTATTGATGGAGAAAAAACAAAAGAATATTGGGCGGTAAAAAATTATGTTTCAAAACATACTTTTTTATCCAGAGCTGTTGTTTATGCAAAAGGACGAGAACTTTTAGGCGGCAACAACCAAAAAAATAGATTAAAAGAAATAAGAAAATTAGATGAAATAGCTTTTCTAAACTGGTAAAACCGTCACAAATTCTAACGGTACGTATAGGTATTTTTATGACGAAAGCGGCTTAAGATACAAAAAGGTTAAGGGCGGGTGCAAACAATGCACTCGCTTTTTGTTTTCCTTCAAGCAAAAATGTGTATTGACAGTAACGGCAAAATATGGTAAAATGATACAAGTTAGGATACTTGGATGGGGTGTTCTTGCTTGAAAATAGGGCATTAAGATACAAAAAGAGGGGTTGCCGTTATATGCGTAAAGAAAAGTTGTATGAGTTTGATGAGAAGCAAATTATTCCATTATTTGTGACAACTCTCATTTTGTGCCTTGCGATAGGAATTCCGCTATATTTTTGGAACCATATAGCGGGTTATGTTATAATGGCGGCGCCTATATTTAGTTTTAGTGTTGCTTATATTTATAGTGTGCTTTTTGGAAATTATGTATGCTTAGATGAGGAGTTCGTAAGATATAGATGGTCAACTATATTTAATTGTGAGATTTGTAAAGAAAAATGGTCAGATTTGCAATATATTGAGAAAAGAAATCTATATCATACGGAAGAAGAAAAAGCAACAAATATTTGCTATTCGGCTTTTTGTTTGTATTTTCGGGGATGCAGAATGGAAGCTTATATGATAAGATGGATTTGTAAAATAAAAAAAGAAAACGGTGTAATAATTATATTTAACACAAAAAGAAATCGAAGAATTTTGCGAGAATATCTGCCCGAGCAGTTTAAGTACGTATTAGACTAATCAAAAGACCGAGCTACAATAGCTCGGTCTTTTATCGCTTATATCAAAAAGTTAATATAAAATTATAATAGACACAAAAAATACCGACTTGTGCAGTCGGTATTTTTTAGTCCATAATTTCGTTACGCAGATTACCTATATCAAAAATTTGTTCGTAGGTGGTGTTTAGTATCTCTTTGAGTAAAATAATTTCGTCGGGATACAAATGTCGTTGTCCGACTTCAATTTTGGCAACAGCACTGCGAGTAATGTCGCACCCGCCTATTTGAAGCTTTGTTGCAACGTATTCTTGCGTAAATCCGGCTTTCTCTCGCAAAGCTCTGATATTATTGCCTATTTTCTTTTCTATTTTTCCATTCATAACTGTCACTTTATTTATATTGTGCGCACCTATTTAAGAACAAATGCTTGACATAATTATAAATGTATGATAAATAAATATTGCACCTATATAGGAGCATTGCAAGGATAAGAAAAATATTTTTTAGCGAAAAAAATAAGGAGTACGCATGGAAGAAAAAGTTGTTTGTTTTGCAGGACATCGTGAAGATTTTAATGTTGTGGAATCGAAAAGGTGTTGAAAGATAAAATAGTAAGTTTGATAGAAAATGGGTACAATGTTTTTTATGATGGTAGTAAAGGTTATTTTGATAAAATTTGTATAGGAACAGTTATTGAATTAAAAAGGCAATATCGGCACATTAAAATTTACAAGATTTTGACGTCTTATCATCAAGACAAAGCAAAATGGGATTTGCCGCCATGGTATGATGGTTCTATAATGCCAGAAATAGAACATTATCATCCTAAGGCAAGAATTACAAAGAGGAATGAATGGATGGTAGAAAACTGTGATATATTAGTTTGTCATATAGTAAATACATATAGAAGCGGGGCATATAGATCGGTTAAATATGCGTTAAAGAAGAACAAGGAAATAATATACATATAAAAAATACCGACTTAATAAAGTCGGTATTTTTGTATAGCTTGTTATTGATTATTTTGCAAGGGCGATTCCTTGACGGATAGCGGCTTTGTTAAGCTCAATAAATTGCGGCTTAACGTTCTCGGTAAGAATGGTGTCCCAATCAATATGGGTAAGATTCATCGAGCCGATAATCGTGCCGAGCAAAATCATATTCATTACCTTAGAGCTACCGATTTTTTCAGCTTCCTTGGTTGCGTCAATAACGGTGGTATCTGCTACGCGCTTAAGCTCCTCGAGAATGCCTTGCGGATATTCGACCTGACCGGAGGTGATGGGAATGCTGGGGATTTCGTAATCGTTTACAAAAATCTTGCCATCCTTTTTGAGGTAGTCAAGGTATCTAAGAGCTTCCATCTTCTCGAAAGCTACGATGATATCTGCCTGACCCTGCTCGATAACGGGGGAGTAAACCTGATCCTCGCTGTATTTGATATGCGAAGTAACCGAGCCGCCACGTTGGCTCATGCCGTGAATTTCGCTCATTTTTACGTCATAGTTTGCTTTTTGAAGGCCGAGGGTAAGAATCTTACTTGCAAGAATAGTTCCCTGACCGCCAACGCCTACGAGTAGAATATTTTTAGTCATAGTAGTTCCTCCTTAATTGATTGCGCCCTTGGGGCAAATCTGCTTACAAACGGTGCAGCCTACGCACATGGTCTTGTCGATAACAGCCTTTTTGTCCTTGAACGAAATAGCAGGACAGCCGCTACGCAAGCAAAGCTTGCAGCCGATACACTTGTCGCTGTCTACAACGCACTTGGATTGATACATATTGGGCCACTCGTTCTTGTCTGCCATGCTCATCTTTTTAAGAACGCAGGGGTAGCGAGTGATAATAACGCTGGGCTCGTCAAGAGCAATCGCCCAATCAAGAGTGTCGCTTACAAGCTTGAGATTGTTGGGGTCGATAACTCTGATGTGCTTGATACCAAGAGCCTTAACGATACCCTCGATATCTACGATTTCGGTAGGCTCGCCCTGTGCGGTAAAGCCGGTGCCGGGGTTTTGCTGGTGTCCCGTCATACCGGTGATGCGGTTGTCGAGAATAACGGTAATGCAGTTGCCCTTGTTGTATACAACGTCCAAAAGCGAGGTCATACCGCTGTGGAAGAAGGTGGAGTCACCCAAAACGCCAACAACACGCTTGTTGTTGCCTTCTACCATATTGAATACCTTTTGCATTCCGTTTGCACCGCTTACCGATGCGCCCATGCAGCAGTTGAAGTCCATTGCATTGTACGGAGCCGCAAAGCCAAGGGTGTAGCAACCGATATCGCCGGAAACAACAAGGTTCTTGCGCTTGCCAAGCTCGTAGAAGAATCCACGGTGCGGGCAACCTGCGCAGAGTGCGGGCGGACGGCCTACAACCTTCGAGCGGTCATACGATACAGCGTTGTCGCTATCGCCCATAGCGGCTTTACGGATAACGTCCGAGGTAAGCTCGCCGTAAGCGGGAAGGAATCTTTCGCCATTAGGCTGATACTTGCCATAGCAGATGTGCTTGAAGCCTGCCATCTTTACAGCGTCCTCTATGTACTCATCGTTTTCCTCGATAATGTAAACCTTAGTAAGTCCCTTGCAGAATTGCTCGATTTTGCCAAGGGGAAGGGGGAAGCTGAAGCCGATGTTAAGGTAGTTTACGGTTTTTCCAAAAACTTCCTTAGCGTAGTTAATAGCCATTCCGCTTGCAATTACGCCTACCGAAGCACCGTTGTCTTCGATATAGTTCCACTCGCAGTTGTCGGAGTATTCCTTAAGAGCGTCAAGGCGTTTTTCTACCTCAACACGTCTGACTCTTGCGTTTGCGGGTACGCATACGTATTTTGCAGCATTCTTAACGTACGGAACGATATCCTTTTCCACTCTATCCTCAAGCGTTACAAGGCTCTTGGAGTGGCAAACTCTGGTCGTAACTCTAATAAGAACGGGGGTTTCGTACTTTTCGCTCATTTCAAAAGCGAACTTTGTCATATTTTTGCACTCGGTAGAGTCAGCGGGCTCGAACATAGGAACCTTTGCGTGACGCGCATAGTTGCGGTTGTCCTGCTCGTTTTGCGACGAGTGCTGTCCCGGCTCGTCGGCGGTAACAACTACAAGTCCTGCGTTACCACCAGTATACGCTACCGTAAAGAACGGGTCAGCGGCTACGTTAAGACCTACGTGCTTCATGCTTGCAAAGCTGCGTGCTCCGCCAAGCGAAGCGCCGTAAGCTGCCTCAAAGGCTACCTTTTCGTTGGGCGACCACTGCGCGGAAATTTCTTTGTAAGTCGAAATGTTCTCCAAAATTTCCGTGCTGGGCGTGCCGGGATAAGCGGCGGCAAAACGCACGCCTGCTTCGAATACGCCGCGTGCAATAGCCTCGTTACCGGTCATAAGCTGTTGTTTACTCATTTAACCTCTTTACCTCCAAGATGTTGTCTACATTATATTATAATGTAACGGAATGTGTTTGTCAAATTTTAAGCCGCTTAAAAATCGAATTTTGGCATAAAATATATTTACAGTTAGTGTAAAAGAGCATAAAAATTTACTTGACAGCATAAACCAATAATGGTATAATGTCAGTATTATTGAGGGAGTAATTCCACATTGTGCGGCAAGTCGTCATCGCGGCGTATCCCCGGCTTGTCTATAAAGAATGAGACTCATATACGGCTAGTATATGGTTTTTTTGTATATTTTGGTATAAAAATAAATTCATAAGCAGCCATAAATTTTTAGCAAAAGGAGAAACAACAGAAAATGGCGTATTCCAAAAAAGTAAGCGACGTTTTATCCGAGAAAGCAACAACCGAGCAAGGACTTTCTACTGCTCAGGCGCAAGAAAGAATTGCTAAACACGGCAAAAATAAGCTTGACGAGGCAAAAAAGACCCCGCTTATAGTAAGGTTTTTGCAAGAGCTAACCAATCCCATGATTATTATTCTTATCGTGGCGGCGGTGGTGTCGGGCATTACGGCAATATATTCCGGTGAATCGTTTGCCGACGTAATTATCATACTGGCGGTTGTTATTATCAACGCGGTTCTTGGCGTAGTGCAGGAGAATAAGGCAGAAAAGGCGATTGCCGCCCTCAACGAAATTACGGCGGCGACAAGCAAGGTGCTTCGTGACGGCAAGCAGGTTATGCTTAGAAGCGCAGATCTTGTTCCCGGCGACATCGTTATTTTGGAGGCAGGCGACAGCGTTCCGGCAGACGGCAGAATAATAGAGTGTGCCTCGCTCAAAATCGAGGAGGCGGCGCTCACCGGCGAGTCCGTACCCGTAAATAAGACAGTAGACGTTATTTCGGGCAACGGAAAGGTGTCGCTTGGTGACCGTAAAAATATGGTTTATATGGGCAGTACGGTCGTTTACGGCAGAGGTAAGGCTGTAATTACCGACACCGGCATGAATACCGAAATGGGCAAAATCGCAGGTGCGCTTGCTCAGGCAAAGGAGGGCGACACGCCGTTACAAAAAAAGCTCAATCAGCTCAGCAAGCTGCTCAGCTTCTTGGTGCTTGGTATCTGTGTAGTGATCTTTGCGGTAGACCTTATTCGTGCATATCCAAACATTTCGTTTGATTCTACGATTGATACTTTTATGGTAGCCGTGTCCCTTGCGGTCGCGGCAATTCCCGAGGGACTTGCAGCTGTATTTACCATAGTTCTTAGTATCGGTGTAACAAATATGAGCAAACGTAATGCCGTTATTCGTAAGCTGACGGCGGTAGAAACTCTTGGCTGTACGCAGGTTATATGCTCGGATAAGACGGGTACTCTTACGCAAAACAAGATGACGGTTGTGCAGTCCGTGGGCGATAAGGAAATGCTTTGCCAAGGTATGGCTCTTTGCTGTGACGCCGAGCTTGCAGGCAGCGAAGCCGAGGGCGAGCCGACAGAGTGCGCGCTTGTTAACTTTGCCGCGAAAGAGGGGTACGACAAGAATAAGCTAAAGGTAGCATTCCCCCGAATCGGCGAAGCCCCGTTCGATTCCATGCGTAAAATGATGAGTACAGTGCATCAGGACGAGGGTAAAATAGTTCAGTTTACCAAGGGTGCGCCCGACGAGGTTATCAAAAGGTGCGTAAGCATCTGGCTTGACGGCAAGGTTTTGCCGCTTACCGATGCTAAGCGTGCAGAAATTTTGGCAGAAAATAAAAACATGGCGGCAAGCGCTCTCCGCGTGCTTTCGTGTGCGGTAAAATTCTACGACGTTATGCCGTCTTGTGAGCCCGAAAACTTAGAGCGCGACTTATGCTTCGTGGGACTTACGGGTATGATCGATCCCGTTCGCCCCGAGGTTATGGCGGCAATCCGCGATTGCAAAACGGCGGGTATTCGCCCCGTTATGATTACGGGCGATCATCTCGATACGGCGGTGGCGATTGCAAAACAGCTTGGTATAATAACAAGCTCGGACGAGGCGATTACGGGTGCAATGCTCGACGATATCAGCGACGAAAGGCTGGCAAACGAAATCGAAAAGTATTCGGTTTATGCTCGTGTTCAGCCCGAGCATAAGGTGCGCATTGTCAACGCTTGGCGAGCTAAGGGCAAAATCACTGCTATGACGGGTGACGGCGTAAACGACGCACCGTCTATCAAAAATGCCGACATCGGTATAGGTATGGGCATCACGGGCACGGACGTAACCAAGAACGTTGCCGACATGGTTCTTGCTGACGACAACTTTGCAACCATCGTTGCGGCGGCGGAGGAGGGCAGACGCATTTACGACAACGTTCGTAAGTCCATACAGTTCCTGCTTGCCTCCAACCTTTCGGAGGTGCTGGCGATTTTTGCGGCAATGCTTATGGGCTTTACCATTTTGGAGCCCGTGCATTTGCTTTGGATAAATCTTATTACCGACACCTTCCCGGCACTTGCGCTTGGAATGGAAAAGGCCGAGGACGATATTATGAGCCGTCCTCCAAGGAACAGCTCGGACGGAATTTTTGCAGGCGGTATGCTGTGGGACGTGCTTCTTCAAGGTACAGCCGTTGCCATTATCACGGTCGTAGCGTACTTCGTGGGACACTATATGGAAGCGGGCGTATGGGAAATCGCCGCCTCCGAGGACGGAATAACCATGGCGTTCCTTGCACTTTCGATGGCGGAAATTTTCCACTCGTTCAATATGCGATCTCGCCATAAGTCGGTGTTCCGCAACAAGCACAACAAGTTTATTTGGATGGCAACCGCCGCATCGTTTATTGCAACCACTCTTGTAATTTACGTTCCGCCGTTTGCCGCGGCGTTCGGCTTCGAGGCAATTTCACTTGCCGAGTACGCAGTAGCAATAGGTCTTGCCGCTTGTATCGTTCCCTTCGTGGAGCTTACAAAGCTAATTCAGCGTATGTCCGCAAAAAAGAAGGGCATAACGCTTGACTAATTCCAAAACAGAACCAGGGCGGTAGAGATATCGCCCTTTTTTGTTGCAATAAAAAACAAAATTATTCGCCATACTAAGGGTATGCTTATAGTATTTATCAAGTCATTAATAGTCTTTTTCGTGGTGCTTATTGCCGTTAGAATAATGGGAAAGCGAACGCTTAGCGAAATGCAACCCTTCGAGCTTGTAATCACGCTTATTATAGCAGAGGTTGCGTGTATTCCCATCAACGACCCTTACATTCCCTTTTATAGCGGCATTATTCCCATATTCACGCTGTGCTTTTTGGAGGTTGTCCTGTCCTTTATATCGCGCAAAAGCCTTTGGGCAAGGCGTGTTATAAGTGGTAGAGCGATGATCGTCATCGACAAAAACGGTATCAATTACGGCAACCTGCAAAAAATGAATATGAACGTTCACGACCTGATTGAAACGGTTCATTCCAGCGGCTATATGGACATTAATGAAATCGAATACGCCATAATCGAAACAAACGGCAAAATGAGTGTGGTAGAGCGAATGACAGACCCCACTAAGCCGACACCCGCACTTTTGCCCGTCATACTTGTTGTGGACGGCAAATGGAACGACGACAACCTTACCAAGACGGGCACGACGGAGGCGGTGGTCAGCGTTGCGCTTCGCAAGCACGGACTAAAGGGGGTTAAGGAAGTGCTTTACGCAGACGTAAGACAGGACGGTACAATGTATGTTTCGCCCAAAAAAGGCAAGTATTTTGTGACAAAAATCAACCTTGCCAAGGGAGGAAGCTGGTGAAAAAGGTAATAGTTATAAGTATCATTTTTGCCGTAATTTTGGGTGCAGGCATTGCCGAGGTGCTGTATACCACAAGAGTATACAGCGACATTTACGACGGCCTTATTGCGGTACAAAACAGCATAGACAGGCACGAGGACGTTTACAACGACGAAACCGTTACACTCATGCACGAAACGGCAGATATTTGGGAACGCAACAAAGAGGTTTTGTTTTGCCTTGGTAATCATAATATTTTGCGAAACGTGGACGAAAAGCTCAGCTCGCTAAAAGCAATGATCGACATAAACTACACGGACGATGCTAAGGTTATGGTGCAAACCGCGCTTGGGCTGATCGAGGCAATTCAAAACGACTCCGTGCCCAATCTTACAAATTTGATGTAGCCAATTTTGTTTTAAAAGAGCAAGTATTTGCCAATAATTCACAGTCAAACGGTTGCAATTTTGTTTGCCATAATGTATAATAAGGTCATTACAAAATATGGAGGAACATATTTATGAGTTTAAGCAATAGAGCTTTGGGCGTTTCGCCGTCCTTGACTTTGGCAATTACCGCAAAGGCTAAGAAGATGAAGGCCGATGGACTTGACGTTATTTCGTTCGGTGCAGGCGAGCCCGACTTTGATACTCCTGCGTACATCATCGAGGCAGCAAAGGTTGCACTTGACAAGGGTATTACCAGATACACTCCGGCAAGCGGAACGGTAGAGCTTCGCAAGGCTATTTGCGACAAGCTTGCAAGAGAAAACGGCGTAACCTACGACGTTAACGAAATCGTAGTAAGCAACGGTGCAAAGCACTCGCTTTCCAATGCTATTCGCGCACTCGTTCAAGAGGGCGACGAGGTTATTATTCCCGCGCCGTATTGGCTTACCTATCCCGAGCTCGTTAAGCTCTCGGACGGTACTCCGGTTATTGCCGAGCTTTTGCCCGAAAACGGCTTCAAGCTTACTCCCGAGCAGCTTCGCGGCTTGATCACCCCCAAGACCAAGGCAATCATTATCAACAATCCCAGCAACCCGACTGGCGTTGTTTACAGTAAGGAAGAAATTATGGCTCTTGCTAAGGAGCTCGAAAATCACAAGCACGTATACGTTCTTTCGGACGAAATTTACGAAAAGCTCGTTTACGGCGTAGAGACGATGAGCATCGCCGCTTGCTCGGAAGAAATGAAGAAGCGTACCATCATCATCAACGGTATGTCCAAGGCTTACGCTATGACCGGTTGGAGAATCGGTTATACCGCTTCCAGCCTCGAAATTGCAAAGGCTATGAGCAGCATTCAAAGCCACTCGACCTCCAACCCCAACAGCATCGCTCAGTATGCTTCGGTTGTAGCACTCTCCGACAAGAAGGGTGACGAGTTCCTTGCTAACATGAACGAGATTTTCTGCAAGCGCCGCAACCTCATGGTTGAGCTTATGGAAAAGGTTGGTCTTCCCATCATTAAGCCCGAGGGCGCGTTCTACGTAATGGTAAACGTTAAGTCACTTTTCGGAAAGTCTTATGACGGACAGGAAATCAAGACGGCAATGGACGTTGCTACTATCATGTTTGACAAGCTTTACACCGCAGTTATTCCGTGTGAATCGTTCGGCGCAAACGACTACGTTCGCCTCAGCTACGCTACGGGTGACAAGCAAATCCGCGAGGGTCTTGCAAGATTCGAAAAATTCGTAAAAGGTTGCAAATAATTTATGGAAACAGTCTACAGCGCGCTTAAGCCCACGGGTAAGCTTACAATAGGCAACTACTTGGGTGCAATAAAAAATATGGTTGCTTTGGCAGCCGAATATAATTGCATCTATACGGTAGCCGACTTGCACAGCATAACCGTAAATATTCCGCCCGCCGAGCTTCGAGAAAACACTTTGGATATGTTCTCGTTGCTTATTGCGCTTGGAATAAATCCCGACAAAAGTCTTTTGTTTTTGCAGTCGCAGGTGCCTATGCACAGCGAGCTGTCGTGGATTCTCAACTGCTATACGCAGTTCGGCGAGGCGCGCCGTATGACTCAATTCAAGGATAAAAGTGCAAAATCGCCCGAAAACGTAAATGTCGGGCTTTTTGCTTATCCTGTGCTTATGGCGGCAGATATCCTTTTGTATCAGGCAAAGTACGTCCCCATAGGCAAGGATCAACAGCAGCACCTCGAGCTTGCACGCACGATCGCCGAACGCTTTAACGGTCGTTATTCGCCGACATTTGAAATTCCCGAGGGGATTTTCCCTAAGGTTGGTGCAAAGGTTATGAGCTTGCTTGACCCAACCGCAAAAATGGGTAAGACCGATGATAACGCAGAGGGCACCGTTTTCTTGCTTGACGATAAGGATACGGTAATGCGTAAGTTCAAGCGCGCCGTGACGGACAGCGGTAACGAAATAGTTGTCCGTGACGACAAGCCGGGCATTAGCAACCTCATTACTATTTACTCTGTATTCGCAGGAAAAACCACCGAGGAGGTGCAAAGGGAGTTTGAGGGTAGCAACTACGCAACGTTCAAGCTCGCAGTAGGCGAGGCTGTTGCTGATTTTCTTGGCCATATTCAAGCCGAGTACAAAAAAATCCGAGCAGATAAGGCTTACCTTGCTTCTATTATGGAAAAAGGCGCGCAGTCTGCTATCTATCAGGCGCAAAAAACCTTATCCAAGGTAAAGCGCAAGATAGGCTTTGTAAAGCTTTAGTATGTACGGATACGTTGTTCCACCTTCTTCGGTTACGTCGCAGGAGCTTACGTTGTTCAATGCCTTTTATTGCGGCTTGTGTATACGCACCGGTAAGCTTATGGGTCAGAGGGCAAGGCTAACCACAAATTTTGATATGACCTTTCTAAACGTCCTTTTGCACGATCTGCTTTCGCAAAGCGTTGAATTTAAGGCGACTACGTGCTTGCTCTCGCCGTTTAGAAAAAAAGCGGTTGTGGATGCAAATCCCCTTTTGGATAAAATCGCCGCAGTCAATATTATTCTCAGCTACTATAAGGCTACGGACGGAATAATTGACGGTGAGGGGCTAAGGTATAGGGTGGCTCGCAGTTCACTTGCCTCTGCGTACGAAAAGAGCAAGAAAATATTACCACGTGCCGACGAAATCGTGTCGGCAGGCTACGAGCGCTTGCGTAAGTTGGAGAGTGCTAACGCCGTTGGTATAGATAAGGTAAGTGATGCGTTTGCCGGTATGATGCAAAGCTTAGCGCAGCTGTTGCTCGGAGAAAAAGCAAGCGAAAACAGCTTGCGACTTATCTATAATATAGGTAAGTTCGTATATCTTGCCGATGCTCTCGACGATATAGACGAGGATGCAAGGGCAAAAAGATACAACCCTTTTTTGGCGCAACTTGGGTATAAAAGCCGAATAAGCTTTTTGACAGAAAATAAGGAATATTTAGAGCGTTGCTTTAATATGACTGTCAATAGGGCGATCGAGTGCTTCAACGGTCTTGACTTTACCCAAAGCTACGATTTGTTGCGCGGTATTGTTTATTATGGGCTTAGGCAAAAAACACATCAGCTGTTGTCAAGCAAAAAAAAGCTTAAAAAGCCGATAATAAAAGCGGACGTAAAGGTGGCAAAAAGAAAGAAGCATAAAGAAAATACGCTTATTGAGGAGAATAAATGAACCCATACGAGATTTTAAATATGTCTGAGGATGCCGATTTCGAAACATTAAAGGCAAGATACGAGAAGCTTAGGGCCGTTTATGGAGAGGAGCGCTTCTTGCCCGGCGAGGAAGGTGCCGAGGGTGCACGCAAGCTTACTCAGCTTGAGGATGCGTGGCGTATTATTCTTGACAAAAAAAGAATCAAGGACGACGAGGAAAAATACGGAATGGGCTACGCTTACGTCGAACAAATGGTTAAGGCAAGTAGGTACGACGATGCGCAGGCAAGACTTGATTCTATTTCTAACCGTGACGGTGAGTGGCATTACTACCAGGCATTGGTTTACTACAAAAGAGAATGGTTAAACGATAGCCTTACGCACCTCGAAGAAGCGGTAAGGCTTAGTCCCAACAACGAAAAGTATAGGGACTCTCTTGCCAAAATGAAGCAGGTGCTTGGTAGCTCTCAAACTCCGCCCGAGGACCTCGGAGCAAGGCAGGGTGTTAACGGTAGCACCTACGTGGGCGGCAATTGCCTAAACAACTGCTGTACGGCGCTTTGCTGTGCGGAATGCCTCAGCATGTGCTGTTGTAGATAAAGAAGATATGAGTACGCGCGGTTTGGCATTCGGCGGAGTGATGTGTGCACTTGGTAGTGTATGCATCGTATTGTCAACGCTTTTTCATATAATTTCGCCGCTAATCGTTGCGAGTGTGTTTTTTTGCATAAGCGCAAAAAGAGGAGGCTCGCTTTGTGGCGTGCTCGTGGTTATCACCGCTAATCTTATAGGATTTTTTATAGGCGGATTAGGCGGTGGTGAAATTCTTTTCAGCGTGCTATTGTTTTCGCCGCTATCCATAATCGTGTCTCTTACGGCAAGACTCAACAGGGGCGTGGCGCAAATAGCAATAAGGACTGTAATAATTGCGGCGTTCTCGCTTGCTATATATATATTGTTCGCAACCGCGCTTAAAGACGTCGTGGGGATGCAGGACGAATTTGGTTTAGGCGTGTACGCGTTTGGAGCAATATGGACTTTGGTTCTGACAATTTTTGGCTTTGCGCTTGATAGAGGGGCAACCATTATTCTAAAGAGGTTTACAAAAAATGATTAAAAAATGGCGTAACGGTATTATAATATATTTAATTGTCACCATAGTTACGGCTGTGATGGGCTATTATTTCTACGCCAGCTTTCAGGAAACTAACGACGAGATGGCAACGCTAAAAAGCCAAGGCGTGCTTGTCGAGGCGCAAATGCATAAGCTTAGCGGCGTTACCTATACCGACGAAGGCTCGTACAAGTGGGGTTACGTTTTGCCGATAGAAATGGAAAGAGAATATCCTACCGACGGATCGACTATAAAAACCTACACTAAGGCGGAGGCCGAGGCGATGGGTAATAAGGTTTGGGTGTACTATATGTTCGACGCCGACGGCAACCTTATTACTTACGACAAGGAGTACGTGGACAACTTTACCCCGTGGGAAACGTCGCAAAGCACTTTGCTTTGGATCGTAAGCGGCCTTGCGTTTATCGCGGTCTTGTACTTTGTTGGGCGTATCGTCTTTATGGTGGTTGTTTTGCGCAAGGGCGAGGAAAGCATCGGACGGTTCGAGGAAGCCTTCCACAGCAAGATGGGCTCCAATAAGTACTATAAGGTAAAATATTCTTTTGTTCGTGACGGCGAAGAGGTTATAGCTACCTCTCCCAACATATACGACGGACGAGAGGTTGATAGGATTAAGGACAGCGGATCGTTTAGAGTGCGTTATATCGGCAAGTACTCATATATAGACCAAAGATTTTAATTTAGCGAGATATAGCTATATTTTATATAAATCTTTATATCAATTGCCCATTGCTTCCGTGCATTTTGTTTTTGGCACAATATATTGAGATTAGCAAAAAAAATTTTGTAAAAGGCAGTAAAATGCTTGACATATTTAGACCGATAATGATATCATTTATAAGCGCCACCTATGCGGTGGTGTTTTTATAGTGTAGAGGAGTGACGAACATGAGAACCAGAATTACCTTGGCATGCACCGAATGCAAGCAGAGAAATTATGACGACATGAAGAACAAGAAGAACGATCCCGACAGAATTGAGCTTAAAAAGTACTGCCGTTTCTGCCGCAAGCATACCGTTCATAAGGAAACCAAATAAGGAGCACGGCTGTGGAGAAAAACAAAAACAAGCCGGAAGTTAAGAATAAGCAACCTAAAAAGCGTGGCAAGCTTGGCACTTTTTTTAGAGAAGCTTTTTCGGAAATGAAAAAGGTTGAATGGCCTAAATTTGCAACCGTTCTTAAAACGACCTTAATCGTGCTCGGCGTAGTTGCCGCTTTCTTGGTGGTAATGTTCGTATTCGACATGGTTTTGGCTGTAGGAAACGATGCGTTGCTTCTTAAGGACATCGACCCGATTGGTATGATTACCGGAGCGTTAAAGCGATGAGTGTAAATTTAGAAGAAGCAAAGTGGTATGTTTTGCACACCTATTCTGGCTACGAGAATATGGTAAAGGACAATCTTGAAATGGTCTTTACCAAGAACGGCAAAAGGGATAGGCTTGTAGAAATTACCATTCCCTTAGAGGACGTCGTAGAGGAAAAGAACGGCACGCGCAAGATTGTTCAGCGCAGAATGTTCCCTTGCTACGTGCTTATAAAGATGGTTTACGACAACTCGATGTGGCACATGATTGTCAACACCCGTGGCGTAACCGGCTTTGTAGGTCCGATGGGTCGTCCTATTCCTCTTACCGATGACGAGGTTAGGCGTATGCACCTCGAGAAGATTGTTGTGGACACCGAGTTTAAGGTGGGCGACAAGGTTACCGTCGTTGACGGTGCTCTCGAAGGCTTCGTTGGAGATATCGAGTCCATCAACGCTGCCGCAGGTAAGTGCAAGGTAGTAGTAAGCATGTTCGGTAGGGCAACACCCGTAGAACTTGAGCTTAATCAGATTCAACTGATAGAAAACATGTAATATTCGATCAGGGAGGACGCAAGTCCGTCAGTACCTCGATTGTTTATAAATAAATAAGCAAGGAGAAAACTTTAATGGCAAAGAAAATCACAGCTATGGTAAAGCTGCAGCTTCCCGCCGGCAAGGCAACCCCGGGACCCCCGGTTGGTTCCAGCCTCGGACCTCACGGTATCAATATTCCGGGCTTTACCAAGGAATTCAACGAAAAGACTAGGGGCCAAGAAGGCTTGATAATTCCCGTAGTTATCACCATCTATGCAGACCGTTCGTTCACCTTCGTACTCAAGACTCCCCCCGCGGCAGTTCTTATCAAGAAGGCTTGCAAGATCGAATCCGGCTCCGCTAAGCCCAACAAGGACAAGGTAGCAAAGATTACCAAGGCTCAGGTCGAGGAAATCGCTAAGCTTAAGATGCCCGACTTAAATGCAGCTTCGCTCGAGAGCGCTTGCAGCATGATAGCCGGTACCGCACGCAGCATGGGCGTTGTGGTAGTGGACTAAGGAGGGAGTTATGAAGCACGGAAAGAATTACCGCAATAGCATTAAGGAAATCGATATCAAAGAGGTTTACGAGCCGGCAGATGCAATGAAGCATGTTGTTGCTTCGGCTAAGGCTAAGTTCGACGAAACCATCGAGCTTCACGTTCGTCTCGGCGTTGACCCCCGTCAAGCTGACCAACAGGTTCGTGGCACCGTAGTTTTGCCCAACGGAACAGGTAAGACCGTAAAGGTACTTGTTATCGCAAAGGGCGACAAGGCTGATGCAGCTCTTGCAGCAGGCGCAGATATCGTAGGCGCAGAAGAAATCATCGCTAAGATCCAAAATGAGAACTTCCTTGATTTCGACGTGTGCATCACCAGCCCCGATATGATGGGTCAAATGGGTAGAGTAGCAAGAATACTTGGTCCCAAGGGTCTTATGCCCTCGCCCAAGTCGGGTACTGTTACTACCGATATCGCAAAGGCAGTAAAGGAAACCAAGGCAGGTAAGGTAGAGTACAGAGTTGACAAAACCGCTATTATCCACTGCCCCATCGGCAAAAAGTCGTTTGGCGACGAGAAGCTTCTTGAGAACTTCAATTCTTTGATGGAAGCAATCGTAAAGGCAAAGCCGGCAGCCGCAAAGGGTACCTATATCCGCAGCGTAACCGCTTCGGCAACCATGGGCCCCGGCATCAAGGTATACTACAGAGTATAACAAACAGTATTTAATTTAAGGAAACCGTAGAAAGTAAGTAGCCGCAAGGTTATAATTCGCAAGAGCTTACCGAGGCAACCGACAAAAAAGACCGTTTTATCACAGTTTTTTCGTCCGACCTCGTGGCTTTATGCGAGGTCGGATTTTCTTATAATGAATAAAAAATATAAGGAGGAATAAGTTTTGGCTAAAGAAGTTAAGGAGCTCCAAAAAGAAAACGAAGCACTCAAGCTCAAGATGGAACAAGTTGCCGCTTTAGAGGAAAAAGTTAAGAGTGCAGCCGGTATTGTAGTTGTAGATTACCGCGGAATCACCGTAGAAGAAGACACCAAGCTTCGTACTGCTCTTCGTGAAGCAGGCGTAGAGTACAAGGTAATCAAGAACAGACTCATTTTGAGAGCATTCAAAAATTCGGGTTATGAAGGCTTGGACAGCGTTTTCGAAGGTCCTACCGCAGTAGCGTTCTCGTACGACGATGCGACCGCTCCGGCAAGAATCATCAGCGAAAACAGCAAAAAGCTTAACAAGCTTGCAATAAAGGGTGGCGTTGTAGAAAATCAAGTTATGGACGCCGCAGGTATTACCAAAATCGCATCCATTCCGTCCAAGACCGTACTTATTGGACAGTTGTTGGGATTGCTTACCTCGCCCATGCGCAGCCTTGCTGTTGCACTTAACGAGGTTGCAAAGAAGCAGGCATAATAATTGCTTCACAAAAATATTAAAAACAAAAATCATTAAGGAGAAAAATAAAAATGGCTGATTTGAATAAGATGTTAGAAGAAATTAAGGGTCTTTCGGTTCTTGAGCTTAACGAGCTTGTTAAGATGATCGAAAACGAGTTTGGCGTTTCCGCAGCTGCTATGGCTGTTGCTGCTCCCGCTGCTGGCGCTGCTGCTGCTCCCGCTGAGGAAGAGCAGACCGAGTTCACCGTAGTTCTTAAGGAATTCGGTGCAAACAAGATTGGCGTTATCAAGGTTGTTCGTGAAATCACCGGTCTTGGTCTTGGCGATGCTAAGGCACTTGTTGAAGGCGCTCCCAGCACCATCAAGGAAGGCATCAGCAAGGATGCTGCTAAGGAAATCGAAACCAAGCTTAAGGATGCTGGCGCAGTAGTTGAGCTTAAATAATTATTCCTTACAAATAACAAAACAACAAAAAACGGAGATACGTATCTCCGTTTTTTTGTTGTAAATTAAATAAAATAGGCAGGGTGATAAGGATTTCACGCCTGCCATTTTGTATGTATTTTGTTTTATTGCGGCATTTTACGCAAGGTCTATCCAAATAAGCGGCACAATTCCGCAATTGTTAGTGTAAAGCTTCCTAAACGGCTCGTAATAGTAGAGGCTATAAACGGGCGGCGAAACAAGCAAGGATTTGTTGTAAAAGGTAATATCAATCGGTCCGTTTAACCAAAGGTTATGATTGCTTTCTTTTGACATCTTCGGCAGGTGATCTTTGCATTGCTTTATTTCATTTACGTTGGGAAGAACGGCGTAATCAATATCTGCTGTTTTGTCATTGGATAGCGGACACAAAAGCGAGCGTTCTTCGTCCGTAAACAGCGCAGTAAGCATACTTGTATTCATCCATCGGCGCAGCTCGCTATTTATCCAGGTCAAGCAATCGTAGCCCTCTTGTTCAAAGGGGTGGTACGGTCTAAAAGTCAAAACGCGCGTTGCAATCAAGCAAATCTTACTGCCTTGCTCGGCTATTTTCAGCCACTGCACGGGATCGCCCGAGCGCACGTATGGCGTACCGGGAAGCGGCACGATGCTGTCGTAAGGGTCTTTTCCGTCTTTTGGGAATACGCCAAACGTAACGGTTTGACTGTTTTTGAGCTGCTGTGCAATGCGTTGCTTTGTGGGTAGGTATGGCAAAAGCTTATCGCATTTTTCAACGGCGGACATAGCGATTGCGGCTATACCCATAAAAACGGTTGATTGTCCGACTGCGGCGGCGCTTTTTTGGCTTGCGTTAATAATTTTCATTGCGCTTTCGTCATTAAGCATCGCATAGAGCGCGGCAGGAGCTTTTACAACGATTCTAAGAATCTCGTGGTTTTTAAGCAGGCAAAGCGGTTCTTTGTCGCTATCGTATTGTTTAATTTCATAATCCTCACGCAAAGAAGCAAAAACGTCCAAGCTGTTATTTGCGTCGTCCTTTTTGGGTAGAAACTGCTCAAGAATTAAAGTTATTTTGCATTTCGTCAGTTCCGCCATTGCTTTTTGCAAAGCGGCTTCATGCTCTCTTAATTCGTTTTCAAGGCTGGCAAGGCGCTTGGTGTCTGACTCGATTTCCGCAGTAAGCTCACGCTTTCGCTTACCCTTGAATATACCAAGAGAGTTGCGCTCGGCGGTCTTTTGGGGAATGCTCGCATTAAGCTCGGATATCATAACCTTTCCCATATTGATACCAAGGTTAAGCGATTGTATTTTTTGCTCCATTTCAACCTTAAATTTGTTAGAAGCGTCAATGAGCTTGCACATTTTATCTAAACCCTTCTCGTGATAGAACTTAACGACGGGAGCGGCTTCAAAAATAGTATTAGCTCTATCCTCGGCATCGGCAAAGCTATCTACCTCGCAGAAAAGCTTGTATGCATCAAAAAGCTGAATTATGGTTGAGGCATCTTTTTCGATTTCAACAGCCTTATTGTACGTGGCTTCCGCACGGTCACGACCATCTGCCAAGGCTTGTAGCGCATCGTGAAGCTCGTCCTCGGCAAAACGTAATGCCTTTACAAAATCCGGGTGATCGGTATATGACTTTTCAAAAAGCCTAAGGTCATAAAGATCGTCCATGTTCATAGATATAACCAATTTTCCAAGATATGCAAAGGGAGATCTTGCATTTTTATCAAGCACCTTTTCAAAGTAGGTAAGAGCGTTTTTGCGATCTCCGTCCTCGAGGTAGAGGTAGGCTCTGTCGAGAAGTGAATCACTCTTACACGCTTGTTCAAAATTCTTTTTTACAGTAACCATAAAAATTCGTCCGTCCTTACATAAATGTAAATATATTTTAGCACAAGGCGCAAAAAATGTCAATAGCAAAAAATTAGTTGCATGATTATTAGTCAAAAGCGTTATGCCCGTGGCTTATGGACAGTAAAATTTTATTTATTGCGGAATGATTAGTTTTGGCGTAAATTATTGACATCAAGCCACAATTTATGTATAATATTATCGTGGATATTAGGCGAGAAAATTACAATGGTCGAATTGCCGCGTTCGTTAGCGGTGGCGTGGATTCTATGGTTATGCTCGATTTGCTCGTTAAGGGCGGGGCAGACGTTTTGGTTGTTCACGTTCAGCACGGGATAAGGCCCGAAGCCCAAGCAGACAGCGACTTTGTGCAAGACTATTGCAAGGCTCGAGGTATAGAGTTTGTCCAATACTCGTTTGATATTCCCACTATGGCGAAGGAATCGGGTCGCAGTGTAGAAACGGAAGCTCGACTTGCTCGCAAAAGCGTTATGAGTCAGCTTTTACAAAGCGGCAAGGTACACAAGGCGGCGTTTGCGCATCACGCAGACGACAATGCCGAAACGGTGCTTATGCACATTTTGCGTGGCTGTGGCGTTGACGGGCTTAAAGGTATAGAAAGCAGTACCGTAGTTTTGCGCCCCCTGCTTGACTATACGAGAGAGCAGATTGCTTCTTACGCTAAGCAAAATTCTATACCATACGTTACAGATAGAACGAATTTTGACAGCACGTATACCCGAAATTTTGTCAGGCTCGAGGTTTTGCCACTTATAAAAACCCGTTATCCGGGCGCGGTAGAGGCACTCAATAGGCTGGCAAAAAACGCAAGCGAGCTGATTATGGCAGTAGACAGTCAGCTTGACGGCTCGCTTATAAGGCATAATGGTGATGCGGTAGAGCTTTCACTTGATGCGCTAAAATCACCTTTTGCAACGCAGTACGTAATACGAGCCGCAAAAATTCTTATGCCCGTAGATATTACGAGAGTGCAAATTCAAAGCGTGCTTGCGCTTATAGACAGCAAAACGGGCAGTAAGGCGGAGCTAAGCGGCGGCTTAAAGGCGTATAGGGAATACGACTGTATAGCCTTTTGCTTTAATGGCGAGGTAGAAGATTTTGTTGCTGATTTTGCTGTGGGGTGTGTAAAATGCGGCTCGGCAGTCGTAAGCGTAAGCGAGGTTTCACCCAATCCCATAAAGGGTAAAACGGTGATAAGTGCAGATATCCCAAGCGGATGTGTGTTTAGACGTAGACGCGAGGGGGATAGGTTTACTCCTTACGGCGGACAAGGCAAGAGCCTAAAAAAATACCTAATCGACAAAAAAATTCCCAAAAGACTAAGGGATAAGCTTGTTTGCTTGTGTGACGATAGCGAGGTTTTGGCGATAGTGGGGCTTGAAGTGAGCGACAAATGCAAGATTACGGAGCAAACAATGTCAGCGTACCTATTGGAGGTGCAAAGTGAATAAGCTTGTGGACCTCGGAAACGGTCTAAAATTTTTACAAAAGCAAGACGCCTTTCGCTTTGGCTGTGACGGCGTAGAGCTTGCAAACTTCGTAGAGGGCGGTCGTAACGATTACGCCGTAGACCTTGGTAGCGGCACGGGCATCATAACCGTTTTGCTTGCAGGAAAACGCAAAATCAAGACTACGGCGGTAGAAATTCAGTCTCAGCTGTGCGAGGTTTGTAAGCAAAATATAGAGCTTAATGGGCTTACCGAAATTGCAGACGTTATCAACACGCCCATGCAAGAAATCGGAAAATTTTTGCCCGCAGGCTGTGCGGATATCGTGGTTTGCAACCCTCCGTACCGCAAAAAGGGTAGCGGCGAGCAGCAACAAAACGAGGCAATCGCCATTGCCCGTCACGAGATTAAGGTTACGCTAAGCGAGGTGGTAGAAGCTGCTGCGTACTTGCTTAGTACTGGTGGAAAATTCTTTACCGTCAATCAAACTGAGCGACTTGCGGAAACTCTCAGCAAGTGTTCGGCGGCAAGATTAGAGCCCAAAAAACTGCAAATTCTTACGCCCAATGACACCAAAATGCCGCACCTATTCTTGCTTAAGTGCGTCAAGGACGGTGCGAGTGGATTGATAGTCGAGCGCGAGCGCGTGGTAAAAGTGGAGGTTGACTAATGCTTTACATCGTAGGTACACCCATAGGCAACATTAAGGAAATCACCCTTCGCGCGATAGAGGTGCTTAATGCAGTGGATTTTATAGCCGCAGAGGACACTCGCCGCACGGCAATTCTCCTTAACGAGTACGACATCAAAAAGCCCATGATAAGCTACCAAAAATTCAACGAGCGCGCCTCGGCGCAAAAGCTTATAGAAATTTTGGGTGAAGGCAAAGACGTTGCGCTTGTGTCGGATGCGGGTATGCCGCTTATATCCGACCCCGGGCAGTTGCTCACTCAGGAGCTTATAAAAAACAACCTTGCTTATACGGTGGTGGGCGGTCCGTGTGCGCTTATAGACGCGCTACTTCTTTCGGGACTTGACGCAAGCAGATTTTGTATGCTTGGCTTTTTACCCGAAAAAAAGTCCGACCGCGACAAGCTTCTTACAGGCTATTCGGACGTGAAATGCACGCTTATATTTTATAGCTCTGTGCACAATGTGGATAAGGATTTAGGGTATTTGTACGATGCTTACGGCAGTAGAAGCGTTGCTGTGGTACGCGAAATAAGCAAGCTGTACGAGGAGGTTGTGCGCGGAAAGCTCGGTGACGTACTTGAGTTTGTGCGTAAAGGCGAATTCGTGCTTGTAGTAGAGGGGGCACCGGAGCGTGACTACTCCGAGCTTAGCGTCTTGGAGCATTACGAAATGTACGTAAGAAACGGTCTAAGCAAAAAGGATGCAATTAAAAAGGTGGCTTCGGACCGAAACGTATCAAAGTCCGAAATATATCAAATAGTGGTAAACGGAAATAACGACTAATTCAGGAGAAACGGTTATGAACAACGAAGCAAAAAAAGTCTGGGAAGAAATGTTGGTACTGCTCGAGACCGAAATCAACATTCTCAGCTATGACGTGTGGATTAAAACGCTCGAGCCCTTAGCGCTCCACGATGGCAAGCTTATACTTGTAGCGCCCAGCGAATGGGGCAAAAACGAGGCAAACGCAAGATTTATGCCGCTTATTAAGGCCGCGCTTCAAAGAGTAACCTCGCTGTTTACCTCGGTAGAAATCATCTGCGACAGCGAGAGAGAAAAGTTCAGTAGTCGCGAGGAAACGTACGAGATAGTCGAGGAGCCTATCGTTACCGCGCCCGAGCCGCTTAGCATCAACCTTAAATATAACTTTGAAAATTTTGTCGTGGGTAAGTCCAATCAGCTTGCGGTGGCGGCGGCAAGAGCAGTAGCCGAGGAGCCGGGCATAAGATACAATCCGTTGTTTATTTACGGCGGAGCAGGTCTTGGCAAAACGCATCTTATGCACGCGATCGGCAACTCAATTCGTTCGTCACATCCTAAGTACAAGATTATGTTTACCAGCAGCGAAAAGTTTGTCAACGAGCTGGTTAGATACATAGGCAGGGATAAGGACGGCCCATCGTTTAGGGACAAATACCGCAACGTGGACGTGCTAATGGTGGACGATATTCAGTTCATTTCGGGCAAGCCCAGCACCATGGAAGAAATTTTCCATACCTTCAACGAGCTGTACGACTCCAACAAGCAGCTTGTGTTTACCTCCGACCGACCGCCAAAGGGTATTCCCGATATTGACGAGCGACTTAGAACGAGATTCGAGTGGGGCTTTACGGCAGATATTCAGCCGCCCGACCTCGAAACGAGAATTGCAATCTTACGCAAAAAGGCGCAAATTCAAAAGTACAACATCAGCATGGACGTGCTTGCTTTTATGGCCGAATGTATTTCGAGCAATGTGCGCGAGATGGAGGGCTTGCTAAATAAGGTAATATTGTTCTCGCAGCTCAATCATGCGCAGCCGTCCATCGACCTCGTTAAGGAAGCCATCAACGATTATTCGGCTAAGAGCGAGGGCGAAATTAACGCTGACGACATCGTGGACGCAACGTGTAAATGCTACAACGTGCGCCGCGAAGACCTTTTGGGCAAGCGCAAATCCAAGGATATAGTCGAGCCGCGTCAAATCTGCATTTACGTTATGACGGAGATGCTTGATTTGCCGCTTAAGGCGATAGGCGACATCTTTGGGGGTAGAGATCACACGACCATAATGTATACACGCGATAAGGTTGCGCAGATGCTCAATCAGCCCAAAATCGCCGAAGCCGTCAATAACGTCAAAAACATGGTGTACAAAAAATAAATTTTCCGTAAAAAAGCAAAAATCAGTAAATTTTGGTGGAAATATACTGACTTTTGCTTGACAACTTGGCGACAAAACAATATAATAATACAGATAATCAATAGAGGAGAATGGCTATGAAGAAAGATATACATCCGAATTACCACGAAGTGGTTTATGAGTGTGCTTGTGGTGCAAAGTTTGTATCGGGTTCGACCAAAAAGGGCGACGTAGTAAAAGTTGATATTTGCAGCGAATGTCATCCGTTTTATACCGGTAAGCAAAAGCACGTAGAAACCGGCGGAAGAATCGACAAGTTTAACCAAAAGCGCGTTAAAAAGAACTAATTATTTCTAATGTGTTTAAACTAAACCATACCACCATTCGTTTTGCGGTATGGTTTTTGTTTTTACAAGCAGAGCTTGTTTTTGGAGCGTAGCAGTTCAAATGACAAAACTCAAAATGGGCCTGTCAAATAAGATTTATTAGTTACGAGTGGAGGAAAAATGGCAGATAAGGTATCATCAATCGGCGGTCAAGCCTTGATGGAGGGTGTAATGATGCGAGGTCCTAAGTCCATGGCAATGTCGGTCAGGGACGGCGACGGCATGATTCAAACCGAATCCGAATGGCTCAAACCGCAAAAATGGTATAATAAAGCACCTATAATTAGGGGTGTTGTTGCGTTTGTATCGTCGCTTGTTATGGGTATGACTACGCTTACTCGCTCGGCAAAGGTGCTTGATGAGGAAGAAGAGCTTTCTAACGGTGCCATTACGCTTGCCGCCGCGCTTGGCGTGGTTTTTGCGGTAGTGCTGTTTATGGTGCTGCCCGAGCTTATTGCAAGGCTGTTTAGTTTGATTTACTACAACGTCCTTTTAAAAAGCATTATTGCAGGCGTGGTGCGTATAGGTATATTCGTGCTTTATTTGGTGCTTGTATCAAAAATGAAGGATATCAAGCGCACGTTCATGTATCACGGTGCCGAGCACAAGACGATAAACTGCTTCGAAAAGGGGATGGAACTTACCGTCGAGAACGTGCAAAAATGCAGTACCCGCCACAACCGTTGCGGAACGACCTTTTTGTTTATCGTAATGATAATTTCCATTTTGGTATTTGCGGTAATCAACTGGGTTTTGGACGCTTTGCTTGGCGGAGTCTTAAACGGAGCTGTGGAAGCGGTTGTTTTTATTGCAATAAAGCTTGTATTCTTGCCGCTTGTTGCTGGCATCAGCTACGAGGTGCTTAAAGCAGTAGCAAAAATGCCCGACAACCGACTTGCCAAGATTTTGCGTGCGCCGGGACTTGCGTTGCAGGCTCTTACGACAGCCGAGCCCGACGACGATATGGTGGAGGTTGCAATCCGCAGCTTTATTACAGTATATAAGATGGAAGAATCGCCCAATGAGCCGCTTGAAAAATTCGGCGAATTGGATTTTGGCGACGTAAGAGAATACTTGCGTAATCAGCTTGTAGGTGTCGAGGAGGTCGAAGCCGATTGGATTTTGTGCGAGGTTCTAAAGGTTAAGCGCGGCGAGCTTGCTATGATAAAAAAAGTATCGCTACAAAGCTTTGCCGAGATTAAAAAGATTGTTGAACGTCGCAAAAACGGCGAACCGTTAGATTATATTACTAACCATGCGTACTTTTACGGCTATGACATTTATGTAGATAATCGCGTGCTTATTCCCCGAATGGATACCGAAATTTTGGTAAGCGAGGCCATCAAGGAAATAGGCAATAGAGAAGCGACCGTTTTGGATTTATGCACCGGCTCGGGCTGTATTGCGCTTGTCTTATCCAAAAACACTTCGGCAAATATAGTGGCAAGCGATATCTCGGACGAGGCGTTAGAGGTCGCGGCAATCAACCTTGAGGGTAGCGGCGTAACGCTTGTAAAAAGCAATTTGTTCTCCGAATTTGCGTACGGCACGTTTGACGTAATTGTAACAAATCCGCCGTATATTAGGACGGCAGATATTCCGCTTCTTTCGTCCGAGGTAAGGTGCGAGCCGCATCTTGCGCTTGACGGCGGCGAGGACGGACTTGATTTTTACAAGAAAATCGTATCAAACGCAAAAAGCTATTTGCGTAGCAACGGCAAGCTGATTATGGAAATTGGCTACGACCAAGCGGAAAGCGTAAAGCAGCTTATGCGTACGTTTGGCTTTGTGGGACTTAGAGTCGTTAAGGACCTTGACGGCAACGATAGAGTAATTATAGGACAAAAATAAATATGAATTTAGAAAAGCTTAAAAACATAAAAACAAAATTCGAGTCGCTTAGCGCATCAATTTCAGATCCTGCCGTAATTGCGGACAACAAGGAGTGGACAAAGCTCGTAAAGGAGCACGCCACGCTTGAGCCTATCGTTACGCAGTACGACGCATACGTTAAGGCACAAAACGACATCGAGGAGGCAAAAAAGCTTCTTAAAGAGGAAAAGGACCCCGAAATGCTTGAGCTTGCAAAAATCGAGCTTGACGAAAAGAAGGAGCTGCTTGCTAAGACCGAAAACGAGCTTAAGATTTTGCTTTTGCCAGTAGATCCCAACGACGAAAAGAACGTTATCGTGGAAATCCGCGGCGGCGCGGGTGGTGACGAGGCGGCGCTTTTTGCGTACGAGCTTATGCGTATGTACAAAATGTTCGCCGAAAAAAACCGTTGGCGTGTGGAGGATATCGACATCAACCTTACCGAGCTTGGTGGTGTTAAGGAAGCGGTTTTCCAAATTTACGGCGAGGCGGTTTATCGTAAAATGAAGTACGAAAGCGGCGTTCATAGAGTACAAAGAGTACCCGATACCGAAACGCAAGGTCGTATTCATACCTCTACGGTTACCGTTGCGGTGCTTCCCGAGGTTGAGGACGTCGTGGTCGAAATCAACGAGAGGGATCTTAAAATCGACACTTACCGAAGCGGCGGCGCAGGCGGTCAGCACATCAACAAGACGGACAGCGCGGTGCGAATGACGCACCTTCCTACCGGCATAGTCGTAACCTGCCAGGACGAGCGCAGTCAGATTAAAAACCGCGAAAAGGCGATGCGCGTGCTAAAATCCAAGCTGTATGACTTGTATCAGTCGCAGGCGGAAAAGGAATATGCCGAAAACCGCAAGAGCCAAGTGGGTACGGGTGACAGAAGCGAACGTATTCGTACGTACAATTTCCCGCAAGGCAGAGTAACCGACCACCGAATCGGCATGACAATTTACAGCATCGAGGCGTTTATGAACGGCGATATTGCCGCTATGCTTGAGGCGCTTCGTATAGCCGATCAGACGGCAAAACTCGAAAAAGAAGAATAAACAAAACGTTTATATAAATAATAGTAGGAGGTTTGTAAATGAAAAAGATTTTGTCGCTTTTAATTTCGCTTATCATGCTCGTGGCGTTTTGCTTTACGTTTATTGCATGTAATGACGAAACGGAAACAGAGTATACGGTGACGTTCCGCGTAGATAATGCCGTGTATCGTGAAATCAAATTTGCAGAGGGCGAAAAGATTAGGTTCCCCGAAGATCCCACTAAGGGTAGCTATATTTTTAGCGGATGGTACCGTGGCAATGTTCAGTGGGTAGAGGGTAAAAACGAGGTTACTTCCGATGTGGTGCTCGTTGCAAAATGGAAGACGGCCACAGGCCCGTCCACCGAGGACAAAGGACAAACGACGTACAAGCTTACGGTAGCCGATTTCGACAGCCAAATGGGTACGGTAATGCGCAGTCCCCAAAAGAACAATTATGCAGTAAACGAAAAGGTTACCCTCACCGTGACCGCAAGCAGCGGATACGAAATTCAATCGATTGTTATAAACGACGTTGATTATACCGATTCGCTTAGGGGCGAAAGCACCGAGTTTACTACGGCGTCCAAAGAAGTTACGATAACTTCGGCTACGTTGGTAGAGGTCAAGTTCCAAGAGTACGGAGTATGGGCAAATCCCGATTACGTTTATAAGCTTAGCACAAGCAAGTTTGATACAAATAAGGGCTCGGTTACCGTTTTCCCCGATAGAGCGAGATATGCCGAGGGCGAAGAGGTTACCTTTACCGTTACCATAAATGACGGTAGCATGGTTAAGATATTTGACGTAAACGGTGTAAGCAAAAGGGCAGACCTTGCACTTACGGACAACGCTTATACTTACACGCTCACCATAACCGAAAACACGGCAATGAATATTGTTTTTGATGACGATTTGACAAAAATCTATACTGCAACCGTAAGTAATTATGACGCGGTTGTTGCAAGAAAAGGTAAGGTGCTTGTAGACTTTTACGGAACGACGTGTTCGCCCTGCCAGCAGCTTGCGGCATTATTCGAGCGATACACCGAGGCTATTGCCGCAAATGATGCGGCTGCGATTGCGGCAGACGTTAAGATTGTAAAGGTAAACGTTTCAAGCAACACCTCTATTCAAACAAGCTCGCCGCAATATCGTATCTTCCAAAGATATGAAACATTGTCCAACGGTGGTTTGCCCTTTATGGTAATGCTTGAGGACGGTGAGCTTGTCGGCTATATGAACGGTATGTATGACGATTACGACTGGCTTCTTGGCTGGATGACAAATCCCACTATGAATATATAGACTAATAACGATAACGACAAAAAACACGTCTGCGTAGGCGTGTTTTTTTGTTGCCAAAAAAGTAGCCTGCAGTGCGGTTTTTGTACGCTTTTGGCGAAAGGTGTATATTACGCATTCTGCCTTCATATCTAAGGCATTGGCATAGTATATTTAGTGTATGGAAAGCATCAAAAAAATTTTGCCAAGCCGCATAAGCAAAGCGTTGGATGGACTGGACGCAAGTAAGGTTTACGAATTGCGCCTAAGATTACAGCGAGTGTCGGTCAATTACGGCGGTAGGTTTTTTGGGCTTTCGGACGTCGGGCTTGGAAGTGGAGGGTTTACCGTTACGGCAAGCGAAATCGAAGAGGTGATGCTAAAAGCCTCGGGACATTCTATTTATGCGGTAAACGAACAAATCAAAAGCGGCTTTTTGTGTTTATCGGGCGGCATACGTATAGGCGTTTGCGGCGAGGTGGTATTGGGTAAGACCATAAAGAATTTTACCTCGCTTAATATTCGCTTTCCGCACGAGGTAGTCGGCTGTGCCGGCGGCATAATCGGTCTAATCGCAAGGGAGCGAGGTTGTTATAACACGCTGATAGTGTCTGCCCCCGGCATAGGCAAAACGACATTGCTTCGAGATTTGGCAAGACAGCTGTCTAACCGTGGCAGCAACGTTCTTATAGCAGACGAGCGATACGAAATTGCGGCATATAATGACGGAAAGTCGCTTGACGTAGGCAAAAATACGGACGTAATTTCGGGGACGAGCAAGGATTTTGCTTTTAGTCAAGGAATAAGGTATATGCGACCTGACATTATTGCTGTGGACGAAATAACGAGTAATGACGATGTTAAAGCCGTTTGCCGTGCTTGCAGTAGTGGAGTAAGCGTAATAGCAACCATTCACGCAAGCGGCTTTGAGTACAAAAATCGGTTTTTAGAGCTAAATTGCTTTCAGCGTATTGTCGTGCTTGGCGGAGGCGTGGGACAAATTCAGGGCGTATTCGATGGTAACGGAGAACGGATATGAACGGTGTGCTTATTGTGGCGTTATCTGCTCTTTGTGGGCTTATGATAGGAATTGCCCTTACCAAGCGTCAACGAGAAAGAGAGGCTTACTACCGCGAATTTAGCGGCTTGTGCGCTCATATTATAAGCAACATAAGCTACCGGGCAGACAAAATCGCAGACGTTGTGAGCGGAATAGAGTGGCAATCGTCTGCGTTGCAAAAAAACGTGGAGGAATACAAGGCTTACGTAAGTGGCGGCGAGCTTTCGCTTAGTCAGGGCGTGCTGACAAAAGCCGAGCTTGCGGCAGTAAAGGAGTTTTTTGTGCGGCTGGGACGTTACGACGGCGAAACACAGCTTGCCGAGCTAAAACAAAGGCAAAACGAGCTTGCGCTTTGCTATAAGGAAATAAAGGACAAAAACGATAAGCAGGGCAATATGTACGTTAAGCTCGGCTTTTTGGCAGGATTGCTTTTGGGAATTTTGCTCGTATAAGGTGGTGATATGGGTGTAGAGGTAATTTTCAAGATAGCGGCGGTAGGAATTATTACGGCTATAGTATGTCAGGTGCTAAAAAAAGCAGACAAGGATGAAATAGCCACCATCGTTTCGCTTGCCGGGCTTGTTATCGTACTGCTTATGATAGTAGATATGATTGCCCAGCTTTTTGGAACGCTCCAAACGATGTTTGGGTTGCAGTAATGGACATTTTAAAAATTGCGGCAGTAGGTATAATCACAGCTTTATGCTCGCTTACGCTTAAGGAAAGCAAGAGCAATTTGAGCATAACCGTAGGTATTGCGGGCGGCTGTATAATTATACTTATGATAATTGATTACTTTGCGGAAATATTCGCAGTAATTACCTCGCTTATCGAGGGTGCCGGGATATCAAGCAACATTCTAAAAATAGTAATCAAAATTATAGGTATAGGTTATATCACCGAATTTTCGGCAGGAATAATCGAGGACACAGGAAACATTTCGGTAGCGGAAAAAATTGTAATAGCAGGTAAGGTGATAATTTTGGTCGTGTCGTTACCTATAATCACTGCTCTATTCGACCTGGTTGCGGAGCTTGTTAGATGAAAAAACGTATCATTTTATTTTTGCTCGCCGTGATGATTTTGTACCCCGCGTCTAATTGCGTTTGTTATGCAGACGAAGCAGTGGATACGCAAATCAACGTAGAGGAGGTGCTTGACAGCCTTGACACCTCAGAGGTGGATAAGCTACTTAACGAGCTTGATGGCGACGAGCTTTCGGTGTTCGGGTTTGGCAATATAAAGGACAAGCTTTTGTCGCTGACAAGCGGTGGCGAGGGGATAGATTTTTCCAATTTTCTAAGCTACGTATCGTCGATTTTTGGTTCAAAGCTAAACAATTTTGTGCCGTTTATTGTGTCGCTTATTACTATTTGTATACTGTTTAGTCTGCTAAGCTCGATAAAGGGTAGGTTTGCATCTAAGTCTACCGAAACGATAGTAAGGCTTGCCTGTATATCGCTGGTTATGGTAATTGTGTTTGCGCAAATACTGAATCTCGTAGCCGAAAGCAAAAGCCTTATACAGTCGCTAAAAAGCCAAATGGACGGTTTTTTTCCTATTTTGCTTACGCTTATGACGGCAATAGGCTCGTCGCAGTCAGCCGCAGTTTATCAGCCGACGATAGCGGTATTGTCTGGCGCGGTTATCAATATAATAACGGTGTTCGCCTTGCCGTGTTTTTTGTTTAGCATAGTCTTTACTGTGGTGGGTAACCTTACTGACGGAATAAAGTTAAAAAGCATGGCGCAGTTTTTTTCGGGCGCAATGAAGTGGGTGCTTGGCACGGCATTCTTTTTGTTTTTGGCAGTGCTGTCCATTCAGGGCATAACGGCGTCAATCTACGACAATATTTACATAAGAACGACAAAGCTCGCACTAAGCCAGTACGTACCTATAATCGGAGGATATTTGTCCGAGGGATATAACCTCGTAATCAGCGGTAGCGTGCTAATAAAAAATGGAATGGGACTAAGCGGAATAATAATCTTACTGTTGTCTGTCCTGCCTATCGTCGTGCAGATTATAGTGTTCAGTCTATCGCTAAAGCTCGTGTCAGCGGTGGCAGAGCCGCTTGGCTGTGATGAAATCTGCAACATCCTGGGTGGCATAAGCAAGAGCGTATCGGCGCTTGTTGCTATACTTCTGGGCGTGGCGTTTTTGTACTTTATCTTTTTGCTGTTGCTGGTTTGCACGGGAAATTTGGTGATTTGATATGATTGTATCGTGGGTTATGAGCATACTTGCCGTAGTAATACTAAGCATTGTGGCGGACTTGCTTTTAAGCGGCAAGCGAATGGGCAAGTTCGTACGAGGGGTGTTTGCATCGCTTACAATTTTAATAATTGTTGCGCCGCTTCCCGATATTTTTAGCGGCAAAAGCGGCTTAGGCGACGCTTTTTATGTAGAAAATGAGCAAACAAATGAAGTATTTTTAGAGTACGCTAATAGCCTTAGGGTAAGCACTCTTTGCAAAGCAACCGAGGATAAGCTTGACGCCGAGGGCTACAAGGGGACGGAGGTGGATATTGCCTGCGAGTGGGGGTCAGAAATTAAAATCACGACGGTGACGGTCAATTTGCATAATTTGGTTATGGACGAAAAAGTTGTGCATATAAATAAGTATAGCGCGGTTACCGGTATAGTAAGCGAATACCTCGGTGTGGACAAGGGAGTTGTGGTAATTTATGACTAAGCTTATCCAAAAGCTAAAGGGGCTAAAGCATAAGGAACTCATTATTGCGGTTGTCGCGGTGGTCGTAATGCTTGTCATTTACTTTTCGTCCTTTGGCGGATCTGATTCCAATAATGGCGAAAGCATAACGCCAAGCGACTATTGCTTAGCAAAGCAGCAAGAAATTGCGGCTATAATTTCGCAAATGGAAGGAGCAGGCAATGCAAACGTAGTAATCAACTGGGCGTCGAGTGTGGAAATCATTCCTGCCCAAAACGTAACGGAAAACGGCAATACGTTAAGCAGTTCTGTTGTTCTTGCTTCTGGTGAGCCGATAATCCTAAAGGAGATATATCCAAGGGCTATAGGTGCGCTGATTGTTTGCGAGGGAGGTAGCGATGCAAGGGTTAAGGTAAATATCATTATGGCAGTATCCACACTGTTGGATTTACAGGCAGACAAAATTTTGGTGTATGGAACAAGTAAGTAATCAGGAGGTAAAACCTATGTTAAGTAAGAAAAAGAAGGTGTTTATTTTGGTGGGCATGATTGCGCTTTTGGTAGTGACGGGAGTGCTCAACGTGGTGCTCAACGGCAATGCGATCAGCGCAAGCGGCGGTGATGATACACAGCTTGGCTCGGCATCGTTTTTCGATACATATCGAACCGACCGTACGACAACGCGCGAGCAGACTATTTTGTATCTCGATGCAATCATCGACAACTCGGATTCAAGCTCGGACGCGGTAGAGAATGCAAGACAGTCTAAGCTGGAGCTTACGCAGAATATGGAGCTCGAACTTGTGCTTGAGGGGCTTATTAAGTCGCTTGGATTCGAGGACGTGGTGGTGACAAATTCGACCGAAAGCGTCAACGTGATCGTAAAAGCCAAGGAGCTTACCGATGTGCAGGCAACGCAAATTACCGAAATAATCGTTACCGAAACGGATAAATCGTCGTTTGACGTCAGAATTATTCCGGTAGAATAAACAAAATATAATCAAAATAATTGTAATTTTCATTTTCTTGTGCTATAATGTCTGTATACTTTATAAAGTGGGTGTTATGCAATGAAGAATTTGACTAACAATGATTCGGGTGGAAACGTAACTTACGGTAATCACGTTTTGCTTTCTATCGTCAGCCTTGCAACCCAGGAAATAAGCGGCGTTGGCTCGCTTGTGGGCAAGGGCGTAAAGATGGAAGTAGTGGGCAATACCGTCAACGTTGTGGTTAGCATCAACGTGTATTACGGTGTAAGCTGTGCGGATTTGGCATTCCGAATTCAGGATAACATAAGACGCAATATAGAAACGAGCACCACCTACAAGGCAGGTAGAATTGACGTTAATATATTGGGCGTTGAATTTCGCGATAATAAAAACACGACTACCCTATAGAGCGCTATAGGGTTATTCGTTTTGGAGCAACTATGAGTAGAAGAACTATAAGAGAAAACGTTTTTAAGTTGGTTTACGAAACGGGTATTTGCGGCGAAGTCAACGACCTTACCGTACAGCTCGTTACGCAAAATTCGGACAGCGACGACAAGGCTTATTTTGACAAGGTGTTTTTTGGCATCGTGCAAAATAAAGAAACCCTCGAGGGGATAATCAAAAAGTACGCAAGAGCGTACGACTTCGAAAGATTGTACAAGGTGGATATTGCAATATTGCTTGTTGCAATTTACGAGATACTTCACTGTGACGATATTCCGTACAAGGTGTCGGCAAACGAAGCGGAAGAGCTTGCCAAGGCGTATTCTACCGAAAAGAGCGCATCGTACATCAACGGAGTTTTGGCATCGGTTATTAAGAATATGGAGGAGCACAAATGAGCGCACAGATAATTGACGGAAGAAAAATTGCCGCATCTATAAAGGCGGAGGTAAAGGCAGAGGCAGAGGCGTACCTTAAGCGCAACGGGCGCAAAATCGGACTTGCGGTTATTTTGGTAGGTGACGATTTTGCAAGCGGAATTTATGTTCGCAACAAAATCAACGCGTGCAACGAAAACTGCATTCAGTCGTTTTCGCATAGGCTTCCCGCATCTACTACGGAAGAAGAGCTTATCGAGCTTATACACAAGCTCAACGAGGACAACACCGTAGACGGCATACTCGTTCAGCTTCCGCTCCCATCCCATATACGCCAAAACGTTGTGCTTTCGCACATTTCGGCAAAAAAGGATGCAGATGGCTTCCTTGCGGAAAACGCGGGCAACCTTATGCTTGGTAACCCCTCGCTCAACGCTTGTACGCCGTGCGGCATTATCGAGCTTATCAAGTCCACGGGCTGCAAGATAGACGGAGCAAACGCGGTTGTAATCGGTCGAAGCAACATCGTAGGCAAGCCGACCTCGCTACTTCTTCTCGAAAATCACGCTACCGTGACTATGTGCCACTCGCATACCTCCAACTTTGTAAACTTCTCGCGTCACGCAGATATTTTGGTTGTGGCGGTAGGCAAAAAAGGACTTATTACGGGAGAGATGGTAAAGAAGGGTGCAATCGTAATCGACGTTGGTATGAACCGTGAGGACGGCAAGCTTTGCGGCGACGTGGACTACGAGTCGGTTAGTCAGGTAGCGGGCTATATCACACCCGTGCCCGGCGGTGTAGGACCGATGACGATTGCAATGCTACTTAAAAATATCGTTAAGGCGGCTTTGGCGCTTGAATAAAATCCTAACCGTTTCCCAAATCAACAATTACGTCAAAAATATGTTTGACGACGAGCTTCTTTTGCATACGGTTACCGTAGAAGGCGAGGTCTTTGACCGTAAGCTTTCGGGCGGCAACACGTATATCACGCTAAAGGAAGGCGACTGCATTTTGTCGTGCGTAAAATTTGATGGCAAAATCGAGTTTGACGTTGGGGACAAAATTCGCGTTACGGGCAGTATGCGTTTTTTTGCCAAGGGCGGCAGAGTGACCTTTATTATCACTTACGCTTCGGCGATAGGTAAGGGCGAATTACAGCTTAAGCTTAGCGAGCTTAAAGAAAAATTATCCAAAGAGGGTGTTTTTGACAATAACAAGCCGCTACCTAAATTCATAAATAAAATTGCACTGGTTACAAGCGTAGAGGGAGCAGTTATTCACGACTTTTTCAGCGTGTTAGAACGCAACGGATGCACTTATATAGATGTAGACGTGTACGGCGTAAAGGTGCAGGGCGAGGGCGCGGACAAGACTATCGTAACTGCGCTCCAACGTATCGGCGGCAGAAGATACGATATAGTCGTAGTTGCACGCGGCGGCGGCTCGGGGCAAGACCTTGATTGCTTTAATACCGAGGCTTTGGCTCGTGGCGTGTTTGAATGTGCTTTCCCCGTAATTTCTGCGGTGGGACACGAGGTTGACTATACCTTGTGCGACTTTTCGGCAACGCTTAGGGCAGGGACTCCCAGCATAGCCGCAGAGCATATAGTCAGAATTAACGAGGCATTTGTTTCTCGCTTTTACGATAGGCTATCGCTTATGAAGACAAGGGCAGAGGGACTCGTACAAGCCGCATCGGCAAGGGCAAAAAGCTCGGTGTCACAGCTTATGATTTCGCTGGTAGCCTCGGCGGCAAAGACCAAAACGCTTCTTTCGTCGTACGCCGCAAGAATGCTAAAAGTAGCCGAAAATGGGGTAACGGATACTCAAAATACGTATCTCGGCGCACTAAGCAAGCTACACACAGGGGCACAGCAAGCAATGTCCGAAGCGGAAAATCGCCTAAAGCTTGCTTCTACCGTTCTCGATAAGACCAGCCCCTTAAAAATTCTGTCGGATGGATACGCAAAGGTTATAAAGGACGGCAAAGGAGTTTCCTTGGCAAATGATATTGATGTGGGCGACAGTCTAAGGCTTGTTATGATCGGCGGCGCGGCAACTGTAAAGGTGACGGATAAGGAGTAAAATATGGATATAGAGCAGAAATTAAACGAGCTTAACGAGCTTACGCAAAAGATGGAAAGCGGCGTTTCGCTTGAAGAAGGTCTTAAGCTTTTTGAGCAAGGCGTTCGCATTACCAAGGAGTGCATGGCTCAGCTGCAGGAGTACAAGGGTAAATTGAGCCAAATAAAAGCCGATATGGATACGTTACTCGATGAATAAGAAAGTTATACAAGAGTGGATAGACGGGGCGGTAGACAAGGCGGGCTTTGATGAGCCGCTTTATTCTGCGGTAAAGTACGTTTTTTCGTGCGGCGGCAAACGCCTTCGTCCTATGATGTTTTTGCATGCATATATGCTTGGCGGCAAGCAAATTACAGACGAAATCAAGGACTTTGCGGTGGCGATAGAGTGCTTGCATCAATACACCTTGGTGCACGATGATTTGCCGTGTATGGACAACGATGACCTGCGTAGAGGAAAGCCAACGTGCCACAAAATGTTTGGCGAGGCAAACGCCCTGCTGGTTGGGGACGCACTTTTGAATCTTGCCTTTACTCTTATGCTTAAGGCGGCAACCGTTCATCCTATGGCTGCAAAAGCGGCATACGAATTTTCGTGTCTTACGGGCGGCGCTGGCGTAATCGGCGGTCAGGCAAATGAGCTTAATACGCTTGACTTTAGAGCTAACGTAGAGGATATTTATAGCAAAAAAACGAGTTACCTTATTTGGGCTTCGGTGCTTAGCGGAGCCGTGCTTGCAGGGCTTAGTCAAAAGCAAATAAACGGGCTAAAGGAATATTGCTTCAACTTCGGTTTTGCCTTTCAGGTGTACGATGATCTTATGGATATAGAGGAAAAGGGCGGAGTAGCCGAAAAATCGTACGTGGGCTGTTATGGCGTAGAAAAAGCGGTACAGCAGGTAAAAACGTGCACCCAAAAGGCCATAGATGCGCTTGTTATGTCAGACATAAACGACAATTTTTTTGTTGAATTAGCGCTTGCGGCGGCAGGCAGAAAGGAATAAAATATGGATTATTCTGCAATAAACAGCACAAATATCAAAAAATTGAGCATTTCGGAGCTTAGCGGCTATTCGGAATATTTAAGAGAGCGCATTATTGCAGTTACAACCAAAAACGGTGGACATCTTGCATCCAATCTCGGCGCGGTGGAGCTTACCGTTGCGCTTCATTACGTAATGAATATGCCGCACGATAAGGTCGTTTGGGACGTGGGTCACCAGACGTACGCGCATAAGTTTATTTCGGGTAGAGGCGAGGCTATGGAGCGCCTTCGCACGGACGGTGGCGCAAGCGGATTTCCTTCCCATAGAGAAAGCGAGTACGACCCGTTTGTTACGGGTCACAGCGGAACCTCGCTGTCTATGGCGATGGGACTAAGTCGCGCTCGAGATATACTTGGCGGCACCGAAAATATCGTTGCGGTAATTGGTGACGGAGCGTTTACAAGCGGTGAAATTTACGAGGCGCTCAACGACCTCGGTGACCGTCCCACAAGGCTTGTTATTATTCTTAACGATAACAAAATGTCAATCAATCGTAATGTGGGCGCAATGAGCAAATACTTCAACAAGCTTCGTGTCAACAAAAAATTTATTGATATTAAAACAGATATAAAAAGAGATATTGCAGGATTGCCTTTTGTGGGTAGACCCTTGCTCAGACTTGCTACGAGTGCAAAAAATAAGTTCAAATCAAGCGTAATGGGCAACAAGTTTTTTGAGAGGTTTGGGCTTAAGTATTACGGTCCGTACGATGGTCACGATATCGGCGACGTAGTCAGCGCACTTTCGCTTGCTAAGGAATCAAGCCGGCCTGCAATTATTCATCTGCTTACCAAAAAGGGTAAGGGTATGGCGGAAGCCGAGCTTCATCCCGATGCTTATCACGGTATATCCCCTCAAGGTGGCGACAAGCCGCTTTCTATGTCCAAGGTGGCAGGAGATACGTTGTGCCAGCTTGCAAAGAATCAAAACGTGGCGGTAATAACGGCGGCTATGACGGACGGATTGTGCTTTGGCGACTTTGCAAAGAAGTATCCGTCTAAGTTTTTTGACGTGGCGATAGCCGAGCAGCACGCTGTGTCGCTATCGGCAGGTCTTGCAAGAATGGGCGTAAAGCCGTTTTTTGGCGTTTATTCCACCTTCTTGCAAAGGGGGTTCGATCAGGTTTTACACGATGTATGCCTCAACAAGTTGCCCGTAACCTTTCTGATCGACCGAGCAGGCGCGGTGGGGGCGGACGGCGTGACGCACCAAGGAATTTTTGACCTTAGCTATTTGTCGCTTATACCCAATCTTACGATTGCCTCGCCCAAGGACGGACGGGAGCTTGCCGCCTTAATAAGATTTGCGGCAAAGCTTGATAAGCCCATGGCGATAAGGTACGCAAAGTCTTATAGTCAAGAAATATCTGCTTGTGACGAGGTTCGCCTTGGCGAGTGGGAGGTTTTGCGTGACGAGGGGTCAGCGGTAACCGTTCTTGCAGTAGGAAGAACCAACGAAATCGCTAAGGAAATCAAAGGGGCAAACATCATCAACGCGCGATTTATCAAGCCTCTTGACGGTCAGCTGTTGGATTATCTTCGAGGTACGGTAATAACGCTTGAGGACAACGTTTTGCACGGTGGCTTTGGCGAGGCGGTAAAAAATTATCTCAGTGGCAAAAACAAGGTTGTGTGCATCGGCCACAAAAACGAGTTTTGCGATACGCGAAGCACGCAAAAAATGTTCGAGCAGTCGGGCTTGACCGTGGCGAACGTACAAAAAATAGTGGATACAGAGTTACTTTTGCTTGAAAACTCAAAAATTATATAGTATAATCTACGTGGGGGGCATCATAATGGCGATTGGAATTTATACAAATTTATATAAGGACAGTGACCTTGCTGTAACAAACGGTGTAATAAGTATACTTGATAAGGCGGAAATCGAGTATTATATCGACCCGCTTCTAAAGGAGCATTATCCGTCGTGCAAGGTTTATGACGATACTGTTTTTCCCACTCTCGAAATGCTCATTACGGTAGGCGGCGACGGAACGATTCTTGCAGTCGGCAGGCGCTGTGCCGAAAACAAGGTGCCTATCCTTGGTGTCAACAAGGGTACGGTGGGCTTTATGGCAGAGGTTGAGCCGAGCAATTTAGAACAGCTGGTTGCGATAATCAAGCGCGGCGAGTACGATATTGACGAGCGTGCTTTGCTTTGCGCCGACTGTAAGGGCGAAATTTTTTACGCGCTAAACGAGGCTATCGTGTATAGGGGCGACACCAAGATGATTACGGTTGACGTAAAGATCGAAAATCAGCTTGTGGACAAGTATGCATGCGACGGCTTTATCGTTTGTACGCCCACAGGTTCTACGGCTTATTCGCTATCGGCAGGCGGAGCGATTATGAGTCCCAAGGTAAACGCAATCGGACTTACGCCCATCAACTCACATTCGCTTCATACCCGTCCTATAATCGTCAGCGGAGACGAGGTGGTAGACATATCGGTTTGCCGCGCGTACGAGGACGCAATGCTCATAATTGACGGTGTCGAAACAGTGCGTATTGGTCTAAATGAGGACGTAAGATTTTATAAGTCGGACATGACACTGTGCTTTGTTCGCCTAAAAGGAAGCAACTTTTATAGCGCGCTACTTTCTAAGCTTAATATTTGGGGACTTACCGAAAACTAACGGAGATAACAATGGAACGAAACGAAAGACAAATTAAAATTCTCGAGCTGATTTCCACCAAGAATATCGAAACGCAGGACGAGCTTGCTTACGAGCTGAAAAAGCTGAACTACAATGTTACTCAAGCCACCATTTCGCGCGATATAAAAGAGCTTGGTCTTGTCAAAACGAGGTATATTGCGGCAGGCGTGGACTCGGTAAACGAGCGCATTAAGCGAATTTTTAAGCTTGCCGTTTTGTCCGTTGACGTTGCGTGCAATATTCTTGTAATCAAGACGTTGCCCGGATGCGCTAATGCAACCGGCGATATGCTTGATAAAATGCGTGACTCTACCGTTCTCGGCTGCGTGGCGGGCGAGGACACGGTGATGGCAGTTTGTCCGTCCGAGCAAGCGGCTCGTGAAACTATGGAAAAGCTGTACGAGATTATAAAGTAATATATGTTAAGAAGTATCGTTATAAAAAATCTTGCTTTGATAGAAAAAGCCGAGCTTGAATTTGGAGAGGGGCTAAATGTATTAAGCGGCGAAACAGGCGCAGGTAAGTCCATAATAGTGGACGCTATTATGCTGTTGCTTGGTGCAAAGTATGACAAGTCGCTTTTGCGTTACGGTGCGCCTTCGGGACTCGTTGAGGGCGTTTTTGACGTTACCGATTCGGCTCACGAAATTCTTGCCGATATGGGACACGAAAGCGAGGGCGAGGTTATTATAGCACGTCGCTTTTTTGCAGATGGCAAAAACGATATCAAGGTAAACGGCAGGACGGTAACGGCTTCAATGGTAAAGCGTCTTACCGAAAGGCTGGTGGATATTTACGGTCAGCACGAATATATCTCGGTGGCAAAGGCGACCGAGCAGGCAAGACTGTTTGATTACTATCTTCGCAACGATATAGCAGAGCTTACCGATAAGCTGGCCGCAAAGGTAGCCGAGCTTCGTTCAATCGACCGGCAGCTGTCCGAGGTGGGCACAAGCGACGAGCGAGAAAGGCTGATTGACATACTCAAATATCAAACCGAGGAAATAGAGAACGCTAAGGTAAAAAGAGGAGAAGAGGACGAGCTTGCGGCAAAGCGCAAAATAATTGCTTCGGCAGAAAAAATCAACAACGCTCTTGGCGCGGCGCTTAATGCTCTTGGCGAGGGCGAGCCGTCCGCGATAGGGCTTGTAGACGATGCGGCTTCTGCGCTAAGCTCGATTAGTCACCTCGGCTACGATGAGCTTGTAGGTAGAATCAAGGCAGTAAGCGGCGAAATCGAGGATATTGCCGAAAGCATAAAGGACGAGCTTGACAAGGATTTTGATATATCCGACCTTGATAAAATAGAGGAAAGATTAGAGCTTCTAAAGAGCTTACGCAAAAAATACGGCGACTACGACAGGATGACCGAGTTTTACGAGCAAGCAAGTCAGCGTCTTTATAATCTTATCAACAGCGACAAGATTTTTGATAGGCTTTGTACACAAAAACGCAAGACCGTAGATGAGATTTATGAGCTTTCGTGCGCTCTAAGCAAGGTGCGCAAGGAAAAGGCAATCAGCTTCGAGCAAGAAATCGAGCACCATCTTGGCGAGCTTGGTATGACGGCTGTGCAATTTAAAATTAACTTTGCGACCTTCCCATCGCGCGATGAATGTGAAGCCTATATAACCGCTAAGGGAATGGATATAATGGAATTTTATTTTTCGCCCAACAAGGGACAGCCCTTACAGCCCATGACAAAAATTATCTCCGGCGGCGAAATGTCAAGATTTATGCTTGCGCTAAAGGTAGTCAACGGCGAGCGTGACGGAATGCCCACTATGATTTTTGACGAAATTGACGTAGGTATCAGCGGCATTACCGGTCGTGCGGTAGCGCAAAAGCTGCAACAAATTGCAGCCACTCATCAAGTTTTGTGCGTAACGCACCTGCCGCAAATTGCCGCTATGGCATCAAATCAATTCTATATCGAAAAGCAAGTAACGGGTGACCAAACGTATACCCATGTTACCAAACTCGACAGTGACGGCATGATAAAGGAAATCGCACGTCTAAGCGGCGGTTACGGCGTAAGCGATCAGGCAGAGGTCGCCGCCGCAGAGCTAAAAAAGTGGTGCAACGACTATAAGGACAGTCTAAAAGGATAGGCAAATAAAATAAATCAGATAAAGGGGCAAGTATAAAAAACGTACTTGCTCTTTTTTGTTTGCGGAATAAAATTTGTATAATTTAAGAACACTATTTTTATGAGAATGAGTAAGAGGACGATAGTCTTTTTTGCTTGCGTTGTGTTTGCCGTTATCGCATTGGTTCGTGGCGGAGCGTTAGAGGCGATGGCGCTTAGCAAAAGGGTTTATGCAGGCGGCTTCCCCATAGCGATGGTTTTTGATATAGACGGGGCGGTAATAGACGAGGTGGGCGTAGTAAAAACGGCGGCAGGCGATGCGACTCTTGCCAACAAGCTGCGGCGCGGCGATACGATAACAAAAATTGACGGCGTAAAGGTAGCGGGCTGTGACGAAGTCGTATCTACGGTCGAGGGCGGTGACGGCGACGAAATAACGCTTACGCTTATTCGGGACGGCAAGGAAACCACGGCTAATGTAACGCCGTATATCGACAGCGATAGCGGACTGTTCAAGCTGGGGATTTACATTCGGGACACCATTTCGGGCGTGGGGACGGTAACTTACGTAAGAGAAAACGGTTATTTTGGCGCGCTTGGGCATCAAATCGTGGACGGTGTGGCAGGCTCGGCAGTTCCGCTTCTTGGCGGTAAGGTATACAACTGTGATATAGTCGGTATTACCAAGGGTAAGCGCAACGAGGCGGGCGAGCTTAGGGCAACCATAAAGGGTGAGCCTATCGGCGAAATTTATTCCAACCTCGAGGCGGGCGTTTTTGGCAGATTTTTTGATTTCGTGCCGCAGACCGAGCTTCTTTCGCTTGGCGCTCGAAGCTCGGCATTGCCCGGCAAGGCGTATATTATCACGACAGTAGGGGATGGTCCTGTAACCTACGAGGTGGATATTATCCGTGCACTAAGCCAAAACGAGCCTACTCCAAAGGGGTTGCTTTTGCGTGTTACGGATAGACGTTTGCTTGCTGCAAGCGGCGGCATCGTGCAGGGCATGAGTGGCAGCCCGATAATTCAAAACGGCAAAATAGTGGGTGCGGTAACGCACGTGTTGGTGGCAGATCCAACAAAGGGATACGGTATATATACCGACTGGATGCAGTCGGCGTAAATAGGAGGAAATATGAAAAAAATTATTAAAACTTCTGTTGCGGTAGCGTTGCTTTTGGCCGCAATGCTTACAGTAACTATCAGCACTCATACGGTGTATGCGGACACAGCTTATTCGGCTCGAGCGGCCCTACTTATGGATTACGATACGGGCGAGGTGCTGTTTTCGCAAAACGAAACTGACAGACTGCAAATTGCAAGCATGGTCAAGATTATGACGCTTAACCTTATTTTTGACGAGATTGACTGTGGCAATTTGAGCATAGACGACGAAATTTCCGTCAGCCAAAACGCTTCCGGCATGGGCGGCTCGCAAGCATTTTTGGATGCCGGCTGTAGTTACAAGGCGGACGAGCTTATAAAAAGCATTATCGTTGCGTCGGCAAACGACTCGTGTGTGGCGATGGCAGAGCATATTGCAGGCAGCGTAAGCGGCTTTGTCGCAAGAATGAACGATAAGGCGGAAAAGCTTGGCATGACAAACACCAGCTTTGTCAACTGCACCGGACTGCCTGCGCCCAACCAGTATTGCTGTGCGAGCGATGTTGCTACAATGTTCCGCGAGCTTGTAGGGCACAAGCAGTTTTTTGACTATTCCAAGATATGGATGTTCGATTTGGTACACCCAAGCGGCAGAGTAACCCAGCTTAGCAACACCAACAAGCTTATAAGATTTTACGAGGGCTGTGACGGCGGCAAAACGGGCTTTACGACCGAGGCGCTTTCATGCCTTGCTGCAACTGCGCGCAGGGGCGACACAAGGCTAATATCGGTAATCGTTGGTGCGCCCGACTCCAAGACGCGTAACAAGGAGGTATCCGCTATGCTAAACGAGGGCTTTGCTAATTACGAAACTCGCCAGTACGTGTTCAGTCAAAATTCGGCAGGTTGGGCTAATGTCAACGGCGGTAAGGAAAAAACTGTAGAATGCACTCCCGCCGAGGATTACTTTGTGCTTACACGTAAGGGCGAAAAGCGTGACGTTAATATAGATTTCTATTACTTTACGGCGGCAGCACCCGTTCGCCAAGGGGACGTCGTGGGTAAAGCTACCGTCACAATTGATGGCGAGGTTGTCAAGGAAATTGACCTAATCGCAAGATCAGGAGTAGAAAGTCGAGAGTTTAAGGATATACTCGACGAGGTAATAAAGGCTTGGTAAAAAAGATGCAACCGCGTAAGCGAAAATTGCTTGCGCGGTTAGTTCCTTTTTGTATATTATTCATCTTTTCGACAATTCAAGCAATAGCGGTTTTTTATTTGACTGCAAGTGATAAAAATGGTATAATCGTAGTATGATAGGTATTTTATTTGACATGTCACTCAGCTTTTATGAGCGCATTTTGCTGTTTACTATACTTGCGGCTGCGCTTATTTTCTCTATTATGTTGCACGAGGTAGCGCACGGATACGTTGCATACAAGTGCGGTGACAGCACGGCAAAGCTTAGGGGTAGGCTTTCGCTTAATCCCAAACAGCATTTTGACCCGCTTGGACTTATTATGGTGCTGTGCGTTGGCTTTGGTTACGCCAAGCCCGTACCTATAAATCCGTACAACTTCAATTCTTATCGCAAGGGTTGTATTTTAGTGTCAATTGCGGGCGTAACGACCAATATTATAATTGCATTTCTTGCATCGGGGCTTTATGTTTTGTGCATAAACCTTACGGTAACTGCAACGGCGGCTATGATTTTGTCGTTTGTAGCGACCTTCTTTTATTACCTTAGCTGGTTTAATATTGTGTTGTGCTTTTTCAATATCTTGCCGCTATTTCCGCTTGACGGCTTTAATCTTGCCAGCGCGCTTTGCAAGCGAGAGAACAGCGTGATTCGCTTTTTGCGCGAGTACGGACAGCTGATTTTGCTTATTCTTATTATCGTGTCGATAGTAGTGGACAGATGGGGCGCACCCGCATTTTTCAGCCCGCTTGATATGTACTTTAATTACACGGCGCATTATGTTCAAACAGGCTTTGATGCGTTTTGGAGCTTGATTTTCGGGGGTATATAATGGCTGATTACGAAAAATTATTTGCCGATGAAATGTTCGAAGAGGACGAAACGGCGTACAGATTCAAGCTCAACGACTTCGAGGGACCGCTTGACACCTTGCTCTTTTTGATTCGCAAGGCAAAGGTAAGCATCGAGGACGTTAAAATTTCCGAAATCACCGAGCAGTACCTTGAATATATGAAGGAAATCGACACGGTTGACCTCGATAAAGCATCTGAGTTCATTTCCATGGCGGCACTTCTGCTCGAAATTAAGTCCAAGTCGCTTTTGCCTCGTCCGCCCGAGCCCGAGCCGGAGGCGGTAGATGAGGAAAAGGCACTAAAGCAACAGCTAAAGCTATACGCACTTTACAAGGATGCCGCTCAAAAAATGAAGGAAACCGAGACCGAGGATATCTTTTACCGCAATCCCGACCCATCGGTTGGTATGCCCAGATTGCAGCTTAAGGATATGAACAAGTCGGGGCTTATGGATGCGCTTCGCAAAATGTTCGTTAAGCTCGAGGAGCGCGCGGCACTTATTAAGGAACGCCATATAGTTATGGATAGGTTCACGGTTGCCGAAATGGTGGGCGTAATAAAGGACAAGCTGGAGGTAGAGGAGGAGGTCACCTTCTTTGGACTATTCGAGGAGGACTACTCCAAAAGCGAAATCATTACTACCTTTCAAGCGCTATTGGAGCTTATAAAGACGCAGTACGTTGTGGCTACGCAAAACGAGCTGTTTGACGATATAATTTTACATAAGGCTGGTTAGTATGGAAATAGAAAAACTTGATAACGCGCTGGAGGCTTTGCTTTTCGTGTCGGGTGACGGACTTAAAATCACCGACATTGCCGAGCTTTTAGAGCTTCAAAAAACCGAAGTTAATGCCGCAATAAAGCGACTTAAAGCTAAGTATGACGGTGATAGCGGCATACACCTTATTACCTACAACGGTAAGGTGCAATTTGCTTCCAATCCCGATTTTGCCGACGTCGTATCGCGCGTGCTTAATCCAATAAAGGAAAAGGCGCTCTCCAGCGCAACGCTGGAAACTATTGCAATTATTGCTTACAAGCAGCCAATTACAAGGCTGGAGCTGGAAAGCATTCGTGGCGTAAATTGCGACTACGTAATACAGGTTTTGCTAAAACATAACCTTATCGAGGTGGTTGGCAGAAAGGACGTAATAGGTAAGCCGCTTTTGTTTGGCACGACAGACGAATTCCTAAAACGCTTCCAAATAGAGTCCATCAAGGATTTGCCCGACTACGAGGAGCTTTTAGAAACAATTAGGGTTATTTCGACAGAGAACGAGCAGCAAGCTGAAACGACAGGACTGTACAACGAGTTCGAGCTTCCCGCCGAGGAGCAGGTTCCCGAATTTTTGCAAAACGAGCAAATCGAAATGATAGAGGTAAAATAACCTTGGTCGTTATTTAGATTCAAAGTTAAAGCAACAATTTTTTTAAAATATATTGACAAAAGTATAAAAATAGGATAAAATATATTTGCCCGACTTTAGGAGAAATCCGAAAAAAAGGTGAATGCAACAAAATACTTTTTCTGTATCTTTTTGTGCTTCGCTTTTTTATGGGCGAAGCAATTTTTATTAGGAGGAAGTATGGATACGAGAGTGGCTGTAATAGGCATAATAGTGGAAAGCAAGGAGTCCGTCGACAAGCTTAATTCTATTCTCAGCGATTACGGCAAATATATCGTCGGCAGAATGGGCTTGCCGTACAGAGAACGCAATATCAACATTATAAGCATCGCAGTTGACGCGCCGCTGGACGTCATTTCCGCCATGTCGGGCAAGCTTGGCAATTTGCCCGGAATCAGCGCAAAAGCCGCATATTCCAACGTGATTTCTCATGAATAAAGTTTTTTCCTTATTGCAAAAATTGCATAACGAGCATTCGCTGAAGCTTAACGAATACGAATACCTCGTGCAAAATTATTCCGCCGAGGCGGCAAGCCTTGCGGCGGCAAGGGCAGATGAGGTAAGAAGGAGCATTTACGGCAACACGGTTTATATTCGTGGGCTTATAGAGGTAAGCAACTATTGCAAAAACGACTGCTTGTACTGCGGAATACGCAAAAGTAACCGCTGTGCCGAGAGGTACAGACTGACTAAGGACGAGATTTTGTCGTGCTGTCACAGCGGGTACCAAATCGGCTTTAGAACTTTTGTTTTGCAGGGCGGGGAGGACGGCTATTACACCGACAGCGTGCTTTGCGATATCGTAAGTGAAATTAAGCAAGCATATCCCGACTGCGCGGTAACTCTCTCGCTTGGCGAGCGAAGCCGAAATAGCTATCAAAAGCTGTTTGATGCAGGGGCGGACAGATATTTGCTTAGACACGAAACGGCAGATTGCGAGCATTACAGCAAGCTTCACCCTGCCGAAATGACGCTACAAAACAGAATGAGCTGTCTTAATGACCTCAAAAGTATAGGCTTTCAGGTCGGCTGTGGTTTTATGGTGGGCTCGCCCTTTCAGACGGCGGCGACCATAGCAAAGGATCTTAAGTTTATCGAGGAGTTCAAGCCCGATATGTGCGGAATAGGGCCATTTGTGCCGCACCACGACACGCCTTTTGCGCAATTTGCAGCAGGAACGGTGGAGCTTACGTGTTATTTACTGTCAATTATAAGGCTCATACATCCGCCGGTGCTGCTTCCGTCCACGACTGCGCTTGGCACCATTCATCCATTGGGTAGAGAGCTGGGCATTAAGGCAGGAGCAAACGTAGTTATGCCCAATCTTTCGCCCGAGGACGTGCGCAAAAAGTACGAGCTGTACGACAACAAGCTTCACTCCGGGGCGGAGGCCGCTGAGGCAAGAGCGCAGTTAGAACAAAAAATGCAGGCGATAGGCTACGTCGTAGTGACCGATCGCGGAGATATAAAGAAAAATTAATACGATAGGAGAAAAATTATGGCAATTTATAATCCCAAATCGCTTAAAGCAGAGGAATTTATCAACGACGGCGAGATTCGTGCTACTCTTGAATACGCCGACCAAAACAAGAATAATATAGAGCTTATCGACCAAATTTTGGACAAGGCTCGTCCCAAAAAGACCGAGACGGGGTACGTTTGCGCAGGACTTACGCACCGTGAGGCTTCGGTTTTGCTTGCGTGCGACATTCCCGAAAAGGTAGAGGAAATTTACAAAATCGCAGAAGAAATCAAGCTGACCTTTTACGGTAACCGAATCGTTATGTTCGCGCCGCTTTACGTGTCTAACTACTGCGTAAACGGTTGCGTTTACTGCCCGTACCACCTCAAAAACAAGCGCATTCCGCGCCGCAAGCTTACCCAAGAGGAAGTAAAGGCAGAGGTTATCGCCTTGCAGGATATGGGACACAAGCGACTTGCAATCGAGGCGGGCGAGGATCCCAAGAACAACCCCATCGAGTATATCCTGGAGTGTATCGACACCATTTACAGCATCAAGCACAAGAACGGTGCAATCCGCCGAGTCAACGTAAATATTGCCGCAACCACCGTGGAGAACTACCGCAAGCTTAAGGAAGCGGGCATCGGTACTTATATACTTTTCCAAGAAACGTATCATAAGGAAAGCTATCTTCAGCTTCATCCTACCGGCCCCAAACACGACTATGACTACCATACCGAGGCTATGGACAGAGCAATGGAAGGTGGCATAGACGACGTAGGTCTTGGAGTGCTTTTTGGTCTTGAGCTTTACAGATACGAGTTTGCCGGTCTTATTATGCACGCCGAGCACCTCGAGGCTGTTCACGGCGTAGGCCCGCACACCATAAGCGTGCCCAGAATCAAGCGCGCGGACGATATCGACCCGACTGCGTTCGACAACTCCATTTCGGACGAGGTTTTTGCAAAGATTACGGCATGTATTCGCCTTGCCGTTCCTTATACGGGAATGATTATTTCCACTCGCGAAACCGAAGAGGTACGTACCAAGCTTCTTCGTCTCGGTATTTCGCAGGTAAGCGGCGGCTCGCGTACGACGGTTGGCGGCTATACCGAAGAGGAGCGTCCGCACGACACCGAGCAGTTTGACGTGTCCGACCAGCGCACGCTTGACGAGGTTGTAAGATGGCTTATGGAAAACGGTCATATTCCGTCGTTCTGTACCGCTTGCTATCGCGAGGGACGAACGGGCGACAGATTCATGAGTCTTTGCAAGACGGGTCAGATAATCAATTGCTGTCATCCCAATGCTCTTATGACGCTTACCGAGTACCTCGTGGATTACGGCTCGGAGCAAACGCGCAAGATCGGCTTTGAGCTTATAGACAAGGAACTGGAAAAAATTCCCAACCAAAAGGTTAAGGAAATCGCAAAGCAAAACATAGCCGATATAAAGAATTCCAACAGACGTGACTTTAGATTTTAAGGAGAAAATTTATGAGTCTTAACAACGTAGCTTCGGCAGAAAGACTGCATATAGGCTTTTTTGGTAAGCGCAACGCAGGCAAGTCAAGTCTTGTAAACGCCGTTACGGGTCAACAGCTTTGTGTTGTGTCCGACGTTTTGGGCACAACCACCGACCCCGTAAAAAAAGCGATGGAGCTTTTGCCGCTTGGCCCCGTGGTTATTGTGGATACCCCGGGCATAGATGACGAGGGCGAGCTTGGCGGATTGCGCGTAAAAAAGGCGAAGGAGGCTCTTGACTATACGGACATTGCTATCGTAGTGGTGGACGCAAGGCAAGGCTTAAGCGAGTACGAAAATGAGCTGATAAAGGTGCTTCAAAGCAAAAAAACTCCCTATATTGTTGCGTACAACAAGGCAGATTTGCTGGAAGAACAGCCGCAGGCACAAGGTAACGAGATTTACGTTAGCGCAGTTAGCGGCAAAAATATTTTCGAGCTTAAGGAAATGCTCGGCAAGTTTGCAAGCAAAGAGGAAAGAAAGGTCGTTTCCGATTTGCTAAAGGTGGGCGATGTAGTCGTTTTGGTAGTTCCTATCGACAAGGCGGCGCCTAAAGGCAGACTTATTATGCCTCAGCAGCTTACTATACGAGATATTCTTGACGGTGGGGCGGTGGCAGTCGTTTGTCGTGACAGCGAATTAAAGCAGACGTTAGACGGTCTTGCCGTAAAGCCAAAAATGGTAATCACCGATTCGCAGGTTTTTGGCAAGGTAGCAAAAATCGTCCCGAGCGATACTCTTCTAACCTCGTTTTCCATACTTATGGCAAGATACAAGGGTAATTTGTCTACGCTGCTTAAGGGCGCGGCGAAGTTAGACAAGCTAAATGATGGCGACAAGATTCTTATTGCCGAGGGCTGTACCCATCACCGCCAGTGCGAGGATATAGGCACGGTAAAAATTCCTAAATGGCTTACCGCCTACACGGGTAAAAAGCTGAATTTCGAGTTTTGCTCGGGTACAGAGTTCCCGAGTCTCGACGGATATGCACTTGTCGTCCATTGTGGCGGCTGTACGCTTAACGAAAAGGAGATGACAAGCCGCACACAAAAGGCGATAAACGTGGATATTCCCATCACCAACTACGGCTTGGCAATAGCGCACGTAAACGGAATTTTGCGCCGCAGTCTTTCGCCGTTTGCAGATATGACGGCACTATTAGAGCAGTAAAAGTAAGAACATTAATTTATAAAAAAGAGGAAGAATAGAATTCTTTTTGATATGCACTTCAAAAGTTGGATGCTTTTGGGGTGCATTTTATTTATCGTTTTAGGCTTTATTGCATGCTTGCCGCGAGCAATATTATAAAAATAAAAAAATATAAAAAATTTTTAGAAATAAGGAAACAAATGTGCCAAAATTCTGATATACATAGTAGTTAAACAAAAAGGAGGTACTATTATGAAAAAGATAATAAGTCTTATGCTTGTAGTGTTATTATTGTTTACGCTTGTAGGGTGTAACCAAAACGAGCAAATGGACGAGATGGCTAAAAAAATAGCCCAGTTAGAGCAAGCGCTTCAAAATCAAGCAGATGTCAATGACGAGCTAAGTACAGAACTGGACGAGCAGAAAGCAGCCAATGACTGGCTTGGTCAGCTTCTTCTTACTCAGCAGGGATTGCTTGATGAGCAACAGGGCGTGATTGACAAGCAGCAGACTCAAATAGGACGTGCCGAAGAAGCAATAGACAACCTTTTGGGTAAGCCGATAGAATTTACTGAGTCAGCTCCTGTTTATGGCCCACGTGAGGATGAGGTAGAACTAAAAAAGTTTTTCGGATATCATCCAAGCCAAATGGATGATTTTAAAAATTATTATGAGACAGAATTTAGAGAAGTATTCGATGAAGAGTTTTATCTTTTAGAAAATACAAATTTTGTTGGCGGTGCAAGTCATTCATTTTACTTTTATGCAGAAGAAAATGATGGTGAGTACGTAAATCCTATGATAAGAGAAGAATATTATGTGTATGATGTAGCACTGAAAGAGTATGCGGATCATTGGACAAGGGATGAAGATATGGATGGAGGGGCTGCAACTGTACATTTTGATGTATATCTTGCACCTTTCCCCGGATTGCATTTTCAAATAGATCTTGCGTGGCATCTTGATCTCTATTTTGGGAAAGAAACGGTAGGAGAAAAAGAAATAACTTATTTTAATATTTACCTTGGCAATCAATTCGCAGTTTGCATTGGTACGTGTTATTATAAGTCGTATGCACCGTTGACGGCCCGATGGTTTGAAAAATATATTATGAACAATTTATTTAAGATGGAGGACTAAAAATGAAAGCTTTAATTGCATTTTTGTTATCTATACACTAAACTTACCCTCTTAAAATTTTATAAAATAAGGAAAAAAGTATAAAAAACAGATAGATAGTGGTTAAGTCATAAAGGGGGTATCGTTATGAAAAAGAAATGACAAAATCTTACAAAATACACGTTGACTGGGCAATAAATGTATGATAAAATAAACATAAATAATAGAAATTAAAGGAGGAAACATTATGAAAAAGATACTAAGTCTTATTCTTGTAGCGTTATTACTGTTTACACTTGTAGGATGCAACCAAAACGAGCAGATGGACGAGATGGCGCAAAAAATAACGCAGTTAGAACAAGCGCTTCAAAATCAAGCGGACGTCAATAACGAGCTTAGCGCAGAACTAGAACAGCAAAAGTCTGCCAACGAGTGGCTTGGTCAGCTTATTCTTACTCAGCAAGGCGTGATTGACAAGCAGCAGACTCAAATAGGGCGTGCTGAAGAAGCAATAGACAACCTTTTGGGTAAGCCGATAGAATTCACAGAGTCGGCACCGGTTTACGGTCCGCGCGAGGGCGAGATATTATTGGCTGATATTAGAAACGATTACAGCGGAGATGATATTTTTGCTAATTTTATGAACTATTACAACACTGAGTTCAGAGAAACATTTACAGAGGAATTCATTTTGTTGAATGTGCTGACAAATATTATTGACCCCTGTTGTGGACATAACTTCTATGTATATGCTGAAAACATAGAAGGGGAGTACGTAAATCCTATGATAGTAGACTTTAGAAATGTTTATGACGAGTCAATAAAATGCTACGATTATTACGATTGGGATAGGGAAGGGATTATAGGGCCTCTTAACACAGCAAGCTTGAGTATATATCTTGCACCCATCCCAAGTGATTTTGACAAAGATCTATTGCGAGGAGATAACTTCCGTCTAAAGTTTGGTGAGCAGGAAACCGAGGGAAATCCTAAAAACTACTGCAACATTTATGTCGGCAGAACATGTATAGGTACTTGTTATTATAGCACTAATGCTACGCTTACTTATAGATGGTTCGAAAGATATTTTGAAGAAAATTTATTTATAGGAGAATAAGAATGAAAGCTTTAGTTGCATTTTTGTTATCAATGACACTTAGCGTGCCTACGCAAGGAATAAATCAACAAGCTCTTGCGTTTGAACAGGAGAATGTTTCTATTGAATGTGTGGACGAAGGAGATTTAAACAGTTCGTCTGCAATAGCGGCTAATACTGCTAACACACCTTCATCGTACGATTCTTATATGGAAGCATATTTTAGAGGATTAAAAAGAAATTTTGGATATAACAAAATCGGGACTTGTGGATACGTGGCGATAGGAATGCTTCTCTCATATTATGATTCATATTTGAATGATAATATAATTGATGAAAAATATGATGCCGTATCCGAGGGTGATGGAACAAATATGGTAGAGCGCGATTGTTCTCCAGGTGTTCTAGCAGAGCCATTACAAGATAAAGAATTATTAAATATAGAATTTGATAAATCTGAATATTCTTTATATTTTGAGAGAATGAAAGAAATGAAGGAAACACACTTTCAAGCTATGCTTTTTGAAATAGGAAAAAAATTATTAGAAGAAGAGGAGGAGGAAGAAGGTGAAGAAAAAACCTTTGGACCTGGAACAAATCTCTCAATAATAAAAAACATTTTAATTAGGTATTTAAATTATATAAAAACCAATAATTCGAATTTACAAAACTTGGAGTACAAAATTTGTACGAAAAAGCAATTTGAGGGAGAGTCAGAGCTTGATATAAAGAAATTCAAAAAAAAACAAATTGATTTAGGTTATCCTGTAATAGTACATGCAAAGGGCGCTAAAAGTCATGTATATGTATGTTATGATTATTATATAAATAGTAATGAAAACATCGAAGAAGATAGAAGAATAGATGCAATGACTTTTTATGGTCATAAAGGTTGGTGGAAACCAGAAAAGGAAGACGTGGAGGTTCATGCAGGTGTACCTAATGGTACTTATCATGATATAGAGGGAGCATTGGTTTTAAAATTTCCTAATTTAGAGCATTCTTGCTCAAACAATTATATTGTTGGCGATGTGGAAGATGGAGAAACATATTGTTATTGCTCTAACAACATTTATACTACGAATGTAAGTGAATGGACAGATTACACTTTGCCAAATAGTTTTGACGGAAATCTTGTGGTTCCTAATTGGGTAACAGGTATAAATACACAGCTTTTTTGTAACAATCAGGATATCATTTCTCTTACGTATGAGGCTAACAGCAGTTTAAATAGCATTGGCGCCGAAGCATTTAAGGGTTGTGGCAATTTGATGTATGTGGAAATACCAAAATCAGTAACAACAATAGGCGCCTGGGCATTCGGGAATACGGTAAAATTGGAGAGTGTATTTTTTGAGCAGGGAAGTAACTTGGAAACAATATGTTCTAGTGCTTTTCGACAAAGTGAATTGATGAGTATTACGTTACCTCAAAGTCTTAGGACTATAGAACCATATGCTTTTAATCTAACGCAAAGATTGACAAGTATAACAGTGCCGAGTTCCGTTACAAGCATTGGTATAAGCGCATTTGGCAATGGAGATTTATTGGGCAATTCAAATCTAACCATATACACAGACCGCACGGATATTCCAAGCTCAGGTGATGGATGGCAGCAAAACTGGAACGCTATTGTAGATTACTCGCAATCGGTGCCGCCCGGCTCAGGTGGATATACAAAGAATTCTGTGTTTTTTGGGTGCACGCTTTCGTCGGATAAATCGTACGTAAAATCGGTAACAAGGACAAGCAATAATCTGCTATATCCTAACGCAAGCAATATCTACAATTCTCCGAGTAGAGAAGGTTATGGATTTGGTGGTTGGTATAGTAATTCATCATATTCCGGAACAGAATATACAACTGCGGAGATAGCAGCAAAAACAAGCGGCACTTATTACATAAAGTGGATTCCCAATTTACTGCAGTATAATCTTTTAAGTGATGGCACGTATGAGGTGGAGATGACTGCATCGACAATTGGAGGAGATTTGGAAATTCCTTCAGAATATAACGGAAAGCCGGTAACTAAAATTGCAGAGAACGGCTTTAGAGAATGTGTAAATCTAATTTCGGTAAGCTTTCCTTATACTGTCACGACGATAGGGGCAAATGCCTTTAGGGATTGTACGTCATTAGAATCGTTGGAAATGCCTTTTGTGCAAGTTATAGAGGATTATGCTTTTTATGGATGCCAAAATCTTACTGCAACAAATTTTTATTTATATGCAGAGGAAGTAGGCGCGTTTGCTTTTGGCTGTACGGATATCCGTGGGTTGATAGTTACTACTAGTGTAGAATACGTGGGATTATTTGCTTTTAAAGATTGCGAAAATTTACAGTTTGTAAATCTTAAAAGAACATCAGAATCAGGAGTGACTTGGATTGAAAGTACTGCTTTTGAGGGTTGCATAGAATTGTTTGTAATTGATACGCCTGACGTAGATAGCTATTATGATTATTATGCTCAATTCGAGGGCAATGATTGGCTTACGTTAAGACTTGTTTGTCTTGAATTAATTTAATTTCTATAATTATGCGAACAAAGAAAATACGAGAAACAAAATAATGTTCTCGTATTTTTTGGTTTGTAAGTAAAATTATAATACGTATATGCGTTTTTGTGACACAAAAGATTATTGACCTAAAAGAATTTTCTTTACTTCGCGTGGGGATGTGGCAATTTGCTTTACGCCGCAGGAGATAAGCTCGTCCTTAGTGCCGTAGCCGTACGTTACGCCTATGCAGTCAAGTCCAACCTCTTTTGCTCCTAATGCATCATAAATCGTGTCGCCTATAAGCACCGATTGCTCGTGTGAAAAGGGTAGATGGCTAAATGCGTTGTTAAGCACGTCCACCTTGTCGGTAAGACTTCCGTCAGGCTCGGTGCCCGATACGAAATCGAAATACTTGTATATATGCTTATGCTTTAGTATAACCTCGGCAAAATGGCGTGGCTTGGTGGTGGCAAGCGCAACTGCCTTTCCGCTATTTTTAAGCGAGCTTAGTAGGTCGGTTATGCCGCGGAAAAGGGTTGTTTGATAAACTCCCGTAGTGGCGTAGAGATCGCGATAGTCGCTTATCATAAGCTCGGTTTTCCTTTCGTCCGTACCCAAAAACTGAGGAAAGGAGCGTACAAAGGGCGGCCCAATAAACTTGGTTATATCGCCGGTAAAGGTTACGCCGTGCCTATCAAAAACGTGGCGCAAGCAAAATTCTATTCCTCTTTGAGAGTTAACTAAGGTTCCGTCTAAATCAAATAAAATCAAATCGTACATAAGCCAATTATATCGCACGGGGCGGCTGTTGTAAAGCGTTTTTGTCGTACTTTGTCCAAAATGGATTTGTAAATGAAAAGTTGCCAATATATAGAAAAAAGAATTGCAATTATTTTCAAGATTTGCTATAATGGGTTAAATTTACTTATAGGTGGAGTTTATCTATGACTAATTTTTTGTTGGCAGCACAGAGTGGAGGAATTGCATTTACGGTAATATTTGCAATTTTTTCGATAGTAATTTTTGCCGTTGCGGTTTGGCTTCTTTGCCTTGGCTTGCGCGGAATTGCTCCTGAATTCAAAATCAAAGCAAAGAACATTTTTATCATTGCTTTGGCAGTGGGTGCGGTTATCCGTATGGTAATGGCTTTTACCATGAAAGGCATTGTAGGATTTACCACTGCATTCAGCTCGATACGAGCAGGTTATTCGGGCATATTCGGTATGACCAATTATCTTGTAAGCAACGGCTTTAACGGATTCATGAAAATGTACGAGGACGTATTCTTCTATCCGCTTACGATGTACATTCTTACGTTCTTCGGATCGGCGCTTTCGCTTTTTACCGAGCTTAGCGCATCTAGCGTTGCAACGGTAATTTTCCTCAAGCTTCCGTTTGTGATTTCGGATATTTTGCTCGCGGTTTTTGTTTATAACATTGCAAAGAAGTATGCAGGCGAGGTTGTAGCACTTGCTGTCGGCGGCTTGGTTGCACTTTGCCCCGCATTTATGCTCGGCTCGATTTATCCCAGCGTATATTCGTTCTTTGCGGTTGCGCTTGTTGCGATGCTGTACTTTATGCTGGAGCGCAAGTATATCAAGCTTATCATCACTTATAGCATAAGCCTACTGATTTGCTTCGAGTCCATTTTCTTGCTTCCCATCGTCATGACGTTCGTAATTTACGCATACGTAAAAAAGATTTTTGCATATAGGTACGATAAAAACCGTGGTAAGCTTTGGGGCTCTCAGCACGACCTTATAATCAAGCTTCCCATTGCGGTGATTGCTTGCATGGTGGTTTCGTATCTTATTACGTTGCCGTTTGTGCTTGATACCGTTGGCGCAAATCCCTTTAAGATGCTGTACGTTTACTACCTTAAGCCGTTCGATACGCTTGGCTACTTTACCTACAACGGCTTGTCGCTTTACACATTGTTTGGCAAGAACGGAAACTCGCTTAGCCTTACGTTCCCGACCTATGCGTTCAGCGTGCTGTTTATGATTGCTATTATTGCAATAACTCTTATTATTTATCTGTCGCGTAAGAACAGAGCAAACCTACTTATGTTTGTGTCGTTTGCGCTCTTTACGGTAAACACCTATTTCGTTGATTCGTCCGAGCTTACGCTTATTCCGTGTCTTGCGGCTCTTTTGCTTGCAGTAGCGGTGCTTAAGGATAGACGTCTTGTACAGATCTTTGGTATCACGGCGCTCCTTGTGTTTATCAACGCTTGCGGAGTTTTGCTTAACTGCGAATACTTTACGCTTCAATCAACGTACGTAACCGAGGCGCTTGCAGGCGCGTGGAAGGTTGTCGGAATTATCCTTTCGGCAATAACCGTGCTTGTTCACATATATTTTACCGCCGTTGTTCTCGATATCGTAATGAACGGCAATATTAAAAAATTCGAGCCTAAGGGTGACGATTTCAAGTCGGCGCTTGTGGGCTTAATTAAGTAAAGGAAATTTCGTAATGCTGGCAAAAATCAACAGCTTCGGCTTGGACGGAATAAAGGGCTACGGAGTAACGGTCGAAATAGATATCGGTAGCGGTATGCCCGTAATCGACGTCGTGGGACTGCCCGATACTGCCGTTAAGGAATCGAAGGAACGCGTGCGAAGCGCTATTCGCAACAGCGGATACATGTTTTCGCCCAAAAAAATAACGGTTAATCTTTCACCTGCCGACACAAAAAAGTCGGGGGCTATGTACGATTTGCCTATTGCGCTCGGTATGCTGTACGCTACCGAGCAGTTTGCTTGTAGCGACCTTGATTCGTTCGGCATTTTGGGAGAGCTGTCGCTTGACGGAAAAATCAAGCCTGTACGGGGAATTTTGCCTATCATAATTTCGGCACTCGACCTTGGCTGCAAAAAGGTTATAGTACCAAAGGCAAACGTAAACGAAGCAAGCTATATAGACGGAATCGAAATTTACGGCTTCGAAACTCTAAAAGAGGTTGTTGACTTTTTGACTAATCCTGCTTTTTATGAACCCGAGCCTAAGCTTAATATATTGGAGCTTCGTGACGAAAGCAAGTTTACCGAGGATTTTTCGCTTGTAAAGGGACAGTTTGCGGCAAAGCGCGCGATGGAAATCGCAGCAGCCGGTGGACACAATATTTTGATGATAGGTCCTCCGGGTGGCGGTAAAACCATGCTCGCAAGGTGCTTGCCAACGATTTTACCTGACCTTTCGGTTGCCGAAGCACTGGAAACGACAAAAATTCATAGCGTAGCCGGACTGCTTGACGACAAAACGGGCATAATCGTAAACCGTCCGTTCCGTGCTCCCCACCATACTGGTAGCAAGGTTGCGCTTACCGGAGGAGGCTCGTCAGCGCGCCCCGGTGAAATAAGCCTTGCCCACAACGGCGTTCTGTTTTTGGACGAGCTTTTGGAGTATCCAAGAGATTCGCTTGAAATATTGCGTCAGCCGCTTGAGGACGGCGTAGTTACGATAGCGCGCGCACAAAGAACGGTGGAGTACCCGGCAAACTTTATGCTTGTTGCAAGCATGAATCCTTGCCCATGCGGCAACTTCGGCTCGCGCACGCACGAGTGCACGTGCACGCCTGTAAAAATAAATAAGTATATGTCCAAGCTTTCGGGCCCGCTAATGGACCGAATAGACCTTCATATCGAGGTAGATAACGTTACCTACGGCGACCTTTCTTCTAAGGAACGTGGCGAAACGTCTGCCGAGATTAAGCAACGTGTAAACAAGGCAAGGCAAATTCAGCTTGCCCGCTTCGAGGGTCAGGGAGTATACAGCAATGCAAAAATGAACAACCTCATGGTTTCGACATACTGTCAGCTTGACGGCGAAAGCGAAGCATTGCTTAAAATGTCGTTCGAGCGACTTGGACTGTCGGCGCGTGCGTACAATAGAATTCTAAAGGTTGCTCGCACCATAGCCGACCTTGACGGCAGCGAGAATATCGCAGTCAATCACATAGCTGAGGCAATAGGATATCGTAGCTTGGATAGGAGAGTAAAGTGAACGACAATAAAATCTATTTTTGGTTAAGTCTTTCGTCGCTTACCGACAAAAGACTTAACGCGCTTTTGGATATATGCTCACCAAAGGAAATTTGGGACGGCATTACGTCAAGCGAATCTCTAAAAAGATTTGTGGGCGAAAAAAATGTAGAAATGCTTGTGCGATTTCGCAATGAGTCGTTTCTGGACAGAGAGCTTGCCAAAATAAAAGAAAGAAAAGTAAATATTCTTACTCGTGCGGATATGAGATTCCCAAAAAGCTTATTACAAAGGGAGGTTTGTCCGCCGGTAATCTTGTATTATAAGGGCGACCTCAATGTTCTTAATGCACCCACCGTGGCGATAGTAGGCACGCGAGCTTGCACGACTTACGGACAAGAGGTGGCAGAAATGCTTGCTCGTACGCTCGCAAAGGCGGGGGTTACGGTAGTAAGCGGACTTGCTACAGGAATTGACGCCTATGCACACAAGGAATGCCTAAAGGCAAAGGGCAAGACCGTTGCCGTATTAGGTGGCGGACTCGACCATATTACGCCTTCTTCGCACCGTCAGCTGGCGGACGAAATCGAGTACAGCGGACTTATTGTTACGCAGTATCCGCCCTCGTTTGTGCCCACAAGATACTCGTTCCCCGAGCGTAACCGCTTGATAGCGGGGCTTAGCCGAGGAATAATCGTGGTAGAAGCGGACGCAAAAAGCGGCGCACTTATAACGGCAGATTATGCTCTCGAGCAAGGCAGAGAGGTTTTTGCCGTGCCGGGCAATATCACGTCGTCACGCTCGAAGGGCACCAACAGACTTATCGCACAGGGCGCAAAGCTCATCAGCTCGGCAGAGGACGTACTGACGGAATTGCGACTAAATATTCCAAAAAAAGAAAAAACAGTGCTCCCTATGCTGGACTTTTTTGAAGAAAAGATTTATACTCTACTGCAAAGCGGTGACAAAACGATAGAGGAGCTTATCGAGCTTTCTGACCTAAGGGCGTCGGACATCAATTCCACGCTTACGGGAATGGAGATTAAAGGAATCGTCGTTCGCATAGGTAATGCGTACGGCGTAAGGTAAAGGTAGTTATGAAACTCGTTGTTATAGAAGGTATAGGAAAAAAGGAAACAGTCGAGAAATATCTGGGCAAGGGCTACAAGGTTTTTGCAACCAAGGGTCACGTTCGTGATTTGCCGCCCAAGTCGCTTTCGGTCAACGTAAGAGACAATTTTTCGCCGCGTTACGAAATTATTTCGACCCAAAAGGATATAGTAAAAAAGCTTAGCGAAGAAGCCGCAAAGGCAGATGAGATCTTGCTTGCAACCGACCCGGACAGAGAGGGGGAGGCTATTTCGTGGCACGTTGCCGAAATTTTAGGGCTTGATAAAACCGAAAAAATAAGAATTGAGTTCAACGAAATAAGCAAGAATGCTATTCAAAATGCGCTCAAAAATCCGCGTCCCATAGACGAAAGCCTTGTGGACGCTCAACAGGCGCGCAGAGTTCTCGATAGGCTGGTGGGCTACAAGGTTTCGCCTGTGCTATGCAAAAAAATTCAGGGCAAGCTGTCGGCAGGTAGAGTGCAGTCGGTTACGCTTCGCCTTATAGTGGAGCGAGAACGCGAAATCCGTGCTTTCAAGCCGGAAGAATATTGGCCGTTTGCTTCCATTCTCGAAAAGAACAAAAAGAGCATAAAGGCGGTTCTTGCTACAAGACTCGGCAAAAAAATAAAGCTTGTAAGTAAGGAAGCGGTGGACGAGGTTATCGCTAATCTTGACGGCAAGAAGTACACGGTAGCAGCAGTAAAAAGAAGCGTAACAAAGTCAAAGCCGTCCGCGCCGTTTACCACGTCTACTATGCAGCAGGATGCGCTTAACAAGCTTGGTATGACGCTTAGCCAAACCACGCAAGCGGCACAAAACTTGTACGAGGGTATCGAAATCCCGGGCGAGGGCAAGGTCGCTCTCGTTACGTATATCCGTACCGACAGCACCAGAGTATCAGAGGGTGCGATTAAAGAAGCAAGAGAATATATCGAGGATAAGTACGGCAACGAGTACGTGCCGACCAAGCCCAACGTTTACGCATCTAAAAAATCCGCGCAGGACGCGCACGAGGCAATTCGCCCGATTACGCTATCCCGCACTCCCGAAAGCCTCAGCGGCGTGCTGTCCAGGGCAAATTATCGCTTATACAAGCTTATTTACGAAAGATTTTTGGCAAGCCAGATGAGTGACGCTACCTACGATTCGCTAACTGCGGACGTTAAGGCGGGTGACTACGGCTTTAAGGTTACCGGCAAAGCTCCCAAGTTCGACGGTTTTACCGTAGTGTATAAAAACTTCGTAGAACAAAAAGAGGACGAGGAAGAGGAGTCTTCTACCATTCCCGATTTGGTCGAGGGCGAAAAGCTTGACTTTGTAAAGTATAAATTCGAGCAAAAATTCACCAAGCCGCCATCAAGGTATACCGAGGCTTCTATCGTCAAGGCGATGGAAGAAAAGGGCATAGGCCGTCCCGCAACCTATACTCCCACCGTGACTTTGCTGTTCAGCAGAGAGTACACCGTAAAGGACGGAAAGTTTATTGTCCCCACCGAACTTGGCGAAAAGGTGACGGATATGCTCATAAAATATTTTCCCGAAATAATGGACGTTAAGTTTACCGCAAACATGGAAGAGCAGCTTGACGAAATCGAGGGCGGAGCAAGACAGTGGCGAAGCGTAATCAGCGATTTTTACGTGGGCTTCGAGGACAAAATTGCATTTGCTATGGGCGACAGCTTTTCGCTTAAGGCTCCCGACAAAATCAGCGACGTGATTTGCGAAAACTGCGGCGCCAACATGGTAGAGCGTCAGGGCAGATTCGGCAAGTTCTTGGCGTGCCCCAACTATCCCAAGTGCAAAAACACCCGCCCGCTTGATGGCGATGGCAAGCCTGCGCCCGTTGAACCTCGTATCGAGGGTGAAAAATGCGAAAAATGCGGCAAGCCGATGGTATTACGCAAGGGCAGATTTGGTGATTTCTGGGCATGCTCAGGCTATCCTAAGTGCAAAAATATTCGTAACATCGAAAACAAAGAGGAAGAAAAGGACTGCGGCACCTGTCCGCTTTGCGGCAAGCCGCTTACTACCAAAAGAGGTAAATCGATGTTCTTTGGCTGTACGGGATATCCCGAGTGCAAGTTTGCTTCCTCGTACAAGGTTTCGGATACAAAGTGTCCCGAATGCGGCAGCTACATGGTTGTTCGTAAGCACGAGGGCAAGGATTATCTCGTGTGTGCAAGCAAGGAATGTGGCAAAAAATACTTGGTAAAAAGCGAGTAAGGTGGTACAAATGAAAGAGGTTTTGGTTGTCGGCGCAGGACTTGCGGGGTGCGAGGCGGCACTCACGCTGGCGTCACTTGGCATAAAGGTTACGCTTTTCGAGGCGAAGCCAATCGAGGCGTCTCCCGCGCACCACAGCGACAATTTTGCCGAGGTCGTTTGCAGTAATTCCTTCAAAAGCAACGACCCGTCCACTGCAAGCGGACTGTTAAAGGCCGAGCTCAGGCTTTTGGGTAGCCCACTTCTTGCCGTTGCCGACAGCGTAAAGGTGCCCGCAGGCGGAGCCTTGGCGGTGGATAGAGAAAGGTTTTCGAGTATAGTTACTGCAAAAATTAAAGAAAACCCCAATATTACCGTCATAAGCAAAATTGTGGACAGCGTTGACCTAACTAAGCCAACGATCATAGCCACAGGCCCGCTTACGCTTAGTCCCTTAGGCGACTTTATAAGCGGACTGCTTGGGCAAAATTTATACTTTTACGATGCGGCTGCGCCAATTATTTCGGCAGAATCAGTGATTGCTGAGCATACGTTTACGGCAAGCAGGTACGGAAAGGGCGAGGACGACTATATCAACTGCCCCTTAAGCCGAGAGGAATATTACGAATTTATAAAAGAGCTTGTATCTGCCGAGCGAGCGACTCTTAAAAGCTTTGAAAAAAGCGAAATTTTCGAGGGATGTATGCCTGTCGAGGTTATGGCAGACCGAGGAGTGGATACCCTTCGATTTGGTCCGCTTAAGCCGGTTGGAATGATAGATCCGCGCACAGGCAAGCGACCGTTTGCGGTCGTTCAGCTTCGCAAGGAAAACGAAGCGGGTACAATGCTTAATATCGTGGGATTTCAAACGAACCTCAAATTCGGCGAGCAAAAGCGAGTTTTTGGGCTAATACCTGCGCTAAAAAACGCCGAATATCTTAAGTACGGAGTTATGCATAGGAATATGTATATCAACGCACCGCAATCGATAGATAGGCACTTTAGGCTAAAAAGTCATCCAAGCTGTTTTATTGCAGGTCAGCTTAGCGGCGTAGAGGGATATGTAGAAAGTATTGCATCGGGGCTCGTTGCGGCACTTAATATGGCAAGAATGTTTAGTGGCAAGGACGGGATAGAATTTCCCCTTACCACAATGATAGGCGCGCTTACAGGATATTTAGAGCGAGAAAGTAAGGACTTTCAGCCTATGAACGCCAATTTTGGATTGATTCCGCCGCTGGAGAATCACGTTCGTGACAAGGCGGCACGAAAGCAGGGGCTGTCAAATAGAGCAATCGAGGATATGGCGAAATTGATTCAAGGTCTAAATAATTGATAGAAGGTCTAAAATCTATAGAATACTTTTATAACAGGAGGTATTATGGAACTTAAAGGAACGACCATCATCGGAATTAAAAAGAACGGCAAGACTGTTATTGCCGGTGACGGACAGGTTACGATGGGTCAGCAGGTAGTAATGAAAGGAAACGCCAAAAAGGTTCGCAGACTTTACGGCGGCAAGGTAGTAGTAGGTTTTGCAGGCTCGGTTGCCGATGCTTTTTCGCTTACCGAGCTTTTTGAGCAAATGCTTAATAAGTACAGCGGAAACCTTATGCGTAGCGCGGTTGAGCTGGCTCAGCTTTGGCGCGGCGACAAGGTTCTTCGCCACCTCGAGGCTATGATGATAGTTGCCGACAACGAGCAGATGTTTGTGCTTTCGGGCGTAGGTGACGTAATCGAGCCCGAAAACGGTATTGCGGCAATCGGTAGCGGTGGCAATTATGCGCTTGCGGCGGCTCGTGCGCTTGCAAAGAACACCGATATGGACGCAAGACAAATCGCAGTCGAGGCTATGACGGTAGCAAGTGAGATTTGTATCTTTACCAACAACAATCTTGTTGTAGAGGAGGTTTAGTATGGAAATGTCCCCGAAGCAAATTGTAAGTGAGCTTGACAGATATATTATAGGTCAGACAGAGGCAAAGAGGGCGGTTGCCGTGGCACTTCGCAACAGATACCGCCGCAGTCAGCTTCCCGACGAAATCCGTGACGAAATCACACCCAAGAACATAATTATGAAGGGACCTACCGGCGTAGGTAAAACCGAGATTGCACGAAGACTCGCAAAGCTCGTGGGTGCGCCGTTTATCAAGGTGGAAGCAACAAAATTCACCGAGGTAGGATACGTAGGCAGGGACGTAGAGTCTATGATTCGTGACCTCGCCGAAACAGCCATTCGCCTCGTTAAGGAAGAAAATATGGCTACGGTTGAGGCTCGCGCAAGAGAAAAGGCGCAAAAGAGTATTGCCGATGCTATAATCAAGGCTAAAAAGGGTAAAAACGTTGATATCGCGGACGATATTCTTACAAAAAACGTGTATGACGAGCTTCGCAGTGGCAAGCTCGACAACGTAATCGTGGACATCGAGGTGGACGATATGCCCAAAAGCATGGAGCTTATTCCGGGCAGCGGCGCACAAATCGACCTCGGCTCAATTATGGGCGGACTTATGCCCAAGCGTAAGAAGCATCGCAAGGTTACGGTAAAGGAAGGAATCAAGCTTTTGACCGAAGCAGAATGCGAAAAGCTTATAGATATGGATAATATCACGGCAGAGGGCATTCGCAGAGCCGAGCAGGAGGGCATAATATTTATTGACGAAATCGATAAGATTGCTGCAAAAGGCGCGTCGGGTGGACCGGACGTTTCTCGCGAGGGTGTTCAGCGTGACATACTTCCCATAGTAGAGGGAAGCACCGTTATGACCAAGTACGGCGCTATAAAGACCGATTATATACTGTTTATCGCGTCGGGTGCATTCCACGTGTCCAGCGTAGGCGATTTGATTCCCGAGCTTCAAGGCAGGTTCCCCATTCGTGTCGAGCTAAAAAGCCTTACCTACGAGGATTTTGTAAACATCTTTACCGTGCCCGAAAACGCAATCACCAAGCAATATGCGCACTTGCTTAGTGTGGACAATATCGAGCTGGTGTTCAAACGTGATGCAATCGAGGCTATGTCGAGAATTGCCGTTGACGAAAACTCCAGCAGCGAGGATATCGGTGCACGCAGATTGCACACCATTATGGAAAGGCTTTTAGAGGACGTAAGCTTTAATGCAAGTGGCGACCATCCGCTTATCACCATCGAAATTGACGAAAAATACGTGTTAGAGCATTTGGGTGTACAGGCGGCAAGTCAAGATTTAAAGAAATATATTTTGTAAAAAGGAATTATATATGGTAAATATTCCAAAGGGAACAAAAGACGTATTGCCTTCCCAAAGCTACAAGTGGCAATACATCGAAGAGCAGATTCGCAACGTATGCAAATTGTACAACATTTTGGAGATACGTACCCCTACTTTTGAGCACACCGAGCTTTTTTTGCGCTCGATTGGCGACGAAACGGACGTGGTATCTAAGGAAATGTACACCTTCGAGGATAAGGGTCATCGATCGATAACCCTTAAGCCCGAAGGCACGGCTTGTATAGCTCGAAGCTATATCGAAAATAACCTCGAGGCTATGTCGTTGCCGCTTAAAATGTTTTATATTACACCTGTGTTCAGATACGAGGCACCGCAGGCGGGCAGACTTCGAGAGCACCATCAGTTTGGTGTCGAAATGTACGGCTCGCCCTCTCCCTATGCGGATGCCGAGGTTATCAGTGCGGCATATACGTTGCTCAAAAACGTGGGCGTAAAGGACCTTGCGCTCAATATCAACAGCATAGGTTGTCCTGAGTGCAGAGTAAAGTTCAACGCCGCACTCAAAGAATACCTTAGTCACCATCTTGACGGAATGTGCGAAAACTGCAAACGCAGATTTGCCACTAATCCGCTTAGAATTATCGACTGTAAGAATGATAAGTGCAAGCAAATTGTCGCATCGGCTCCCAGTATTTTGGAGTTCATTTGTGATGATTGTAATGCGCATTTTACAAAACTGCAGGAAATTTTGACGGCAGAGGGTGTTCCGTTCAACGTAAATCCGTCCATCGTGCGCGGGCTTGATTACTACACCAAAACTGTATTCGAGTTCGTTACTACCTCGCTTGGCGCGCAGGGCACCGTTTGCGGTGGCGGCAGATACGACAATCTCGTCACGTCCATAGGTGGCAAGCCCACACCGTGCGTAGGCTTTGGTATGGGTATCGAAAGATTGCTTATGCTGCTTGAGGCAAACGGCAAGGAGTTCGTTCAGCCGCGCACCGATTACTTTATTGCTTGTCAGTCCGAACTTTGCCGTGATAAGTGCCGCTTCCTCGTGGCAGATTTGCGAAGCAAGGGTTGTAGTGCCGAAACGGACTTTATGAGTCGAAGCGTCAAGGCTCAATTTAAATACGCGGACAAAATCGGTGCAAAATACGTGGTGGTAATAGGAGAGTCCGAGCTTGAAACGGGCAAGGCTCAAATAAAACGAATGAGTGACGGCGAAAAGCAGGACAAAACACTTGACGATTTGCGCTGGACATTGTAAAATAGTCTTTGGTGGGCAAATGACTTGCCTTATTGCGGCGCGATTTGCCGCCGAGTACATAATACGAAAATTACTTTATAGGAGTGAATAAAATGATTGATTTGAAACTTATTCAGCAGCAAGACCCCGAGCTTTATGCCAGCATGGCAAAAGAGCTTGACCGTCAAAGAGGCAACATCGAGCTTATTGCAAGCGAGAACTTTGTTAGCCCTGCGGTTATGGCGGCAGTTGGCTCGCACCTTACCAACAAGTATGCCGAAGGTTACAGCGGAAAGCGTTACTACGGCGGATGCATGTACGTTGACGAGGTAGAGACCCTTGCAATCGAAAGAGCAAAAAAGGCATTCAATTGCGGCTTTGCTAACGTTCAACCGCACAGCGGCGCATCGGCAAACCTTGCTGTGTTCATTGCTTTGCTCAACATCGGCGACACCGTTTTGAGTATGAATCTTGCTCACGGCGGACACCTTTCGCACGGTAGCCCGGTTAACTTCTCGGGTAAGAACTACAACATCATCCCCTACGGCGTAGACGACGAAACCGAAACCATCAACTACGACGAGGTAGAAAGACTTGCTTTAGAGCACCATCCCAAGCTTATTCTTGCAGGTGCAAGCGCATACTCGCGCAGAATCGACTTCAAGCGCTTTAGAGAAATCGCAGACAAGGTTGGCGCATACCTTATGACCGACATCGCTCATATTGCAGGTCTTGTTATTGCAGGTGAGCATGAAAGCCCGTTCCCGTATGCACACGTTGCTACTACCACCACTCACAAGACTCTTCGCGGTCCCCGTGGCGGTATGATTATGTGCAACGATGAGGAAATTGCAAAGAAGATCAACAAGGCAATTTTCCCCGGCGTTCAGGGCGGACCGCTCGAGCATGTTATCGCAGGTAAGGCAGTTGCATTCGGCGAAGCTCTTACTCCCGAGTTCAAGGCGTACCAGCACCAGGTTATCCTTAACGCTCAGGCATTGGCTAAGACCCTTATGGACAACGGCGTAAGCCTTGTTTCGGGCGGAACCGACAACCACCTTATGCTTGTTAAGCTTACTGGCTTCGACATTACCGGTAAGGAGCTTGAAACTCTTCTTGACGAGTGCAACATCACCGTTAACAAGAACTCTATCCCCAACGATCCCCAAAAGCCGACCGTTACCAGCGGTATCAGAGTTGGTACTCCCAGCGTAACCTCGAGAGGCATGAAGGAAGAGGATATGGTAGTTATCGGTAACTGCATCGCTAAGGTTATCAAGGAGAAGGAAGCAGCGCTTGACTACGTAAGAGCAGAGGTTAAGAAACTTTGCGTTAAGTATCCCCTTTACGCTAACGACGTAAACATCTAAGCCTAATTCAATTCAAAGCATAAAGCCGACTTTACAATACGTAAGGTCGGTTTTTTTGTTGCACTATGCAACGCATAAAAAAGCCTTGAACGGTTATAATTTGCTATTATTTGCTAAGAGGAAACTTATGCTGTATTTTGGTTTAACCTTGCTGTTTGTGATAGTGATGATAATTACCTACAAGGTGCTTGCACCCATTGATTCGCCTAATATGAGGCTTACGGGCGTAATGAGCGAAAACGAGCTGATATCCGCGGTGACTGCACTTGCCGCCGAAATAAACGCATCTACGCGCTCTACACCGCATTTTTCGGCGCGACTTATAATGAGTGCGATAAACGGTGCATATAGCCGAATTAGCGCAAAATTAGAGCAAGGGAAATGCCTTGATTTTGAGAATTGGATTTACGACAACTATTACAAGCTTGTCGAGGTTATGTCCGATCAAAAAAGGTTGATGGCGGCGTATAATAGATTGCCCGGATTTGGCGGTGTGCCGCGTGTTTATGCGCTTGCTTCGCTTATTGTAAAGGGTAGCGGCGGTGCGGTAAGCGAAAACACGGTAAGACAATGCGTGAGTGCCTTTAACGAGTATTTGCCGCTTAGGTTTGATGAGGTGCAAATGCTGCCTGCCGCCATCAATTTGGCGCTGCTTGAATATGTGGCGATTTTCTGTTCTCGCTCTAATGTGATAAACCAAAAATTTGCAGCCGCAAAAGAGGATATAAGTAGGGATAAGATAGATTTTTATCAGCTGAAGTACAACAGCTACGCTTATGCTTTTGTTAAGTATGCCGACGGAAAGCTTCTTAAGGAATTTGGTAAAATTTGCCAAAGCAACGGCCTTAGTGCATTTACAAGGGCGGACAATTTTTTATCTGCGTGCGCTAAATATACCGGCGGTGTAAGCAGTGCGATAAGGTCACTTTTTACTCTTTGCTCGTGCTTTACCGATGAGTTTATTTTGTCACTTTGCCCGCTTGATAAATTCTTGTCCGGCTATAAGGGAATAGTGTACAGAGATTGCACCACGCCCACAAAAATGGTGTACCTAAGGGCAATAAATAAGAGGGCAAAAAACGTAAGTGAATTTTTTATTGCGGGCAAAATTGTAAAGGAGTCTTTGTCTGAGAATAAGGACATAGCGCATTATATTCTCCCAAGGCCGCTAAGCAAGGTGGGCTTTTTTGTGTGCGCGTTTTTAGTGGGAGTGATTACCGCTTTGCTATGCGTTTTGGTGGGCGTTATCGTGCCTGATTTTGGAGCGGTGGCAAGCATCGCTTTTGTGCCTATTGCCTTTTGCTTGGCGCTTCAGGCTTTGTCAAAAATAAACGCTAAGGTCTTTAGTCGCAGGTATATGCCGCGACGCGAAATAGCAGAGGATGTTAGGGCAATGATAGTTTTTCCCGTTATCGTTTTTTCCGAGAGTGAGTTAGACGAAATGGTGGATAATATGCTTACGGCAAGCTATGCAAACCCCGACAAAATTTTTTCGTACGGACTACTCCTCGACTTGCCATCAAGCGACAAAAGTGATTACTCTAACCTTGATAAGCGCATTATTCAAAGGGCAAAACAGCGTGTTTCGGCACTTGGACCAAGATTTAATCTGTTTGTGCGAAAACGCTCATTTTGTGATAGTAGCGGCAAGTTTCAAGGTTGGGAAAAGAAAAGAGGTGCTATTTTAGAGCTAAACAACCTTATTATGTCAGACATAAATAGCAATTTTGACCTTGTTTTGGGAAATTCCTACAAGGTGAGGTATGTGGTAACTCTCGACAGCGACACCATGCTTAACTGTGCCTACGAGCTGGTGCAAATTATGGAGCATCCGTACAACATGACTAAGGCTGTTGTGGGTCTTAACGTAAAGTCACAGCCGTCCTCGCTGGGCTCACCCTTTGCAAAATTGATGTCGGACGGCGTGGGACTTAACAGCTACGACAACTACATTGCAGACGCCAATTATGACATTTTCGATAGCGGTAATTATACGGGTAAGGGCATATACCGAGTAAAGGAATTTACCTCTAAGGTAGGCACTGTTTTTATGGACAACAGAGTGCTTTCGCATGATTTTGTAGAGGGGGCAATAGCGGGCTGTGGCAACAGTGCCTTGGGTGCGCTTGACAATTTTCCGCTCACCTATTCGTCATATCTTGGGCGCAATATAAGGTGGCTTCGCGGTGATTGGCAGCTGCTTCCGTTTTTGTTTCCGCGTATTAAAGACGCTAAGGGAAGGCGTATAAGGAATCCGATTTCGGGTGTTGCAAAGCTTCATATTCTAACTAACATTTTGCTTGGGCTGGTGCCTATTGCAAGCATAATTTTTTTGACGTTTTCGCACTTTTCGGCTGTGCCTCTTTTGTGGGTGGCGGCGGCTTTTGTGCTCAATTTGCTTGCTCTGATTTCCTCTCTCAGATGGCTGATTTTATCGCCTAAATCTACTCTTAAGGAATGGCTTAGACAGCTGCTTTTAATATCGACCTTGCCTACGGTAGCGTTCTGCTATGCAAAGGCAATTTTGGTTACGCTGCTTCGTCTTATAACAAAAAAGAACTTGCTTGACTGGAAGGTGTTTGCCCACAGCGGCGGAAAGGTTTCGTTTGCACCAAACGTGGTTGTAACCGTGCTTTTTGCAGTATCTGTTGTATTGGATTTCAGCTGGGTGTTCGTGGTGCTAACCGCCGTTTTCGCCTTTGGAATTTTATACGCTGCGCTTTTAAGCAAGCCGCACGAGGATAGGGATAACGTATCCGTTCAAGCAAAAGAACAGCTAAACAATATTGCTCGTGATACTTGGAGGTTCTTTGAAAAACAGCTTAAGGAAAAGAACAACTATTTGCCGTTTGACAATTATCAAGAAGAGGGCGGCGTTGGTTATGCGCCGCGCACCTCTCCTACGGACGTTTCGTTTATGATCATGGGGCTTGTGTGTGCACGCACAATGAAGCTTATAGACGGCAACGAATTTGATTTTTATGCGGAAAAGGTAGTTAATTCAATCGAGCGCGCGGACAAGTGGAGGGGCAATCTCTATAACTGGCTGGATGTTTATTCTCTCAAACGACTAAACGGCTACGTTTCGGCAGTAGACAGTGGCAATTTGCTTGCCGCACTTATTCTTTTACGAAATAGCACCAAGGGACAGCTGTGCGAGCGCATAAAAAAGCTTATTCAAAATACCGATTTGGGAGCATTTTTTGATGGCCGCAGAGGTTTGCTTTTCATTGGCTACGACGATAATACAAAGAGCTTTGACGGCAATTATTACGATTTGCTCGGAAGTGAGAGCATGCTGACTTACCTTGTTGGTATCGGCACGGGCAAGCTTAAGGCCTCGTGCTTTGCAAATCTGTCTGCACGCCACGTTCGCTATAAGGGCGTTTCGCTGTACTCGTGGACGGGTGGTGCGTTTGAGTATATGATGAGCAGCTTGTACTTTAAGTATCACAAGGGAAGTCTGCTGCAAAGCTCGGCAAAAGCGGTGCTTAGGGCAAACGAGGCGTATGCCGCAAAAAATAATTTGCCCTTTTGGGGTACGTCAGAATCGCAGTATGCCCAAACTGACGACCTTGGAAATTATCAGTATAAGGCGTTTGGTGTTCCTAACATTTCGTTAAGTAACGAAAAACGCAAGGCTGTGCTTTCGCCTTATGCGTCGTTGCTTTTCTTACCGTATTTTCCTGACGAAACTGCAAAAAATTTGTCAAAAATAGTAGAAAACGGGCTTTTGGGCGAGTTTGGCTTGTACGAAGCGTACGACGGCGAGATAATCAAAACGTACATGGCGCACCATCAGGGTATGATTCTTGCGGCTATTTGCAACTATTTCTGCGACGATGCCTTGATAAAGAATTTTTCCTCGCCCGATATGCGTGCGGCACAGCTTCTTATCACGGGCACGGATATACCTAAGGCAGAGAAAAAGGTGGATTATCCCGTTTTGCCGCAAGTACCTGCAACGGAAGAGGCAAAGGAGCTTTCGCCGCCGCAAATCAATCTTATGACGGGTGGCAGATATTCGGTGCTGGTTGACGAAAGCGGCAACGGATTTTCGTACTTTGACGGCAAGTATATTTCGAGATATTACAATCATAGCGGTGGACTCAAGGTGTATCTAAGCTATGGTGGAGAAAGAATAGATATTCAAAAGGACAAAGCGTTTTTTGGCGAGGGACAAAGCGAATTTATATACTGTGACGACAATTGTGAGGTTGTTCAGTCAGCCTGCGTTTTGGTGGGCGTTTGCGGCGAAGCAAGGCGAATAAAACTAAAAAATATCAGCAAAAACAGGCTGGAAGTAAGGCTTAGCTCCTATATGGAAATCGCGCTTGCGCCGCTATACGAGGACCTTGCTCACAAAACATTTTCGGGAATGTTTGTTAGCACCGCTTTTGACCCGGATTTGGGCGCTGTAACGGCCAAAAGGGGGGATCTGACGCTTGCTCATTATTTTGACGTCGACTTAAGAAATTGGGTGAGCTATCAAACGAACCGCGCAAATTTCTTTAATCGCGCTAAGGGTGACGATTTTGGCAGAGTTCTCGACCCGATTGTAAGCGGAGCTGTGGAGCTTAGCTTGGCTCCCGGCGAGGTCGTGACGTTGCAAATATACAATTTAGTGGGCACCGATTACGGCAAGCTGAAAAAACAAATAGAGCTTACACGGCGTGTGGGGTATTTTGACAAGGCGCTTTCTGCCTGTGCTACAGTGGCAAGGGGGCACGGCATAAATAAGGCGATGAATAGGGTTGCCTCTAAGCTCATTTACGATGCTTCGCCTAATTTTTTTGACGGCGAATTGCCTCTAGTTTATATACAGTCAAACGTGATAAGCGAGCGCATAAAGGGCAAACTGAAAATGCTTGGTGCGCTTGGACTTTGGGGCGTAAGAGTGCGAATCGTATTCGCTTATTACGGTGACGAATTCACCAAAGAAAAGCTTGCGGCCGGTCTTGATGGATTAGTGGGCAAAAACTGCATTTTATCCTTTGTAAACAGACAATCCGATCCGGGCGAGGCCGAAAAAGCAAGGCGCTCGGCAACCGATATTGACGAGATAACACAGAGTCGATTGCCCCAAGCTAAGCGAGTAAGGGCGGTGCCTTTTGCCAGGGCAAGAATGCCAAAGCCCGAGTATGTATATAAGCTTGGTAAGGGTGGCTTTTTGGCGGACGGAAGCTATGCGATAGAGCTTAGCAAAAGCGACCTAACGCCTAGGCCGTGGAGCAACATTATCGCAAACAAAAAATTCGGCACCATTATTACAGAAAGCGGCGGCGGTTATACCTACTACCAAAATTCCAGGGAGAATAAGCTTACCGAGTGGAGCAACGACCCCGTTGCAGACGAGTGCTCGGAGGGCATAATTATGATAGAAGACGGAGTGGTGTGGAGTTGTGCGTTTCAGCCCACAAGGGTAGAAGCCGATTACGTAGCTATTCACGGATTTGGATATACCGAGTTCAGGTGCAACTACAACGGCTTTTATTCAAGGCTTCGCGAGTATATTAGGGACAACACAAAATATTACGAGCTTACGCTGACCTCCGAGGTCAAGGCGGATAGGAATGTGGATATACTTTTCTACGTTTCGCCCATCGTAGGCGACTTTGCATTTAAAACGGAACACAATTTGGCATGTAGCTTTGACGGCGCGCTTAATGTAAAAAATTTGTACAATGGGAACAGTTTTGTTATTGGTTGTAACAATGAAATCACTGATTATGTCTGTCATAAACAGTCGTTTATGGATAAATTTGGCAGTTTTCACGATTTTGACGGCAAGCTTGGTCACGAGGTAAAGCCTTGTATAAAAACAAAAATGTTTGTCCCTGCGCTGTGTAGCAGTAAGATTGTCTTTTATCTAAGTGCAGATGGCAAGGTAAATCTAACCGATAGCGAGCTTATGATTAGAGAAGCAAAAAAGTATTACTCTTCGCTTTCGAGTGTGTCCGTTTCTACGGGAAATCCCGCCATAGATTATATAGCAAAGTGGCTTCCGTACCAAACTTTATGTAGTAGATTTTGGGGACGAACGGGCTTTTATCAGGCGGGCGGAGCAATAGGATTTAGAGATCAGCTTCAGGACTGTTTGGCAATTTTGTATATCAATCCCGCCCTCGTTCGCAGTCACATTTTGGAGTGTGCGGCACATCAATTCGAGGCCGGGGACGTTCAGCATTGGTGGCACCCGCCGCAAACTGGAGTGCGTACCAAAATTTCGGACGACAAGCTTTTCTTGCCGTTTATCGCCGCCGAATATATTGCCTTTACGGGCGACGAAAATATTTTGCACGAGCGCATTCCGTACCTTGAGGACGTAAAAATCAGGGGCAAGGATTATTACGGCTCGCCTGCATTTACGGCAAAAACGGGAACTCTTTTGGAACACTGTCTAAAGGCAATTAAGGCGTCGGCTCGGCTTGGCAAAAACGGCTTGGTGCTTATGGGCGGCGGCGACTGGAACGACGCTATGGATAAGGTAGGTATTGGCGGTAAGGGCACCACCGTTTGGGGCAGTATGTTCTTGTATCTTGTGATAAGCAAATTTATGCCGCACATAAAAAACAAGAAGCCTTATTTTGCGCTTAAAGATAAGCTGAAGGAAGCCATCGATAAGGCGTGGGACGGCGAGTGGTATACTCGTGCCTACTGCGATGACGGAACGGTGCTTGGCGGTAAGGACAGCAAGGAGTGCCAAATAGATCTTATTACGCAGTCATTTGCGGCGATAAGCGGTTGCGCTAAGGGCGGCAAAGCAAAGCTTGCCTTGCTGTCTGCGGCAAGCAAGCTTGTCGATGCCGAGCACGGAATAATCAAGCTGCTAACGCCGCCGCTAAAGGAAATCAAGGCAGGCTATATTTGCGACTATCCCCCGGGAGTGCGAGAAAACGGCGGGCAGTACACTCACGGTGCGGTGTGGTATGTTATGAGCCTTTTTGAAATCGGAGAGTGGGAATACGCATACACGTTGCTTAATATGCTTAGTCCCGTAAATCATGCTAGGACAAAAGAGGATGTAAGCATTTACGAGGTAGAGCCTTACGTAATCAGTGCAGACGTCTATTCTCAGCCTGCGGGCAAGGGCGGCTGGAGCTGGTATACGGGTGCCGCTTCGTGGTATTATTATGCAATAACAAGATATCTTTTTGGCATAAGCTTTTGCGGCGACGTCATCACCGTAAGTCCCAAAATGCCCTCTTCGCTAAGCGAGGCAAAATTCACAGTAAGGCGTGGTAAAAATACTTTTAACTTCCGTATTGACAATAGCGGAGAGGGACAGTGGCAGCTTTGTGTGGGTGACAGAGGATATAACACAAACAGCATAAAGCTTACGGACAGCCTTAGTGATAAAGAAATAATCGTTCGCAAGTTCAAGTAAGCATAAGGAAGAAAAATCAAACATATATTTAAGCAATGAAAAGGATAATTTACGATTACGAAAAGCCGCACATAGTAGGGCGTGCCAGAGGCTCGTTGCGAGGGGCAAGGACTATTGTTTTTATATTGGCAATAAGTCTTGCGGTGACGCTTATTTACGTATTGCTTTTTAAGGACAAGAGCATAAAAAGCGAGGCGCAGGTTTTTTACGCAGTCATTTCAGGACAGTACGATAACGAGATAGAGGCAGCTTCTGCCGCTGACCAAATAAGGCAAAAGGGCGGCGGCGGTTATATAGAAAGCGGCGAGGTCGTGGTTGCCGTTTATCCGTCCGATACAGAGGCTCAAGCCGTTGCGGACAGATACGGCTATAAGGTGGTATCGACAGGCGAGTACAAGCCTAAGCTTAGATACGACGACAAGGAGGTCGGCAATAAGGTTCAAAGGCTGCTTTTGCTGCCTGAAGAAATTTTCGAAAGTATTTATTCTGCGACCGTTGCCTTGGATAGCAATCAGCTTTCCGAGGCGGCGGCGCTTTACGTTTTGCAAGGCACGATAAAAAAGTTAAATTCCGCAGTAATCGAGATAGAGGAGCTGAAAGAAAAATATTCTTCGGACAAGCTGCTTGACGAGTTGCTTGTTGCTTACTCCGATTTGGCGTCTTCGCTTAGTGAGCAATCGTCGTATTCATTTTCGTCGAGGCTCAAATACTGCGGCGCAAAAGTGGTTTTTACTTACAAAAAATTACTTATTTTAGCAACTTAATTTATTTTTTTTGATTTTTATGCGTTAAGTATTTGCAATTTGTTTTTTCGTATGTTATAATCTTATAAGATTTTATGGCGTTATACGCGTAAAACTTTTTAATGCAAAAAATTTTTTTGTAAAAGGAGAAGGAAATGAGTAACCAATTTAAAGACACGCCTGAACAAAAAAAGCAGCTTGATGAGGTTTTTGAGGGTCTCAAAAACGTACCGGGCTCTTTGATGAAGGCAATGCAGAAGGCTCAGGACATCTATGGATATCTCCCCATCGAAATCATGCAGCGCATCGCAGAAGCTTGCAAGGTTCCCGTTGAGGAAGTTTACGGAATTGCTACGTTCTACGCGCAGTTCAACCTTGAGCCCATGGGTAAGTACAAGATCGGTATTTGCTTGGGAACAGCTTGCTACGTAAAAGGATCGGGAGTTCTTCTCGACAGAGTTAAGGAGCGTTTACATATCGAGCCGGGTCGCACCACGGAGGATATGATGTTTACACTCGAGGCTACCCGTTGCATCGGTTGCTGCGGCTTGGCGCCTGTATTGACTGTAAACGGTGACGTATACGGTAACCTTGTTCCCGAAGACCTTGACAGAATTTTCGCTCAATACAACGCGTAATTCGTCCGAGGCTATCTAAATAATTGGAGGAGAAAGCTTTATGAAAAGTTCAGCAGAATTGGCAGCAATCCGCGAAAACCTTAAGGTTGCCATCGGTTATAGCTGCGCTATCGAAGAAAACGATGTTAAGGTTGCAATCTGCATCGGCAACGACGGCGCAACTGCAGCAAGAGCAATTATCAGGGCTTGCATGGAAGAAATCGAGAAGCTCAATCTCGAGCACGTAAAGGTTGTTTTGCAGGGCAGCAAGGAAGCTCTTGACGGCGCACCCGTCGTTGAAGTAATCGCTACCGGCAAGGACAAAGTAGCATACAAAAACGTTAATCCCGACAAAGCGCGTGAAATCATCGCTTCGATTAACAACAAATAATCCCTAAGGAGAAGAGGTTAATGTTAGAAAGAGCACATATTATGATTTGCGGCGGTACAGGTTGTACCTCCGGCAAAAGTATGAAGGTAAAGGAAGAATTCGAGCGTAAGCTTGCCGAGTACGGCGTAAGAGAAGAAGTTAAGCTCGTTATGACAGGTTGCTTCGGCTTGTGCGCTAAGGGTGTTATCGTTGCGGTTTATCCGGACGGAGCGTTCTATCAGTGCGTTAAGGTTGAGGACGTTGAGGAGATCGTTTCCGAGCATATCGTAAACGGCCGTAGAGTAAACAGATTGTTGGGCGATCATAAGACCGAAAGCGGCGAGCCCATGCCCATCAACCAGACTCCGTTCTATAGCAACCAAAAGCGTATAGTTTTGAGAAACTGCGGCAGAATAAATCCTGAGAACATTGACGAATATATCGCATTCGACGGCTACAAGGCTTATGAGAAGTGCGTTAAGGAAATGACCCCCGAAAGCGTTATCCAGCTTTTGATCGACAGCGGACTTCGCGGTCGTGGCGGCGGCGGATTCCCCACCGGCAAAAAGTGGATTGCTACTCTCAATGCTAAGAACGACCAAAAGTACGTTGTCTGCAACGCCGACGAGGGTGACCCGGGCGCGTTCATGGACCGTTCTGTACTCGAGGGCGACCCGCACTCCGTAATCGAAGCAATGATGATTGCAGGTTACGCAGTAGGAGCAACTCAAGGTTATGTATATATCCGTGCAGAGTATCCCATCGCAGTAGACAGATTGCAGGTTGCTATCGACCAGGCAAGAGAATACGGCATTTTGGGTAAGAATGCAATGGGTCTTGGCTATGACTTCGATATGGAAATCCGTCTTGGCGCAGGCGCATTCGTTTGCGGCGAAGCTACGGCACTTATCCACAGCATCGAGGGACACCGTGGTGAGCCCACCCAGAAGCCTCCCCACCTTGCAGAGCACGGCTTGTGGGGTAAGCCGACCGTTCTTAACAACGTAGAGACTTACGCAAATATTCCGCAGATTATTCTTAACGGACCCGAGTGGTTCAAGACCATGGGTACTCAGAAGAGCCCGGGAACCAAGATCTTCGCTCTTGGCGGCAAGATCGTAAACACCGGCCTTGTAGAAATCCCCATGGGTACTACGCTTCGTACCATCATCGAGGAAATCGGTGGCGGTATCCCCGGAGGCAAGAAGTTCAAGGCAGCTCAGACCGGTGGTCCCAGCGGCGGATGTATCCCTGCTGACCTTATCGACACCGCAATCGACTACGATAACCTTATCGCAATCGGTTCGATGATGGGTAGTGGTGGACTTATCGTTATGGACGAAGACAACTGCATGGTTGACATCGCTAAGTTCTTCCTTGAGTTTACCGTAGACGAGTCTTGCGGTAAGTGTACTCCGTGCCGTATCGGTAACAAGCGCCTTTACGAGATGCTTGAGAAGATCACCAACGGTCAGGGCGAAATGGAAGACCTTGACAAGATGGAAGAGCTTTGCAAGTACATCAAGGCTAACTCGCTTTGCGGCTTGGGACAGACTGCTCCCAACCCGGTTCTCAGCACTCTTAAGTACTTCCGTGACGAGTACATTGCTCACGTAAGAGACAAGAAGTGCCCGGCAGGCGTATGTAAGGCACTCCTTAATTACGTTATTGATAAAGACAAGTGTATCGGTTGCGGCCTCTGCGCTCGTGCGTGCCCGGCAGGTGCAATTGTTAAGACGGACTACATAGCTGAAGGACACAAGTTGCCCTCGCTCACGATTGACGTAACCAAGTGTCTCAAGTGCGGCGCTTGCTTAGATACGTGCAAGAGACAGCAGGCTATCAGCAAGAAATAGGAGAGAAGATTTATTATGAAACAAGTTAATTTGAAAATAAACGGTATTCCTGTTACGGTTGACGCCGGAACCAGAATTTTGGATGCTGCTAAAAAAGCAGGTGTAAATATCCCCACTCTTTGCTATCTTAAAGACGTAACCAACGACGGCTCCTGCCGTATGTGCGTTGTAGAAGTTACCGGCGCTAAGAACCTTGTTACGTCCTGCTTTGCTACCGTAAAAGAGGGTATGGAAGTGTTCACCAACACCCCGAAGGTACTTGCTTCGCGCAAGACCACCTTGGAGCTTATCCTCTCCAACCACGATCAGAACTGCCTTTCGTGCGTAAGATCGACCAACTGCGAGCTTCAGAAGCTTGCTGTTGAGTACGGCTGCGATTCCTACAAGTACAAGGGAGAGAAGAATCAGTATCCCCTCGACGATAGCAATCCGTATCTTATCCGCGACAACAACAAGTGTATTTTGTGCCGTCGTTGCGTAGCTGTCTGCAACAAGATTCAGACTGTTAGCGCAATCGGCCCCAACTTCCGTGGCTTCAAGACCGAAATCGGCAGCGTATTTGGACACAACCTCGACGCAACCGGTTGCGTAGCTTGCGGACAGTGTATCAAGGTTTGCCCGGTAGGCGCTCTTTACGAGAAGGACGACACCGCAAGAGTTATGGAAGCTATCCTCGATCCCGAGAAGTTCGTAATCGTTGGTACTGCTCCCGCAGTTAGAGTAGGTCTTGGTGAAGAATTCGGTTACCCCATCGGTAGCGACGTTCAGGGCAAGATGGTTACCTCGCTTCGTCGCCTTGGCTTCGACAAGGTATTCGACGTAAACATGACCGCAGACCTTACCATCATGGAAGAAGGCACCGAGCTTTTGAGCCGCCTTGACGACAAGAACGCTACTCTTCCCATGATCACCTCGTGCAGCCCGGGATGGATTAACTTCATCGAAACTTACTATCCCGACCTCGTAGGACACCTTTCCAGCTGCAAGTCGCCGCAACAGATGTTCGGTGCAGTTATGAAGACCTACTATGCAGAGAAGTTCGGTATCGACCCGGCTAAGATGGTAGTTGTTACCGTTATGCCGTGTACCGCAAAGAAGACTGAGGTTCTCAGAGATCATCATAAGGCAAGCGGCTATCCCGATGTTGATATCACCATCACCACCAGAGAGCTTGCTAGACTCTTGAAGCGTCAGTCCATCAACCTTGCTACCCTTGAGGAAAGCGACTTCGACGATCCGATTGGTAAGGGCTCGTCGGCAGGTAACCTCTTCGGTACCACCGGTGGTGTTATGGAAGCAGCTCTTCGTACCGTTGCTTACGTTGTAAACGGCAAGAACCTTGACAAGCTTGACTTCAAGGCTGTAAGAGGCATGAAGGGTATCAAGGAAGCTAAGGTTAAGCTTGACAACGGCGTAGAGGTTAAGGTTGCTGTAGTTCATAGCCTTGCAAATGCACGCAAGATTATGGAAGACATCAAGGCAGGCAAGAGCAAGTATCACTTCATCGAAGTTATGGCTTGCCCGGGCGGCTGCATCAACGGCGGTGGACAGCCCATCGTTTCGTCCGAGATTCTTAACAACGTTGACGTAAGAGAGCTTCGCGCTAAGGCAGTTTATGCTCGCGACAAGAAGGCTCCTCTCAGACTCAGCCATGAGAACCCGATTATGAAGACGCTTTATGATGAATACTTCGGCAAGCCGAACAGCCATAAGGCACACGAGATTTTGCATACTACTTACAAGGCACAGGATGCTAAGATTAAGTAAGTTTTACAAAAGATTGTGAAATACTAAAGACAAAAAATATCCATCGGCTTAGCCGGTGGATATTTTGACGTTTAACCGTTATTTAACAAATTTGTGTTATAATAACCTCAAGAGGTGCAGATATGATTTTTTCGTATACATATAAGGTAAGGGCTAGCGATTGTGGCCTCACTACAAATATGGAGCTTGTTGGCGCGTTCAACTGCGTAGAGGATATTTGCAGTGAATATTTGGCGGCGCTTGGCATGACAGGTATATATTTATCCAAGACCTACGGCGTAACGTGGGTTTATACCAAGCACAAAATGCAAATTTTCAAGCCGTTGCCGTGGCTTAGCCCCTATACCGTCAAGTGCTTTTTGTCCAAAATGTCCAAGGTGACTACGGTAGTTGACTTTGCCTTTTATGACGAAAGCGGCGATTTGGCTATCTATTCTCAGCTGGAGATGTGTCTTATCGACCTGAATACAAGTAGAATATCTGCGCTTTCGGCAGTTGGCTTCGATAAGCTCGAGGTCCATAAGTCCATTCTGCCGGGTAGCTTTTCTCGCTTTGCGGTGACTAATGCGACCCAAAAAGATAGGGTTGTCGTAAAAAACAGCAATATCGATTGCAACAATCATACCAACAATACCGAGTATATACGTTTGTTGCTTGACTCGTATCCTATGGAGCACTTACGCACGAGAAGAATTAAATCCATCGAGGTCAATTATATCAATCAGTCAAGGCTGGGCGAGGAGCTTGTTATAAGTGTGGCGGCAGAGGATAATTGCCATAAGGTTGTTTTCACTCGTGGCGATACGCAAATTATAAAGTGCGAAATTTTCTTTGATAATTAGTAAATATCATTAAGAGGTGAACGATTTGAATGTTTTAGAGCGTGCAAAAATAGAGGATGCCGAGCTTTGTCGCAGAATTTTAGACGATGGACGAGATTTTCAACGTCAGCAGGGCTTTTATCAATGGTCCGACGACTATCCCAATCTTAGCACAGTGCTTGAAGATATCGACAAGCAAAGAGGATACGTCCTCAAAATTGATGGGGTAATCGTAGGATATATGTGTATCGATTTTGCCGGCGAGCCTACGTATGCCACAATCGAGGGCAAGTGGAATTATAACGGGGCTTATGCAGTAGTGCACCGCTTGGCTTTTGTCAAAGAACACCTCGGCAAAGGGCTTGCTGACGTAACCTTTGATTTGATACAAAAGCTTTGTATCGCAAACGGCGTACCATATATCCGTGTTGATACGGGCTTTTATAACCAAAGAATGCAGCATATCCTCACCAAAAACGGTTTTTCTAAGTGCGGTATAATAACGCTATTAGATAAAACCAAACGCTTCGCTTATGATAAGCTAATCAAATTATAGTATTATAAACATCGAAAAGGAGTAGTTTTTCTACTCCTTTTTTTGCTGTGTAAAACAAAAATCATTGACTATAAAGGTAAAGTGTGCTACAATAATATTGCGACTCAATTTAATATTTGTGGAAGTATACTTGTAGGGCATAAGTGTACCTTATTTGCATTATCTAAAAATCTTCCACAAGATTGTTAAATTGAGTGTCGCAACTTAGCGAATAAGCCACTGTGCTAGTGTCGTCTTGTTCGTTAAGACGGCACTTTTTATTTTATGGAGGAAAAAGTATGAAAAAAACAAAGATATTAGTCTTATTGACTCTAATGCTTTCTTTTTGCTTGTCGCTTAGTCTACTTACGGCATGCCAAGAGCCTAATATAGATGAAATCACAGTGGGTGTGCAATATAAATTGGATAAAGGTGGAAAGTCTTATTTTGTTGTAGGTATAGGGACGGTTACGGATACTGATATAATTATAGATTCTGTATACAATGATATGCCCGTAACGAGAATAGGACCTTCTGCATTCCGTGATTGTGTTGACATTACAAGCATAGTAATTCCCGATACAGTGACGGCAATAGGCATCTCGACATTTCGTGGATGCAGTGGCTTGACTAGCATAACAATCCCCGACTCTGTTACAAGTATAGGCGGGTATGCATTTTCCGAGTGCAACAACTTGCAAAGTATAACGCTTCCGTTTGTGGGTGCAAGCAAGGATGATACCGAAAACCCACATTTTGGATATGTTTTTGGCGCACCAAATTATGAAAAAAACGCTGAATACATACCGGAGTCGCTAAAGGAAGTAACAATTACGTCAGCAACAAGCATAGGTGAGTTTGCTTTCCACGGTTGCGGTAATATAGAGAGTATAACAATCTCCGATGGGGTAACAAGGATAGGAAGTAGAGCGCTCGAGGGGTGCAGTGGCTTAGAAAGTTTAACATTACCGTTTCTGGGTGCAAGCAAGGACGATACCGAAAACCCCCATTTTGGATATATATTTGGTGCACCAAATTATGAAGAAAATGCCGCTTACATACCAGAGTTGCTAAAGGAAGTATCAATTACATCAGCTACGAGTATAGGCCAACATGCCTTTTATGGCTGCAATAAGTTAGAAAGCATCACCATCCCTGATAGCGCGACAAGTATAAGAGAAAGAGCGTTCGAGGGTTGTGGTGCTGAAATAGTATGGGAAAATGCTCCAACGATGGCAAATATAGGAGAGTATGCGTTTAGCGGCTACAAAGGAACAAGCATAACAATCCCCGATTCAGTGACAAGCATAGGACATACTGCGTTCTATAAATCTACTAGTTTAGAGAGTATAACATTGCCGTTTATAGGCGCAACTAAGAACGGTACGAGTAATACACATTTTGGATATATATTTGGTGTAAGCAGTTATTCAAATAATGACGATTATGTGCCGACCTCACTAAAAACAGTAATAATAACAGGTGGAAACATAAGAAGCAGAGCGTTCTATAATTGCAGTAGTTTAACGAATATAACAATCCCCGACTCAGTAACGAGCATAGGTGATAGTGCGTTCGAGAGTTGCAGTAGCTTAGTGAGCATAACAATCCCCGACTCGGTCACGAGCATGGGAGATTATGCGTTCGAGGGTTGCAGTAGCTTAGAGAGTATAACATTACCGTTTGTTGGTGAAACTAAGAACGGTACGAGTAATACACACTTTGGATATATATTTGGTGCATGGAGTTATCACGATAATTACGAATTTGTACCGACCTCACTCAAAACAGTAATTGTTACAGGAGGGGAGAGCATTGGTGAAAAATCGTTCTATCATTGCTATGGATTGATAAGCATAACAATCCCCGACTCAGTCACAAGCATAGGGCGTAGTGCGTTCGAGGGTTGTAGTGGTTTAACAAGTATAACAATCCCCGATTCAGTGACAAGCATAGGATATGATGCGTTCTCTGGTTGCAGTGGCTTAGAAAGTATAACTTTGCCGTTTGTAGGTGCAACTAAGAACGGTACGAGTAATACACACTTTGGCTGTATCTTTGGCGCAGGAAGTTATTCATATAATGAAAATTATGTGCCGACCTCACTAAAAACAGTAATAATTACAGGCGGGGAGAGCATAAAAAATAGTGCATTTTATAATTGCAGTAACTTAACGAGCATAACAATTCCAGACACAGTGACAAGCATAGGAGATTATGCGTTCATAGCTTGCTATGACTTAGAACGAGTATTCTATATGGGTACTGCCGAGGATTGGAGCGAAATATCAATAGGAAGCGATAATAGCTATCTTACCTCTGCAACGATATACTATTACAGTGAGAGTCAGCCGACGGATGAGAGTAATTATTGGCATTATGATGCTGATGGAGTAACTCCTGTAATTTGGGATTAAGAGTAGTTCTATAATTTTTAGTGTTTTAGTTGTTGTAAAAGCCGCTATTTTGGCTTTCAAGCTCACAAAGTGAAAAATAAAAAAGTACAACCACTCATAAGAGTAGGTTGTACTTTTTGGTTATAAAGGGAATACTGCGCTACACTTCTTGTACTGCGCTACACTTCGTGGCGTTCGCACTTCGTGCTCGGCTGAGGACGTTCGCCGCTAAAGCGGCTCGGTTAAGCGAACCCCTACGGTGTTCGCATATTCCCCTTAATGGGAAAACAAAAAACAAGAACTAAGGGGAATACTCGCCTGCGGCTCTTGTACTGCGCTACGCTCCTTGTACTTCGCTTCACTCCTTGTACTGCGCTACGCTCCTTGTACTTCGCTACGCTTCGTGGCGTTCGCACTTCGTGCTCGGCTGAGGGCGTTCGCAATCTACGATTGCTTGGCTAAGCGAACGCAAAATCTGCGATTTTGGTTCGCTTTTTCCCTTAGGGGTGCAAAAAAATAAAGACTACGGGGAGAATAATAAGAGCTAAGGGGAATACTCGCCTACGGCTCGTGACGTTCGCCGCAAAGCGGCTCGGTTAAGCGAACCCCTACGGTGTTCGCATATTCCCCTTAGTGGGAAAACAAAAAACACCAATTTGTATTGGTGTTTTTGTTTTGGTACCACTAAGGGGAATCGAACCCCTGTTTTCGGCGTGAGAGGCCAACGTCCTAACCGCTAGACTATAGTGGCTCACAGCTTTTTAATTATAGCATAATCAAAAATAATAATCAACAAAATTAGCGTGGTTTTTGAAAAAAAGTTAAATTTATTTTTTAAAAACTGCCTATGAATATTTTTTGAGATATAATGGGACGCTAAAATAAATGAATGCAGTTATTTTATGTGGCGGATTTGGCAAACGCCTTGCTCCGCTAACCAACGATTTACCCAAACCCATGCTTAGTGTAGCAGGTAGACCCATGCTTGACTACTGTTTTGCGCAGCTTGGCTATTACGGAATAACCGACGTTACGCTTACGCTTGCGTATTTGCCCGAGAAAATTATCGACTGGACAAAGGGCTACACCGATTTTAACCTCAGTTATAGCGTAGAGGAACTTCCTCTTGGCACGGCAGGCGGCGTAAAAAACGCGGAAAAAAATCTTAGCGACGTTTTCGTGGTGGTCAGCGGTGATGGACTTAATAATATTGATCTCGACCAAATGTATCAAACTCACGTCAAAAATGGCGCAGACGTCACAATGGCGATTACGCAATCGTTCACTCCTTGGCTGTACGGAGTGGTGGAGCACGAGGACGGATACGTAAAACAGTTTTTCGAAAAGCCAAACGTTAGCGGCAAAAGATGGATAAACACAGGAGTTTATATCGTAAATAAATACGTGCTTGATTTTGTGCAAAAGGACGTTATGACCGACTTTTCTAAGGACTTATTTCCGCTTGTGCTAAATAATGGGCGTATTGCCGTATACGAGCACGACGGCTATTGGAGCGACATTGGCGACTTTGCAAGCTACTACAAAGCTAATATGGATATGATAAAGGGCGGCTTTTACCGTGCGGCAAAAAACGAGCATCAAACAAGCTTTGACCTATTTGGCAGTATGGATATAAGCCTTGTGGCACATTCGGCGAGCGTGGTCGGCAGAATCAGCGGCTGTGTAGTGGGCGAGCGTGCGCGTGTTACGTCAAGTGCGGTGCTGGATAGGTGCGTAGTATTGGACGGAAGCGTAGTAAAGGGCAGGCACAGTGACTGCATAATCAGCGGCAATATGGTAATCGACGTCAGCGATCTCCATTCGCCATTAAAAAACAAAAATTTCAAAAAAAGTTTTACTACCGATACAAAATAAGTTGTTTTTTTGCTCCGAATATCGTATAATAACATCAGCATTAAAAACTTAGGCTCTGACTGCAAACGGCTGTTTGTCGTGGGGGTGCTTATACAAAGGTGGGATTACCACTTTTTGTCGAAGCGGTATTTTGCCGTGATTGTGCCGTTATCTTTTATGGTTTAAGGCGCATAAATTTTACCATAAGGCAGTCCGTTACAGCAATAGAAGCCATTATATAGACATAGATTTTCGGAGGTAGTTTTGGCTGAATATAGCAATAAGCTCGTCCTTAGAGTAATTTTTCTCGGGGGCGTAGGCGAAATTGGCAAAAATATGACCGCGCTGGAATTCGGCGAGGACATTATAATTATTGACTGCGGATCGACTTTCCCGGGGGGTGATATGCCGGGTGTCGATTTGGTAATTCCCGACCCCGCATATTTGCTTGAAAACAAAGATAAAATTCGAGGAATCGTGCTTACTCACGGACACGAGGACCATATCGGCGGCTTGCCGTATATCCTCAAGGATATAAACGTTCCCGTTTACGGCACCGAGCTTACCTTGGCAATTCTCGAAGCTAAGCTTCGTGAAGCTAAAGTAAATGCCGAGCTTAACGTGGTTAAGCCTAAAATGGTTGTTCCGCTTGGTAAGTTTAAGGTAGAATTCGTCAACGTAAGCCACTCGATTGCGGGTAGCTGTGCGCTTGCAATATCCACGCCGATCGGACTTGTGTTCCATACCGGCGATTTTAAGGTTGACTATACGCCGGTCAACGGTAATATTACCGACCTTAGCCGCATAGCCGAGCTTGGCAATCAGGAGGTTCTTCTGCTTCTTGCCGAAAGCACCAACGTAGAGCGTCCCGGCTTTACGCTGTCCGAAACGGCGGTGGGCAAGTCAATAAACACCATTTTACAGGAGCATACCGATAGCAGAGTGTTCGTTACGACCTTTGCCTCCAACGTGCATAGACTTCAGCAGCTCGTCGACCTTGCGGCAAAATACAAGCGCAAGGTGGTTTTTGCGGGCAGAAGCATGCTTAATATCGTTGATTGCGCTCAGCGAATAGGCGAATTTAGGATAGATAAGGACAATATTGTTGACGTCGAGGACGTAAATAAGTATGACGACAGAGAGCTTATGATTATCACGACGGGCAGTCAGGGCGAGCCGATGAGTGCGCTTTCACGCATTGCAAACGGCGAGTCAAAAATCAAGCTTCACTACAACGACCTCGTGATTATCTCGGCTTCGCCCATTCCAGGCAACGAGCGAATGATTTATACTGTAATCAACAACCTTTATCGCTACGGTGCAAAGGTTATTTACGAGAGCCTAGCCGAGGTTCACGCCAGCGGTCACGCATGCAGAGAGGAGCTTAAGCTTATTCATTCGCTTATAAAGCCCAAATATTTTATTCCCGTGCACGGCGAACACCGTCATCAAAAGAAGCACGCCGAGCTTGCGGTAACCATGGGCGTTCGTCCGTCCAACATTATTATTACGGACATCGGCGACGTGGTGGAAATCGGCAGTAAAGGCTTCAAAATAGCCGAGCGTGTGTCCTCGGGCGCATTGCTTGTAGATGGCTTGGGCGTAGGCGAGGTAGGCAGTCTTGTGCTAAAGGACCGCAAGCATCTTGCACAAGAGGGTGCGCTTATTGCGTCTATTTGTATAGCTCAGGCAGAGGGCAAAGTGCTAAAAACTGAGCTTACGTCCCGCGGTTTTGCGTACACAACCGATACAGACGAGCTGCTTGGTGCGGCTAAGGAAATAGTCGAAAGCGTGCTTGGCGGCGTAGACCTTAAGGCTCAAGAGGATTGGGGCGCAGTAAAAACAACGCTTCGTAAGGAGCTAAAGAACTTCGTGTTCCGCAAGACCAAGCGCAACCCCATGATTATTACTCAAATTATGGAAGTGTAGCTATGCCGTTTAAGACACCGGGAGCAAATTCCATATATATTCGCTCGATTTTGCCAAAGGAAAAGGACGAGAACGTCAGGCGCATACTTGAATATGCAGACGCACATATGATTCCCGTTCTTTTGCCCGAAACGGCGGCGCTGCTTAGACAGATTGTAACGCTAAAAAAGCCCAAGAAAATCTTGGAAATCGGCACGACAATCGGTTATAGCGGTCACGTTATTTTGGGCGCGTGCGAGGGGCACCTTTATACCATCGAGGCAGACGAAAATTCGCTGACTAAGGCTAACGAGTTTTTTGCCGTATCGGGATATAAAGAGCGTGTTACTACTTACCTCGGTGACGCAAACGAAATCGTTCCGTACTTTAGCGGCACATTTGATTTTATTTTCTTGGACGGACCAAAGACGAGGTATATTCAGTATTTGCCGTACCTCAAACGAATGCTGACTAAGAGCGGTATACTGCTGTGCGACAATGTGCTGTTCAACGGCATGGTAAGCGGCGAAAAAGAGCTTGTAAAAAAGAAGGCGACAATCGTCAACGCGCTTGATTTGTTTTTGAGGGCGGTGACAGCTGATGAAGATTTTATGACGTCCGTTTTGCCCGTGGGCGACGGCGTGGCACTTTGTATAAGGAAAGATAACTAATGATAGAAGTTTTAGCCCCTGCGGGCAATAAAGAAAAATTGATGTGTGCCTTGCATTTTGGCGCAGACGCCGTGTACTTAGCCGGCAAAAGCTACGGCTTGCGTGCTTTTGCGGACAACTTTGATAGGGACGAGCTTAGAGAGGCAGTTCAAATCATACATAGCCGCGGCAAAAAAATGTACGTTACCGTAAACATTTTTGCGCACAACAAGGATTTTATCGGGCTTGCCGAATACCTAAAGTACCTCGAAAGCATAGGCACGGACGGTGTGATTGTAAGCGACCCCGGCATAATTGAGCTTATAAAAAAGGAAACTGACCTTGCTATTCACCTCAGCACGCAAGCAAATACGACCAATAAATATTCTGCGGCATTTTGGTCGGAAATGGGTATAAAGCGTATCGTTTTGGCTCGCGAGCTTTCACTTGACGAAATTAAGGAAATCCGTGATCATCTTTCGCCCGAGGTAGAGCTTGAAGCGTTCGTTCACGGAGCAATGTGTATATCGTATTCGGGTAGGTGCCTTCTAAGCGACTTTACAACGGGCAGACACGGCAATCACGGCGAGTGCGCGCAGTCGTGTAGGTGGGAATACGCCATTCACGAAAAATCACGCGACGGCGAGTATTATCCCATAGGCGAGGACGGCAGAGGAACGTATATTCTTAACAGCAAGGACCTTAATATGGCGGCTTATATAAAGGAGCTTGTTAACGCCGGCGTGACCTCGCTAAAAATCGAGGGCAGAATCAAGTCACCGTACTACGTTGCAGGCGTTGTCAACGCTTATAGGCGTGCTGTTGACCACTTTATCAAAACAGGTGACGATTTCGTTTTGCCGCCGTATATTCAAAGGGAGCTTGAGCTTTTAAGCCACCGTAAGTATTGTACCGGATTTTATTTTGGGGGTAAGGGCGAGCAATGCTACGAAACCTCTAAGCCCGAGCAAAAGGGCGTGTTTGCGGCTATTGTAACAGCAGAGGCAGAGGGCGGATTTGTAGTGGAAATGCGCAACCGCTTTAAGGTGGGCGATACTCTCGAGGTTATTGCTCCCGACGACAATAACGGCAAAAGAATTACTATTACTCAAATGACGGACGGGGAGGGTAATACCGTTCTTGACGCAAACAAGGTTCAGCAAAAGCTGTTTATTAGGTCGGACGTAAACCTAAAGCCTAGTGACGTTTTGCGACTAAATATGGAAGAATAAACAAAAGGTAAATTTTAGTCTTGAAATTTTGCAAAAAATGATAAAAGTAGCCACTTGAATAATTTTCAAGTGGCATATTTTATCAAATGAGATACAATGTTGCATTTTGTATGCTATAATTTATGTATCTTAAAGGAACGGAGAATTGTATGGAAAGTAGTTTTGGTGAATTTCTAAAACAAAAACGACGGGAAAAGGAATTAACTCAAAAAGAATTAGCAAATTTTTTATTCGTATCTGAATCTGCTGTAAGTAAGTGGGAAAAGAATGTTGCGCATCCCGATATAACTTTGCTTCCAAAATTGTCAGAAATTTTAGGCGTAACCGAACACGAGCTTATAACGGCAAGTGTAGATAGACAGGCAAGACAAGAAAAAGCTCAAGCAAGAAAATGGAGAGCTTTTTCTATGACGTGGAGTTTGTTTTTCTATATTTCGTATTGCATAACGATACTTACTTGTTTTATTTGTAACTTGGCTGTAAATGGAACGCTTTCTTGGTTTTGGATAGTTGTGTCAGCATTGCTGCTTGCTTTTACTTTTACAAACCTTCCAAAGCTTATAAAAAAGCATAGGCTTATTTTATTGCCACTTTCAATGTTCTTAGCCTTATGTATACTACTAGCAACTTGTGCAATTTACACAAAGGGGAATTGGTTTTGGATTGCAACATTGCCCGTGCTTTTGGTTTTAGTAATTATATTTTCGCCAATTTATATTTCAAAAATTGAGATATTTTCTAAAATAAAAAAATTTAATGACTTTATATCGGTTGGCATAGATTTCGTTATGCTAAACATTCTTCTTGTTGTTATCAACATATATTCGGTAGTAAACAACGACACGGCTTGGTGGTATATAAACATAGCCTTGCCTATTGTTGTGTGTGTTTATTTGTTTTTGAATTTATTATTAAGTGTAAGATTTATAAAGATAAATAGATTTCTAAAGACAAGTATTATATTGTCACTTATAGATTTATTTATATATATGCCACCATTGTTTATAAAGGCTAAATCGTCATCGCTTCAAGATGGAATTGATTCTGCAAACATCTTTATGGCGAATCTTTCTAACTGGCAAGCTGGTGACGGTTTACAAAATAATGTCCATTGTATAATATTTCTAACAATAATGGCACTATCAATTATATTTTTTGTGATTGGGTTAATTCGTAATTCCATAAGACAAAATCAAAAACAGGTATAAAAAATTTTTTTACAACCCCCCGATTGTTGTAATTTTTTGTCGAAAAAGGTCATATATGTATTTGGTATGATTATCGAAACGTTTTTGACTTTTTTGAGTAAGGTTTTTTGTTTTACGTCTTTTGTCAACAACAAAGGCTCGTTTCCCCGTCCGCTGGAATTAGAGGAGGAGCGTGAGTATTTGGCAAGGCTGAAGCAGGGCGACATAAAGGCGCGTGAGCTGCTTATCAGGCACAATCTAAGGCTTGTTGCACATATCGTCAAAAAATATTCAAGTGCAGGCGAGGCAGACGACCTTATTTCGGTTGGCACGATAGGACTCATTAAGGGTATAGAGTCGTTTGAATACGGCAAGGGTAGTCAGATGGCAACGTACTGCGCAAAATGTATCGACAACGAAATCCTTATGTATATTAGGGCCAACAAAAAGCACCGTAGCACTATAAGCTTGTCCGAGCCGACGGGGACGGATAAGGACGGCAACGAAATTACGCTTATGGATATTTTGCCGTCAAGTGGCGAAAGCGTTTTTGCAAAGGTCGAAACGGACATAATTTACAAGCAGGTTCTATCTGCAATTGACAAGGTGCTGACTCCGCGTGAAAAAAAGATAATATGCTATCGTTACGGCATAAACGTCCCACCGCTTACACAGCTTCAAATAGCTAAGGAAATGAAAATTTCCAGATCATACGTTTCCCGTATCGAAAAGCGAGCAATAGAAAAGCTAAGCAAGGAATTTAATTCATAGATCGTTTTTGCGGTTTTTTGCGGCAAGCATTACAAACTGTTGCAATTTGCTTTTTGTTGTGGTATAATAATTCCATCCGAGATGGTCAGGCGGTTGCGCCTTTTGGGCGAGGAAAGTCCGAGTACCACAGAACAGAATGCCGGCTAATTACCGGTGGAGGCGACTCCAAGGAAAGTGCAACAGAAATAAACCGCCCGTTCTTGCGGGTAAGGGTGGAAAGGTGAGGTAAGAGCTCACCGCTGCAGTGGCAACATTGCGGGCTATGTAAACCCCATTCGGTACAAGATTGCGAGAGAATATAAGGTTGTTCGCCCTCTCTCCAGTATCGCTTGAGCAAAGCGGCAACGCTTAGCCTAGATAGATAACCGCCAAATACAGAACTCGGCTTATAGGCCATACTCGGTATATTTAATTAGATAAGCGCACAGGAAACTCCTATGCGCTTTTTTATGTTAGGCGCTATGTATTAAAGCCCAACGAAATTAGCATTGCGCGGTCTACGTACCGCATAACCTTTGAGTCCAGTGCACCCACCTTGTCTTTTAACCTGCGTTTGTCAAGGGTGCGGATTTGTTCGAGGAGAATGACTGAATCCTTTGCTAGTCCGAATTGCCCTTTTTTTAGCTCGATATGAGTGGGGAGCTTGGCTTTTGTCAGCTGGCTTGTAATTGCCGAAACTATGACGGTGGGCGAATACTTATTGCCTATATCGTTTTGTATAATAAGCACGGGGCGCACGCCCCCTTGCTCCGAGCCTACCACCGGCGATAAATCGGCATAATATACGTCCCCACGTTTAATCAAGTTTTCCATTTTTGCTTCGTGCTTCCTTAGTTATTTGGCAAGCTCTAAATTGATTTCGGACATTTCCGCATAGCCCTTTGCCATTTCCTCTTGGTTTATAATATGCGTCAGCGGTAAATATCGGTTAATAATCTCGGCAATAAAATCTTCGGGGGATATATTACGTTTTTTTGCGCCGTCTATAAGCATAGATTCAAGTTCTCCGTTTATTTGAATTTTATATTCGCCCATAATTGTTTCCTTTGGTCAGATTTTTATACGTATAGTAACTGTAAAACAAAAAATTCTATACCCCTATGTAAAAATATATTTGGTTTATATGACGAATTTTGAATAAGGTATTGACCTTTTTGCAATAAAATGGTATAATAATGCGTATAAAATCTTTGTCTTTTGTAGGCTATGAGGTAAGATGGAACGTAAATTCGGAATTTTGATGCCTGTCTTTTCGCTGGGGGAAATGGGCGGCGTGGGGACTTTCGGTAAGGAAGCATATCGCTTTGTCGATTTTTTATCCGCGTGCAATGTGTCGGTATGGCAAATTTTGCCGCTTTGTCCCGTAGGGTATGGAGGTTCGCCGTACAGCTCGCCATGCTGCTCGGCAATCGCCCCCCATTATATTGATCTCGACATATTGGCAAATAAGGGGTTGCTAAAAAAGTCCGAGTACGTACGTAAGAAATTTGGTACATCGACTCGCGTAGACTATGCAAGCTTAGATAAAAAAACCAAGCTGCTCAAAAAGGCTTTTACACGCTACACCGACAAGTTAAACGGCTTTTATGATTACGCCTTGTATATGGCGCTAAAGGAATTTAACGGCGGCAAGCCGTGGAACGAATGGGGCGAATGTGCAGAGTACAGCAGTCAAGCGGTAAAGGATTTTGCGGCAAGTCACGGTGACGAGATTGCTTTTTGGCAGTTTGTTCAAGCGGAAGCTTTTTTGCAGTGGCAGGAGCTTAAGAGATATGCAAACGGCAAGGGCGTAAAAATAATGGGCGATTTGCCTTTTTACGTGGCGTACGATTCTGTCGAGGTGTGGAAGAATAAGAAATTTTTTGACCTTGATGGCTTTGTGCCAAAGAAGGTTGCAGGTGTTCCGCCCGATTATTTTAGCAAGAGCGGTCAGCTGTGGGGCAATCCCGTGTATAAGGTGCGTTCAGCCAAGGTAAAAAGGTGGTGGAACGAGCGTCTTAGCAGTGCGCTGGAGCTATACGACAGCGTTAGACTTGACCACTTTAGGGCGTTTGACGAGTTTTATGCTGTGCCTTACGGGCGTGAGGATGCAATTAAGGGCAGGTGGAAAAAGGGCTTTGGCTACGAGTTCTTCATTGGCAAAAAGGGCATGCCTATCGTAGCCGAGGATCTGGGCATAATAACTCAATCCGTTCGTGATTTGCTTGTCAAAACGGGCTTTCCCGGGATGCGTGTGTTGCAGTTTGGCTTTAGCGGAGGCGATAATCCACATTTGCCAAGTGCCGTGCGCAGTGGCAGTGTTTGCTATACGGGTACGCACGATAATATGACGCTCGTACAGTTTTTGAGTTCGCTTAGCGAAAGCGAAAAGGAACAATTTACGGCGATACTTCAAGAGGAATGGGGCAGCGTAAGTGACGACGTTGACGAGCTTGCTGACGTCGTTATAGAGTTGTGCTGTATGAGCGATGCTCATCTTGCGATAGTTCCGCTTTTCGATTTGCTACACAAGGGCGAAGATGGTCGAATAAATACACCGTCCACCGTTTCGGCTGATAATTGGTCGGCGAGAATCCAAAGCGGAGAATACGAGCAAGTAAGAGAAGATATTCTTTATTTAGTAAATAAATACAACAGAGGGTAGATTTATGAGAGTTGCAATGACAGGTACAAGCGGCAATATGGGTCGAGAGGTCCTAAAGCAGGTATTGGAGCTTAATGAAGTTGAGCTTGTCAAAATATTGCTGACAAATAAAAGGAAGAACAATAGGTTAAGTCGCCGCTTAAAAAAGCAATACGGTACCCGTATAGAAATTCTGCGTGGCACGGTTGCAGATAAGGATGTGTGCCGTGCGCTTGTTGAGGACGTAGAGTACGTTGTTCATATGGCGGCAGTTATTCCGCCTGCTTCGGACGCAGATCCTGAGGATAGCCGCGAATGTAACCTTTTGGGTGCGATGGCGATAGTGGACGCAATAAAAGAGCGCAAGCCTCAGCCCAAGTACATTCATATTTCTACGATGGCGCTATACGGCAACCGAAGTATAGCTCGTCCCTTTGGCAGAGTGGGCGATCCGCTTACGGTAAGCCCCTTCGACTATTACGCGATGCACAAGCTGCGAGGCGAAAGGTATGTCCTTGATGCCGAGCTGGATTGCTTTGCCGTGCTTCGTCAGACGGCGATGCTTCACCCAAATATGATGGCGGATAATATAAAGGACGGACTTATGTTTCATACAACCCTAAATGCGCCGCTTGAATGGGTAAGCTCACGTGACAGCGGATATTTGATAAAGCGAATTTTACAGCGTGACGGCAATGGCGAGGTGCCGCAATTTTGGAACAATATTTACAATATTGGCGCGGGCAAAAAGGGTATGGACACGGGATACGATACCTTTAAGGACGGCTTCGCAATTATAGGCGGCTCGCCTGAAAAGTTTTTTAAGCCGCATTGGTTTGCTACGAGAAACTTTCACGGTATGTGGTTTGCTGATGGAGGAGAGCTTGAGGATATGTTTGCCTTCCAACGTGACGACGTAAGTGAATATTGGAAAGAAATCGGTAAAATGCACAAAATTTATGCGCTTGGTAGGCTTGTGCCTGCAAAGCTTATGTACTTATTCTTATTCAGGCGCTTGCGTTTTCATCGAAATTCGCCCGACAGATGGCTTCGTGATGGCGATATTCCAAGAGTAACTGCAACTTTCGGCTCGGTAGAGCAGGCCAACGCCTTGCCGCAAAAATGGAGTGAGGTTAAGCTTGCATCTAAGGGTGATTTCGGTGATTACGACCAAATGCGTGACGTAAGCAGATTAACCAGGGACGACCTTTTTTGCCATGGTTATGACGAGGGCAAGAGGATTTTGGATTGGAATATAGACGACTACCGCCAAGCGGCGGCGTTCCGTGGCGGTGAGGTGGTTAGCCAAGCCGCAGACAGTCCGTACAAAAAAATCACTTGGAGATGTGCTGACGGTCACGAGTTTGAGGCAACGCCGTTTGCTGTGCTTCGCGGCGGTCATTGGTGCGACAAGTGTTGCTACCCCACGCCATGGAGCTTTGATAAAATCAGCAAGACTAATCCGTACGTGGCGCAGGCGTGGTACGATTCTCATAATAAAAACGAGGACGTAATTTACGACCTTGACGGTAGCGGCAATTCGCTTATGAGTAAAATTACGGAGGAATAAGCTTGAGGGTTTTATTTACCGTATTTTCGGGTACGGGCAACACCTTGCGAGTAGCAAGCGGCCTTGCCGAAGAGTTAAAAAGCCATCAAATCGAGGCGGACGTTTATCGCATTTGTTCAAAAAATGAGGTACCGTATGTACAAAATTATGACGTTTTAGTGGTTGGATATCCTGTACACGCATTTAACGCGCCCACGGCGGCACTCAAATTTTTTAGGGATTTACCGCAAGGTAATGGCAAAAAGGTTTATCTGCTGCGAACCTCGGGGGAGCCGCTTGCGCTTAATGACGCGTCGGCAATCACTCCTAAGCGCATTCTAAAAAAGAAGGGGTACGATATAATGGGCGAGTTTTCGTACGTTATGCCGTACAACATTATTTTTCGCCATTCGGATAAGATGGCGGCAAGAATGTGGCAGTGCGCTGTAAATCGAATCAAAAGAGATGCAATGCAAATTGTAAGCGGTGAGGGAAATAACAAAAAGATAAATCTATTTAAGCGAGCAGTGTCGTTCGTTTTGAGAATAGAGCATACAGCCATGCCGCTTTTGGGTAGAAATTTTAAGGCTGATTCAAAAAAATGCAAGGCTTGCGGTTTATGCGTGTCACTTTGTCCCACCGCCAACATAACGATGATAGAGGGTAAGCCCAAATTTGGGCGTAGCTGTGTGGGCTGTATGGCATGCTCGTTTGGTTGCCCGACGGATGCAATCAAAATTTCACTTCTAAACGGCTGGCGTGTAAATGGACAGTATTCGTTTTCGGGCGAGCAAGCCGCCGACAGCGAGGTATGCAAATATTGTCGCCGTTCGTATCTAAAATATTTTCACGAAAGCGAAAGTATAGATTGCAAATAACGCTTATAAACTTGAAAAAAAAGCCAAGCCGTGGTATACTAAGAGTATGAAGAGGCTTGGCGTTATTTTTATATCTATAATAATCGTGTTTGCGGCGTGTGGGGCACTTTCATGTACCGTTGTTTCGCCTTTACAAAAGGATTCATTTTACCTTGAGGTTGGAGAGCTTGTAGACATTGCCGAGTTTGTAAATGAGGCTTTCGTGCTTGATATCGAGGATTCTTCGGTTGCTTCCTCCCTATGCGGCACGGTAATAAGGGGCGATAAGCAGGGGACAACGCTCGGTTACGTGCGTACCGCTACGCAAACGCATACCATAACGATAAACGTAAGCTATGCAAAAGCAGGCATTCAAATTTTGTGCGATTCGCCGCTTTTTACTTCTGTTAAGGGTAGCGTTCTTATCTTTACGGCAGAGCGAGCCTTTGGATCTGACCAATCTGCCGAAGTTATATGGAAGGTAAATGGCAGTACTGCAGGGGTAGGAAATACTTTTGCGTTAACGGTAAGCGATTATGGCAAATACGTTGTGTCGGCAAGCGCAAACGGAGTAAGTGCAAGCCTTATAGCAGCTTGTGCGCCTATTCCTCAAGTGGCACCGACAATCGGCGTAAGCCAAGCTCAAGTTCTTGAAGCAACGGAGTTTAGCTTAGGGGATGTAGACGGCTTAGAAAATATTTATTCGTGTTGGTATGTGGATGGACGAGAGGTCGGCTTTTGCGAGGGAAATACCTTTGAGTATATCTTTGACAAGGCGGGTGAGTATTCCGTATATGCGATTTGCAATGGGGTGCAATCCCAGCAAGTAACTGTCGCGGTTACAGGCAAGGCGTGGATACAAAACGCTTATATTGACTACGACAGCGATTTTCCCAACGTATATCTAAGATGGGACGGCGTGCAGGACGCTGATTACGAGGTTACAGTATCGGGAACAACTTACGATAGCACCAATAAAAGATTTTGCAACAATCAATTTGACCTAACATCACTAGTCGATTTGACAAAATCGGTAGAGGTAAAGATTCAAGCCAAGGGCAACGACTACACCTCGCCGTCTGACGTTGTTACCGTAATTTCACCTGTGCTTACAAGTGAAGAAAGAGAATATTTGTCAAAAACATATTTTGACGGCAATTATTATATGACCAGCGATCAAGAGGTCTTTGATGCCGTTGCTTACGCATTAATTTTCCGTCCAAATGTTTTCCAAAGCGGCGATGAGCAAAAGCTTAACCTTTCGTTATATATGGGATACGATAGTGATTTTAGTGCGGCAACGCTTCTTGCGCTGGGTTGGTCGTATGCCGAGCAGACGGGCAGCTACTCGCTTTCGGCAAGCGGAAGTGCAGACAAGGGCGGCAAGGTGCAGTTTGATATAACCTTTTATCTAACCGACACGCCTGACGATATAGAAGCATCGCACAAAACAGCTTATGAAACGCTTACTACGCCAAAATTCATGGGTTGCCATTACGATTTGCCCATAGAGAACAAGCCCGACGGCGGTGAAGTAGAGACAAGTGACGAGCTTTATTTTGTGGTGCAAAAGGGATACAAGCCCATGCCAAAAAGCGGCTCGGATGCCGAGCGTCTTTACAATAAGGCAAAAGACGTGCTGACAAATATAGTGTCCGAAAATATGACCCAAGCTCAGCGCGCTCAAGCGATTTACGAGTGGATAATGTGGCAAACGACTTACGACTATGAGGTTTCGGAAATAACGAACATATCAGAAGCGATAAAACAGCCCGCATACTACCTCGAGGGTGTATTCGATTACGGTTTTGCGGTATGCGACGGCATCGCAAAAACGATGAGTCTGCTTTGTAATATGGTCGATATTTCTTGCGTAAGGGTAGTGGGCGAGGCTTACGGCACTATGGTAAGCCGTCATGCCTGGAATAAAGTTCAGATTGATGGAAAGTGGTATATAGTGGATGCAACGTGGGGTGACGGAAAAATATCCCTTAGCGGCGTTGTATACGAGGGGGCTTTGCACTCTTACTTCCTTAAATCGGATGGCGAAATGACCACCCATAAGGCAACCTATCCGCACCTTTACCCAAGAGCTAACGAGGTTTATAATTGGTACGACTCGTGTCAATCGCTTGACGGTAGCGCCGATATGTACGTAGAGGATAGCTCGACCACCGAGCTTTCCTTGGCTGTGCGATACGGAATCCAAAGTGCAATATACGAGGTAACCTACGGTGAAGAAACTACCGAGCGTTCCTTTTATTGCATCGAAATTTATCTCAGCACAAAGGCAAAAAATTATTTTAGGGGACACGTTGATTACGTAAATGCCGCAATAAGCTCGGTTATTCCGTATACGTCCGTACCATGGACAATGACAGGAAATTACTTGCTTATTTTGTTGAATAATTAGGGTAAGATAAATATATCAAAAATATAAAAAACGTTGATACGTATCTCAATTTTTTTGATATTATCATATATGCAACCATAATGCTAAGGAATAGAAAGCAGACAATAAAATAGGTGTTTAACGAAGCTGAAAGCAGCTGTTTTAATGTTTTTTCTAATTAGGTATTGACAAATTTTAGGTTTTATAGTAGAATATTAGTATATTAAGGAGGATCGCTATGGATGGATTAATTCTTGAACCTCTAAAATTTTATAATTCTGTTGCGCGGCAAAAGCATGAGAATCTTGCCCAAGAGCACTTTGATTCGCTGATTGCCCGTTCGGGTGTTAACGTTGAGGAAAATAAAAGAACGGTTGCCGCTTACGATGCTGTTCAGCTACAATTAAACGAGCTAAAAAAAAGAATTCAAAATCGAAAAAATTTGTATGGCTTGCTTATTGCGCTTGCTATTATAGGTATTGTGCTTTTTGTAATAGGTATATATGTCATAATTGACGGCAATACAGGCCGTGGGGTTTTGCTACTATCTATAGGTAGTGTTGCCGCTGTGGTTGGTTTCGTCGTTGCGTTTGTGACTTTGCGGCCTCGCATCAAGGCGGCTGAATTACAAAAATCAAAGCTGATGGCTGAGTCACAAAAGCTTTACGAGCAGGCTATGGGACAAATGGCATCGCTCAACGCTCTTTATGATGATACGGACACTCTTAAGATTATCGAAAAAACGATACCACAGCTTAAATTTGATAGAGCGTATTCTAATGAGCGAGAGGACGAGCTTAGAGAGGATTTTGATTACGTTTCGTTTACTGGCAACGAAACCTCGATTGTAAATACGCTTTCAGGCACGATGTTTGGTAACCCTTTTATTTTTGAGCGTTACCTCGTTCATCAAATGGGAACTTGCGCATATCACGGCACTTTGACCATTATGTGGACGGAGCATTATAGGGACAAGGATGGACATCTAAGGACTAGGACCAGAACACAGGTATTAACTGCGTCTGTAGTAAAGCCCAAGCCGTATTATTCGGTAAAAACGCATCTTGGCTTTGGCTCGGTTGCCGCGCCCGATCTTACGTTTACCCGTGGCGAATCGGATACGGACGAGCTGAGTGAAAGGGAGATGCAAAGAAAAATTCGCAAAGGGGAAAAGAAGCTTCAAAAAAAGGCTCGTGATGCATTAAAAAAAGGCGAAAGCTTTCAGGAAATGACAAATAGCGAATTTGATGTTCTTTTTGACGCAACGGACAGGGATCACGAGGTGCAATTCCGCCTTATGTATACACCGCTTGCACAAAAAAATACTCTTGACTTGCTTCGATCCAAGGACGGCTACGGTGATGATTTTAATTTTTATAAACTCAAAAGGTACAACATCATCAAAAGCGTTCATGCGCAAAATTGGGATATGGATATAAGTACGTCTAGATATGTTACTCATAGCGTCGAGCTTTCTCGCAAGAAATTCCTTGATTTCAACGCTACCTTCTTTAAGTCAATTTTCTTTGACTTTGCTCCGCTTATTGCAGTGCCCGCTTATCAGGATGAGCCTACTTACTCATTAAAGGATCCCAAGCCGTACAAAAGTTATTATCCTTCGTACGAGCATGAATCTCTTGCAAATATGATAGGCGATGGCGTGTTCGCGCATGAGCGGTCCGGCACTTGTGCTATACTAAAAACGTCAATCTTAGAGCAAAACAACGGGGTAGATCGAGTAGCTGTTACTGCATATTCGTATGCAACGGAAAATAGGGTGGATCTTGTGCCCGTTCTGGGCGGCGATGGAAATATACATTCTGTCCCGGTGCATTGGATTGAATATATCCCTATTAGAAAGCAATCGGACATGTTGGTCAAGGCACTTAATCATACGAGCAGAGAATTTGCCGATAAGTCGGGCGGTTCGATGCCGCAAAATGGCGCTTATTTTCATGGAATGTTGGCTTATGCGCCGACAGCAAAACAAGCGTGGGAACAAATTAACCAAACTTTTGAAAAATACATTTAATAGGAGGTAAGACAAATGGCTAATATGCTTGACGAGCTCAATCCTGAAATTAGAGAGGAGGGGCTTGACACAAATGTAATCGCAAAAAAAATTCCTGCAAAGGTAGGTGTTGGCTCAAAGATTTTTGAGGTAATTCTTTGGGTGCCGTTAATTATTCCGGGTTTAATTTTCCTTTTTAAGAAAATCAAAGCGAAGAATTATTTTCAGCAGCTTGAGCAGAAAATTCAACGAAATGCATCTCAGATCGACAATTATCTCGAGCAGAGAGTGGTGGTTTTGCAAAACTGCGCTAGGCTTCTCGACAAGGCAATCGATCTTGATAAGAGCACCTTTGAAAGTATTGCGAAGTATCGTGGAGGCGCGACAAGCGACGAGGGCAGAAATAATCTTGCAAGTCAGCTTGATACGCTTACCAACAACGTAAATGTTGCTTTTGAAAATTATCCCGACCTTAAGGCTCATAACGAAATTGCGGATGCTATGCAACAAAATATGTATCTCCAACGAGAAATTACTGCCGCAAGAGAGCTTTATAACGATACCGTTAACGCGTGGAATAGGGATATTTTTGCATGGCCTACCAAGGCAATCGTGGCCGCAAAAGAGGGCTATACAACAAGGATTCCGTTTATCGCATCAAAGGAGATAAAGGAAAAGGCAAGGGACGTTTTCTTCTAAAATTACCACAAAAAAACAGCACTAAGATACGGTGCTGTTTTTTGTTTACTCATCGGCTATAGCATTTACAGACCCCCGCCACTATGGCGGGGGTTTAGATTTACAAAAAAAGAACCGCCCATAAGGACGGCTCTCTTTGTTTTGAGGTAATTATTATTTGTCTGCCTTAGCCTTGTAGCTTGCAAGTCTTGCCTTAGAATCTTCTTCAGCTCTTGCAAAAAGCTCTGCAGCAAGCTCCGGTCTGGAAGCCTTAAGGGTCTTATAGCGGGTTTCGCCGGCAAGGAAGTCTTGGTAGCTGCCCGTCGGATCCTTAGAGTCAAGCGTGAACGGATTCTTGCCTTCAGCTGCAAGCTGCGGGTTGTAGCGGTAAAGCTGCCAATAACCGGATTCAACAGCCTTCTTGGTTTCGAGCTGACCGTTGCTCATATCGATACCGTGGTTGATACAGGTAGCGTAAGCAATGATGATCGAGGGACCGGGATAAGCTTCTGCCTCGGTGATAGCCTTGATAAGCTGGTTCTGGTTAGCACCCATAGCAACCTGTGCTACGTATACATAGCCATAGCTCATAGCCATCATACCAAGGTCCTTTTTCTTGGTGCGCTTTCCGCTTGCAGCGAACTTAGCAACCGAACCTGTCGGGGTGGACTTAGAGGACTGTCCGCCGGTGTTGGAGTAAACTTCGGTATCAAGAACAAGGATGTTTACGTCCTCGCCGGAAGCAAGAACGTGGTCAAGTCCGCCGTAACCGATATCGTATGCCCAACCGTCGCCACCGAAGATCCAGATGGACTTCTTAACAAGGCAATCCTTTTCTGCGTAGATTTCCTTAACGAGCTCTACGTTGGGGCAGTTAGCCTTAATGCCTTCCTCGAGGCTCTTGATAAGAGCTTCGCTAGCGGTTCTGCTTGCTTCTGCGTTGTCCTTAGCTTCGAGCCAAGCGTTGCAAGCTGCCTTAGCGGATTCGCACTTGGTTTCCTCAGCGAGCTTAGCGATCTTGTTAGCAAGAGCGTTACGACGAGTGCTGTAAGCAAGGTTCATACCATAACCAAACTCTGCGTTGTCCTCGAACAAGCTGTTTGCCCAAGCAGGACCGTGACCCTTCTTGTTTACAGCGTACGGGCAGGTGGGAGCGGAGCCGCCGTAGATGGACGAGCAGCCGGTTGCGTTAGCAACAACCATTCTGTCACCGAAGAGCTGAGTAATAAGCTTTACGTACGGAGTTTCGCCGCAACCTGCGCAAGCGCCCGAGAATTCGAAGAGCGGCTGGAGGAACTGGCTTCCCTTTACGGTTTCGGGCTTGAATTTAGCCGAAACGTCTACAAGGGGAAGGCTTTCGGAATATGCGTAATTTACGCTTTCTACCGGCTCAACCTCGTCAAGCGGCTTCATAACGAGAGCCTTGTTCTTGGACGGGCAAACGTTAGCGCAGCTGCCGCAACCGGTACAGTCAAGCGGAGAAAGCTGCATACGGAACGAGTAACCCTCGAGTCCGATAGCAGGACGAACGTTGTATCCCTCGGGCATATCCTTGCCGTTTTCTACGAGAACGGGGCGGATGCATGCGTGCGGGCAAACGAGCGAGCAGATGTTGCACTGAATGCAGTTTTCTGCGATCCATGCGGGAACCTTAGCAGCGATACCACGCTTTTCGAATCTGGTGGTAGCGGTGGGAACGGTACCGTCAGCATTGAATGCCGAAACGGGGAGCTTGTCGCCTTCTTGCGATACGATGGGAAGGATAAAGTTCTTATAGTATTCGTCGTCAGAGGTAGCCTCGATACGAGCGCCCTCGGTAGTGGTAGCCCAATCCTTGGGATACTTAACCTGCTTAAGACCTGCGATAGCATTGTCGATAGCGTCACAGTTCTTCTTAACAACGTCCTCACCCTTCTTTCCGTACGTCTTCTGAATAGCCTGCTTCATGTAGGTTTCAGCGTCGGAGTAGGGGATAATGTCAGCGAGCTTGAAGAAAGCAGCCTGCATTACGCCGTTGATTCTGCCGCCCATGCCGGCCTTAGCTGCGATGCTAAGAGCATCGATGGTGTAGAACTGAAGCTTCTTGTTAGCGATGTCGTTCTTCATCGAAGCGGGAAGAACGTGCTCAAGCTCCTCAAGCGACCACTTGCAGTTAAGAAGGAAAACGCCGCCCTTCTTAATGTCGCCGGTCATGTTGTATCTGGTTACGTACGAGGGGTTGTGGCAAGCCACGAAGTCAGCCTGATCGATAAGGTAGCTGGACTTAATGGGGGTCTGACCAAAGCGAAGGTGCGAAATAGTGATACCGCCACTCTTCTTGGAGTCATACACGAAGTAGCCCTGAGCGTACATGTCGGTGTGGTCACCGATAATCTTAATGCTGTTCTTGTTAGCGCCTACGGTACCGTCGCTACCAAGACCGTAGAACTTGCAACGGCTGGTGCCTGCGGGCGAAGCGTTGATGAACGACTTGATTTCAAGCGACTTATTGGTAACGTCGTCGGTAATACCAACGGTGAAGTGGTTGATGGGGCTCTTGCTCTTGAGGTTCTCGTAAATAGCGTTAACCATCGAGGGGTTGAACTCCTTAGAACCAAGACCGTATCTACCGCCAATGATGGTAGCCTTGCGACCTGCTTCACCCATAGCGGCAACAACGTCGAGGTAGAGCGGCTCACCAAGAGAGCCTGCTTCCTTGGTTCTATCCAAAACAGCTATGCGCTTAACCGAAGCGGGGATAGCATCTACGAAATCCTTAACGGAGAAGGGACGGTAAAGTCTAACCTTCAAAAGACCAACCTTTTTACCCTTAGCGGTAAGGTAATCAACGGTTTCCTCAACTGCATCGCAGCCCGAGCCCATCATAACGATAATGTCGGTTGCGTTGGGGTCGCCGTAGTACTGATAAATTTCATACTTTCTGCCGGTAAGAGCGCTAACTTCCTTCATCATTTCCGAAACGATAGCAGGGGTAGCATCATAATACTTGTTAGCAGCCTCGCGGTTCTGGAAATAGATGTCCGCGTTCTGAGCAGTACCCATCTGGTGCGGATGCTCGGGGTTGAGCGCACGGGACTTGAACTCCTTAATGTCTTCCATAAGGCCGAGCTTGTCCACAAGAGCGCGAATTTCGCTGTACTCGATGCCGTCAATCTTGGAAACCTCGTGGCTGGTACGGAAACCGTCGAAGAAATGAACGAACGGAACCTTAGCACGAAGAGTGGAAAGGTGAGCAACGAGAGCAAGGTCCATAGCTTCCTGTACGGAGTTGGACGAAATCATTGCAAAGCCGGTCTGTCTGCATGCCATAACGTCTGCGTGGTCACCGAAGATGTTAAGAGCGTGAGCCGCAAGAGCACGAGCGCTAACGTGGAAAACGGTGGGCAACAATTCGCCTGCGATTTTGTACATGTTGGGGATCATAAGAAGCAATCCCTGGCTTGCGGTATAAGTAGTCGTAAGCGCACCTGCTGCGAGCGAGCCGTGAACAGCACCTGCAGCGCCGCCTTCACTTTGCATTTCTGCAAGACGGAGCGGTTCGCCGAACATGTTAAGTCTGCCCTGAGCAGACCATTCATCGGCATATTCCGCCATCGGAGAAGACGGGGTGATGGGGTAAATGGCAGCTACTTCACTGAACGCATACGCAATATGCGAGGCAGCGGTATTGCCATCGATGGTCATTTTCTTCATAAATTACCTCCGTTAAAAGTTTATCTTGGTTATTAACTGACAAATAACTATAACATTATATTACGAAAATTTATTTTAGTCAAATAAATTGCTCGGTATAATCAAAAAGCGATACAAAAATCTGACAAAAAATTTCTTTTAGATGGAATTAAATTGCCCTATAAGCCGTAAAACTTAAAAAATAAATCGAGGCAGTTAATTTTGTGTTAATTTGATTGACAGTTATCTTGTAAAAGATTATAATTCTTATTATCACACTTATGGAGAAAACCAATGGAAGAATCCAAGAACGAACTTATCGAGGTAGAGCCATTGCCGCAGGGCGAGGATGCTCAGCCACAGGTAGAAGCCGCCAGCCAAAATGAGGGCGGTGAAGTTAATGTAGCAGAGATAAACAAGGACCCCATCGAGGAGCTTCCCAAAGAGTATCGCCGCCGTCACATGCTTGACTGGTTCCGTAGACCTCGCCGTCGCATTCGCGGACACGAGGACGATGGTGAGGGCAAGTTTGCTATAAAAAAAGCGGTATCTGTCGAGGGCTTTATTTCACTCTTAGTGGTAATTGCAGTATTTACGCCGATAGCCATAATAATGGGCTTTGGCAATATGCTTAATACTATATTTAACAATGCGTACGACCTTTTGCTTAATACCTGCTTTTATCTTATGGCAATAGCGGTATTCATTGGCGCATTAAGCTCCGTTCTTACCGAATTTGGTATAATTGCGCTTGCAAATAAGGCGTTGTCGCCTCTTATGAAGCCGCTTTACGGTATGCCGGGCGCAACTTCGGTGGCAATTTTCTCTACCTTCCTTTCGGATAACCCGGCAGTGCTTACCCTTGCCGACGACGTAAGATACCGTAAATATTTCAAAAAGTATCAGCTTGCGGGACTTACCAACCTTGGTACCGCGTTTGGTATGGGTCTAATCGTTGTAATGACTATGGCAAACAAGCAAGCGATCGAAGGCTCTGTTGGACTTGCCGTTGCAATGGGCGTAGTCGGAGCGATAATAGGTAGCGTAATCGCAACCCGTCTTATGTTGCACAAAACCAAAAAGATGTTTGGCACCGAGGAGCTTGCTGTTGCCGATATGGATACAAGCTTTGATGCGGTAAACCAGCGTGAGGTACGCAAGGGCGGATACGTTCAAAGATTCTTCGACAGCTTGCTCGAGGGCGGTGCAGGCGGTGTAAAAATCGGCTTTGCAATTATCCCCGGCGTGCTTATTATAGCAAACCTCGTAATGCTTCTCAGTGACGGACAGGCAATTGGCGGAGGCTACAATGGAGCCTCCGGACAAGGCGTAGGCTTAATACCGTGGCTTGGCAATGCGTTATCGTTTATCCTCGATCCGCTGTTTGGCTTCCAAAGTGCAGATGCAATCAGCGTACCCATTACGGCACTTGGAAGTGCGGGTGCGGCAATAGCGATTGTAGAAAATGCAAAGTTTACTGCAACCGAAATTTCTGTGTTTACCGCAATGTGTATGTTCTGGTCGGGATATCTTTCGACGCACGTTGCAATGATGGATAGCTTGGGCTTTAGAAAGCTTACCACCAGCTCGATTTTGTATCACACAATCGGCGGTCTTGCGGCAGGTATAAGCGCACATTGGCTTTACGCTTTGCTTGCACTGCTATTTGTATAACGCGACAAAATTTTGCGCAAAAAACAACTTAATAAAAAAGCAAAAATGCACAAAACGCAATAGCGTTTGTGCATTTTTGCTACAATTTGGATATTTTAGTTGATTGATTTTTCTAAAACACGGCGTGTAATATTTACGCCAAAGATGCTTGGCTATAGCTTGACGATAGTGTACCAAATGATAAAAATAACCACACAGATAATGCCCACAATCCAGCGAATTTTTTTCGCCTTATTTTCGTCAATAGGCTTGTAGGTGTCCTTTTTTTGACCCTCTTTTAGGTAATGGCCGCAGCACACACAGGTGTCGATTGTAGTGGGCATTTCTTCACCGCAATGGGGGCATTTGATTGTGGCAGGTTGTCCCGCTACGGGCTTGTACTCACCGGCAGTAAGCTCTGGGTCGTTAATGCTTGTGGTGTAGCCGTCCTTTTTGCTTACACGGGGAACGTACCCGTCCTCGAAGCCGTGAAGCTTTGGCTTGCCGATAGAGCTTTCGGCTTTTTCTGTTGCTTGAGTGTTTTCCTTGTCGAGGGTTTCGTTTATATTCTTATTTTGGTTGTCGCTCATTTACGTATTCTCCTTAATATTTCAGGTACGGTCTCTGCAATCTTTTTGAGTGCGCCTTCCTCGAAGGGCGAGGTAAGACCTGCCTCAGAGCAAAGGCGGCTAAACGGTACCGATCCGCCCTTACGGCACAAATCAAGATAGCGTCTAAGCGCATCGCCAAAATCGGTTTGCGAAGCTGCCAAAAAGCCAAGAGCCACGGTTTGAGCAAGGCAGTAATCAATATAATAGAAGGGCGTTTCGTAAATGTGCATCTGATATTGCCATCTTGTACCAAGCTCGAGATAGGGTATTCCCTCAAAGGATAGGTAGGGGCGATACTTTCGTTCAAGATCAAGATACGCCTTGTTGCGCTCCGACGGGGTAAGCGAGGGATTTTCGTATACAATGTGCTGAAATTCGTCTACGATTACGCCGTACGGAATAAAGCTTAGTGCCGAAAGTAAATGCTTGTACCTGTATTTGTCGGCGTCCTTGCCAAAGAATCTGTCCATGTACGGCCAGCAAAGGAATTCCATCGACATCGAGTGACATTCAGCCGTTTCACAGCCGCCGATATCAAGCTCGCGGTCGCCGTCAAAAGCCATGCTCATAGCAATCGCGTGACCGAACTCGTGCGTAACGACGTCGATATCCTCGGACGTACCGTTGAAGTTTGCAAGAATAAATATTAGTCGCAAATCCTCGATAGCGGTGCAATATCCGCCGCCCCATTTGCCCTTGCGAGCATCCACGTCGAAGGCGTCGGCTTCTACCATTTTGGCAAAAAGCGCGCCTGTTTCGGGTGACATTTCGTCATACATTAGCTGGCCTTGCCTAAAAATCTCGTCCTTGTCGATTACGGGGCAAGGCTCGCCGTCGGTAAAGCAAACGGAGTCGTCAAAAAACATATAGTCGTCAATTCCCAAATCACGTGCGAGCTGTTTTTTGATGTCGGTGATAATAGGAACAAGGTCGGACAGAACGCTGCTACGGAATTTTTCCACCATTTCGCGGTTATAGTCAAGCCTTTCCATATTAAGATAGCCAAGCTCAACGTAGTTTTTGTAGCCAAGCTTCTTTGCCATTTTATCGCGCACGTGAACTAATCTGTCGTAGATATCGTCAAGCTTTTCGGCGTGTGCGGCAAGCCCCTTTCCAAGAGCCACGCAAGCCTCACGGCGAACCTTGCGGTCGCTGTGCGAAAGATAGCCGCGCAGTACCGACAAGGGCATATCCTTGCCGTCAAAGCAGAAGTTCATTTCCGCCATCAGCTTGTTGTATTCTACCACGATTTCCGCTTCCTTTTGCTTGTCCTCGATAATGCGCGGATCGGACGAAAGCGCAAGCAGTCGATATTTTTCAAAAACCAACGGGTTGATGGTCTTTTTTAATTCCTCTACAAATGGGGATGCAATCATAGCTTTGCCAAAATCATTGTAAAGCTCGGTAAATACGGGCGTTATCTCGTCGTAGTATTCTTGCTCCTTTTGATAAAATTCGTCAAACGAGTTAAGCGAAAATCTAATGTTTGCAACAGTCGACATCGTTGCAAACTTTGCCATCACATCAAGCACCCCCTTGTGTGCGTCAAGCACCTCGGCAGGACATGTGGCACTTTTTACTGCCGCAGTATAATTTGCAAAAGAACGCTTTGCAACCTCAATATCAAAACGGCTATAAGGGATATCCTTTATTTTCATAAGCTCCTCCGTTACGAGTTATTTCTGCCATATTATACCACCTGAGTGAATATAAGTCAAGAGGTAAAATTCATCCTAAAAAAAGCAAAATTTTTTTATAAGAAGCCCTTATTTTGTTTGACAATATTTTATTGTTGTGATAATATACTAATGCTTTGCGGTTGTGGCGGAATTGGCAGACGCGCAAGACTAAGGATCTTGTGGTAACTCCGTGCAGGTTCAAGTCCTGTCAACCGCACCAAACAAGAATAAAACGAACCTTGATGAAAACTCAAAGTTCGTTTTATTTTTTACAAGAGATTATTTCGGCTTAATTGTTAAGTTAAAATAATCAAAAATTCAATGATAAAAGGCGAGAAAACATCTCGCCTTTTTGTTTTATAAAATATCAAAATTCCGCAAAAGTGAAACAATATTGTTTTTTGAATCATCGGATAAAATCAATGAGCCATTTTTAGCACTATCATAAAATTCTTTTGCAAGAAGCAATTTAGTGTTATTTTGAACATCTTGATATTTTTCTTCTGTCAATACTCTTTCTATTGTACGGAAATTTTCTTTTGCAGGAGCCTTTTCAAGAAAATTTTTATTGTTTACTGTGAATATATCTTGCATTTGTTCTAAGCCAAGATTTTTTAATTTAATAAACTCATTATAGCCAGCGGTATCATAATCCAATAATGCCTTAAATTTGCAACCCCAACCAAGCAAAATAGAAGCAACATTATGAATGTTTGTAACACTTATTGAAGGTATAATATTAGGGAACGACTCTTTTGTAATCCCTAAATAATACATAAAGCCCAAGAAATAATAGTAGTCAGAAATTCCTTCGACAATAATATTCAATTTATCATAACAAGGACCTATATTATCACTACAAGAATACCCTAATGCTTGATAAAGCGGGGACAATGTTTCAATTTTAGAAGACTTTTCCAATACTGCACTATGCACTTTATTATGGATTTTAGAAAAACCTTCTACCTTTTCAGTTAAAACCAATCGTGATAAATCTTCCGTATCAATCATAAAAGGGCTATGCGTTGTATAAATAATTTGCGATGTTGTTGATATTTTTTCAAATAATTCTCTAATACCTTTTTGTGCTTCAATATGAACTGATTGCCCAGGCTCATCTATCAATATCAATGATTTCTTATCTAAAGCATCTTCTTTTTTCATTTGGGAATATAATGATAAATACCATTTTAACCCTGAACTACGTTCTGAAAAAGGCATAGCGACGTCGTTACTATAGATGTATAGTTTAAGTATGTTTTCCTTAAATTCAAAAGCCAAATATGTATCAATAATGCCTATTGATGAAAATATAGTTGCAGTGTCTTTTTTAAGTGTTCTATTAAAGGAATCTTCCAAAGACCTTCTTACTTGCCTTGCTGTTGATGTGGAAATTGCTTGAGCAATTCTATTTATATCAAAGCCAAATGCTGATATAACAATTTCTAAAAATCTATTATTTTCGTTTATATCATTTTTGCTTAGTTTTGTGATGTCATCCAAAGTGAAAGAATCTTTTAGTTGTACTTTATCATCAAAACAAAACACAGTAGGAACAATCTTTGAATATTTGTCTAAAATCTCAAAAATTTGCTCGGTCAAGGATTTGTATAAGTCAATATCAAAACTGTCTTTATCTTTCAAGAACCTTAAATTATCTAATAAGTATTTTTTTTGAGCAGTCAAATATGACACATTAAAATGTTGGGTTTCTTTTAAGACAAAATTTATTGATTGTGCAATATCCCTATTAGTAAAGAAATTTCTATTTAATAATTTCGATAATTCTGTTTTTAATGGCGCAAGTTCTTCATTTACAATATTAAATAATCCCCCAGAAAAACACCATAATCCGTCCGCATCAACCTTATAGTAAGTGCGGTCTTTATTTTTTAAGGATTCTTGTTCAGCCGAATCAAAAACTAATTGTATTTCTATATCTATATCATCTGCCAATGTATAAAGATTTTGAAATTTATATAAAGAGTCTTTCGTTGTTTTTCCGAAAGGCTTAAATATTTTTAATGCTTCAATAATATTGCTTTTGCCACTACCATTTTTACCGATAATCGTAGTTATTTTATTATGCACGTCCAAAACATTATTGTCTGTTCCAAAAGATTTAACATTTTTTATGATTACTCTATCAAATAACATATTGACCTTCTTCAAAAGTTTATTATTTATTTTACCATATTTGGCGTTAAAAGTCAAGTTGGCTATACCACATCTTGTGTTTGTTGCAATAAATTTTACACAATATATCGTAGAATATTAAAAGGCGAGAAATTTTCTCGCCTTTTTGCCTTACTTAAAGACCTCTCTTATTTTTTTAATTATCAGAAAATTTGTCATTAATCTTTACAAAATTCTATCCAAGAGAAATATAGCGTTAATAACAAATGACCGTAATATCCGTTGATTTCCATGAAACTGGTCTATTAGTAGTGCTTATTCCCGAGGCTGAATAAATCCAAGTTTCTCCTGCTCCAAGACCAGATTGATTATCTATGGCTGTTCCCACAACATTTCCTGCACTATCATAAAGCGTAAAAGTAATACTTACATAATCCATAGTTTTTTTTGAAGTATTTTTTGTGGAACCCGTAATAGTAACGTAATAATAACCGAAACTTTCTTCCACGCTCATACTTGATTGCATTACAGGTTTTAATTGGCTACTTGTCGGAGAGCTAACACCAGCAGGTAGCAATATCCATAAAAACAAGCAAAAGGCAACGATAAAAGATATTATACCTAAAATAACACCTGTTTGCTTCTTTGTAGTTGAATGATCGATTCCTACATTGTGAGTGATGTTTGGCGTAGATTCTTGCTCAAAAAAGTTGTTTTGAGCATCAGCAGTCTTTACTATTTTAGCCAAAGAATTTAAAGCTATAATATGATAACTTGCGTTTAAAGCTAAATTATGTATATTCTTTTCTCCTAAATCAACAACTTGCAAATCATCGATAGTTAACCCGCTATGAATTATATTTAATTTACCTTTACATTTTTCACACATACAAGTGGTACTATTAGAGCTCCAGCCTGTTTTATGATTTAAAAGCCAATGCGGATATTCGCCACAAAAAGGACATTTCGGCAATTTTTCATCAAATTCTTTTTGCAATAATCCACCACCAAAAAAACCTTCAAAACGTTTAAACTCCATATAATTGTTCTCCTTAAAGTGAAAAAGTGCGACAACCGAAGTCGTTGCACGAAAAACGCAAACTCCGATTGTTGTCACACAAACTTAATCAGAAGAGAAAAGCGTTTCTACATTCTAACTGCAGGAATTTGCATTTTTACCAAATTCTAAAGTTAGAATGCGAAAAAAAGGTATAATTATCCCTTAAAATAAAAAAGAAACAATTTCACCTCTGATTATTAAGTTTGTGTGACAAATACAGTATAGCACTATTTTACAAGAAAGTCAATAAAAATTGCAACAGGTCAATAAAATATAAATTAAGAAAGTAACACCCAAGCAAACGGAAGTATTGTTCGATTTTAGTCCGATAAGGAAACAACAACTTTAAGATAATTCGGAGCGATAAAAAGGTTCGGATTTGTTACCTTCATCCGCACCAAGAAAAAAGAACAAACATCAAGTTTGTTCTTTTTTCTTTTGCTGACAGGACTTGAACCTTAAGAAGGCGTGGTATAAATTTTTCTGTATGTATAAAAAATACTAAAAATGTTTGACAAATCATAATAAATTTCGACATTTATGCTTGACTTATTGCACACAAGGGTATATACTTTGTTGGTTGTAATATAAAACATAAAGAGGAGAGGAAATTATGTTATTACATTCGTGGGATGCAACGCTTGTTTGCCTTGCTATCGCATTGATTGCAGGACTCGTTTTATCGAGAATTGTTAAGCTAATCAAGCTTCCCGCAGTTACAGGTTACCTGATTGCAGGTGTTTTGGTTGGTCCTTATTGCTTGGGCGCACTTGGTTCGCTTGCAGGCGTTAACGGCTTGGGCTTTGTTTCAAGCGATGCCGTTTCGTCCTTTAGCATCATTTGCGAGGTTGCGCTTGGCTTCATCGCTTTCTCGATTGGTACGGAGTTCCGTCTTGAGGAAATTAAGCACATAGGTAAGAAAGCAGTGGTTATTGCAATTGTACAAGCACTTATGGCTACGCTTTTTGTTGACGTTGCGCTTATTCTTATGCACCTTGCAATGCCCGATAAGCTTCCTATTGCTGCGGCAATCGTTTTGGGCGCTGTTGCAACCGCAACTGCACCGGCGGCTACCCTTATGGTAGTAAGACAGTACAAGGCGCGCGGTCCTGTTACCGATATGCTTTTGCCCGTAGTTGCGCTTGATGATGCAATCGGCCTTGTGGTTTTCTCCATTTCGTTCGGTATTGCAAAAACCATCAGCAGTGGCGATCTTGACGTTATTTCGGTAATCTTAAATCCGCTTCTTGAGGTTATTATCTCGGTAGGTGTTGGCTCGTTGCTTGGATATTTGTTCAACCTTATCGAAAAGTGCTTTAAGTCCAACTCCAAAAGATTGGCGCTTGCAATCACATTTGTGTTGTTTGCGGTAGCTGTTTCCTCGGTTGAAATAGAAATTGGCAAGGTAACCATCGGCTTCTCGTCCTTGCTTGTTTGCATGATGCTTGGTACGTTGTTCTGCAACTGCTGCAAGGAGTACGAAGAGATTATGGAAAAGACCGACAAATGGACGTCGCCGCTTCTTATTTTGTTCTTCGTTATTTCGGGCGCAGAGCTTGAGCTTAGCGTATTTACAGATTGGATGATAGTTCTTGTGGGCATTGTTTACGTTATTATTCGTGCGGCGGGTAAGTACGTAGGTGCAAATGTAAGTGCAGGGTTAATGAAGTGCGATCCCATGATAAAGAAATATCTTGGTATTACGCTCTTCCCGCAGGCAGGCGTTGCGCTTGGTATGTCGCTTACCGTTATTGCAGACGGTACGCTTGGTGCAAGCGGCGAGCTTGTTCGTAACATTACGCTTTTCGCAGTTCTTATCTACGAGCTTGTTGGTCCGCTTCTTACAAAGATGTCGCTTACTAAAGCCGGCGAAATCGTGCCGAAGGACGTATATGCGGCTCAGCAGGCTTCTGCCGACGATGACGACGAATAGTTCATTCACAAAAACAAACTAATTTAGTACATTAAGGGACTTTTTGAAAGATAAAAGTCCTTTTTGTATTGACTTTTTGGATACGTGATGGTATAATGCTGTTATGAATGATAAGCTTAAAAGAATAGTGGCGATAATTTCGCTTGTACTTATTGGTATTTTTACGGTAACGCTTGTAATGTATCTTATAGATAAGAATATGTTCAACGGCGGTATCGGTGGCATTGCCCTTTGGTCGGGTGCCTTCGGGCTTTTGCTTGCGGCAGTTTTGTGGGTAGCTCGCGCTTTTCCCGCACAAGAGGTTAAGGATGAGGAGCGCGCACGTCTTTACGATGAAGCGGCAAAAATGGACGAGGACGCTCAGGATCAGAATGAGCAAGAGCAGGGCGAGGAAGCGGATGAAGATTTGCCCAAGGAAGAACAGCCCGGCACGAGCGAAAACAACGATTAGTTGCCCTTAACCTCGCACAGAATAGATAGTGTGATATTGATTGCGGCAAATATTATGCAAAGTAATGCATATGGTGAAAACGATGCCGTGATCAGCAAAATAAGCGCAGCAGTAAGATAGCCCTTGATTTTAGACTTTTTCAGCGCCGCTTTTGTAAGATGTATTTTCTTTTTGGGACGCTGTTGGATTTGCGGTACGATACCGTATTTTTCCAATAATTCGTACGTTTGCTTTTTGTTTGCAATTGCAACTGGAATGCCCGAAAAAAGGTGCAAATTCTTTTCGATTTCCGCGCTATGCTCCGAGCAAAGCACAAGCAGTTTCTTACTTTTAGTAAATGCAAGATTGTATGCTTGGTTAAGTGCTTCAAGCGGCAGTTTGCCATAAAAATACGGGTATATAACGGTGTTTTTTGTGACAACAGCACTTTGCTCGACTATGCCGTCTACGGCTTTTGCTAAGGAATCAAGCAGTGTGCCGCGATGCAAAACCAGAAGCTCGCCCATTGCCTCGTCGATTTGTCTGTTTCTTTGCTTGGATATGTTCTTTTTGTCGTAATAGCTACGCAAAAGCAAGGTTGCAAGCATGGTGATAGCGGTAGCAAGGAGAATTATAAGAAACAGTTCCTTTATTGAGTACCTTATGCAGATGGCGGCAAGAAGCCAAATAGCCGCCGCGCGCAAAAGCTCGTCTACAGCGATAGCAAGTTTAGATTTTTCCATAATAAAATTATAGCCACGGTGTAAAAAAATAAACGAATGAACACACAAATTTTGCAATTTAATACGGATAATTTAAGGCTTGCCGCCAAAGAAATTTTGGACGGTGGTATTGTGGCGTTCCCCACCGAAACGGTTTACGGCTTGGGCGCAAACGCGCTTAATCCCGATGCAGTAAAAAAGATTTATATTGCAAAGGGTAGACCAAGCGATAATCCGCTTATATGTCACATCTCGGACAAGTCGCAAATCGAAAAATTTGCGTATCTTACGCCGTTTGCAGAAAAGATTATTGACGCATTTATGCCCGGACCTATCACGGTTATTTTGCAAAAAAAGCCCATAGTGCCCGATATCGTTACGGGCGGATTGCAGACGGTTGGTATACGAATGCCTGCGCATAAGGGTGCGCTCAGCTTTATAAAGGCCTGCGGTGTGCCTATCTGTGCTCCAAGTGCAAATACAAGCACAAAGCCCAGCCCGACGGCGGCTACTCACGTTTTTGACGACCTTAACGGAAAAATTAAGTATATCTTAGACGGCGGTAGATGCGGTGTAGGACTGGAATCCACCATTGTGGACTGCGTAAACGGAACGCTTCTTCGTCAGGGCGGAGTACCCAAAGAGGACATTGAGCGCATCGTTGGCACGCTTAATCCGCCGCCCCAAAGCGATATTCCTCTTTGCCCGGGCATGAAGTACAAGCATTACAGTCCCAATGCGGAGGTTTTGCTTGCTATCCCCACGGCAGATATGCGTAGTCGAATTGCCGCAGAATATGACAAAAGGCAGGGTAAGACTATAATTCTTACGCTTGGCGGCAGTTATGGTAATAGAAACGTTTGTAGCGTAGGTAGCACGGTAGAGGAGTATGCTTACAATTTATTCGATTGCTTCAGGCGTTTGGACGACGAAGGCTACGAGTGTATTATTTGCGAGGGTGTAGACGGTAGTGGCGTTGGTGCCGCACTTATGAATAGACTAAACAAGGCAAGCGGCGGCTTTGTTTTATAGGAGGGCAGTATGGCAGAGCGTAAAAAGACGGTAAAAAGAAAGATTTTGTTTGTATGTACGGGCAACACGTGTAGGTCGCCCATGGCACAGTTTTTGCTGAAAGAGCGTTTGAGAAAGTTGCGTAAGGCAAGCAAGTTCGAGGTAACGTCGGCAGGATTGTCCGTTTACGAAACAGATATGATGCCCGAAGCAAAAAAAGCACTTGCCGAGCAAAATGTTAAGATTTCTCCGTTTAAGCCCACTCAACTCACCTACGAGGCTGTCGATAATGCTGACCTTATCGTTTGCATGACGGACAGACACCGAATGGCAATTGTTACCATAGTGGAGAACGTAGAGAGCAAGGTGTTTTCGGCATCGCAATTCACCGGCGAGGAAATCATGGACCCGTACGGAATGGGACAAATGGCTTACGAGGACGTTATCTCTCAGCTTGGCAGATTGATAGATGCCATTTTGGATAAGGAACTAAAAGAGCTTAATGCCAAAAAAGAAAACTGATTTTGGCTTCAAGTTATAAAGATTAGTACAAAATTTAGGAGGAAATTATGATAGCAATAGGTTGTGATCACGCTGCGGTAAAATTAAAGAATACCATCAAAGAGCATCTTATCGCACACGGAATGGAGGTTGAGGATTTTGGTTGCTTCAGCGACGCATCGGTAGATTATCCCGATTATGCGCTTAAAGTAGCCGAGGCAGTAGCAGAGCAAAAATGCGACAAGGGTATTTTGATTTGCGGTACCGGTATCGGAATGTCGATGGCGGCAAACAAGGTTAAGGGTGTGCGTTGCGCACATTGCTCGGATACCTTTAGTGCAAAGGCAACCCGTCAGCATAACGATGCCAACGTGCTTGCACTTGGCGAGAGAGTAGTGGGAGTAGGTCTTGCTCTCGAAATCGTTGATTGTTTTGTTAACACGCCGTTCTCCAACGACGAAAGACACATTAGACGTATTAACAAGATAAACGACATCGAAAGTAAGTATTTCAAATAGACGTATAGCCGTTTTTGCGACAAAACAAAAAAAGATGGAGAATTTCTTCTCCATCTTTTTTGTATGTCTTTTTTGCTTTATAAGCGGAAATCTTAATACATTCCGTCCATGCCGCCCATGCCTGCTGCGGGTGCGGGAGGATTCTTTTCGGGGATGTCTGCAATAACGCTTTCGGTGGTAAGGAATACAGCCGCAACGGAAGCCGCATTTTGAAGAGCCGAGCGAGTAACCTTAGCCGGGTCGATAATACCCTTTTCAACGATATCGCAATATACATTGTTAAGAGCATCGTAGCCGAAGCTGGGCTTGTTTCTGTTCTTCAAAAGAACGTTGTTGATTACTACGCCGCCGTCAACGCCTGCATTAAGAGCGATTTGCTTAATGGGTTCTTGCAAAGCCTTAAGGATGATTTCAGCACCCGTTCTTGCATCGCCGCTAAGCGATTTAACAACCTTGGTTACAGCCGGAATTGCGCTGATAAGTGCAACACCGCCGCCGGGAACCATACCTTCTTCAACAGCCGCGCGGGTAGCCGCAAGAGCGTCCTCGATGCGAAGCTTCTTTTCTTTCATTTCGATTTCGGTAGCAGCACCTACGTTGATAACTGCAACGCCGCCGGCAAGCTTAGCAAGGCGTTCTGCAAACTTCTCTTTGTCGTAGTCCGAGGTAGACGCCTGCATCTGTGCACGGATAGCAGCGATACGGTCCTTAATTTCCTCAACGTTGCCGGCACCTTCTACGATAATGGTATTCTCCTTGTCGATCTTAACCTGCTTAGCACGGCCGAGCATATCAAAGGTAGCATCCTTAAAGGTAAGACCCATTTCCTCGCTGATAACCTGACCGCCGGTAAGAACTGCGATATCCTTAAGCATTTCCTTACGTCTGTCGCCAAAGCCGGGAGCTTTAACTGCAACACAGTTGAATGTGCCACGAATCTTGTTTACAACGAGGGTAGCAAGTGCTTCGCTCTCGAAGTCGTCTGCGATGATAAGAAGCTTGCTGCCGCTGTTTACAACCTGCTCAAGGACGGGGAGAATTTCCTGAATAGACGAAATCTTCTTGTCGGTGATAAGAATAACGGGGTTGTCAAGTACGGCTTCCATCTTTTCGGGGTTGGTTACCATATAAGCCGAAGCATATCCGCGGTCAAACTGCATACCCTCTACGATAGAAAGGTTAGTTTCCATGGTCTTGCTTTCCTCAACGGTAATAACGCCGTCCTTGCCAACCTTTTCCATAGCTTCGGAGATAAGCGCGCCAACCTTTTCGTCAGCAGCCGAGATGCTTGCAACCTGCATAATTGCGGTCTTGGAGTCCACAACCTTGCTGATGCTCTTAATGTGAGCAACAGCAGCCTCGGTAGCTGCGGCGATACCCTTCTTTACTATCATGGGGTTTGCGCCTGCTGCGATGTTCTTAAGACCCTCGTGAATGATAGCCTGTGCAAGAACGCAAGCGGTGGTGGTGCCGTCACCTGCAACGTCGTTGGTCTTGGTGGAAACTTCTCTTACAAGCTGAGCGCCCATATTCTCAAACGGATCCTCAAGCTCGATTTCCTTAGCGATGGTTACGCCGTCGTTGGTGATAAGGGGAGCGCCGTACTTCTTTTCGAGAACAACGTTGCGACCCTTGGGTCCAAGAGTAATTTTTACAGTATCAGCAAGGATGTTTACGCCATTTTCAAGCGCCTTTCTTGCTTCTTCGCCGTGTTTGATTTGTTTAGCCATTTTGAGCTATAGCCTCCTTATTCGATAATAGCGAGAACGTCACTTTGACGAATGATAGTAACTTCTCTGCCGTCAATTTTGAATTCGCTGCCTGCGTACTTCGAGTACAAAACCTTGTCGCCAACCTTAAGCTGCATAACGATTTCAGTTCCGTCAACCATGCCGCCGGGGCCTACTGCAACCACGCGAGCCATCTGGGGCTTTTCCTGATCCTTGGCAAGAAGCACGATTCCGCTTTTGGTCGTTTCTTCGGCATTAACGGCTTCTATAACCACTCTGTCAAATAAAGGTTTAATTTCCATATCTAACTATTCCTCCTGAATATTTTTTACAAATCAATATAAAAGACAAAATCAGCAAATTACCAATTTATGTCTATCCGCATAATATTTTATTACAATAATAGTGGCAAGTCAAGCAAAAACTCCATAATTTGCGACGATTTTTGGGTAAATTTGTTGCATATAACGATTAAATCTGTTATAATAGCTAAAGCAATAAAAATAGGATTTATCGAGGTGTTTGACATGGAAGAGAACTTGAAAAAGTGGGATAAAAGATTTATAGAAATGGCGGAGCTGGTAGCTTCGTGGTCCAGCTGTTATCAGGAAAATAGACAGGTAGGCGCGGTTATTGTAAAGAACAAGCGTGTTATGACCACCGGATACAACGGTGCAAGCAGTGGTATCGAAAGCTGTAAAGAGCGCGGCTCGTGCCTTAGGCGTGAACTTAATATTCCAAGCGGCACCCGTCATGAGCTTTGCTTTGCAACGCACGCCGAGCAAAACGCAATTATTCAAGCGGCAAGGCTGGGTATTTGCATAGACGAGGGTACACTTTATTGCACGCATCAGCCGTGTGTTATCTGTGCTAAAATGATTATCAATGCAGGAATCAAGAGGATAGTGTATAAATACGGTTATCCCGACGATTTCGCACTCAAGCTTCTTACGGAGGCAAAGGTTGAGCTTGTAAAATACGAGGAGTAGTTTTGCTATGGCCGTAGCTTAAACTTTATATTATATAAAAACTATATTACGATTATGACAGTCGAGGCTTATTAACCTCGGCTGTTTTTTTGCGTGGTGGTCAAAGAAGGCAATATACGCCCATCAAGTGGTCAAAACAATCAAAAAAATAAGAAAATTTTAAATTAAGTGGTCATATGTGGTTGACAAGACGTAGTTTGTGTGTTATTATATATTCACTTAACTACTAAAAAGGGAGGTCGCTATGTTTTTCGGCACATATAATCACCAAGTCGATGACAAAGGTCGTATAAGAATACCGACAAAGTTCAAGCATGAGCTGGGCGACAATCCTTTTGTTATGCAGGGTGCGGAAAAATGTCTTTACGTTTATCCGAGAGAGCGAGCAGACGAAATGTTCAAGGCGTCTTTTGCGGACGGTAGGTTTGACGACAAAAAGTTGAACGCTCAAAAAGCAAAGATCATGAGCAAAGCGTGCTTCGCCGAAGAGGACAAGCAGGGACGAGTACCTCTTCCGCAAGCCTTGCTTAAGTATGCAGGTATTGCATGTAGTTCGAGTATCGTAAGTATCGGTGCTTACGACCACGTTCAAATCTGGGATAAGGATGCGTGGGACAAGTTTAACGTCGAAAACGATGAGGAAGCTGAGGAGCAAAACTAATGTATCACATACCCGTTCTACTTGATGAATGTCTTGATGCTTTGCAGGTAAAAAGTACCGGCTTGTATTTTGACGGCACGTTGGGCGGTGGTGGACACAGCAATGCGATTTTAAGTGCGGGCGGAAGCGTGATTGGCGTTGACCGCGACGAGGATGCAATAAGAGAATGCACCAAAAGGCTTTCTGTATACGGCGATAAGTGCAAGATAGTACGTTCTAACTACAAAAATGCCGCAGATATTCTTTCGGCAGAGGGCGTAATGCTTGACGGAGCAATACTGGACTTAGGAATTTCTTCGCATCAGATTGATACCGCAGAGCGTGGAATGTCCTATAGATTTGATGCACCGCTAGATATGCGAATGGATCGCAGGCAGATGCTTACAGCCGAGATGGTTGTAAACGACTATACCGAAGACGAGCTTCTTAAAATACTTTACGAGTACGGTGAAGAAAAATTTGCAAAGCGTATTGTAAAAAACATTATCTTGCAAAGAGCAAAAGCACCGATAAAAACTACAAAAGAGCTTTCGGAAATCGTCATAAAAAGCGTTCCGAGCAATGTTAAACTTCCGCAAAAGAGGACCTTTCAAGCGATAAGAATCGAGGTCAATAATGAACTAAGGGGTCTAGACAAGGCGATCAAGGATATATTCTCGTATCTAAAGAGTGGAGCAAGGTTGTGTATTATTACCTTTCATTCGCTCGAGGACAGAATAGTAAAGCAAACCTTTAACTTACTGTCCACCGAATGTATTTGCGACAAATCTTTGCCCGTATGCGTATGTGGACACAGGGCAGAGGGCAAAGCCTTTAAAAAGATAAAGCCTTCAGATAAAGAGTTAAGTGAAAATTCGCGTTCCTCAAGCGCAACGTTGAGGGTTATAGAAAAAATCTAAGAGGGTAAGAGAGGTACAAGTTATGGTAACCGTAAAAAGAAAAATCAATAGCGAAACGGAAAGGTATGGCGGATTTTCCGAGATAGAAGTAAAGGCGCCCGCAACTAAGGAATATGACGTAAGAGGCTCTTTCAGCCATTCCGAACAAATCAGGGCAGAGAGAAACGTAGAATATTCGATGCCTACTGTTACTACGGTAGACGACAGCATAACCGTAGATAGCAACATTCCTGTTGTTAGCGAAGAAAACGAGCAATCGATAAGCCAGTATATGCTCGATATTCGCTCGGCTAAGCCGCAGAGAATGGAGCAAGAGGTGCCCGAAACCAACGAGAAGCGCGCGCTTGATAAAAGAACCAAGCTTATTCTTGGAATTTATCTTGCTATAATCGTGCTTTTGTCTTCGCTTGTAATTGGCACCGGAGTTTATCTTACCTCTCACAATGCAAGCGTAAACGATCTTCAAGGCGAGCTTGCTATAAAGAACGTTGTATTGTCCGAGCAAGCGGCTGAAATAGCTTCGCTTAGCGACGTTGATGCGATTTTGGGCAGAGCGTATGCTAGCGGTATGGAAGCAATCGAGGATGCAGAGGTAATCAAACTTCTTCCAGTCGAGGACGTTGCTCAAATGGAAGGAACGACAAACTGGTTCGACGCTTTGTGTGATTGGTTTAATAGATAAATAAAAAATAAAGGACTACCTGAGTTATTACTCTGATAGTCTTTTTTGTTTGCTGTAATAAATATCAATAGCCTCACATACAATGTGCTGATAAGTATCAACATTTTGGAAGTGAGGCTTTTTGTTTGAGCCAAAAAAGGCGGATTGCAAAGGCCGAGGGAGGCGGATATCAAAACTAACAGCTTATATCTTACCCGCAGAAGATTGCTTATTATGGCTTTGGCAATCGTATTTTTGTTTTGTGTGCTTATTGGCAGGCTTTTTTACATACAGGTAATAGACGGAAGCGCGCTTCAAACAAAGGCGGCAGAGCAATGGTACAGAGATTTACCGCTAAAGGCGGCAAGGGGGTATATTTATGACACAAAAGGCACAGTTCTTGCCGAAAGCGAGGATGTATATTCGATATACGTTCGCCCAAACGCTGTGACGGATGCCGTTGCCGTAGCGCGTGTGCTTGCCGATACGCTCGGCCTAAGCTACGACAAAATCTATACGAGGATAACCACCGAAAGGGTTAGCGAAATCACCATCAAAAAGGCGGTAGATAAGGCAACTGGCGAAAGCATAAAAAAGCTGGGACTTGACGGAGTATACTTTACCATTGACAGCAAACGAAGCTATCCCGAGGGAAATTTGCTCGCTCAAGTAATAGGCTTTACAAACATCGACAACGAAGGACAAAGCGGAATCGAGGGATATTACAATCAATATCTTACCGGTGTAGACGGCTTTGCTTATACCGAAACGGATATCAAAGGAGTAGAGTTAGAGGACAGTGTAACCAAGTACGTTCCAAGCATACCTGGCTGTAACGTTACCCTGTCGATAGATGCCAATATTCAGTCATTTGCCGAGACAGCGGTTATTGATGCAAAGCAAGAGTGGCAAAGCAAGTCTGCCAGCATGATCGTTATGGATTGCACCACGGGCGGAATAGTCGCCGCCGCCATCTCGCCCTCGTATGACCTAAACGATATTCCCCGTGACGATATAACGCTTCTTAATGCTCTTACAAAAAACACCCTTATCGTTGACGTTTACGAGCCGGGCTCGACATTCAAGACTTTTACAGCGGCAACCGCGCTTGAAAATGGCTTGGATTTGGGTAAGTCGTATTACTGCAAAGGCTATCATATCGTAGACGGACAGCGTATTAAGTGTTGGAAATATATTGGACACGGCAGTCAAAATCTTGCCGACGGCTTCAAAAACAGCTGCAACGTTGTGTTTATGAATTTGGCTCTTTCGCTTGGCACCGAAAAGCTGTATGATGGGCTTGAGGCATTTGGCTTTGGACAAAAAACGGATGTGGATTTTTACGGCGAAAGCTCGGGTATTTTAATGAAGGAAGAGAACGTAAAAACAGTCGATCTTGCTCGTATCGGCTTTGGGCAAGCAATAGCCGTGACGCCGCTGCAAATGGTATCGGCTTTTAGTGCGGTAGTAAACGGTGGAATTTTGTACGAGCCGTATTTTGTGCAAAGTATAGACAGCTATGAAGGCAAAAACGTCTATACGCACCAAAAAACAGAGGTACGTAGGGTTATTTCCGAAAAAACCAGTGCGTTACTTCGTGAGTATTTGGGACTGGTTGTATCTGAGGGAAGCGGAAAGAAAGCTCAAGTCGAGGGATATTTCGTGGGAGGAAAGACGGGTGTTTTTGGTCTTACTTGTGTAATAATAGCAATGAAAAAACGGGGTATAATGGCATAAAAACCATCAAAAAATGCTCAAAATCGTAAAATTACAAAAAAAATCAAGCAAAAAAAGCCCAAAAAGGTAGGAGGGCAC
>JAFVXY010000008.1 GCA_017500845.1 Clostridia bacterium
AGTTAAACCGAAGAGGCGCAGAAGGTCACGGCTTTTTATGTTTGAGAGTCTTGTTATTCTGTAAGTAGTTAAACCAACCGTCAGGCGTGTCGTCACCGAACATGTGTTTGAGAGTCTTGTTATTCTGTAAGGAGTTAAACCAACTGAGCGCATAATGTGTCATACGCTATTGTTTGAGAGTCTTGTTATTCTGTAAGTAGTTAAACCATTTTGGAAGAGATATTGCAATCACAACGGGTTTGAGAGTCTTGTTATTCTGTAAGTAGTTAAACCTGTTATTACTTGCGTTCATAGCTCTGACTTGTTTGAGAGTCTTGTTATTCTGTAAAGTGCTTTTTCATTTTCCCTTATTTTGCTTGACTAAGTGATTATCTTAATATATACTAACTTGTAGTTAAACGGTTTAGCCGTTTATCCCCGCCGATTATCATTTTTATATGACGTACGGCAGTGCCCCGAGTGGTCTAATCTCGGGGACTTTTTTATTTGCACGAAAAGGGTTACATTTATTTGTAAATCTCAAGTGATGTTTAGAATGCGAGAGAAACTCTTTTGTATGCAAAAATAACGATGGCAAATTTTTTTATATTGCATAATTAGGCAAAAGGGATTGAAATTTTTTGAATAACGGTTTATAATAGCTTTATCAAAGCAAATTTGATGTTAAGCTTACATTGCTTTGCGTGAAAATACTTAGGAGAAGAGCTTATGATACAAGAAATTTTGCCACACGTATACGACGTTACATACAAGAAGGCTGAGGTTATGCCGGACGATACCGTGCTTGTGTACCGTGACGGCGCACTGCTTTGCCGTGTGGTTGATGGGATAGTAAGTTATCCGACGGCACGCGAGATCGAAAGCGTTTGCCGTGACGTTTACAAAAAGGCAAAGTTTATGTTCGTGATAGACGGAGCAAACTTTTTTGAGGTACAAAAAGAGGACATAAAGCCATTTTTAGACTATGAGTACGTACCAAAGCTTGCTTTTAGGCAGCTTAGCCCCGATTATTTGGTGTTTGCGGGCGTTACGGGCTTTCACGTGCACGATTGGTATGCCGATACAAGCTACTGCGGTAGGTGCGGAAGCAATATGAAGGGCTCGACAACCAAGCGCGCTATGGTGTGTCCGAGTTGCGGCAAAACGTATTATCCACAAATATGTCCGAGTGTAATCGTGGGTGTTATAGATGGGGATAGATTGTTGCTTGCAAAGTATGCGACAAGTCACAGCAAGCATCGCAATTATGCTCTTATAGCCGGTTACGTCGAGGTGGGCGAAAGCTTTGAGGACACCGTTAGGCGCGAAGTGATGGAAGAGGTCGGGCTTAAGGTAAAAAATATTCGCTACTACAAAAGTCAGCCGTGGCCGTTTACCAATACTCTGCTTGCAGGGTATTTTTGCGAGGTGGACGGAAGCAGCGAAGTTACCGTGGACCAAAGCGAACTGTCTACCGCGGTATGGCTTACCCGTGACGAAATCCCCCAAATAAGCACTGTTAGCCTGACGGGGACAATGATGATGGCGTTCAAAAGAAATGATAGAGTGTAGTCAAAATGTGACTACGTATATAATTTTTTAATTCCGTTTAGACCAATATAAGACTGTTTTAGGAGCAAGTGTGAACGAACAGCTGCAAAAAATTAAAAGCACTGCGCTTTATAAAAGTGTTACAAAAAAGAGCGAAAGTTACGCGCGTTTTTTGCGTTCAAGAGTTGCTCCGCATATAGCAAGCGAGCTTGGTGAGGAGATGGTTCGGTTTGCTATGGGTCGCAGAGCTTTCTCGTCCGTTCTTAAAATAGCAAGGCGCGAGTATTTTACGGGCAAAACCCCGTTATCTAATCCCGAGCTTCATTTGGTTATCGCGCAGTCAGGCGGAGGCAAGAGCGAGCTTAGAAAAATGCTTTTTGAGGGCAAGAAAATGCTTTCGTTTAATACCGACGATTTCAAGTGCTATCATCCTTTGTGTGATGCTTTGCTTGCAGCCGAGCCTACCTTGTTTGGCGCATTGACAGGACTTGATTCGTATCTGCTTTGCGAAACGCTTTTTAGCGAGGCGGTGCAAAATGGTTTTAGTGTGCTTACCGAGATTACGCCGTTGCCTAACGACCTGTTGGGTGTAAACATAGCGGATATTCAAGGCAAAGGATATAAGGTGATCGCCCACGTGCTTGCTGTAAGCGAGGTAAACAGCTTGCTTGCCATTCACGAAAGGTACGAGCAGGCTTTGATAGTGGACGCACCCACACCAAAGCTTACCGATTTTGCAAGGGCGATAGATTCGGTTGAGGCAACTCAGCTTGCACTAAATAAGCTTATCCGTGACGGTGTAGAAGTCAAGCTATACGCAAGACAGGGCAAAAGTGTGGTATACGTTCCGTGCAAAAATGAAGATACGTATGCCCGTTTTTTGGATCTTAGACAGCAGGATAGGGCACAGGCGTTGCCTGCAATAGAAAATAGAATTGCCGCATTACGTCAAAAAATGAAGGAAAGAAATGCCCCTAATGAGCAAGCTTGTCAGCTTGAAAAAATTTACAAGCTATTACTTGAACAAAAGTAAATGAAAAAAACACCTGTTCGGTGTTTTTTTTCATTTCATATATTTTTTATAGCAAGATAGGATTTGCATTTAATATTCCTTTCTGCCGCAAACTATATCGATGCTAACGCCAAAATAATCTGCAATTTTCCAGCATTCGATGATGCTTGGCTCGTTTAGGCCCTGCTCCCAACGTGATAGGTTTGCTTGACTTGTTCCAATTTCTTTTGCCAGCTCGCGTTGAGAGAGCTTTCTTTCTTTCCTTAATTCTAAGATTTTGTTTTGCTTAAAGCTATATTCCATACAACAAGTTTATACAAATATGTATAAAAATACTTGACTTATACAAATTTGTATCATATAATACGTTTATTAACAGTTCTATTAGAACTACTTTATTTATGGGAGGGAAAATGAAGAAAGCTTTTTTTGTATTATTGTTATCACTTGTTTTGGCTTTTTCGCTTCTTGCTTGCGATAATGGTAGCGGCGGTCCTGACGACGGTACGCAGCCAACACGTAGTTTTACCGTAACATGGATTGATGAGAATGGGAATACTATTTCGTCAGATACAATAGACGCGGGAAGCATTCCCACATGCAATTATACAGTAGAGGACACAGTGGAATGGGACTATACCCTTGAGGGCTGGGCGACCTCGGTTGGCGGTGATGTGCTTTCGGCAATTCCAGCAGCCGATGCAAACGCTACATATTACGCCGTGGTAACTGCCGTAAAGCAAAAATATACTGTTACCTTTAATACAGGCGGAGGAAGCAATGTGCCTTCGCAAACGGTAGAGTACGGCGAAATCCTATCATTACCAGAGACGCCTACTTATGACGGACATAGGTTTGTAGGATGGAGCTACGATCAAAACGGCATGGAAGCTGTAGATTTTAATAAAGCAATAACAGCTAACGACGAATATTTTGCTATTTGGAACGAGGTGGTAGATGCGAAGGCATTGCTTGCATCACTTCTTTCAGGATATAGTCTTAATCCATGGTCGTTTATTCCCGAATGCATGCGCTCAGATTATGCGCAAAACGTGGTGCAATCTAATGAGATTATACAGGACTATTCCAGCTTTATTGATACCGCAAGCATAGTTTACGGATTTGGTGAGCAGTGGCATATGGTACATGACAATTTAGAACAGTCCGAAGCATTTTTTTCTGTTCTCAGCGTTATAGACACGGTCGCCGCTTCTTCTATTACGGCATTCAACAATTATTTTGACAGCAATCCTGCGGATACAGCGCGCCATACTTTTATGAACGGTAATTATGATATTACCATAGATTTAAGTCAAGAGTTTATTACTTACGTGATTGAATACTCCGCCACACTTCCTATTTTTGGTGAGCAGTCTATACAAATTGCGCTTGCCATGCACATAGAGAGCGGTGAAAGGATAGGTAGAATTCAGTTGGGTGACGCTAACGCCTTATCGTATAAATTCAACGAGAACTCGTACGAATTTGCCATCAAATATCTTGGGGTAAGAAGAGCGATGCTTTCGATTGAAAGAACGAACGACGGTGTAAATGGCAAGATTTATGAATATCTTACTGTTTCATCCTTAGAAATAGGAAGCTGTGCAGAATTTTATATTACCGATAATTATGTGTCCGTGGTCGGCAACAAGGCAGACAATATGATAGGATTTACGGGTTACATAAACGAGCTTTATGACGCAACAAACGGACGTATGCTTGGATACGAGGTTAAGGAAACGCTATCTTCAATAGTATATAATACTCTTTGGTTTAACATTAGCGATATTGCAGGTATAAGCTCTATAAAATATCAGCCGGCAAGCGAAGATGCGGAAGCTACTGTATATACCAACAATAAGTCCACGGCTTGGGAAAATAAAAAGGTCGGAGGAATAGGTGTTAAGATGCTATCCCGTCGCTATGATATAGAGTTTAGAACGCAATACGTATATTCCTACGATGTTCAGAGTGGTAAATACGTGGAGCATAAAATCCAAGTGCCGATGCTTTTCGTTCAGGAGGAGAACTACGGTACGCTTGTTGATGACATAGAAGAAAAAAACAATATCAGCATAGTTATTACGCTTTCAAACGCACACATAGAAAAAATAATGCTTGATTATGATATTCTTATTCCCGCCTTCGAGCTTATAAAAGATGAGATGACGTCGCAGGAAATCGTAGATTACATCGGTAGCAAAATAGAATTTTAAAAAATGAGGTAAAATAAATGAAAAGACGTGTTAATGCTTTTGTGTGGAGTAGTATTTTTGCGGCGGTAATGCTTGTAATTGGCGTTGTTGTTTCGGTTAGCACTGGAAAATATTCAAACCTTGCTATTTTTGGCGGTCTTGCACTTTGCGGCTTTGCCCTTATAATTTGTCTTATTTTAAAAAATAATTTTGTCGGCGAAATGATGGAAAATATTTTTGAGTGGGGCTTTGTGACAATGCCGGGATTAATTTTTACGCTTGATCTCGATGGCATAATATGGCTTCTTACCGTGAAGCTTCTGTTTTGGATATTGGGGATTATTCTTGCTTGTCTTTGCGGAATGCTGGCAATAGGAGTAGGGCTTATTGTATCAATTTTTGTAGTCCCCTATGCAATAATGAAGGAGTTTAAAGGCGGCGTAAAGCCAGAAAACGTACAGTAGCCCTTCATTATACCGATTTACCAACGTAAGGTAAGTTATGTAGCGCAAAAGGGCAGTCTAAGATAGGCATTGCTTAAGCTTGGTGAGCTTTACAAAAACAAAGGTCGCCAAAAACGGCATATCAACAAAAAACACCCTCTAAGGGTGTTTTTTGAAACCAATAAAAATTATGAGATACAGTGTTATTAGCGCACAAGGCACGCAAACAATCCCGTTTTTACAAAAAGGTTTTAAGCGAGTCCACAAACTCCTCCTCGTGGCTGATTATTCTGTCCACGATAGAGGTAAGCTCGGCATTTTCGACAGGGTACTCGCGGCGCGCTCTTATTGCATCGGTGATTCCCATTGTCGTGCCTCTAACCAGCATTTCGGATAACTTGGCAGAGTCGTTGTCAGATAGCGTTTTCAGCTTGATGCTGACAAACGACATAGTCTTGGCTACGACGTCGACATCGCTAAGCTTAACTTGATGCTGCAAGGCAAGCTCCTGTATCTTTAGTGTAGAATCAAGGTAGAATTTGTTTTGCTTGCGAATAAGCTCAGCCAGCTTAGGATTTTCGATACGCTCCATAATGCAGTCGATGGCGTAGCTTCCCATTCTTACGTTTTCATAAGCCTTGTTTATAAGACTGATAAAATTATTTTGGTGTTCCATAATTATCTCCTTTGCTTATCGTTAGCATTTTGGCGCAGAAATATTCATAGGCGTGACGTGAGTAATGATTTACGCCGGATCAACCATACAAAACAAGCATACAATCGGTAGCTTGGTTACCTGCATAGGTGAAAGCGCTTTTCTTTAACCCCAATAGACACTTTTATGTATTAGCTTCTTCGTTATGTAGAGCAGCGTTAAAGATTTTATTCCTTAACCGTACAAAATTTGTTGACTTTTTTATTCACATTTAATAAAATAAAAATAACCATAAAGAGTGCGTTAGGGACAGCCCCTTTGACCGCACAGCAACCTGCTTAAATAGCAAGGTGCTAAAGGCTGAATGATGGGTATGTATATTTTTTGTTAGTATTAAGCCCGTCGACGATGGGTTTTTCTTTTTGCCTCTTTATGAAAAATATTATTTGGAGGCATTATATATGCAAAATTACAAGGAAATATGTGGCGAAAAAGAGTGTGTTTGGTTTGAAATAAAATCAATTGAAGGCGAAAAGTTCTTAAAATGGGCAAAAGAACTTGGTTGTGTATGGGTTGGTGGTAAAGAAATTGAACCGCATAAAGGCGTAGATTTTTTACATTTTTCCATTCGCAGTGATGGAACGGTAGCGTATGTTGATATGATTGCGTGGTTTGTAAAACATCCTAAATTTGAAAATGTAAAAAGATACGTATTTAGCGAATATATCAAAGGTGTAAAAGTTGGACCTAAATCATATATGGTATTGAGTTCGCTACAGTAATTCTATTATTAGGAATAATGAATTTGATATAAGAACAAGCCTTTGTCAATAAAAATTGAAACCCTAAGAGTGCAAAACAGGAGAATATATATAATGAAAAATATACACAATCACGACGAGTATCGTAAATTTAAAAGTACAACCGGAGGCTCTGATGATGGCGGCGGTTCGGGAGGCGATCCGAGAGGTGGCGGTCCGGGTTGTGCTGTTTAGATTGTTGTTGGAATTGTAGTCTATATGCTAATATCTTTCATTGGCGATGGCGCGAGTTTGGAAGCGATAGAAACTCTGGTAGCTTTTGGATTGATCGCTTTTTGGCTGGTAAAATGGCTGTATGGATAATTACTGCTTAAATGGTCTAGAAAAAATAATAAATTAAACAAGACAATGCGCCTTAAAGGATTACCTTTTGGGCGCTTTTTATTGTATAGCGCACACTTTTTGAGTGTGGCAGGTGGGTACAAAAAATCATACGATGGAGTAGGATAAACCATAGGAGATACGTATGATTTGGGTTGTTATTGGGTTAGCTATTCCGCTACTGGGGACTACTCTTGGTGCGGCGATTGCGTTGCTGTGTAAACGGGACATTGCAGGGAATAGGATTCTTATCGGACTTGCGGCAGGGGCGATGCTTGCCGCTTCGGTGTGGTCGCTACTTTTGCCGTCGTTAGAAATGGGTAGTGGCAAGCCATTGCCCGAATTTTTCCCTGCGGCGGTGGGATTTATGGTGGGCGTTGCGGCAATGCTTTTGCTAGAATCAAGATTTTCTAAGGTTGAGCGTGGCGGTAGGCAAGGCAATATGCTGTTGCTTGCGATGACTGCTCATAACGTGCCCGAGGGTATGGCGGTGGGTGCCGTTTTTGCGGGACTGATTGCAGGTGGCGGCGAAATAACCTTGGCTACTGCCGTTTCGCTCAGCGTTGGTATAGCCTTACAAAACGTTCCGGACGGTGCAATTGTCAGTTTGCCGCTACTATCGTCCGGGTACAGCAAGGGCAGGGCGTTTGGGCTTGGGACGCTGTCTGGCGCGGTCGAGCCGATTGCCGCACTCATTACCATAGCTTTGCACTCGGTGGTGATTGCCGTCTTGCCGTATTTTTTATCGTTTGCGGCAGGGGCTATGATTTACGTTACCGCTCGCGAGCTTATTCCCGACCTTAAGGAAGGCAACGTGGGAATTTTGGGGCTTGCCGTGGGCTTTGTGCTGATGATGATTTTAGACTGCGCGTTGTAAGGTGCAATTTGTTTGACCTAATGCGCCGCTTGTGATATAATTACAGTATGGAGGCGACGCAATGAGCATAGCACTTGTTACTAACGGATTTTTTGTAAACGACAAAACGGAGGAGATTCGCCGTCTTTTGGCGGATGGATTTTTGAGTCACGGTGTGCGCCCCATTCAGCTTCGTAACAGCGAGCTTTATGCCGATGTGACGGAACGCTTGGCGGGGGTGGACACCGTTCTTTTTTGGGATAAGGACGTTTTGCTTGCTCGCCGCATAGAAGCGATAGGTAAAAAAGTAATAAATTGCAGTGAGGCACTTGAGCTTTGCGACCATAAGGGCAAAAGTGCGGTGGCTTTGGATAGAGCCGGGATAGATATGCCAAAGACTATTGTTGCCCCCTTTACATACCAAAATATTGGCTACACCTCGCTTGATTTTTTGTCCGAGGTGACTAAAGCACTGGACTTTCCCATAGTTGTTAAGGAGTGTCACGGCTCGTTCGGTCAGCAGGTTTATCTTGCAAGGAATTACGGCGAGCTGTGCGAGATTGTAACAAAAACGGCGGCACGTCCTATTGTTTTTCAGCAATATATTGAGTGTGGAAGCTCGGATCTGCGCTTGCAGGTTGTGGGTGACCGTGTGGTTGCGGCGGTAAAAAGGACAAGCCAAAACGGCGATTTTAGGGCAAACGCAACGCTTGGCGGCATAATGACCGATTATAAGCCTACGGCTGACGAAATTGAGCTTGCCTTAGCGGCGGCAAGGGCTGTAAAGGCGGAAATTGCCGGCGTCGATATATTGCCCGCGGACAAGCCGCTATTGTGCGAGGTCAATGCCAACGCGCACTTCAAGCGCTTGATGGATGCAACGGGGGTAGACGTGGCGAGCATAATTGCCGAGTACGTTATAGATAGGGTATGAGAGGAATAATAGTTTATAACGAGCAATCGCTTAGAATAAACGGCTTTTTTGCAAGCAAGCTTAAGGCGGAGCTTTTCGCCCTTGGCGCAGAGGTCGAGGTCGTTACCGCCTTGCCTGATTACACACCCGACTTTGCGGTTATGCGAGTGTATGACGAAGGTATAAATGCACACTTAGACAATCTTGGTGTCCGCACCTTCAACACCTCTACGGTGGCGGCAATTTGCAACGATAAGTGGAAAACGTACGAATTACTTAACGGAGGCGGCATACCCGTTGCGCCCACGGTAAAAGCCGAAATTGAGGACAAAATAACCTTTCCGTGTGTGGTAAAAGCAAGGCACGGACATGGCGGTAGCGAGGTATTTTGGGCGGAAAACGAAGATACGTTTGCAGAAATTAAAGCAAAAATGACGGATTCGGCGATCGTTCAGCCCCCTGTCGGCAAGCGTGGTAAGGACCTTAGAGTGTACGTACTGAATGGCGAACCGATAGTAGGCATGCTTAGAAGCAGCGATAAGGATTTTCGCTCTAACTTCAGCCTTGGCGGAAGTGCATCGAGGTACGAGCTTAGCAAGACCGAGGAGCAGCTTGTAAAAAAGGTTGCTTCCCTTATATCTGCCGACTTTGTTGGCATAGATTTTTTTCTTGGTGATGGCGGTCTGATTTGCAACGAGCTTGAGGACGTGGTGGGATGCCGAATGGTATACACGTACACCGACATAGACATTATAAAAAAATTTGCCGAGCACATAGTTTGTGCGGTAAAGATGGGCAAAAACGCTTGAAAAAATTTTGACAAAGTATTAGAATAGTATAAGAGGTGAATTATGGTAAAACACATTGTTATGTATAAGCTTAAAGACAGAAGCAACGCCGACGAAATGATTGCAAGATTTTTGTCAATGCGTGGCAAAATTGACGTTCTTCGCAGTCTTCATGCAGGCAAGGATGAAATCAAGAGCGCACGCGCGTACGACGTTGCGCTTGTTTGCGAGTTCGATTCGCTTGAGGATCTTAACATTTACGCAGAGCACCCCGTGCATTTGCCCGTTAAGGAGTACGTGCATTCGGTTATCGCCGAGGCGCATTCGGTAGATTTTATTGAGTAGTTGCGCCATTTATTAAGGAGTAAAATTATGGTAAACAGATTGCTTAAGGATATTCAAAGGTCGTATACCCCCTTTCACGCCGTAGACGTTGCCGCTAAGTATTTGGACGAGGCGGGATTTACCCGCATTCGCGAGGACGAGGCGTGGAGCGTAAAGCAGGGTGGCAAATATTACGTTATAAAAAACGATACCGCGTGTGTGGCTTTCGTGGTAGGCGGTCAGACGTTCAATATCGTTGCCGCACATACCGACAGCCCGTGCTTCAAAATTAAGGCTAAGGCTTCGACCACCGTCGCACAGTTCTGCAAGCTCAACGTAGAGGGCTACGGAGGCGGCATTTATTCGACTTGGCTTGACCGCAAACTTGGTATCGCAGGCAGAATTATTGTTAAGACCGAAAGGGGAGTAAAGCCCATTTTGGTAGAGGGTGGCATTACGGTGATGATCCCCAATCTTGCCATTCACCTTAACCGCGGAGTAAACGAAGGTGTGGCAATCAACCCTCAGCGAGATATGTCGCCCGTTATTGCAGGCGGCTCGCTTACGATGGAAGAGCTTTTCGCTCCGCAAGCAGGTGGAAACAAAATTCTTGACTACGACCTTTTCCTTTACGTAAAGGAAGAGCCGTATTTCTTCGGCGCAGACAACAGCCTTATTGCTTCGTCCAGACTTGATGACCTCGAGGGTGTCTTTGGCGGCTTGTACGCAATCGCGCAGGCAAAGCCCACCTCGACGGCGGTGCTCGCACTTTTCGACAACGAGGAAGTAGGTAGCGCAACCAAGCAGGGCGCAGGCTCGACCTTCCTTGCGGATACGCTTCGTAGAATCAGCCTTAATTTGGGCAGAAGTGAGGAACAGCACATTATGGCGCTTGCGCAGTCCATGATGGTGTCGATGGACAACGCTCACGGCAAGCATCCCAACCGCCCCGACCTTAGCGACCCGACCAACGAAATTGTGCTTGGCGGCGGCATTGTAATCAAGCACCATGCAAATCAGCACTATACGACGGACGGCCTTAGCTCGGCTATAATAAAGAGCGTTTTCGAGAGCGCAGACGTCAAGTATCAAGATTTTTATATGCGTAGCGATTTGCGCTGTGGCGGAACGTTGGGCGCAATTTCGTCCTCGCAACTTTCGATAAACAGCGTGGACATCGGTCTTGCACAATGGGCAATGCACTCGGCGGTAGAAAGCGCATCGGCTAGGGATTTTGATCAGCTTGTAAACGGTCTTACGGCATTCTATAACGCAACCGACCTATAAAAAAGGTGCAAAATGACAATAATACGTAAAGACGTATTGGCGTTTTTTGGTTAATAAGTAATAATTTTTAATGGAGATATAAAAAATGAGTGAATGTACACATGATTGCAGTACGTGCGGCGAAAGTTGCAGCAGCAGACAGACGGCACAGGATGCAATAAGCAAGGAGCTTACCAACCATCACAACAACATAAAGCGCGTGATTGGCGTAGTAAGTGGCAAGGGTGGTGTAGGCAAGTCGATGGTGACATCGCTTCTTGCGGTCGAGATGGCGCGTCGTGGCTTTAGGTGCGGAATTATTGACGCGGATATTACCGGACCCAGCATTCCCAAGGCGTTTGGCATTAAGGAAAAGGCAACCGGCGACGAGAATTTCTTGATGCCGCCCGTAACTAAAAGCGGTATTCCCGTAATGAGCGTAAACCTCTTGCTCGAGGACGAAACCGACCCCGTTGTTTGGCGCGGTCCCGTTCTTGCAGGTGTTGTAAAGCAGTTCTGGAAGGATGTCGTTTACGGTGAGGTAGACTATATGTTCGTGGATATGCCTCCGGGAACAGGTGACGTACCCCTTACCGTTTATCAGTCGCTTCCCATTGACGGTATAATCATTGTTACATCGCCGCAGGATCTCGTTAGCATGATCGTAGGCAAGGCTATTAAGATGGCTAAGCTTATGAACGTCCCCGTAATCGGTCTTGTGGAGAACTTTGCGTATGCACTTTGCCCCGATTGCGGCAAGAAGATCGAGGTGTTCGGCAAGAGCCATCTTGAAGAAACAGCGGCAACCTTCCGTTTGCCCATGCTAGCAAGGCTCCCCATCGATACCAAGCTTGCTTCGCTTGTGGACGAGGGTAGAATAGAGGAAGCAAGCGTGCCCGAGCTTAAAGCGGCGCTTGACCTTTTGACTCAGCTTGCAAAATAACAAAATCAGTCCTCCCTTAACAAAAGGGAGGATTCTTTTAGTAGATGCGTGGAGTCAAAATGCGACCTACGTATTAGCGGTTTTATAACAATAACGAAATTTATTAGTGACAAAGGATAAAAAATGATAACGGATTTGACACAAGGCAAGCCGTCCAAAATGCTGTTTAATCTTGCTTTGCCGATGGTTATAAGCATACTTTTTCAGCAGATGTATAATCTTGTAGACTCGGTTATAGTCGGAAGATTCGTGGGCGGCAATGCGCTATATGCGATAGGCTCGTCGTTTTCGCTAACGATGATATTCTTAGCGGTAGCTACCGGCTCGAGCGTAGGTATTACGGTTGTTGCGGGTAAGTTTTTTGGCGCAAAAAAATATGCCGACCTTAAAACTACGGTAAGCACCACGTTTATCGGAATGTTTTTTGTGTCTATCTTCTTTACGTTAGCAGGCGCGTTGCTTGCAAAACCTATTTTAGCGCTTCTCGGCACACCCGACTACATTATGGAAGAAGCGGTAACGTATTTGCAGATTTTCTTCTACGGACTGCTCTTTATATATATGTACAACGTGGTCAGCGGTGCGTTTGCGGCGGTGGGCGACAGCAAAACCTCGCTGGTCTTTTTGATAATCTCGTCACTGCTTAACATCGGACTCGACCTGCTTTTTGTGTGCGTGTTCAAGATGGGTGTATCCGGCGCGGCTTGCGCAACGCTTATTTCGCAGGCTGTTGCGGCAATACCTGCTATGGTCGTGCTGTACCGCAGAATAAGCAAGCTGGAAAGCGAAAGCGCTCCGTGGTTTAGCTTTACGCATTTGCGCATTGTTTTGCGTGTTGCCGTTCCCAGTATGGTTCAGCACGCCATAGTGTCGCTGGGCAACCTATTTATTCAGGGCAGAGTAAATTATTTTTCGACCGACAACGAAGCGGTGGGTACGGCGTACACTGCAGCTATCAAGCTTAATACCGTGGCGATCAACTGTTTTGTTACAATCGGTAACGCGGTAAGTAGCTTTACAGCCCAAAACCTCGGTGCGGCTCAACCCGACCGCGTCAAAAAAGGATGCTGGGCGGGCATACTTATTTCTGTTTGCGTAGCGTTGCCCATAGTTCTTATATATATGTTGCTTGGTGACGGAGCCTTAAAGCTGTTTATGACCGAAAGCACGAGCAACAATATTGACGAAATCATAAGAATTGGTAGACAATTCCTTAACATCATATCGCCGTTCTACCTTATTATTCCCATTAAAATTGTAATGGACGGCGTGTTGCGCGGCGGCGAACGCATGACCGAGTTCTTGACCTCAACGTTTTCCGATCTCGTTCTTCGAGTAGTGTTTGCATACATACTTACAATTTTCACACCGCTAAAAGAAGCCGGTATTTGGTGGGCGTGGCCGATTGGCTGGGTAATGTCTGTTGCAATCTCGCTTGTGTTCTACCTTACGGGCAAGTGGCAGGGGGCTGCGAGGGTTAAGGACAGCAAACAGGGCAATGTGGAATAAAATATAAAAAACAAGTATACGGTGTCGACTTATTTGATTATAAGTCGACATTTTTTATAATAAAACAACTGAAAAAAATAGGTATACTCCCATAAAGAGGTATATTTATGCGTAACAAATTAAGTATGTACGTTTGCTTTGCTATTGTTTTTTTGGTGCTTTCGTTTGCGGATTTTATGGACCTTTCGCCACTTGGGGTGGGCGCTCTTATTGCCGCTCTTATGTTAAGGCTGAACGTGCCCGTGTTGTCGCTCTTTTTGGTGCTTAGTGGGCTAATCAAATTTTCGTGGCTTAATCTAACGTACAACGCGGTGGCGGCACTCGTGTTGTCCGGGATATGGTTTTTGGACAAAAAGGTTGGCTTGCGCGACTTATATTTTGTGCTGTCTGCCTTTGTTTCACAGCTTGGTCTAGTTATTGCGGGCATCGTAATAAAGTACAGCGTGGTCGCGGTGGTAGTAAGCGTTTTTCTATCACTCGTATTCGCATTTTTGTGTTACAGCATTGGTGTTCCTATTATAAAAAATAAGCTTAGATATAAGCTTCTCGACAGCGAAATTATCTCGGGCGGCATAGTTACGGTGGCTTTTGCGTACGGACTTGCAAGTATTCCGCTTTCTTTTCCGGTTGTCGTTGCTGTTTTTGCATTTGCGGTACTTACAGCCGCTAAGGTCTTTGGCAGTGGCGCGCTTGGAGTGGGATTATGCTTTGCGCTGGGATATGCACTCTGCGGCGGGGTAGAGCTGATTGGAGCGTTTGCGCTTATGTCGCTAACGGCGCTTATGTTCATTCCCGCGCCTCGCGTGCTGTCTGGGCTGTCACTTATTATGGCATTTGTAATGTATACGTTTTTCTTCAACGAGGTGCCCGATATGGCGTGGACGTGGCTAATTGCATTGGCAGTTGGCGGCGGTGCGTATATGGCAATCCCAAAGGCGGTGATGGCTAGGGCGGTGGAGTTCTTTAGACCAAACGGCAGAAAGGTGCTTCGTGCAATGATAAACCGCAACCGTGTTGCAGTAGGGGTAAAGCTCAGCTCGGTAAGCGACGTCTTTGCGGGCATGAGTATGACGATGCTAAGCGACAAGGTTACGGTAAGCGATGCGGATGTGAGTATTCTTAAGGAAGAGCTTGTTGGCCGCGTGTGCGCTTTGTGCCGCAAGCACGATGTATGTGCGGCGGCAGGCATTATGGCAAACGTGGGGACCGTTATGGAATGCGCCATTGACAGCGGCAGAGCAACCGTTGCCGAGCTACCCGAGAGCATAAAAGGCAGCTGTATAGCGATTGCGCCACTCATATCTACTTCTGCCGAGCTTGCCGAAGGATACACAAAGCGGCTAAACGAATTAAAAACGCTTAATAGTGCAAAAAAAATGGTGGGCTCGCAGCTTAAAGGCATATCGGACATTTTGGCTTCACTTGCTGTCAAGGAAGCCGAGCCGCTTCGCTTTGACGAGGGGTTAGAGCGTAAAATCGCCGAGGAGCTTACGTACCGATCGGTGGTGACGTCCGAGGCGCTTGTTACGGGCGGGGCTTCGCCGTGCGTTATGCTGACGGTGCTTAGCGAAACGGCAGATAAGGGCGTTATATGCGCCGTGCTAAAAAAGATACTGGGCGTCCCTTTTGCTGTTACAAAAACCGAAAAGGGCGAGCTTTCGGGCTGGACAGTGGTTTATGCCCAGACAAAGCCCAAGTTCGACGTGGTTTTTTCGGTGTGCGGGTGTGCCAAGGATAAAAGCGGCGTAAGTGGCGATACGCACTCATTTGTTAAAATAGACGAGCGCAGATTTTTGATGGCGGTGTGCGACGGAATGGGTAGTGGCGAGCGTGCCAACGAGTTTTCGGCGGCGACCATTGGGCTTATAGAGAACTTTTATAAGGCAGATTTTGGGCACGCCTTGGTTTTAAGCAGTGTAAACAGCTTTTTGTCGCTTTCGGCTGAGGAAATTTACAGTGCGGTGGATATTGTGGTAGTGGACCTCGAAAGCGGTACATGCGATATTATAAAGATAGGCTCCCCAACAAGCTACATAAAAACCAAGGACAGCGTTTTGCGAGTGGAGGGAGAGTCACTTCCAATAGGTGTTTTGGAGGAAATGAAGCCCACTATCGTAAGCTATCCCCTTAAGGGTGGCGAAACGGTGGTGATCACTACCGACGGCGCGGTAGACAGCTATCCGCCGGACGGGCTTGCCGACGTCATAAACAATGGCAGTAAGCTACCCGACGAGCTGTGTAAAACGGTGGTGAACGGTGCGATAAAAAATACCGGCGTTCCTTGTGACGATATTACCGTTGCCGCATTTCATATTTTCCAAAGCGTGTAGCGTTGTTGACAAAACGGCATATCTGTCGTATAATATACGCAAACAAACGAGGGGTGAGATATGAGCGTAATAGCAGGAGTTGATATCGGCGGTACCAAAACAAAAATCGGGATAATGGCGGATAAGTTTGTAAGCACAGTGATTGATACGCCTAAAGATGCACAAAAACTTATTGACGTTATTGCAAAAACCTTACATGACCTTGCAGGGGAGATAGACGCAGTAGGCGTGGGTGTGCCCGGTGCGGTGGATTCGGTCGGAAGGGTAAGCTATATGCCCAACCTCGGATTTCGCAATTTTGATATTGCTACAACTCTTTCGCAAAAGGTGGGAGCAAGAGTTTTTGTAATCAATGATGCAAATGCGGCGGCGTTAGCCGAGTGTCAAAGCGGCGGCTTTACCGATGCGGTAATGCTTACGCTTGGTACGGGCGTGGGCGGCGGAGTAATTCTTGGCGGAAAGGTTTTCGATGGCAAATTCGGCAAGGCGGCAGAGCTTGGGCATATTATTATAGACGTTGACGGCAAAGTGTGCGGCTGTGGCAATCGCGGCTGCTTGGAGGCGTATGCTTCGGCTTCGGCGCTTATAAGACGGGCAAAGGAAGAAATGACAAACAACAATCACTCGGCTTTGTGGAAGCTTTGCGGCGGCATAGACAATGTTGACGGTGCGGCGGTGTTTGCGGCAGCAAAACAAGGTGACGTATCTGCAAAATCCGTACTAAGCGAGTATATAAGGTATTTGAGTATTGGTGTTGTAAACGTTTGTAATATTTTTAGACCTCAAGCAGTAATTATAGGTGGGGGAATAAGCAATCAGGGAGAAGATTTGCTTGCGCCGCTTCGTGCCGAGTGTGAAAGGCTTAATTATGGTTATGTGGGCGCGCATAAGCCTGCTTTGCTTGCGGCAAAATTGGGTGCGCTTAGTGGGATGTACGGCGCAATAGCATTTGCAAAAAGTAAGTTAAGCGAGGCGTAGCAAATATAATTTATTATAAAACATCCAAATTAGAATAGCTGTTAGGGCTAAGACAGTTGCTTTTGATTAAGTTATATGATACAATAGTATCATAAGGGGATCAACCTAAAACTGACGGCTGATATAGCCGACAAGGAGGCGGTATGGGCAAAGTATTGATGTCTAAAATAAAGGAAGCGTTGTTTTCCGTTTTGCCCGTTGCCATAATTGTACTAATAATGTCATTCACTCCGCTTGTGGAAGTAAGCTCTCGGGAGCGAATGATTTTTATTTTGTCAGCGCTCTTTTTGGTGCTTGGCATAGGACTGTTCAATCTCGGAGCAGACATGGCTATGACCCCTATGGGCGAAAACGTGGGCGTTGGTCTTACTAAGTCCAAAAAGCTCAGCCTCCTCTTGGTCGTTTGCTTTATTATGGGTGTGCTGATTACGGTTGCCGAGCCCGATCTATCCGTGCTTGCCGAGCAGGTTGGCGCGGTTATCAACAGCACTTTGCTTATCGTTACGGTAGGTGTGGGCGTAGGACTGTTTTTGCTTATTGCAATCCTAAAAATCGTATTCAAGGCTGACCTTTCGGCACTGCTAATATTCTTCTACCTTATGCTTTTTGCAATCACCACGATGCTTATCGAAAGCGGCAACAGCAGTTATTTGCCGCTTGGCTTCGATTCGGGCGGTGTAACGACCGGTCCTATTACCGTACCGTTTATAATGGCGCTCGGTGTGGGTGTTGCGGCAACGATAGGCGGCAAAAAGTCTAAAGAAAACAGCTTCGGTCTTGTTGCGCTTTGCTCGATAGGCCCCATTCTTGCCGTAATGATGCTTGCACTTACCTCGTCGGGCTCGCCCATTTACGAGCTTCCCACCGAGTCTTACTCGTTTGGTACCGAGGTGGGCGCGGTGGTGCTTCATTCGCTTAAGGCTGTGGCGCAGGCGCTTGGGCTTATCGTGGTATTTTTCTTCGTTTTGCAATTTACGGTGCTAAAGCTTCCGCGCAAAAAAATCATTCAAATAATAGTGGGCGTAGTTTATACCTTTGTGGGACTTGTGATGTTCCTTTCGGCGGTGGAAATCGGCTTTATGCCCATGGGCTTCAAAATTGGTCAGCAGATCACTAATAGCGGCTCAGCCGTGCTGATTGTGTTCGGTTTTATCATCGGTCTTGTGGTCGTGCTTGCCGAGCCTGCCGTTCACGTTCTTAACAATCAGGTCGAGGAAATAACGGGTGGTGCGGTCAAAAAGCGATCCATGCTTATTGCGCTGTCGGTGGGCGTGGGCGTGTCTATCGCGCTTGCGATGATACGAATCGTTTACCAATTCTCGCTTTTGTATTATATTATTCCGGGCTATTTGATTTCGCTGGGGCTGTCATTCTTTGTGCCCAAAATTTATACGGCAATCGCGTTTGACTCGGGTGGAGTAGCAAGCGGACCGCTGACGTCCAGCTTTATTCTGCCGCTTGCGATCGGCGCGTGCGAGGCGCTTTGCGGCGTAAGCCAGGTTATGAGCTTTGCCTTTGGCGTTGTTGCGCTTGTTGCTATGACGCCGCTTATTACCATTCAGGCGCTCGGCTTTAGGGCGGTTGTTACCGAAAAGGTTCACAAAAAGCTTACCATGCGCAGAATTTTGCGCGCGGATGACGAGCAAATTATCAACTTTATGTAAGGGGGTGCGCTGTGGAAAAAAATACCAAAAAGTTCAAAATCAAACGAGTTGCGCCCAAGCCCGCCGAGCATAAGGTTGCAAAGCTCGAGCTTCTTGTGACGGTAGTAAATAGGGTAAAGGGTGAATTTTACGCCGACCTTATTCAGTCGTTTGACGTCAATATGCAGCTGTTTTGCCTCGGCAAGGGTACGGCAAGGGCGGAGGTGCTACGTTACCTCGGTCTTGCAGATACGCAAAAGGCAGTAATTTTCAGCGTGATACGCGAGGATAAGGTGGAAAATGCGCTTTCGGTGCTTGGCGAAAAATTCAATACCATAAAAAACGGCAAGGGTATAGCATTTACCGTACCTATGAGTAGCATTATTGGCGTAGCAATTTACGGATTTTTGAGTGATAACCGAGATACGGTTAAGGAGGAGAACAATGGATAACAAGCACGAGCTTATTCTTTGCATAGTAAACGCAGGATTTTCGGATACCGTTATGGACGTAGCGTACGAGTGCGGCGCTCGAGGCGGTACGGTAATTCAGGCGCGCGGAACGGCTAACAAGCAAGCCGAGCAGTTTTTCAAAATCACCATCGAGCCCGAAAAGGAAATGCTTATGCTGGTCGTGCCTTCTACAATCAAGGACAAAATTTTGCACGCGCTTTACCGTCAAGTGGGACTCAATTCACCGGGCCACGGCATAGCCTTTTCGCTTCCTATTAACAACGTGGTAGGACTTGCCGCCGACGGCCATATCTTGGATAAGCAAGAGGATGAAAAGAACGATTAGCGCAAGATGTTTAAAAGCACACTCTTGAGGCAAATGTAAAGCGCTTAAAAAGATTTTTGATTAAGTGAGCTAAAAATTAACATACGTATATAAAAAAACGGTGTCTATCTTGTTGATGGACACCGTTTTATGTTGTTAATAAGGAATAGCTTTTGATTTTTGTTTGCCGCTTTCAAAAGCAGGCTATAGGGTAAGATTGGCACGGCGTGACAAATCACAAACTTTTACAAAAACGCCTATTGACAGTGTGATAAATGTATGGTAAAATATACATTAATTAGTAATAAAATATAGAGGCGGTAGCGATATGAAAAAGATATTGACTTTGATAGGGCTTATGATAATAGTAGCTTGCTCGGTTATGGTAGTTGTATCTTGCAACAATACCGATTGGGGAGAGGGTGACGGCGACCCGAGCTTGCTTGAATTTGAGCTGTCCGAGGACGGCACGTATTACTCGGTAGCAGGAATCGGCGACTACGTAGGCACGCATTTGGTTATCCCCGAGGAGCACAATGGCTTACCCGTAAAGGAGATTGGGATATATGCATTTAGCCGTAGGTCCGAATCTAATTATGACATAGAGGCGTTATCAGCGTTAAAAGCCATAACTATTTCGGACAGTGTGACGAGCTTAGGATTTAGCGTTTTTGCGGGATCAAGTATCGAGCGGATAAATATAGGAAGCGGCTTAAGTACTATTAGAGACGGTGCCTTTGTAGAGGCGGCTAATATTGCTCCGGTTAGCCTTAGGGAAATAAACGTAAGTAAAGATAATCAAAGCTATATGTCAAAGAGCGGCGTTTTATATTCTAAGGACGGAAGCGAGCTTATAAAGTACCCTCCACAAAAAACAGCCACAAGGTTTAGAATATCCAACAAGGTTAAGATTATATCGGAATATGCTTTTGAAGAAGCTGCTAATCTTAGAAGTGTCAAAATAGGTAAAAATGTTGCCAGTATTGGCGAAAGTGCGTTTGATGGGGCAGGCATAAGAAAGATAAAAATACCCAACAGTGTAAAGGTTGTAGATGTTTGTGCGTTTACTCGCTGTGAAAATCTTAAAAAGGTAAAAATAGGCAGTGGACTTACGGAAATCAGTCCATTGACATTTCTTTTGTGTGAAAGCTTAGAAAAGATAGTAATTCCCCAAAATATTAAGGCAATCCGTGGGGGTGCGTTTAGTAATTGTGAAAAGCTTAAAACTGTATTTTACGAAGGGAATAAAGAAGAATGGGATAAAGTAGAAATTGATGCAAAAGTGAATTTAGTGAATTATGAAGATGTATTCCCTGATGATACACAGATATATACCTATAGCAAAAAAAGACCAGGTAACGAGGGTAACTACTGGAGATATATCTTTTGGGTGCCTGCTGTATGGAAGAACTAAATAAGGAGAAAAGGAAATGAAAACAAATTTAACTATAATACTATGCGCTATTTTAATGACAATTGTGTTTTTTGGTGTAGGCAAAGGTCAAGCTTTTGCAGATTCTTACAGTAACGAGCATGTAGAAGAAAAGATATATTGTTCTGCCACCATAGAAGAAGATTTTGAAGATAATAAGATAATTGTTGTATTAACAAAGAAAGCAAGCCTACACTTTAAGGAATATACAATAGAGGATTTTGTTGAGGTTGATTGTGTAGAGGTTATTGACTTGACATCTAGTAGTACCGAGACCATTAGGGCAGCATATATGCAATATGGCTCTATCGATAAAGCAAAGGAAGAACTTGAAAAAAATACGTTAATAAACGTGGACGAATATCACACTATTTTATCTTTAACTTTAAGCACAAGGGATAAGGCAAACGTATTGTTGGACATAAAGCAACTTGAACAAAGAGAGGATATATTAAGTGCAGAGCCAAATTACATATTTACAGCAAACGCATCGGTTTTGTCTATAGATGAAAATATTAATGTTCAAAGTTTAAGCGACTATAATTTATGGGGCTTGGAAAATATCAAAGCGAATGATGCGTGGAGTTTTACAGAGGGCGACGAATCGTTAAAGGTCGGTATAATAGATTCAGGATTAGGTGATTTGGTTGACGATACAGCAAAAAAGAAAGAAGCAGCTCCTAATTTTTATAATGTAGCGCATGGGTTACTGGTAGCTGACGTTATAAAAAGCGTAGCAAAAAACGTAGAGGTTGAGGGAATACATTTTCCTGGCAATAATTTAGGAGATTTGATAGCAGGATTAAGTGAGGCGCAAAGTAATAATATTTCTATTGTAAATTTTAGTTCAGGTGATTATGTAAATGGTGGTTTAATTAATGCAATTGAGAATAAGTTAGAAGAATATAACGGATTATTTATATGCTCAGCCGGTAATGATAATAATGACATAGATGAGAATTTTTATTATCCGGCGCACTTTTCAGGACTAGATAATGTAATTACAGTAGGAGCAATTGGAGAGGATAATGACCGATGGGTTTATGACGAAACGTTGGGATCAAATTATGGAGTTAATACAGTTTCGATCTATGCGCCGGGTGAAAATATAGTATTTAATTTTCCTAAAGACTATTGTGGAGAGTCGTTGGAAAAATGTAAGATAATGATTTATCATGAGGAGTATGGAATTCATATGGCAAGCGGCACCTCGTTTGCGGCGCCTTATGTTACAGGTGTTGCGGCGTTGATGCTCTCGGCGAACGGCAATTTAAGTGCTTCACAGTTAAAGGAAGCAATTTTAGCAGGTGCCGATACTATTAGTATAACTTTGCCTGATGAAACAACGCAGTATGTAAAAAAGTTAAATGCGTATAGGGCATTACAAAAAGCGCTAAGTGAAGATTTTGTTTTAATACCTAATGAAGATAAAAAATTGTCGGTACAAAGGGCGTGGGATAATACAATTAGTTCTATAGAAATTCCAGAGTCTATAGAAATTGCTGGTGAAGATTGGTCTATTACCGATATTTATGGATATGCCTTTCAAGGTTGTACAAACATAACGAGCATAACCTTACCATCAAGTTTACAAAGTATAGGTCGCTATGCATTTAGTGGGTGTAGCGGATTAACAAGCATAACCTTACCGCAAGGAGTGCAAAGTATAGCTGAGGGTGTTTTTAATGGTTGTAGTAGTTTGACAAGTATAGACGTCACGTCAGGATTGCAAAGCATTGGCGCATATGCGTTTAATGGATGCTATAGTATAACGGAGCTTGATTTGCCAGATAGCATACAAAGCATTGGCGACTATGCGTTTAACGGATGCAGTGGAGTGACAGACCTTGATTTGCCAGATAGCGTACAAAGCATTGGTGACTATGCGTTTAACGGATGCAGTGGAGTGACAGACCTTGATTTGCCGAATAGCTTGCAAAGTATAGGGGCGTATGCTTTTGGTGGGATAGGGATAACCTCGATAACAATTCCTGCTTCGGTTAATCAAATAGGGGAAGCTGCTTTTGCGGGCGCTACTTTTACAGATATAACGGTAGCAGAGGGCAATACAAGCTTTATGCAAGGCGTAAACGCGATAGTTCGAGAATCGGATAAGCTTTTAATAGCAGGAACGAGTGCGGGTCAAATCCCTAATGGAGTAGTTAGGATAGGTGATATGGCTTTTGCCGGCAATAACGCCTTGCAGGAAATAACGATACCAAGCACTGTAACAAGTATTGACGTTGATGCGTTTGCTGAGTGCAAAAATCTAACATCGGTTATGTTTGAGGACAACAGTCAATTAAATTATATACTTAATGGAGCTTTTATTGGGTGTGAAAGTATAGTGGATATAACTATTCCCAAAAGTGTAACAAGTATTAGTTCAAGTGCTTTTTGGGGTTGCAAAGATATTGAAGCTGTAACGTTTGAAGATAACAGCGATCTTGAGTATATCGGTATTTATGCATTTTGCGATTGTACAAGCCTAAGCAGTATAACGATACCTCAAAATGTTTTTAGCATTGGCGAAAGTGCATTTGAGAATTGTGAAAGTTTGGAAGCTGTAATTTTTGAAGAAGACAGTGAATTGATTTATATAGGCGCAAGGACGTTTTATAACACAGCAATTGCAGAAATTGCTATACCCGAAAGCGTAGAGGAAATAGGCAACGGAGCTTTTTGGAATTGCGAGGATTTGACCACAATAAGGATACTTAAATCCATAAACGACGGCGAGAGAATTCTTTTTTATGATGACTATGACGGGGATGTAGAAGACGTATATCCGAGCTTAGTAAGAATATTAGTCCCCGATGAAGCAACTTATCTTAGTTATAATAACGCAATTTTTATGTGGTCTGCTCTTAAGCCATTTTTGACTTGCGACCCGGGACCGTTTGAGTATGAGTTATTAAGTGACGGCACGTATGCAATAAGAAGGAGTACGAGCGTTTTGGTAGGAGAAGTCATAATTCCCGCTACGTTCAACAATGTGCCCATTACGGTTATAGATGATTATGCGTTTGCAAATTGCAAAATGATAATCAAAGTAACAATGCCGGGTAATATTAAAACGATAGGTATGCGTGCGTTTTATGGCTGTACCGCATTAAGGACTATTCAATTACCCAGCACTGTGACGGAAATAGGTAGCGTCGCATTTGGCGGCTGCAGTGCATTATATTCTATTAACATTCCAAGCGGTGTTACTAAGATATGGGATAGAACGTTTAACGGCTGTAGCTCGTTGAGGGATGTTCAATTGCCCAACACCGTGACGGAAATAGGTAGCTATGCTTTTGCCGGTTGCACGTCTATGTGTTATATTGATATTCCAAGCAGTGTGACGGCAATACGCAACAATGCGTTTTATAATTGCAGTAATTTGCGAGTAATAAAAATCCCCAATAGCGTAACGACAATAGGCAACAATGCTTTTAATGGCTGTACACTTTTGCGAACAGTATATTTGCCTCAAAATATTGTAACAATAGGGACTTCTGCATTTGCAAATTGTTTGAGCTTGTCTAAGATTGTAGTGCCTGAAAATACAGTTACCTATAATGGATACGTGGCTCAGCTTGCGCCCCAAGGTCTAGATGACAAACTGTATCGAGATGTGGACGGATTCATATTTACGTTGCTTGCTGACGGAACGTACGAGGTAAGTATGGGGGCTGGCACAATGGATGACGAGATAATAATACCCGATACATACAACGGAATAGCGGTAACTAAAATAGCTGATTACGGTTTTGTGAATTATTTTGAAGGTGATATAATAATCCCAAGCAGTATAGTGTCAATAGGCAACCATGCATTTGCGAATTGTGAGAATCTTGGCATGGTGGTTCTTTTAAGGACAGCTGAAGATGGAATAACTGACATATCGGCCACAGCATTTAATGGTAGCGACAACGTATGCTTGATAGTATTTGACGAGGACAGCTACTATGCGTACTATAACGATTTGGTGTCAAAGGGAGAAGAAGAGCTTGCTGAGTATATTCAGTTTATAATGTATTTACCGACATTTTAAGTGGAGTTAAGTTTTATGACAAAAAAAGCAAGAGATTTTACTCTTGCTTTTTTGCGGTAATAAACTTCGCAGTATTGCGAATATTTGCGATATTTTTAGCGTGGGGTTATGCCTTGCCGTTGCTTCCCAATACGTTTACAATCTTGTGTCTTACGCACTCGGTAATAAGGCTTCTTGCGGGTCCGATGTACTGTCTCGGGTCGAAGTGAGCAGGATTTTCTGCAAGGTGCTTTCTGATAGCGGCGGTGCAAGCAAGACGAAGGTCGGAGTCGATGTTGATTTTGCATACAGCCATCGAAGCAGCCTTACGAAGCATATCCTCAGGAACGCCCTTAGCACCCGACATAGTGCCGCCGAACTCGTTGATGATATTTACGTATTCGGGGATAACCGAGCTTGCGCCGTGCAATACGATGGGGAAGTTGGGAAGGCGCTTTTCGATTTCCTCGAGGATATCGAAGCGGAGCTTTGCTTCACCCTTAAATTTATATGCGCCGTGCGAGGTGCCGATTGCAATAGCAAGGCTGTCAACGCCGGTTTTAGTAACGAATTCTTCTACTTGGTCGGGATCGGTATAGCTGCTGTCTTCCTTGCTAACGTTTACGTCGTCCTCTACGCCTGCAAGTCTGCCAAGCTCAGCTTCAACAACAACGCCGTGGTCATGAGCATACTTTACAACCTCGCTGGTGATGCGGATATTTTCGCTAAGAGGATACTTGGAAGCGTCGATCATAACGGAAGTAAAGCCGTCTTTAATGGACTGAACGCAAATGTCGTAGCTGTCGCCGTGGTCAAGGTGCAAGCAGATGGGAAGACCGGAGTCCTCAACTGCAGCCTCTACAAGCTTGCGAAGATAGATGGGGCTTGCGTATTTACGAGCGCCTGCCGACACCTGTAAGATAAGCGGCGAGCGTTCTGCCTTTGCCGCCTCCATAATACCCTGGATAATCTCCATGTTGTTAACGTTAAACGCACCGATTGCATAACCGCCCTCATAGGCCTTTTTGAACATTTCGGTCGAAGTAACTAATGGCATAAAAATACCTCCAAAATTGATATATGTTTATTATACACTATAGTTATGCAAAAGTCACCCAAAATAAGGCAAAATTAAAAAATCTTTTTTGGTTTTTTTGTTTGACTTTATGGCAATAAATGGTTATACTGTAGGTATTATAATTCACAAGGAGTGATTTTATGAAGAATGTTAGAGTTGCCATAAACGGTTTCGGCAGAATTGGTCGTCTTGCTTTTAGACAGATGTTCGGTACAGAGGGATACGAGGTAGTTGCTATCAACAACCGCACCTTCGACCCCGGTATGCTTGCACACCTTCTTAAGTATGACTCGACTCAGGGCAGATATGCTCTTTGCGATAAGGTTAGCGTAGAAGGCGACAACCTTATTATCGACGGCAAAAAGATTAAGTTCCTCGCTGAGGCAGATGCAACCAAGCTTCCCTGGGGCGAAATGGATATCGACGTTGTTCTCGAGTGCACCGGCGCATATACCTCCATCGAGAAGGCTATGCAGCACGTTACCGCAGGCGCAAAGAAGGTAGTTATATCCGCACCGGCTAAGGGTGATATGCCCACCATCGTATACGGCGTAAACGAGCAGACCCTCAAGGCTTCCGACAAGGTTATTTCGGCTGCTTCCTGCACCACCAACTGCCTTGCTCCCATGGCTAAGGCTCTTAATGATCTTTGCCCGATTGACAAAGGCTTTATGACAACTATTCACGCATATACCGGCGACCAAAGCACGCTTGACGCTCCGCACAAGAAGGGCGACTACCGCCGTGCTCGCGCAGCTGCTTGCAACATCGTTCCCAACACCACCGGTGCGGCTAAGGCAATCGGTCTTGTTATCCCCGAGCTTAACGGCAAGCTTGACGGCGCAGCTCAGCGTGTGCCCGTAGCTACCGGTTCGCTCACCGAGCTTGTTGCTGTTGTTGACGGCGTAGTTACCGCAGAGCAGGTTAACGCTAAGATGAAGTCTGTTGCAAACCCCTCGTATGGCTACACCGAGGAGCAAATCGTTTCGTCCGACGTTATCGGCATGAGCTATGGCTCGCTCTTTGATGCAACCCAGACTAAGGTTACCTCGTTCGGCAACAAGACCCTCGTTAAGGTTGTATCGTGGTACGACAACGAAATGTCCTACACCTGCCAGATGGTAAGAACCATTAAGTATTTCGCTCAGCTTTAATTTATAACAACTAAACAACGTAAAAAGCACTTGGCTTGTTCCAGGTGCTTTTTTGCTATATCAATAATCTATTTATGAGGGCGTTGTTTGCAAAACGTTTATACGGTATGGCGTTTTTGATACAAGGTGACTATTGCTTATGAAGCTCTTTTCTTTTTAGACGGCGAACACGGTTGATGTGCCGCTCGAAATCGCCGTTTGTTATAAGCTTTGCAAGCACGAGCTGCATATACGTAGGCACGGTGCACGAATAAAAGCCAAGCTGATTTTCGTACTTTTTGGCAAGGGGCTTGGGCAAAACCATATAGCCCACACGGATGGATGGCGAGATGGTTTTGGAGAAGGTGTTCATATATATTACGTTGTCGTTTGGAGTGTGCGTAAAAAGCGTTTCCTCCGGCTTTTTGGAAATCGAAAATTCAGATTCAAAGTCGTCCTCTATTATAAAGCGATTGCCCTTTTGCGCCCAGCGCAGATATTCGTGCCGTTTCGAGGCAGAAGCAGTAACGCCGCTGGGGTAGCTTCGGCAGGGTGATACGTGAAGAATGTCTGCCGTACAGCTTTTTAGAGCCGCGCTCGTGATGCCGTTGTTTGCAAGCTCAAGCTTTTGTATTTGAATTTCCGCCGCCGTATACACCTCTTCGATTTGCTTGTACGAGGGCGATTCGATTGCGTACACAAGATTTCTGCCAAGAAGCTCGATAAGTAGGGTATAAAGATGCTCCGATCCTGAGCCGATTACGATTTGCGAGGTGCTTGCAATAATGCCTCGGCTTTGTGCGAGATATAGGCGAATTGCGTTTCGTAGCTCGTTGCAACCGAGGTTGGGCGAGCGCTCCAGTATGCCTTCGCCCAAGTCACTTATCGTTGCACGCATAGTTTTTGCCAAAACCGAAAAGGGGAAGTCGTACGAGGACTCGTTGCGACGAAACGGTAGGTTAAAGGGGACGTCCTTAGCGGATGGCGACACAAAGCCGTCGCTTTTACTAAAAATTACAAAATATCCGCTACGCTCCTTAGGCTCAACGTAGCCCTCCTCGCAAAGCAGACCGTAGGCGTGCTCGACGGTTATCGTGCTTATACCCGTTTCGGTAGAAACGACTCGCTTGGACGGAAGCTTACTTCCTGTGGGGTAAAAGCCCTTTACTATATCGTCACGCACTTGCATATACAGCTGAAGGTATGCCGGGGCTTTCTTTTTTTCGTCAATAACGTACTTCATCTGGTTATATAATTTTCTCCCATTTTGATTATTGCAATATTATCAGATTTATTATACACTATAAAAGCAAATTATGCAACAGGAGAAAGTAATGGAAAACGAACTTTTTTTACAAGCAAAGGCGGTTATGCAGGAGTTTGGCGTAAAGGCCAAGCTAAAAGCAGGCGATATCGTGGTGGTTGGTTGCTCGACCAGCGAAATAATCGGCTCGAAGATAGGTACCAACTCCAGCCCCGATACCGCAAAGGTAGTCTTTGAGGCAATTTACGAGTATATTACCGAGAATAAATTGCAGCTTGCAGTACAATGCTGTGAGCATCTTAACCGTGCGATTATTGTCGAAAGAGATACCGTGCCCAATGCCGAAACGGTCAATGTTATTCCGCAGCCTAAGGCGGGCGGCTCGATGGCTACCCAAGCCTATGCACATTTCAAAAACCCCGTAGCGGTAGAGGAAATTAAGGCAGACGCAGGTCTTGATATAGGCTTTACGCTTATAGGTATGCACCTCAAAAAGGTAGCTGTTCCCGTAAGGCTCGAAAATAACAAGATAGGCGAGGCGACAATCGTGGCTGCTCGTACCAGACCTAAGTTTATCGGTGGCGTAAGAGCTGTTTACGATCAGGGGTTGTTGTAATTTACTGTAGGTGCTAATTGATAAGAGGTAACTGCAATGACTGAAATCGAAACAAATCTTACAGAAAACGAATCTCAAGTTACTCAAAATCATTCTATCACGGTAGATGAGATGGCTAAAAGCGAAAGCGTATCACCAAAGCAAGGAAGTACGACACGTCAGCTCGTTATGACGGCACTTCTTGCCGCATTGACATGCGTGGCAACGATGGTTATCCATATCCCCTCGCCGCTAAAAGGATATCTCAATTTGGGAGATTGCTTTGTTTTGCTTTCGGGATGGATGCTTTCACCGTTGTATGGCTTTCTTGCGGCGGGAATCGGTTCCGCACTTGCGGATTTGTTTGCGGGCTATGTCACCTACGCACCTGCAACCTTTGTTATTAAGGGACTGATGGCACTCGTTGCTTATTACGGCTTTAAGCTTTTACGCAATAAGACGGGCAACCTCGTAGCATATATTATCAGCGGTGTGGTGGCAGAGGTTGTAATGGTGCTTGGATATTTCCTTTTTGAGGGATTCTTGTACGGATTTATACCCTCCCTTGTAAATATCCCCGCAAACGCCGTTCAAGGCGTAGCCGGAATTATCCTTGGTTGCATTTTGATTAAAGTGCTTGAAAGGCTTAAGTTTTTAGACTAATATTTTGCCAAATATTCGCTAATAACGTACAAAGCGTCGCAGTAATGCGGCGCTTTTCGACTTTTTACGCCGAGTATTTTGTGTTTTTGCGGTAATGTTGTTGACTGTAAACTATATAGATGCTATACTGTATATTGAATATTATACAATGGAGTGATGCGCTATGGAAAACGAAAAGCTCATTACAAACGAAGACGATATAGAGTCTACGCAAAACGTAATCGAAGAAGAAGAATCCTTTACCGAGCATGATAACTCGGTTAAGGACGATTTTGATGTCGAATCCGAGACGGAACCCGAGGAAGAAAGTGAGGAAGATTCTTTTTGGGCGACTAAGGAAGACACCGAGGACGAATCCACTGAGGAACCCGAGGAAGAAAGTGAGGAAGATTCTTTTTGGGCGACTAAGGAAGACACCGAGGAAGAACCCATTGAGGAACCCGAGGAAGAAAGTGAGGAAGATTCTTTTTGGGAGACTAAGGAAGACACCGAGGACGAATCCACTGAGAAACCCGAGGAAGAAAGTGAGGAAGATTCTTTTTGGGAGACTAAGGAAGAAGCCGAGGACGAATCCACTGAGGAACCCGAGGGAGACACCGAGGACGAAGAGCAAACCGAAGAAGAATCCGCGCAAGAATCTTTAGAGGAAGAAGAACTCGAGGAAGACGAGGGAGAGCACGAGGAACAGTCATATTCAAATGCAAGCACCGTAATTCCCATGGCTAACGAAGTCGAAAAAAAGGAAGAAAAGAGCACGGAAAAAAAGAAACGCATAGATAAAAAAACAAGAAAAGAAAGAAAAAAAGAAAATAAGCGTAACAAAAAACGTCGTGGCTGTTGCTTCAACTGCTGTATGAGTATACTTGTATTCAACTTTGTAATGATGTGCGTGCTTGTTGGAGTTGGTTGGGTTTACGGCAATCAGCTTGCAAAGGATAACCTCGATATGACAATTGGCGAGGTGTACGGCGTGTTGTTGGGACTAACCAGATCTAACGGCGACTTTATCGACAATGCGTACGGCGAGGCAGACGAGGCGGGCTTTTACGATTCAATAGGCGGAGCTTTGCTTTTAGACGAGGGTGCAATCAAGTCCGGGGATCTTAAAAATGCCATAGTAGAAAGCGCAACGGCCGAGGATACGGCTGGGCCTATGGAGGATCTTTTGCTCAACTTGTTGGTTGCCGAAAACTTTGACCAAGACAAGATAAAAACAATCGGCACACAAAATCAAGCGGATACTAATCTAAAAATTTCCGACCGCGAGCTTGCCGCGTTTATTGACGGCATGATGTCTATGCTCATTCAAATGGTAATGGAGCAGCAGATTGAGGGAGGGGAGTTTGTTGACGGTGTTCGCCTTAGTATGCTTTCGCCTGAAGAATACGTAAAGCTTGAACAACTCAAGATTTACACTCAGCAAGCGGACGTGGGCGGCGTGATTGCCAACGTAGATAAGGCAACCGTTACTGCATCTGTTAATTTCGAGGCGCTCTTTGAGGATGTAAAAGAAGCCATTGACCTAACAAGCGTGTTGTCCGAAATGGGCGAAGTGGACGAAAACGCTATTAAGTCTGTGCAGTCTGGTGTAAATATGGGTATAAATATAATAAGTATGCTTTTGCCCCAAAAGTTCTACGTTACTATTGATATGGGACTTTCGCACAACGTTGCCCCCACCTTGTATATCAACAATATGGGTATGGGCAACGAGCGTATGAACAACCTCTACAAGCTGCTTTCTAAGGCTGGCATGGACGTTCAGGGTATGCTAAACGAAATGTTTGTTAGCGAAGAAGGTGCAATTGCAGCTGCGTTCAATTCAATAAATAACATCGTTCCGCTTGGCGAAATATTGACAAACGGCGGTGTTGACTGCGATATTTATCAGCTTATTATAGACCTTGCTAAGCTCAACTATACGACTAACGAAAGCGGAAAGGAAATCTTAAAGCCCGAGAATGAAAGGATTACCACAAATGATGTTTTGGGTACGCTCAAGCTCGTGCTTACCGATAATGCCGAATATATAGAAGGACTTAAAAGCAGTGAGTATAGCTACAAAAACGTTGAGTTTGCACGCAACGAGGACGGAAGCCTTGATTTGTCCAGTGGCGAGCCTGTTATAATACACCAAGATAAGGAATATTACGTAACTACCAAGGCAGAGCTTGATAGTCTTATTGCCGATTACGAGCAGCTTTTCCTTGCAAGATTCGCTAATTCGTACGGCCTTGATACAAATAGATACAACGATGTCGACAGTATTATAAAAGCGTTCTCGGGCGAAAGCTTTGATGCGGACACCGTAATAGATATGTTCGATGCGGATAAGATCAAGGCTATTATTGCAGGCGAGGCAAAGGGACTTGAGATAAACGACAAGATGCTTGCCGCGCTCTTTGCAAAAATGCTTTCGTCGGTTATGGAAGAAGGCGTAATTGATGCAGATACTATTTCGCTTGAGTATATCTATTTACAAGAACGCGATGATGATGAGCTGTCCCGTTTTGTGCTTAACGCAGGACTTAAGATAGATATCCTAAGGTTTGTCGATAATATGATACCTGAAAGCGCAGATGAAGAGCTAAAAATGATTGCCACGATTTTCAAAAACATTCTTCCCAAAACGGCAGTTATCGAGGCTAGCTATGATATTACACCAAAACGGGACGATACCTTCGAATATTTACCTACCCAAGTTACTCTCAACGGTTATGGTATTGAGGCTATAGGCAAAATGTTTGTAGCTTTTAGCGTTTTGGGTAGGGACGATGCCGGCGAGGTACAGATGCTTGAGTCTTTAATTGAGGAGCTTTTTGCGCCGATACGAGACGTTATTACCAACCTCGACACGACACTTGTCGGTATGACTATGCAGGAGTCGGCGATTAAGCTTCCCGACGTCTATGTGGCACTTGCTAAGGCAATAAACGGCAATAAGGCAGAGGGTGATGACGGATATATCGAGTCCCAAAAGATTCAAAGCGTACTTAAGCTTTTTGTAAATGCCGATCCGTTCGCAGACCAAAACAGCGAATATTACTTCTATAGGGCAGACAACGCGGAAGAGGTAATTAGATATAACGAGCAGGCGGAAAGTGAGCTTTTATGGCAGCTCCAAACTAAATACGGTCTTGCAAAAACTATTCAAAACACCGACTACGAATATACTCTCGAGGACGTTCTTTACGTCTTGCTTGGGCTGGGTGCGCCGAGTGACAGCAGGGTAGAGGACGTAGAGCTGTACGACCTTATAGATACAACAGCACTCGAAACTCTTGCTTTTGACGATAGTGCTGATTGGATGCAAAGCCAAAAGGTGCAAATTCTTACGCACGTTTCGGATTACAGTCACCCCGATATGCTTACTGCCCTTATAAAGCAGGTTGTGGATTTTGACGATCTTGCAAGCGGTATGGGCGATGGCGCATTTAGCGAGGATAATCTTCTTTACGTAAGCATTAGCGAGGACGAATATGGCAACCAATATCTTTCGGTTACGGTAAGCGTTGTAGTTGCCGATATTTTGGGCGCAAGTGATGACTCGGATGCGATGATGAATTTTATTGCAGACCTTCTTGACGGAAGCGCAGTCGTTACTCTTAACGTAAATCTTACTGACGAAACTGCAGAAACCGAAATTATAATCAACGGTGATGCTCAGGCGTCAAGCGACCTTTTCGACCTTCTCGAAAGTATGTCGGTTGATTTTGATATGAGTCAAATCGCAAGCAGCGTTCGTAGCGCGTACAACTCACTTTCGCAGCAAATCAACGTCGAGCTTGATGCGGCGGACAACAAAATGCTTTTGCCGACTATGTTCACACTTATAAACGAAGTTGTGCTTGGCGAAAACGCGCTTGAAGACGGCGTGGAAGCCGATAGGATAGTGACGGGCGAGGAAAAGCTTAAGCTTGCGCTTAGGGGCGTATTTACCACAAGCAATACTATACCTGACGGCGAAACGGCTTCACGTATATCTATTTTTGAAGCAAGCCTTAATGGAATTTCACCCAATACGGACGAGGATGGCAATCCTGATTACAGCTCGTTTATTCAAGACGAGGTTGCGCCAAAATATTTCCTTAATGAATCTGCGACCAGCCACGTCAGCACCTTTGACGAGCTATTCGAGGTAATTGACGTAACGCATTTTGACGCTTCGATATTCAATATTGATGGCGATGGAGTAGAGAAGCCCATTGGCCTTGCTTACACAACCAAAACGATAGATGAGTTAAAGCCTATTATTACTGTGGGTAACCTTGGCGCAATACTCGTAAGCAATTTGCAACCTACTGATGGTGATGCCGACGGACTTTTGGCGCAAATCAACGTTCATTCGATGCATGTGGATGTAGACGAGCAAGACAACGCACACCTTACCATCAATGCCGCTTTGCCGCTTGGTAATGTGCTTGCGGGTGCAAACGACGATATGGCAAAACTTCTTACCGTGGAGGCTGTTTACGTTACAATAACGGTAGATATAGAAGGCGAGGTGCACGTTAGCGGTGATAATCACTATTACGATTGTTCTATCGTAGTCAACGGTATGAGCGATCACCAGCAAGGATATTTGCTTGACGTTGCGGAAGCCTTTGGCGGCAACCTTAATATAGACGAAATGCAGATTGAGGTGGGCAAAGCAATTTACAGCGCTATGAGTCAGCTCGATCATTCGCTTGGTGGCGGCAACTTTGACTTTACGGCAGAGGGTGTAAAGCTTTGTGATATCTTTACCTTTATCGAAACAAACGTTTTGGTGGGCGTTGCGGATAAGCCCGATGCCGAAGAGGTTCGTGAGGTAATTCAAGGAATGTATGCGGCAAAGGCGGGTATCGATAATCAGTGGAACTATAAGGATAGTGATATCGTATTTAATCCCATTTTGGATGCCGATGACAACGAATGGGATTCAGAGAGCCTCGTTACGCATTTGGTAGCTGACGGTAGTGTAACCGATGCTGAATTGGGTGGGTATATAGCGTCTAAATACGATAACGACGTTGTAAAAAGTGAGCTACGTCAGTTCAGCTTGCTTGCAGGCTCGGCAACGCCTAACTCCAACAACGATATCGAGCGACAAAGAATAAACGGTTTGTTGGAGGATAATATAACGCATATATACCCTCACGGAGATCTGCACGCAAATACGAATTACATTATTTTGACGGCGGAAATAAACGTTGACGAAATGATAGGCTCTACCACAATCAACAGCACTATTGATGACCTTATTGACGATCACGTATTTATAACTCTTATTATAGATTTTGATAAATTTATCAATAACGAGGAAGGCTTCTTTGCGGGATTTATAATAAACAATTTGGGCTCGCATCTTTTCGATATTTTTGCTAAGCTTACGGGTGTTGATTACGATACCATTATGCATAACCTTGATGTTGTAAGCAATAATTTGATGGGTCCTGTCAATAGTCTTATGGGTGACATAGAGGACGTGGCTAATGAAGCTGAGGACCTGGGCTTTGAGGTTGATATAGAGTACAGCTTCAAAGAGTATAACGGATCCGAAAAGTACCGAGGCAGCTTTGCTTGCACAGTAAATACACAGATGCCCTTCTAATAATAAAAGCCTATTTATCGCAGTGGCAAACAAAATCCCCGACAGAGTGGCTCTGTCGGGGATTCCTTTTGCAATAAAGCATTTTTCTAATTGCTGTTTGTGTTTTTTGTGCCGAGGTTAAATCGCGCTAAAATCTTTAAGCTTAAACTCGGTGGTATAATTTATTATACCGGACAAGGTGTACTCGTAGTTCATAATTCTTGCAAGAAGCTTGCGTGTGGGCAACTTGCCTTCTTCTACCGTATATGCGCCCTTAGCGTAATACGCTTCGAGAGGCGCGCCCTGCTTTTGGCTGTTAAGGAAAATCTGCACACCGGTACAAGTAATCATATTAGCTTCGGTGTCCTTGGTGTCCGCATCAAAGCCGTCAATCAAGTCGGTTGACCCAAGCTCGGTGCTTGCTTCGCTAAAGTACGATGCGATCATGCTTGCGGTAAAGAACTCGCCTTTAAGGTAGCATTCGTACCAGTTTACAACGTTAAAGGTTTCGTTAAGCGTGTTGCCCATGTTTTCCATCGCGCGAACGTAATAGTACAAATACTCGTTGTCGATATAGTCGCCTCGATTAAAGGAGATTTCGGTGCTTGTGCCGTTCTTTGTAATCGTAGCCTTGCCGCTAGTGTAGTCTGCCGAATATGAGTACGAGCTGCTTGGGTCGGTAGCAAGCGTAACCTCTTTGCTGGTGGATACCGCGTACAATGTGTCTGCATAAAATACCGCAGTCGAGGTGATTGTGTCCGTCTTGCCGTGAAAGCTTGAGTCAACGTATTCGGATGCAACATACGTGATTCTAAAATCGGTGGTAAGTGTAGCGAGCTCAGCATCATCGCTAAGCGTCAAGGTGTACGTAAGGTGGCTGGCACTTTCGTCGTTTACAAGCACAAGGTCGTTTTCGCCGCGCATGAAATATTTTGCTACGTTGTAGGTAGTAGTTTCCGACTTGAAGTTGCGGTGAAAAAACCACGGCTTGGGATTGTCGATTTTGGTGGGTGGGACGGTGTTATTCGTACAGCCAACGCACGCAAAAGCCACAAGCAAAAGGGACAAAATGGATAAAATTAATTTTTTCATTTAGTGCTCCATTATATTAATTTTAGTAAGTGTAACACATTTTACTTGATTTGGCAAACTAAATAAGTTATAATATTTCAAATGAAAACAAATTTTATCTATTCGACAAATTATCACGACTCGTTTGACCAAATTATTGCGCTAATAAACGCAAGAAAAGTGGACTTGTCTTGTCGTCATTTGATTATAGTCCCCGAGCGATACACCCTGCTTGCCGAGAAATACCTGTATCAAAGCTCGGACGGCTCTTTTGACGTAGAGGTTCTTTCACCAAGCAGATTGTTTTATAAGATGCAAATTGAAACGCCGCTACTAAGTCGCGAGGGAGCAATTATGCTTATTCGAGCAATGCTGCCTTCCATTCAGCTTAAGTGCTTTCATCGTTCGGCGTCCTTCCGCGGTTTTTGCGAAAAGCTGTACGACGCCATCAACGACTTTGCGGCAAACGGTATTGCGCCAAACGATATTCCATCGTCCTCTCTTAAGCTCGAGGATCTAAAAAACGTCTATGCCGAATATCAAAAAAGGATAGAGGGAAGATTCGTGGACAGCATGGGTAAGCTTCAGCTTGTCGCAAAAAACGTTGCTACGTCCCCCTATCTTTGCAACGTGCACGTGTATGTAGTTAATTTTGACTACGTGGACAAGGCTACGCAAAACGTACTTGACGAGCTTTGTAAACGCGCGCTTTCGTATACCGAATGCAGGGTGACGGGCGAGGCTAAAATCGATAGCAACATTACGTATTTTTGCGGCGAGGGTGCGCTTGCGGTAAAAGAGGTGGCAAGGTACATAAGGCGACTTGGTGCAAGCGGCGTCCCGTACGAGAGTATGGGCGTAATCCTTGGCAACTGTGACAGCGCAAGGGTAAGGCGCATTTTTGGCGAGTTTGATATTCCGTGCTTTATGTCCGAGAACAAGCGACTGTCCGACTATCCCCTGTCGGTGTTTTTGCTAAAGCTGTTTGAGTGTGCAATGCGCAAAAGCAGAGAAAATTTTATTGAGCTTAGTAAGAACGTTTATCTCGGTGTGGACAAAAAATGCAGTGACGAGTTTGAGAATTACGTAAATTCGAGGCTTATTGACTACAAAGGATTCTTTGTGGAGTTTGACGAGCCTCACCTTGAAGATGTAAGAAAAAAGCTTGTTTCGGTGGTAAAAATTGTCGAGCAGGGAAGTAAAAATATATCTGATGCAAGCGGTTTTGGCAAGCTTCTTGGCGAAATATTCGACTTTGTTTCGGCTCAACGTATAACCGAAAGGCTGTTTGACTCGGATGCCGCAATCGAGAGAACGTTGGCTCTCGTTTCGCTAATGTCGCAGGTGGGGGTAAAGGGAAGCTTCGACTTTATATCGTCCGTTTTTGCTGAGGGACTAAGGGCAAGCAAGATGTCCCTTTTGCCGCAAAACGCAGGCGTGACCGTGGGCGACCCTGCCGCTTTCCGTGGCGGCAAGTACGAGCTTTTGGCTGTGCTTGGCTTTGACGATGGCTTTTTGCCGCAAATTTACGATGATAGCTCTCTTATAAGTGACGACGAAAAAAACGTCTTTTCAGAGATGGAGAGAGCTGAGCAAATCAATTTTAGGTACGAGATGGAGCTTGCTTTGTCGCTTGCATCGGCAAAGCGCATAATGGCTACGTATACCTCGCCGTCGGGTATGATGAGCGAGCTGGCACTAAAAGGCGAGCAGGTATTTAGTGACGACTACGAGGATATTTTGTACAGCGCAGGCAGTCGAACGCACGCGACTGAGCTTCTTATATCGCTTGTTGGCAGGATGGAAAGCAAGGTTGATGACAATCAAATGCTTGCCAACAATTTGTTTGTTGCGCTTGACTGTAAGGACGAGCTGTTTAGCACAACGAGAGTAGAAAGGATACAAAACGCCCAAAGCTTGTTTTTTGGACGAGGGGTAACCAGCGTCAGTCAGCTTCAAAGCTATTTTAAGTGCCCGTTCCGCCATTACGCCGAGTATGGGCTTAGACTGGTTCAGCGCGAAAAGGGCGAAATTTTGCCGCCTGATATAGGAAATTTCATGCACGAGATAGTTGAGCTTGCGCTAAAAAATGGCGATCTTTCGGACGTGGACGTCTTGGTCGATGGAGTGGTAGACAATATTTTGACGCACCACCCCAAATTTGCGCTCGAAAGCAACAGGGCAATCGTGGAGGAAACAAAAAAGGAAGCAAAGGAAGTTCTAAAAATTTACGCCGTGCAACGAGCCAAAGGAAAATTCCGTTCGCTTGGCCAGGAAATGAAGTTCCAGATGCCTATCGAGGGTATAACGGTGGGCGGAAAAATAGATATGGCAGACGAATATGACGGTTATGTGCGACTTATCGACTACAAAACCGGTAAGGATTATGAGCTTAAGGCGGGCGACGTCTATTACGGCAAAAAAATTCAGCTTCCGTTATATATGGCGGCGATAGCTAAGCGAGGCTACAAAAAGGCGGCTATACTCAACTATCCGCTATCGTACAGCTGGCTGGGCGACCAATTTTCGCACCGCTTTTCGGGCTTTGTGCTAAAAGACGAGGACGTTATGGATGCCATAGACAGCACCAGAAGTCAAGGCGAAAGTGAGGTTTTTGACCTTAAACTCAAAAGAAATTCACATCTGCTTACCCAAGAAGAAATGCAAAGCATGGTTGACTATGCCGTTAAGGTAAGCGAAAAGGCCGTTGCCGAAATTAAGGATGGATACGTTGCGGGTAAGCCGCTATACGGCTCGTGCGAGTATTGCGCTTTTGCATGTCTGTGCGGAGAGGTTGAGCCGCGCAAAACTGTAAAGGTAACAAAAAAAGTGTTTGGTGGCGAAAGCCCTCGCCCGTCAAGGAGAAAGAAAAATGATTGATTGGTCCGAAAAACAACGTGAAGTAATAAACTCCGATGACGACAGAATTTTGGTTTCGGCTTCTGCGGGCAGTGGCAAAACAACCGTTATGATAGAGCGCGTGTTGCGACTTCTTGCATCGGGCGTGAAAATTTCCAACATGCTTATTTGCACGTTTACCAGAGCATCGGCCGCAGATATGCGTAGCAAGCTGTATGTAAAAATGAGCGAACGTGGGCTTAAAAATCAGTTAAAGGAGCTATCTCGCGCAGATATTTCTACAATCGACAGCTTTTGTCAGCGTATAGTCACCAAATATTTTTACGTGCTTGGTATCGACCCACAGTTCGAGATGCTGGACGAGGGCGAGGCGTCGGCAATGCAAGCGGCGGCCGTAGAGCAGGCAATAAAGCACTCTCTCAATGACGAGGCTTTTGCACGCCTTGCCGAGATTTTGCGTAGCGGTAGGCGCGATTATGCCTTAAAAAAGGCGATTCGCGCAATAATGAACTTTAGCAGCATCAACCCCGAAACGCTCCCCGCGTATGCTTACGACGAAAGCGCCGTTGAGTCAACCATAAAAGGTTATGTTGAAGCACAACGACAAAGCCTTCTTAATGTGATAGAGGATGTTTTTGCCGATCTTGACGAGGACGTTGTTAAGGCGGAGCTGCTTAGTGCAATGACTAACGGTGATTGCAAAATTGTTGCTGGGGATATCAAGGAAAACAAGGCTTTTATGCCTGTTTTTAAGCACCTTGCGGGTAGGGTGGATGATTATCACTCATTGGTTGAGGAGACGAGGAGCTTACGTAAGCAAGGCGAGTCCGAGCCATTTATTCGCGCGCTTATCGTGGCGGCAGAGTTCGCCCAAAGGGTGTATGCAGAAGAGAAGAAAAAGAGGTCGATGCTTGACTTTTCCGACCTCGAAAATATGACGCTGGACATTCTCAAAAGTGACGTTGCCGACGAAATACGTGCAAAGTATACGCATATTTTCGTGGATGAGTATCAGGACATAAACCCCTTGCAGGAAAGTTTAATCCAGCTGCTCGCCAAGGGAAACAAGCTGTTTATGGTGGGTGACCTTAAGCAAAGCATTTATGCATTCCGTGGTTGCGAGCCGCGTATTTTTAAGGAAAAATATGATTTATTCGAGGCAGATCCAAGTCAAGGGCGGCTTATCAAATTAGATACGAATTACCGTAGCGCGCCTGAGGTTATAAGCTTTTGCAACGACGTTTTTGGTAAGGTGATGACGAGTGATTTTGGCGGAATAGATTATGCCCAAAATCCCATGACGGCGGCAAAGACAACCTGCGGTTACGTAAAAATGCACATCGTTTCGGGCAAGGAATCTAATGACGTCGGTGGCATTTACAGCGTGCAAAATCACTGCGGAGGTGGCTTGACCAAGGTGGAAGCCGAGGCAACCCTTGTAGCGTACAGAATACAGGAATTGCTAAAAAAAGAGCATGACGGTGTGCCGATTTCTTTCCAGGACATAGTTATTTTGACGCGCGGATTCAGCACGCTGGAGCGTCTTGTCGTAAAAAAGCTTCGTGAGATAAACGTACCCGTATCGCTTGTCGAAAAGGCATACTTTCTTACTCGACCCGAAACAGGTCAGCTTATAAGCTATCTTAGACTGATAGACAACAGGCTGGACGATAACGCTATGGCGCTGTCCATGCTTTCTCCGCTTGGCGGCTTTAACGAAAACGAGCTTGCCGAAATAAAGCTGGCGAGTAGCGGAGCATTCCACGCTTGCGTTATCGAGGCGGCAAAAACTAACGATAAGGTAAAAGCGTTTTTTGATAGATTGGATAGATATTATCAGCTGTCGCTGTCGGTGGGTGCAGACGAGCTTGTAAATACAATCGTGTCTGAATGTGCGTATTTTAATTACGCGTTCAAGCTGGGTGAGGACGCCGCTGAGGTTTTAGACCGCTTTCTCGAATTTGTGGGCGGCTGTCCAGCAAAGGGAAGCCTAAGTGCATGCCTAAGGTTTATAGATGAGCACGAGCCATATACCGAGCTTAGCGGTGACGAAAATTCGGTCAAGCTTATGACTATACACAAAAGCAAGGGACGTGAATTTAGATACGTGTTTGTGATTGGCCTTGGCGAGTCGTTTAATTTCAGAGATTTGACACCCCAGATTTTTGTGTCAAGCGCGGTGGCTATGCCCGTTTATGCCGACCACAAGGCGAATAACAGCGATCTAAGATTTTTGTCGGTGCTTACTCAGCGAAAAAAGCAGCTTGAAGAGGAGCTGAGAATACTGTACGTTGCACTCACTCGCGCCGAGTATGCGCTGGAGCTTTTTGCGACACGCTCCGAAAGCGACACGCATATATCCGCTTACGAGCTTAACCCCCGTGCAGTGGATTTCTCCGAATGCACCAGCGCGCTTAAGTGGCTTGCACCCAAGGTTTTTTTGGCAGAAAAATACGACATCGCGGACATCGTAATCGAAGCCGCTCAGCCCGTTAAGGTGCTGTTTGGTAAATCGGATGAGGGCGTGGTAAAAAAGCTTAGGGAATATTTTGATTTTGTGCCGCAAAAAAATGCACCATCTAAAAGCTACGTAAGCAAGCTTGCCCATCAAGAGGACGAAAATGACGAGCCTGCGGTATATCTTACGCAAGAGGAAGACCATTCGGGCGAGGCGCTTCAGCGCGGTAACGCCTACCACCACGCAATGGAGCTAATCGATTTTTCTTGCCCCGACCTTAGTCTAATTCCGCCTTCGGAGTTGGCACTCGTTGACAAGGACAAGCTGCTTTGTGCAGCAAGCAAGATGGCTCAGTTTAAGGGTGAGCTACACAAAGAAAAGCCGTTTATGATAAAGCTTTCGGCCTTGGAGGCGGGGGTGGACGGAAGCGGTTACGTGCTTGTTCAGGGCGTAATCGACTTGCTTGTAATAGACGGCGACGAGGCGACCGTAATCGACTACAAAACGGGCAAGGCTCACGGTGCGTTCGAGGAAGGCTATTTTAAGCAGGTCAACCTATATGCCTTGGCTGTCGAGCGACTTCTCAAAAAGCGGGTCACAAAAAAGCTTTTGTATTATTTTGACAGCAAAAAATTTGTCGAAGTAAAGTAAGTTTTGTACCTTTTGTTCCATATCCGCCACGCTGTGTTATAATGCAGGTGGAGGTGAAATATGGAGCCAAAGCTTATACTGCCAAGCCCCGAAAAGCAGGGAAATGTAACGATAGAGCAAATAGAAGCCTTGCTCGACAAGGAATATCTGCAAGTCGGCTTAGCGGACAAGGCGCTTGTTAAGCTAAAAAGCTTGCTTGACGGCTTGCGTGAAACTAAGTAGGGAAAGTTCAAAAACAAACTAAAAAAGCAACTCTATATTTAGAGCTGCTTTTTTTCATAAAATAAATATACGTCATTGAAAACAAATATAGGTTATTGTATCAATGAGTAACCGTCAACACGCAACAAAATCAATGCTACGGCACTCATAATAAGAGCAACAGCAGATATGATTCCCGCTACAAGGCACGCCTTGCTTTTTACGAATATAAAGCTAACGCAAGTGTTTATTGCGGATACTATTAAAGCCGGTATAGTAAAGGCTATGGCAAAAAGTATCAAAAAGGCGTCGCCCAGTCCGCTGGGGTTTATAAGAACGTTGCAACTAAATAACAACCCTAAACCTGCAACGGCAAGAGCAACTATCGAAAGTATTATAGTGACAATCGGAATAACTTTTTTCATGTTTTTAGTATAACACAAAAATAGATTTTTGTCAATACTAAAATTGAAAAAAATTTTTGCGCAAAAAAAATCGAAACTGCCGAGTACTCGACAGCTTCGACAGTAAACGCGCAAAAAACGCTATTTACATTCGACCCCAAGCTTAATAATTTTTATGCTGCCCGTTTTGCGCTTGTTTACAAATTCGACACAGCGGTGGTCACATCCCTCGTCAATGACGATTTCGACTTCCTCGCAGCAGCGATGGTAGCCGTTGGGTGCTTCCACTTCTCGTAAGTAATAGGTTCCAAACGGAAGGCAGTCGATAATTGCCTCGCCGTTTTCATCTGTTTTGACGCACATAATTTGCTCGTGATGGCAGTCCATCAAAACAAATTTTGCGCCACAAAGTCTTTTTTTGTCTTGCATAATTACGTTCTCCTTGTGTTTATGCGGCCTTAGTAACATACTATTACGAATATAGCTAAGGTGTGCAAACACTTGACTAAAAAGGTAATAAATTGTATAATATCGCAGAGCAAAACAAAAAGGAGTGCTTATGAAAAAAATTATTTGTCTTGCTATTGCCACGTTGCTTATGCTTGCTTGCGTATCGTGCGGTCCTAAATCGGAGTACGCAGGTACTTACACTCGTAGCACTGCAGAAGCGACTTTTACGGTTACGCTTGGTAAGGACGGCAGCTTTAAGATGGAGCGTCAGTTTAAGCAATCTAACTCGTATAATCCGTTCGATACCCCCACGCATAACGTGCGAAAAGGCACGTATACCGTCGAAAATGACGAGATAATTATAAAGTTTTCGTACTACGAGGAAGCCGAAAGGGCAACGGTTAATTGCACCGCCACTGCACGTGTAAGTGACGGAAAGCTGATTATAACAGACCAAAGCCGTCAGATAAGCGGCACCTATACCAAAAAGTAACGAGGGATGCTGTGACAATGAAAAGAATTTTTTGTCTAATGGCGATTGTGATTTTATGCACGTTTTCGCTTTGTGCCTGCTCGCCGAGTGAAGATAAAGCAAAAAAAACATACGAGGACAACGGTTATAGGCTTTACGAGCCGGGTCTGAATATGGCAGAGGCAGAGGGTGCGGCGGAGGCTGACCTAGAGTTCTATTTTTTAGCAATCGGTGAGCAAAACTTGTATACGGTGTACGTTATGGGATTTAAGGACGTCGCTTCCGCAAAGGAATTTCAGGAGAAAAAAAGCAAAAATACTGCAGGTAATTTTGCCGTAAAGCGTAGGGGCAGGGTTGTTGCCTTTGGCGAAGCAGACGGCGTGTCGCTTTTGTAGCAAGGCGTATATTTTACTCATAACGCATAAAAAATATGTGAAAAAAATTTTACAAGCGGCTGTCAACCAATAGACATATATAGTAAAATGTGATATAATCGTTGACAGTTTGTGGACTGAACCGTTCATATAACTATAACAACATTAAGAAGGAGTGTTCTTATGAAACAGTGGCTTATGATTTTTGTCATGGCGGCAGTAGTTCTTGGCCTCGGCTATGCGGCGCTCAATTACTTCCTTACCAAAAAGCTTAAGGAAGGAAACGAACGCATGCAGGAAATTGCCGCGGCTATCCGCGAGGGTGCAAACGCTTTTATCAATTACGAGTATAAAATCGTAGCTATCATCGGTGGAGCAATCGCAGTGCTTCTTGCACTTGTAATCTCGTGGGAAACGGGTATTGCATTCTTGCTTGGTGCAGTTATGTCTGCTTGCGCGGGATATATCGGCATGAAGATTGCAACGTACTGCAACGTTCGCGTGGCAAACGAAGCAAACGAAACCCGCAGCACCGGCAAGACCCTTAAGGTTGCCTTCCGCGGCGGCTCGGTAATGGGTCTTAGCGTAGCAGGCTTTGCTCTTTTGGGTATTTTAATCGTATACTTCGTATTCGGTATTTGGGGCGGTATGCTTGATACTACATTTGCAGACGGCATTTCGGGTATCGTAGTAAAGACCAATCCCATCACCGGCGGCGAGTATTCGATGTCGCTTATTCTTTCGGGCTATGCGCTTGGTTGCTCGATTATCGCGCTTTTCAACCGTGTAGGCGGCGGTATCTATACTAAGGCGGCAGATATGGGCGCAGACCTCGTTGGTAAAACCGAGGCTCATATCCCCGAGGACGACCCGCGTAACCCCGCTACCATTGCGGATAACGTAGGCGACAACGTAGGCGACGTAGCAGGACTTGGCGCAGACCTTCTCGAAAGCTTTGTCGGCGCAATAATGGCTACTGTAATCTTAGCTATCGAAATATTCACTCACAACGTACTTTTCTATTCCACCCAGCTTTTTCAACAGATGGTAATGTTCCCCATCTTGTTTGCGGGTATCGGTCTTATCGGTTGTGTAATCGGTATCACCTATCCGCTTATAAAGGCGAAGTTGTCCGAAAATCCGCACACCGAGCTTAACCTCGCTACCTGGATTTCGGCAGGTATGGCTATCGTACTTGGCTTCGTGCTTTGCTTCTTCCTCTTTAAGAGTGACGAGTTTGGTTATGATGCACAGCTTGAGGCAATCGGCTTTAAGGCAGGAACGCTTACTCCGTGGATTTGCGCGGTTATCGGTATTGCAGTTGGTATCATTATCGGTATCATCTCCGAGTACTACACCAGCTACGACTATAAGCCCACTCGCAATATCTCGCACGCAAGTAAGGAAGGCCCTGCGCTCACCATTACTCAGGGTATGGCAACCGGTATGGTAAGCTGTATGCTTCCCGTAGTTTGCCTTGGTATCGCAATCTTCGCTACCTTCGCTCTTGGCGGAATGTACGGCGTAGGCTGTGGTGCTATGGGTATGCTTTCCTTCGTAGCGGCTACCGTTTCGGTAGACACCTACGGACCTATCAGCGACAACGCGGGCGGTATTGCCGAAATGAGCAAGCTCGACCCCGAGGTTCGCGTAATCACCGACAAGCTTGACAGCGTAGGTAACACCACTGCGGCTATCGGTAAGGGCTTTGCAATCGGTTCGGCTGCTCTTGCAACCATGTCCATGATGTCCAGCTATTTGTATTCGTTCATTGAGGACGCAAGTCTTTCGCTTAATATTATGGGCAGAGAGGTGCTTGTAGGCGCGATTGTAGGTGCGGCACTCCCGTTCCTCTTCAGCGGTATGCTTATCAACGCAGTGGCTAAGGCTGCTCGTAACATGGTTACCGAGGTTAGACGTCAGTTTAATGAGTACCCGGGAATTTTGGACGGAACTCAAAGACCCGACTACAAGACCTGCATCGAGATTTCCTCGCGTGGCGCACTTAAGCAGATGATTGCTCCCGCAGTCGTTGCAATTGCATTCCCCGTTGGCTGTGGCTTTATCTTTGGCGGACAGTTCGTTGGTGGTCTTTTGATTGGTGCTACGCTTTCGGCAATCATGCTTGCAATCTTCACCGGTAACTCGGGTGGCGCTTGGGACAATGCAAAGAAGTACATTGAGTCGGGCGGAGTAGAGGGCTGTGGCAAGGGCTCGGATGCTCACAGCGCAGCTGTCGTAGGCGATACCGTAGGCGATCCTCTTAAGGACACCGTTGGACCGTCTCTTGATATCCTTATCAAGATTATGAGCACCGTTTCGCTCGTTTGCGTAGTAGTGTTCCATAAGTTCAACTTGCTTGCGTTGCTCGGAATTTAGTAAATAAATTATCGAATAATAACAAAAATAGGTTTGCTAATTTGGCAGGCCTATTTTTTTGTCCGTTTTTTTGGCAAAAACGCTTGCCAAACTGTTTTTGGTATGCTATATTAATACAAGCCGTGCTATGTGGGGAGCTAGCGGTGCCCTGTACTCACAATCCGCTACAGTGGGACAGAATACCTACCGAGGTCTTGCACATGGAAGGCAGTTGCCATTAAGTGACGGTGATTTCAAGGTCTTGTGCAACGTTATCCCATGAACCGTGTCAGGGCTTGACCGCAGCAGCACTAAGTGGATAATAGCGTGTGCCACGAGGTAGCTTTGGAGGAGTTGGCTGATGGAGGGACGCTTCGGTGCGCATTGTCGAAGTAGGTTGCACGGTGTTTTTATTAGCAAAAAAAGCAGTATCGTTATAAGGTACTGCTTTTTGTTTTTATCCTTATTTGTAGGTATAACTGAAAGAGCAATACAATGATACAAAACACAATTTGGCGCAGCTTGATATGGAACAATATATAAAGGACAAGTCCCTACGTAAGTTAGTAGTAAATAATTACATAGCCTTTTATCGCAAAAAAGATAGCGAAATTTAAGTAGTACGTGTCTTATACGGTATGCGTAATTATGAAGTGCTTTTATGATGTTGTGCAAACGATAATAAGAAAATAGAAAAGTGGCGAATTACAGCATTTATAATAGCCGTTTTTTAGCGCAGATAAAAATAAATTAACATGTTACGACAAAATAAATTCAAAAAAAGATTTAATAAGCTGGTAGATGTCCAAGAACGAGGAGGCTACCTGTTTTTTTTAAGCGTAGCCCACTATACTTATTTATAATAAAGTGGCGATAATACTGCCAAATCAATTGACTTAAAATGCCATTTGGTAGTATAATGTAGCATTAAGAGAGGTATTTTTTAATGTACGAGAAAGTAAACCCAAATCTTGATTTTGTAGAAAGAGAAAAAGAAGTCATTGACTTTTGGAATAAGAACGACGTTTTTGCGCTAAGCATGCAGCAAACCGAGGGCGGCGAGGAATTTTCGTTTTACGACGGCCCCCCGACAGCTAACGGAAAGCCGCATATCGGTCATATTCTCACCCGCGTAATGAAGGACATCGTGCCCAGATATAAGACCATGAAGGGTTATCACGTTTTGCGTAAGGCTGGATGGGATACTCACGGCTTGCCCGTCGAGCTCGAGGTAGAAAAGAAGCTTGGTATGGACGGCAAGCAGGATATCGAAAAGTACGGTATCGAGCCGTTTATTGCTCAGTGCAAGGAAAGCGTTTGGAAATATAAAACCGAATGGGAAAAGATGAGCGAGCGTGTAGGCTACTGGGTAGATATGGACAACCCGTACATCACCTACAACGACAACTATATCGAATCCGTTTGGTGGTCGCTTAAGGAAATCGCAAAAAAGGGTCTTATATACAAGGGACACAAAATCGTGCCGTATTGCCCGCGTTGCGGAACGGCTCTTTCCTCTCACGAGGTTGCGCAGGGCTATAAGGACGTAGAGGAAACGACCGCAATTGCTAAATTCAAGGTAGTGGGCGAGGAGAATACGTACATTCTCGCGTGGACGACCACGCCATGGACGCTTCCCTCCAACGTTGCGCTTTGCATGCACCCCGACTACGAGTACAGTAAAATTCAGGTTGGCGGCGAAATTTACATTCTCGCAAAGGAGCTTATTCCCACCATTTTCGAGGAATACGTTACGCTTGATACTAAGCTTGGTAAGGATTACGAGTACCTTGCTTACGAGCCGCTTTTCGACTTTTACAGCGGCAAGGAAAAACGTCATTACGTTGTAAACGATACCTATGTTACGCTTACCGACGGTACCGGCGTAGTTCATATTGCACCGGCATTCGGTGAGGACGACGCTCAAGTGGGTAGACGCTACGGCTTGCCCTTCGTACAGCTTATTGACGACCGCGGTAACTTCGTTAAGGAAGCAGGCAAGTATGCCGGCATCTTCTGTAAGGAGGCGGACAAGGAAATTATTAAAGAGCTTAAAGAGCGTGGCCTACTGCTTAAGACGCTTAAGGTTACGCACAGCTATCCGTTCTGCTGGAGATGCGACACGCCGCTTCTTTATTACGCGCGTTCGACTTGGTTTATAAAGACCACCGAGCTTAAGAACAATTTGCTCAAAAACAACGCATCGGTCAACTGGATTCCCGACGCAATCGGCAAGGGCAGAATGGGCAACTTCCTCGAAAACGTAGTGGATTGGGGATTGTCCCGTGACCGCTATTGGGGTACTCCGCTTCCCATCTGGGTGTGCGAGGACTGCGGCGAAATCAAGGTTATCGGCTCGAAGGAAGAGCTTAAAAAAGAGGGCAATATCGAGGGTGATATCGAGCTTCATAAGCCGTACGTTGACAGCATCGAGCTTAAGTGCAAATGCGGAGGCAAAATGCACCGCACCCCCGAGGTTATCGACTGCTGGTACGACAGCGGATCTATGCCTTTTGCACAATATCACTATCCGTTCGAGAATAAGGAAGTGTTCGAAAAGACCTTCCCCGCAGACTTTATTTCGGAGGCAGTCGATCAGACCCGCGGCTGGTTCTATACATTACTTGCAATCTCTACTCTTATTTTTGATAAGGCGCCCTTCAAAAACTGCATAGTTTTGGGACACGTAAACGACAAAAACGGCGTAAAAATGAGCAAGCACAAGGGCAACGTCGTAGACCCGTGGTCGGTTCTCGACAAGCAGGGTGCAGACGCTGTAAGATGGTATTTCTACACCACCTCGCAGCCGTGGCTTCCCTCGCGCTTTAGTGCTGAAGCGGTAAGCGAAGCACAGCGTAAGTACCTCGGCACGCTTTGGAACACCTATTCGTTCTATATTTTGTATGCCGAGATTGATAAGTTTGATCCCACCAAGTACGACTTTAATAAGGTTAAATTCTCGCTTATGGACAAGTGGATTTTGTCCGAGCTTAATATGCTTATAAAGGAAACCGATAAGCTCCTTAACGAGTACAAGATTACCGAAAGCGCAAGACTTATCTCCGAATTTACGGACGGACTCAGCAACTGGTACGTTCGCCGTTGCCGCGAAAGATATTGGGGCAGCGATATGTCGGACGATAAGATTGCGGCGTATATGACTCTTAACAAGGTGCTCGTTACGCTTGCAGGACTTACTGCGCCGTACACTCCGTTTATTGCGGAAAGCATCTATCAAAATATCGTTCGCAGCGTAGACAAGGCGGCTCCCGTGTCCGTTCATCTTACTCGCTTCCCCGAGTGTGACGAGTCGTTTATCGACGAAAAGCTTTGCAAGGAAATGAAGATTGCCATGGAAGCGGCGGCACTCGGCCGTGCGGCTCGTAACGCGGCTAACGTCAAAAACCGTCAACCTCTTGGCAGAGTTCTTCTTTGCGGCACAAACAAAATCAGCGAAGGACTTATGGAGGTAATAAGAGACGAGCTTAACGTTAAGCATATCGAGTTTATTTCGGATGCAGGCGAGTACGTTACCTACGAGGTTAAGCCTCAGCTTAAAACCTTGGGTCCCAAGTACGGCAGACTTATCGGCGACATTCGCTCGTACCTTGCGGCAAACGCCGAGGCAGTCGTAAAGGCGGTTAAGGCAAACGGAGTAGTGGAGTTCACCTTGGGTGAAGCGACAATCAGCCTTACCGAGGAGGATTTGCTCGTTGGTATTATCAACCGCGAGGGCTTTGCCTCCGAGTCGGCTAAGGGTCTTACCGTAATTCTTGATACCGAGCTTAACGGCGAGCTTATTAAGGAAGGTATTGCGCGTGAGCTTGTAAGCAAAATTCAAACCATGCGTAAGGAATCAGGCTTTGAGGTTACCGACAGAATTATCATCTACTACAATACCGAAGCGCCGGAAATTAAGGAAATTATGGAATGTGGCACGATTGCTAAGGATGTTCTTGCAGACAAGGTGGTTTGCGAGAGTCGCGGCAAGGAGTGGAATATCAACGGGCTTGCCGTAAGGCTTGACGTGGAGCGCGTATGATAGCGTCGGGCTGGAAGGACTACGAGGTTATCGCTACCTCTTGCGGCGAAAAGCTGGAGCGTTGGGGGGACGTTTATTTGCTTCGTCCCGACCCGCAGGTTATCTGGAAGGGCAAGGAGCTTTCATCTTTCGGTAAGCTCAACGCGCACTATCACCGCAGTGAGTCCGGCGGAGGCAGATGGGAATATATTCGCAAGACTCCCGAAAGCTGGAATATATCGTACAAGGACCTTAAATTTATAATAAAGCCGATGGGGTTCAAGCACGTGGGGCTGTTCCCCGAGCAGGCGGCAAACTGGGATAAGATGAGCGACATTTTGCGAGGAAAGGAGGCCAACGTACTCAACTTATTCGGTTATACGGGCGGAGCAACCGTGGCGTGCGCTAAGGCAGGCGCTAAGGTTACGCACGTGGATGCGGCGAGGGCGATGGTGGATAGATGCAAGCAAAATGCCGAGCTTAGCGGCGTTGCGCCCGACCGTATAAGATATATCGTTGACGACTGTATGAAGTTTGTTACGCGCGAAATAAAGCGTGGCAAAAAGTACGACGCAATAATTATGGATCCGCCGTCCTACGGAAGAGGTCCAAACGGCGAAATGTGGAAAATCGAGGACGGACTTTACGACCTCGTCAAGCTTACTACCGCCGTTCTCAGCGACAGCCCGCTGTTTTATCTAATCAACAGCTATACCACGGGGCTTCAGCCGTCCGTGCTTGACAATATGCTGTCGTTGCTGCTTCCAAGCGGCAAACACGAAGGATACGAGCTTTGCTTGCCCACAAACGAAGGCATTGTTTTGCCGGCAGGAGCAAGCGGATTTTGGAGGATATGATGGAAGATTTAATCGTTTTGTACGAGGATAATCACGTGATCGTTGTGGTAAAACCGCAAAACGTGCCTACGCAGGCAGACTCGAGCGGCGACCAAGACTTGCTTAATATGGTTAAGGAGTATGTTAAGGTCAAGTACAACAAGCCGGGTGAAGCGTTCATCGGACTCGTTCATAGATTGGATAGACCGACAGGCGGAATTATGGTCTTTGCACGCACCAGCAAGGCGGCGGCAAGGCTTGGCGAGCAAATCACAAACGGCGAGTTCGAAAAGAAGTATCTTGCCGTTACGGTAGGTCATCCGCGCGACAGACGTGGCAGACTGCAAAACTACCTCGTAAAGGACGAGGCAGCAAATACCGTAAAAATCGTTCCTGCTCTAATCGAGGGCGCAAAAAAGGCTATATTGGATTATAATGTGCTTGAGGTAAACGACAAAATTTCGCTTATCGACATCAAGCTTATCACAGGTAGAAGCCATCAGGCTCGCGTTCAGATGATGGGACAGGGCTGTCCGATTTTCGGTGATGCAAGGTATGGCGGTGATATGCTTGCAAAAGGACACAACCTTGCGCTTTGGTCGTACAGTCTAAGATTTTTGCACCCGGTGACCAAGCAGATAATGGTGTTTAAGGCGTTCCCGCCCGAAATTACGCCGTGGAAATATTTTGCGGTGGATAAATATATCAACGTGGTAAAACCCGAATAGGAGGAATATATGAACATTTATTTGAATATCGAAAAACTTATTACCTATGCAAAAATTCATTTATTGCTTGATGAAGCAGACGAAATTTACGTTCGTAACAAGCTTATGCATAAGCTCGGTCTTACCGCTTACGAGGCGTACGAGGTAGATGAGGACGAAATCGAAGCAATGGAGAATCCCTTTGCTATCCTCGACAGTTTGTTCGGCTATGCCGTAGAAAACGGAATTTATGCTAATGAGTGCCGCAAGATTTTTGACGCGGAAATTATGGATATTGTTTCGCTCCGTCCGGGCGAGGTTGCAGATACCTTTAACAGCCTTAGCAAGAATCACGTTAAGGCACTTGAGTGGGCGTTTGATTATGCTGTAAAAAACGGCTCGGCCCGTATGGACTTTGACAGATGGGAAAATAAGGGCGACAAAAACCTCGAGGTTATTTTTGCGGGCTGCTGTGGCGGCAAAAAGTCGTACCCCGGTTGCTGCTTCTGTGTAGAGGGCGAGGGCTATGGCGTTCACGCTTCCGAGCGTTATATCCCGCTTGAGCTTGGCGACGATTTGTATTATAGGGCGGCAAAGCGCGCATTCCACTCGGGTATGGGTCATATAATCTATGGCCAGCACAAGCCTATGGAGATTAGTGCTAAGTCGCTTGACATAATGTTTGACTTTATCGAAGCTACGCCCTCTTGGTACATCTGCACCGCAGAGACAGATTTTGCTCACGGTCATTTCGTTTGCGGACACAAGGCGCTTCCCATTCATAAGGCGGCAGACGCAAGAAGGCTTAAGAGTGCAGAATATCCGTATATCAACGTTAGTGAGGTTGGCTGGTATCTTACCACCCTTCGTCTTAGTTGCACAAATCGCGAAAAGCTTGCCGAGTACGCACTCAAAATCGTGGCGGCTTACAAAAAAGAGGGCGGCAACGTGTTTATCAGTCTTCGTAAGGTAGAAAGCAAATTCGTAATCGAGCTTGCGTTTATGCGTGGTGAGGCTAAGCCCGAAAACAGCGCGCTTGCTAAGCTTGATATGTGTGCGATGGCAGGTCTTTTCCGCATAAGCGACACTGTACGTGACCAGCTTAAAACAATCGAAAAGTACCTTACTAAGGAAATCAAATTTACCCCTGCTTGCCTTGTTGGCGGCATGGAAGATCACGCAAAGATGATCGAAAGACTTATCAAAGAAGTTGGCACGGCAAATCTCGGTGCGGTAGAGGCTGCTCTTGACGTAAAAGAGGAATGCAAAAAAAGACTCGTAGCTTTCCTTTCGGATGTGAGCGCGTACACCGAAAAGACGGTAGAGGCGTTCTACGAAATCTGCGGTCTTGCTTGTGCAGAATAAATAAGCTAAATTGGGCTCTGCCTTTGGCGGAGCCCTAAGTAAAATTAAAAGAGGTGTCTATGGCCAGATCAAAAGCAAACAAAAGACAAAAGACCAATAAGCTTGGTAATTTTGCGCTGATTTTTTCGTTTTTGGAGCCGCTTCTTGGTATCGTTTTGGGCGTGATTGCGATTATCGTTGGTAGCAAAAATGAAGATACAGTACTGCGAAATGATGGCATAAAGGCAATTATACTAAGCGTTGTTGTCGTTGCTGTTTGGATCGCTTTGTCCATAACTTTTATTGCGGTTGGAATAGTCGTGCCGTTTGCATTTATGCTATAAATTTATGCTATAAAAAGAGAGTGTGATATATGTTTTGTAATAATTGCGGCAATAAACTTAGTGAAAGTGACAAGTTCTGCACAGCTTGCGGCCAAAGGGTGTTAGATACGCCGCCTGTGCGATATGCGGACGATGGACGAATGCACTGTGTGTCCTGCGGCTACCAAATTTTAGAGGACGAAGAGGTGTGCGGTAATTGCGGATGCCCCACAGAGGTGACTGTGAATTCGCTTAACAGCAGAGGGTGTGCCCCAAAGCCCAAGCTTACGCTTCATATATGGAGTATAATTTGCTCGCTTTTTTTAAGCGTCGTTATTGGTGGAGTGCTTGCGATAATAGCGACCGTCAAAGCGATAAAATCGGGCAATAAAACGTTAAAGAGGTGGAGTATTGCATCAATAATCATTTGCGTGATAGGTTGCGTGCTGAATATTCTGCTTTCCTCATTGTTATACGACTTTCTAATGGCTATGTTGGCTTAATGTAAAAACAAAAAAAGAGCATACGGTGCTCTTTTTTTTGTTACACGTTACTTATCTGTACGTTGTATTATCGTTGCTTTTGGTTGCGCTTTTAATAATCGTAGCGTTTCAGAACGCGCCTGCATTCAACAAGAAGCTCTTCCTTTAATGCCTGCGGCTTTAAAATTTTTATACTGCTACCAAACGAGAGAAGCTTGTTTATCAGCAGGTTGCCGCCGTACAGCGACGCCTTTGCTATGTAGGTGTGTCCGCGCTCGGATATGGCCTCGTGTCCCAGCCACTCCTCGACCTCGGATAGGGCGGTGGAGAAGAACTCAAATTCAAGCTCGACAAGGTCGGTATCGTCAAAGACGCCGTTAAGCTTTTCGTACACGTCGCTTTCCTTGCGCTCAAACTTGTTTTCCGTTATCGTCATGTTTTTTATTCTCGCAAGGCGGAACAGTCTAAAGTCGTTGCGCAGGTGGCAAAAGCCGTACACGTACCACACGCCCTCTTTAAGCACCAGGCAATATGGGTCAAAGTCACGAACGCTGTAAAGATCCTTGTTGTCCGTGTACTCCATATTTATGGTAAGGTCGCCGTCGATGGCCTTATTGATCGTTTCGATTTTGCCCCTATAGCTTTGAGGATTTGTCCACGTACCTACGTCAATAATAAGAGTGTCCGTTTTTAGAAGATATTTTTCGTTTTCCTTTACCGAGCCCATGTGTTTAAGCTTTTCGATAATGTCGTGGTTTTGCCCATCAAACGAGGTAGCTGTTGCGTTAAGGCAGGTAAGCAGTCTATGCAGCTCGTCTTTTGTAAAGAATGAGCGCTCCAGCCTAAAATCGTCGGCAATCATATAGCCGCCGTTTATGCCGCGCACCGAGATTATGGGTACGCCGCCCTCGCACAGCGAGTCGATATGACGCGCCACCGTACGCGTGCTTACCTCAAACTTTTCGGCAAGATATTCGCTTTTTACCTTGCGGTTGTTGAGTATAGTAAGTAGTATTCCAAACATAACGCCGCTTTTCATAAATCAGCCTCCTCAAATATATTTTAAAAAATTATATCAATATGACATAATGGTGTCAAGTATATGCGTGTATAATTAAGAAAAAACTTTGGAGGAGCAGTTATGTACGTTTGTGTATCTTGTACGGGAAATCTTAGAGCAGGAGATATCATTATTTTAGAAAAGGACGAGTATTTTGGCGAGGTAGCGGCAAAAAAAATCGGTGGTGGCATCGTTGGTTTTGTAACCGACCGTCAGCCCGAGGGTTGCGTGTCCCGCTCGTTTATCGAAAGCCGTATCGGCGCAAACAGAGTTATTGGCCACGCGGTTATTCTCAACGGCAACGTTGCACTTTTTAGCAGCGAAAGCTCGGTTTTAAACAACGTCCCTGCTTCGTGTACTTATTCAAGGCGCGGTGCGTAATAAAAAAGGGCAAAAAACGGGCAACCATCAAATAATTTTATAAATTTTTACAAATTTTCACGCTAAAAGAATTGTTATTTTTGTTTTGATGTGGTAAACTGTATTGGTATATGTACTAATCTACGGAGAAACAAAAATGGCTAAATTGAAAAAAATCTATTATCCGATTTTGGCAGGCGTTTTCGTTCTTGCTTTGATTTTTGGCTTCATTAGTTCTTGCGTGAGCTTTGGCACAAAGGCAGACAATGACTTTGTCGAAAACGTTAGAGTTCATGCAGAAGTAATGGAGAACGTTCATAACTCTTATGAACCCACCAATCAGGCAAGCGTTCGCCAATATGTTATTGATGCACTTGTTGGCGCAGGCGTTTACAATTCGCGCGGCAAGGCGGCGGACGGCTATGCGGCAACCAAAATCGATGGACTTACCTATCTTGCGCAGGAGGTTACTCTTGGTGACGAAACGCTTTCGGCGATCCCCACCAAGGATGGCGAAATGTATTATGCGGTAAAGACGCTTACCAACATTATCGTTGCAATCCCCGGCAAAACCGTTACGGCAGAGGACGGAAGCGAAAGCTACGCAAACTCTGAGGTAGTTTTGTTTATGGCAAACTATGATTCGGCGGCAGGTAGCCAAAGCGGCACCGAATCGATTCAGGCGGCGGCTATGCTTCAAACTGTTTTGGAGCTTGCGGCTGATTACGAAAACGGAAAAGTTCCCGAGCGTACCCTTTTGTTTGTGTTTACCGACGCGGAGCACGAGGGAGCACTCGGCGCATATGCTTTCAAAAACCAGTTTAAGGGCTTTGACGGTATTGTGGATAACATCGCTCTTACCGTAAACTTTGGTGCAAACGGTACCGGCGCGCTTTCGGTGTCTTCCGAGGGGATTTCGGTAGCCGGCGTTAAGGCAAACGCAAGCGGTCTTTTGGATGCAATCGACGGCGTAAATCAAGCACATACCGATTACAACGTGTTCGACACGGCAAAGATCAACGTGTTCTTTGGCGGTAACCGCTCGTATATAAATACAGCCCGTGATACGGTAGAAAACGTTTCGGACAGCAAAATCAAGGCGGTCGGCGGAGCTATGAAGTCGCTCGTTTCGACTTACGGCTATGACGGAAAGGAAATTAAGGAAGTGAATGCAGTTGGTGCGTTCTCGTTCTTGGGACTTGCTTTCTCGTATTCGCCCGTTGTTTCTTATGTTTTGGGCGGCGTTGCGGCGGCACTTTTGATTTTCGCGGTTTATATGCTTGTTCGCAAGGGCGGTCATAAGGGTGTTGTTGGCGGTGTTGTTGCTCAGCTTGTAGCTGTTGTTGCAACCATTATTATGCTGTTTGCGTGCTACTTTGTGATTACGCTTATGCTTGCAGGCTTCGGCGCAGTTCCCATTCACGCACTCACATCTGTTACCTATACAAACGTTGGCTTGTTTATTTCTGCAATGCTTCTTGCGCTTGTTGCTTATATCGGATCGTTCTTGCTCGTTCGCAGATTCTACAAGATCGAAGCAAGCAAGGTGGCTCGCGGCGGCGCGTTGTGGCTTATGATTCTCGGTATCGTTATGGCGTTTGCTATGCCGTCGGCGGCTCTTCCGTTTGCAATCACCGCAATTTTGGAGGGCGCAATTTTGGTGCTCGGCGTTGTGTTTGGTGACAAGTTCAAGGCTAAGTACGGCTTTGGTATCGAAAGACTCTTTGGCTATACGCTTCCGCTTATCGTGCTTACCCCGGCGGTTGTGCCCATGCTTATCGGCGCAAGCTACACGCTTAGCGCAATTTACTTGCCGCTTATCCTTGCCGTTGCAGTTCTTGCTTTCAGCGTAATCGCACCGTATTTCTTGGCGCTTAGACCTATGCTCGAAAAAGCAGTAAGCAAGCTTCCCAAGCACACCATTCGCGTAGAAAGAGTTGTTACCGAAAAGGTTGAGGGCGCAAAGAAGGGTAGATTCGAAGAGCGCACCACCAAAAAGGTTGTAAAGGAAAAGGTGGAATGGAAGTATCACAACAGATATGGCGTGGCAATTCTTGCTGTATTTGCGGCATTCCTTATTATAATGTTTGCAGTTTGCCCCAAGCAGCATTTCAGCACCAACATCGTCGATTCGTATTCGTACCGCGAGGCTGCTAAAAATGACAGTCTTGTGTACGCGTGGCAGCAGGTCGGTTCCTCGTCTGCAACCCAAACGCTTAAGGTTTACGATCAGGTGGCTTATAAGTACTTTGGTATGATTAACAACGATTACTCTTGGAATGATGACGAGCAGGCTTACGAAAAGAACTTTAGCGGTTCGACCGAAGCGCTCCTTGGTACGCTTTCTCCCATAAACGTTTCGTTCTCCTCGGACAATAAGACGCTTACCTTTGACACCTACGATAGCGGCGCAGGTAGCTTTATTGACATTACGCTTACCAACGTAGCTAACGTTACCAAGCTTGTTATCAGCTCCGGCTCGGGCGATATCGAAATCACCAACGATGGCAACAGCACCATTCGTTTCGAGCTTCCGTACGACGTTGATACCTTTACCGTAGAGCTTGAGTACGAAAGAGCGTTCACTCTTGGTGTAGACTATACACAGTACGTTACCGGCGACCGTACCGAGCAGCGTATGAAGGGCGGCGTTTCGGAATACACCGAAATTCTTAGCGGTCTTGGCGATAAGGAGTTTGTAGGCGATATCACCTGCGGTATGATCTTCAACCGTCAGACGACGTTCTCGTTGTCCTAAACCTTATATAATATATTCAGTTAAAAGCGGTTTCAGTGCGAAGCCGCTTTTTTGTTTGGTTTAGATGAGGCTGTAAGCCGCTTTTCTTGCATTTGATCGCCTCAAAAATACCAAAAAATAGCAGGGTAGAAAAAAAGAATAAAAAAAGTTAAAAAAAATTTAAAAAAGAGGGTCAAAACGCTTGACGTAAGGTATAGGGGTGTGGTAGTATATGTAAGCTGTCCCGTGAATGAGGGGCTGCGACGTATAGAACAGCATACAAGGCAGTATCAAGTAAGATAAACGCTGTATGTGGGCCAAGTATAAGGAATATACCTCTGGTTAAGCATAAGGGAAGTGGAAAGCTGACTTATGTTTTTTTATACGGAAAATGGTACATTGACAACTGCATAAC
>JAFVXY010000009.1 GCA_017500845.1 Clostridia bacterium
CCGAATAAATTTCTTGATCTCTGTAGATATGTTCCAGACTATGATAAGTATAGCAAAATGCGCAGAGAGTACTTAATTCCTTCTTTCGTGGCGGATTGTTGCTATTCGAACCGCATAGACGGAATAAAATACTATGGTAGCAAGGAATATACCAATTACGTAACTTGGGATGATAGGCACTTTGAATTTTTAAGTATAAACGAGATTATTCCTGTTGTCAAACTATCTGAAATAAACGAATAGTACTTCTTGATGTGGCTTGCCACGGGGCATATCGGGGCGGATTTATCTAAAAGTTTTTCTAAAAAATCTTTAGAAATTGTTTTAGAAGCGGAAATTCTTGCACCGTCTACGGTTTCGGGTTTTGAGAATGACAAAACGCCGAAAGCCCTTGATTTTACTGGGTTTTCAGCGTTTTCTACCGTCTGATATTTTCGATTATTTTGCGTTAATGTCGGATTTCTAAAAAAGTCTTGAAAACCGTTTGGGTGAAAGCCCACGGGGGTTCGAATCCCTCTGCCTCCGCCAATGCAAGAGGACACCTTTTGGTGTCCTTTTTTGCATTGCGTATGGGGGGGGTGGACGAACATAGGAGCAACTGACCTATCAAGGCAGTTGCGACGAGGTTCGCGGTCGCAAAAATTTATGTTTGCAAAAACGAAAAAGTTCCACTTGCGACCAAGGAAGCGTAGCAACCGCCTCTCCCTTGTCTATCGCAAAAAAAGAACGCAGAAAAAGATACAATTATTTGTGCCAATTCTGCATTTTTTTGCTTTTTTGGCAATCTTTAAATTCATGGGAGCAATCGTTAAAACTACGTAAAACTAAGTCTACGGACGATAAAAAGCATTGAAAAAGTTGAGAAAATATGATATAATGGTACAAAAATACGCATTTTGTGGAACTGTAGTATGAAATTGCTTTATAAAAGTAATGGGGATTGGTATGACAAAAAAAGAAATTCTTAGTATGACACAAGAGGAATTCCAGGAAGGTTTGTCGGATATTATTGCCGAGATTGAAGAGAAAATTGATATAAGAATTAGAGTTGATAAGAAATTTGTTGATGACCGGAATAGCAAAATCAAGCGGGTCGGAAACTACAAATCGAAAATTCTCTCCTACAACAACTATCCCTCAGCCGGTGCTCCAAGCTCGCTGAAAATGTCTTATTCGGAGCTCGGAGCAAAAAACCTCGGCGACCTTATGGAAAACAGGGACAAATACGTGCGTGATATGCTTTATGCATACGTATTAAGCGAGAATTTTCCCGAAAGAGAATCGGCGATAAGGTCCGAATTTTACAAAGAGTATTGCAATTATGGGTGGCCTGTATATCCTTTAGTAGGCGCAATCGTCGGCTTGTTTTTTGAGTGGTGGGTTGCTATCTGCCTTGGAACTTTGGGGCTTGCGCTTGGACTTGCTGTTTTTCGGTTTGTCCGTAACAGCGAAAAATATAAGCTTTGTTCAAAAAAGCATACCGTTTTGAAAAACGCACGAAAATACGTAGAAACCGCTCTCTCCCTTATGAACGAGGAGGAAAGGCAAAAAATCAACCTTTTGAAATTAAACTTCAATACAAAAAAGCATATGAGAGAATTTGAACAGCGCAAAATAGCCGTTTTAAACACACAGATCGATGCGCTCTCAAGATCGGATAACAGCGAAAAAGTCTCCGATTCAAAAGATCTTGCCCGAGAGGATGGCACCGATTCGGGAAGACGTGAGGTCTTTGACATGTACGGACGCACTCAAGGCTATGTGGAGGACGGTCGCTTATATGACAATAAGAGTGATTTGATAGGCTATATTGACAGCGAGAATAGAGTCTATGATAAATCGAACTCGCGTAAGGGCGAGGTTGGAAGTGACGGTAAAATCACGCAATATAAGTAACTAAATGAGATAATTCCGTATTTCGAATTTTTCGGATCTACCGCCCCGAGGCTGAATCCGTTCATCTTATTTTGATCCACCGGATCTAAAATCAACCTATTGGTATTTTGTATCATTTTGTGCAATTACTCACAAATAAGGGGTCCCCTTGTCTACTCCTTTTTATATAAGGCAAGATAAAAAGCATATCCTATACAAACAGTTTACGGTAGCAAAAAAGCCTTACGTATAAGGCTTTTTTTGTTTTTTTGCGTTTTAATTAAACATCTGATTTTTCGCTATCATCTATTTTTTTATCTTTTGCTTTTTGTCTCATAGAAAGCGCAAGATACAGCGCGTACGAGCCGGTTACCACGGTAAGCAAAAGCGCAGTCAAAATGCGCGTTTCGTTGGTCAAGCTTGCTTCGTTAGCAAAGGCGCTAAGTGCGTTGAATACGCTATGCGCACCTATACAAGCAAGCAGGCTTTTTGATTTGTAATACATCATAACAAACATAAATCCAGCCGCAGTCGCATACACCACCTGCAGCAAATTGGCAAACAAGTCCGCACCCGAGCCGTTTATCAAATTGATGATATGCCCTATCCCAAAGGTCACGCTAGAAACGATAATGGCGACAAGCGTGTTGTCTTTTCGTATCGCTTCAAAGAGCAGTCCGCGAAAAATTACCTCCTCGCAAAATCCTACGCAAAGCATTGCTAGGATATACAGCACGGTAGAAAGCGCGCTGTAATTTAAGGTCACGCCGTGCCAAAAATTTGCGCTAAGCATTATAAATAGCGGCGCGTAATACAGCATAGACCTTGCAGACGTCTTAGCCGAGCAAAGCCCATATTCCGAAAAAAGCCCGTATTTGTTAAAAAACAGCAACAGCGTAAAGCTAAGCAAAATTCCTATGGCAAGCGTGACCGATTTTTCTACGCCAACCCATGCAGAAAGCGCATCACCCACGGACATCAGCACGCAGTAGGCAATAATCCACGTGACGGCAAACCATATTTTGCTCTTGTCGTATAGCTTTTTCAAAACGCTCATTTTTTTACTCTACTTATATGTTGTTTTATTCTACAATTGTATCACTATTCTCAACAAAAAGCAAGGGATTTGCAAAAACAAGCGCGTTTGCGTCGTTTTTTGTTGCTGCTAACCTTTTTGCGCGGTCATCTATCTAAAAGCAGCTATCACTAATAATAATAAAATCGCCTTATTCTACTTGACTATAATTCTGTCACAATTCCAAATATCGCGCCGCCTGCTTTAGCACATTTATTCGTCATAGAATATCGATATACTCTCCATTAAGAGCTTTATTCATGCTTCGCACGGCGCAGAACTTGCCGCACATAGAACAGGTGTCGTCGTGCTCTGGCTTACGCTCGTCACGGATGCGCTTTGCCGTTTCGGGATCAAGAGCGCACGCCCACTGCTCTTCCCAATCGAGCTTACGGCGAGCATCTCCCATACGGTCGTCGATATCTCTTGCGTGGGGAATCTTTTTTGCTATGTCAGCTGCGTGAGCTGCAATTTTAGAAGCAATAATACCCTGTTTTACATCATCAACGTTAGGAAGAGCCAAATGCTCTGCCGGTGTAACGTAACAAAGAAAGGCAGCGCCACTTGCCGCCGCAATCGCTCCACCGATAGCGGAGGTAATATGATCGTAGCCGGGAGCTATGTCTGTTACGATAGGACCAAGCACGTAAAAGGGCGCGCCCATACAGATGGTTTGTTGAAGCTTCATATTAGCCTCGATTTGATCCATCGGCATATGTCCGGGTCCTTCTACCATCACCTGCACGTCACGCTCCCAAGCGCGCTTAGTAAGCTCACCGAGGCGCACAAGCTCCTCAATCTGACACACGTCGCTTCCGTCTGCAAGGCAGCCGGGACGGCAAGCGTCTCCAAGAGAGATCGTCACGTCGTATTCACGGCAAATTTTGAGTATTTCGTCATAATACTCATAAAACGGATTTTCCTCGCCCGTCATGCACATCCAAGCAAACACGAGCGAGCCGCCACGTGACACGATATTCATCTTCCTCTTATACTTTTTGATCTGTTCAATGGTCTTGCGCGTGATTCCACAATGCAATGTTACGAAATCCACGCCATCCTCTGCGTGCAGTCTTACCACATCAATAAAGTCCTTTGCGGTAAGGGTTGCAAGATCTCTCTGATAATGGATAACGCTATCGTATACGGGAACTGTACCGATCATCGCTGGACATTCACTCGTCAGCTTTGTGCGGAAGGGCTGTGTGTTGCCGTGAGAGGACAAGTCCATAATGGCTTCTGCGCCCATATTCACGGCTGCCATAACCTTTTCCATCTCGATATCGTAGTCCTTACAATCTCGGGAAACTCCAAGGTTTACGTTGATTTTGGTGCGAAGCATAGAGCCAACACCGTTGGGATCGATGCAAGTATGTAACTTATTGGCACAAATTGCAACCTGTCCTTTGGCTACGAGTTCTCTGATTTCTTCCTCAGTTCTGTATTCCTTAGCAGCAACCGCCTTCATTTCGGGGGTGATGATGCCCTGTCTTGCGGCATCCATTTGTGTAGTATAATTTCTCATTTTCGTAACTCCTTTTATGCGGTATTATTTAGCAAAATTGCTGTTTAGATCAAAGGCGTGATTCATAGGCCCAAAGCCACGCCCTAAATCGAGCATAGCGGCAAGCGCGCCCGAAATGTAGTCCTTTGCTCTTTGAATAGATGTTTCAAGGCTATATCCCTTTGCAAGATTTGCGGCTATGGCAGACGAGAGCGTACAACCTGTGCCGTGAGTATTAGGATTGTCAATACGCTTGCCGCAAAACCACTTGCTTTCACCCTTTGCATAAAGCAAATCGTTTGCGTCACTTGCGCTATGACCGCCCTTTAGAAGTACTGCGCAACCGCAGGTGTCGCCTATGAGCTTTGCCACACGTTCCATATCTTCCTTCGTATGAACACTCAACCCTGACAAAGCCTCGGCTTCGGGGATGTTGGGTGTAACGAGCGTGGCAAGAGGCAAAAATTCTTTTATAAGCGTAGCAACAGCATCGGTTTTCATAAGCCTAGAGCCGCTTGTTGCAACCATAACGGGATCGACAACGATATTTTTTGCTTTGTAATAGCAAAGCCTATCGGCAATCACTCGAATAAGCTCTGCCGAGCTAACCATTCCGATTTTTACTGCGTCGGGACGAATATCCTCGAACACCATATCTATCTGATCCTTTAAGAAATCGGGAGCTACCTCCATAATGCTTCTAACGCCGGTTGTGTTCTGTGCCGTCAGCGCTGTGATAGCGCTTGCCGCAAAAACACCGTTCATCGTCATCGTTTTGATATCTGCTTGAATACCGGCGCCTCCGCTACAGTCACTTCCTGCGATTGATAATGCTGTTTTCATATACTTTCTCCTAAACATTGTTTTTGTTAAGCGACAGAGAGTGGTGCCCCCGGTCTGCCGCTGCTATTTTAGAGTTGCACTGCTAAAAGGCCGTCAATATAACAATCAACGTTTGCCTAATTTCGCGTTATTTACAAGCCGCCGTGACGAAAATGCGTCAGCTCCTTGGCAATAGCAAGAAGCGTCTTTGCTTCAGCCTTGGGCTTGTCCGACTTCATAATTGCAGATACCACGCAAATGCCAGCAATGCCAATGCCACGAAGCACGTCGGTGTTGGTTTTGTTAAGCCCGCCGATAGCATTGACTGGAATCGGAACGGCTTTGCATATAGCATCCAGCGTTTCGGTAGAGGTCAAAACAGTCTTGACCTTCGTGGTGGTGGGATAAATTGCCCCAACTCCAAGATAATCCGCCCCGTCATCATAGGCTTCTTTTGCCCACGGTACTGTCTTTGCGGTTGCTCCGATAATAAAGTCATCTCCAAGAATTCTACGAGCAGTAGCTATGGGCATATCATCCCTGCCAAGGTGAACACCTTCTGCGCCTACTGCCAAAGCCACGTCGATTCGGTCATCAATGATAAGCGGAACATTGTATTTCTTTGTAAGCTCGTGTACCTTTTCCGCAAGCTCGATATACTCCATTGTAGTTTTGTTTTTCTCTCTAAGCTGAAGGATAGTTACCCCGCCTGCGAGCGCATCTTGTACTCGGCGAAGAAACTCCGCTTCGTCAAGGCCTGTCGAATCGGTAATAAAATAAAGTGTTGTATCAAAATTTTTCATATATTCTCCTTATACGTAGAGATAATCGTTGAGCACGGGCTGAAGACCTTCGCTCTCAATATCCTTGTACATCTTGCTAAGGCTGCGATCATCGTCGATTTCAAACTGCTCGTCGCCTTGTTGCTCATCAATTTCTTTTCCGCTATATTTGCTGTCGTGGTCGCCAATGCCCGTAGAAACACCTGCCGAGACCTTGGTGGCGGCAATCTTCACAATCCCGTTGCGAAACAAGGCGCTCTCACGCGAGGATACGGTGATACCCACAAACGGAAGAAAAATGCGATAAGCGCAAATAATCTGACAAAGCTGTCTTTCGTGAACATCAAGTGGATTGATTTTATCGTTATTGATGATGGGACGAAGTCTTGGGCAAGAAAGCGACATCTCTGCGTGCGGATACTTTCTCTGCAAATAATAAACGTGCATTGCGCTTGCAAGCGCATCCTTACGGAAGTCTGAAAGTCCAAGAAGCGCCGAGCAAGCCACGCCTCTCATTCCTCCCCTTAGGGCTCTTTCCTGCGCATCAAAGCGGTATGGCCATACTCGCTTGTGTCCTAATAGGTGAAGCTGCTCGTATTTGTCGGTATCGTATGTTTCTTGAAATACGGTCACATAGTCGGCACCGCACTCGTGGAGATATTTATACTCGTCTGTGTTTACGGGATATATCTCTAGTCCTACCATACGGAAATACTTTCTTGCCAGCTTGCAAGCTTTGCCGATATAATTTATGTCGCTTTGCGCACGGCTCTCGCCCGTAAGAATGAGAATTTCTTCCATTCCGCTGTCTGCGATAACCTTCATTTCTTTCTCGATCTGCTCCATAGAGAGCTTCATTCGGTTGATGTGGTTATAGCAGTTAAAGCCGCAGTACACGCAATAGTTTTCACAGTAGTTTGCAATATACAGGGGTGTGAACAAATAGACGGTGTTTCCAAAATGCTTGCTAGTTTCTAATCTTGCCCGCTCTGCAAGCTGTTCAAGAAACGGCTCTGCCGCAGGTGACAGAAGTGCCTTGAAATCCTCAATAGAGCAAGTAGGATGCTCCAAGGCTGCACGAACATCTCTTGCCGTGTATTTACTGTAATCATAGGACTTCATCTGCGCCATCACTTGCGAACGCACATCCGACTCAATGATCTCCATGCCGGGCAGATATTCCATGTGGTTCTTACGGCTTGTTGGATCGTTTTCAATGCGGTGCTTTTTCGCAAGCGCTTCGGGAGACAGATGCTCCGAATCTACAAAGAATTGATTTTCCATGGCGTACTCCTTTAGTCACGCAAGAATCCTGTCAAGGGATCGGATGCGGATGCACCACGTGTGAGAACTCTACCAAGCCCCGAAAGATAAGCCTTGCGACCTGCCTCGATTGCATGCTTAAACGCCGCCGCCATCATAGGAAGATCGCCTGCGGTTGCAAGCGCCGTATTTGCCATAATTGCCGCCGCGCCCATTTCCATTGCCTCGCAAGCCTGAGAAGGCCTGCCAATGCCTGCATCCACGATAATAGGTAGATCAATCTCATCAATGAGAATCTGAATAAATTCTTTTGTTGCCAGTCCTTTGTTTGAGCCTATGGGAGAAGCCAATGGCATAACGCTTGCCGCGCCTGCGTTAACAAGGTCACGGGCGGTGTTTAGGTCGGGATACATATACGGCATAACCACAAAGCCTTCTTTTGCAAGAATTTCGGTTGCCTTGATGGTTTCTTCATTATCGGGGAGCAGGTATTTGGAGTCACGCATAATTTCGATCTTAACAAAGCTACCGCATCCAAGCTCTCTTGCAAGACGAGCAATGCGAACAGCTTCCTCTGCGTTTCTTGCGCCTGATGTGTTAGGAAGGAGCGTAATTCCTTCGGGAATATAGTCGAGAATATTTTCACTCTCCTTGGTGTTAGCGCGGCGGACTGCAAGAGTAATAATCTCCGCGCCTGCATCCTTAACCGCCGCTTCGATGAGCCTCATAGAATATTTTCCCGATCCGAGAATAAAACGGGAGCCAAATTCGTGTCCGCCGATAATAAGCTTGTCGTTTTTCATTTTGTTTTCCTCTTTTATTTATATTTCAAATTGTTTGGCTAAAATACGAAGCACCGCAATCGCCTGATGTGCCGCACAAAGCGCAACGCGGGCAGAAACAAGCCCTATCCCATCAGATACGTCGCTTTCTTCATCTCCGCACAAATAAAATTTGCTTGTTATTTTGCGTGTTTTAATGCTATTAGCATCATAAAGCCCCGCCATACCCGATGCCGCAACAAGATATTTCTCGCGTAGCTGGGTTAAAACGATATCCGTCAGCATTGCTTTACGTTCCGCATCGTCAAAGGCTTCACAAATAATATCCGCGCTCGCCAAGAGCTTAATTGCGTTATCTTGTGTGATACGCTGTGTAAACGCTTCAAGCTCGACATACGGAGCAATCTCCCGAAGATTATCCGCTAAAGCTTCGGTCTTATACATACCGATCTGCGATGCCTTGTATTGTTGGCGGTGCAAATTGGTAATATCCACACGGTCAAAATCAATCAGTATCAGCTTGCCGATTCCGGCGCGAGCGAGGTGTATGGCTATATTTGAACCAAGTCCTCCTAGCCCGCATACCGCAACCGTTGCCGACAAGAAGGCGTTTTGCCGCTCTTTGCCGTGACGCTCATAGAGCGCCCTTAGCCATTGTTCTTTTGTAGGTATCATCTTAGCCGCCTCCAACAAAGCTAACAACCTCAATACTGTCGCCATCTCGAAGCACGCTTATTCCGTACTGCGCCTTGGGAACAATATCTCCGTTGCGCTCAACGGCAATGCGCTTAATATCGTAGTTGGTGGTAGCAAGATACTCCGCGAGCGTTTTGCCGACAATATCTAGCTCTGTTCCATTTATCTTTACCATTTCGTCACCTCTAAAAAATTACAGTAAAAAAGGAAGCTACCTTCTTTGGTAACTTCCTTGTAAATATGCTTTTTGACCAGGCATCCCTACGTTGGCATTATCCAAATCAGGTTAATGGGTCGAAGGTATAACCTTCCTCTCAGCCTGTGTGCGCAAAATGCGCTGCAAGCTCCCCGCTGTTTAGTTGTAAAATTATTATACAATATTTTTGCCATTGTTGCAAGAACTTAGCTTGCCTTGCAACAATTTTTTTCGGCAAAATTTAAGCAATCACAAAAATTCCTACTTGATTTTGGCTATGTCGCTCAAAATTGTGAGTATAAAAACTACTATAAATACTATAAACCACATAGACGCGCTCCTTTTTTGCCTAGTATAACATAGTAAAGATGACACCTATGCGTCAATAATAAAAACTTTTTTCTGTCTTTCGCTTCGAATTTACTTAAAACCAGCTTTGTGACTCGATTTTGCCGTTAAAAGAAGGCTTTTTTTGTAAGGTTGACCTTAATCTCTGTGCGGTCAGCATATAGCTCCATTATCCATAAAAAAACAGACATAAACGGTTTTTATCCCTTTATGCCTGTTGAATTTTTAGCTAATATTAATATTCGCCTTCGAATCTTACAATAGGCTTACGAGCAGCGGCTACTTCGTCCGGTCTGCCGATTGCCATGTCGTGCGGAGCAGATTGCAAGTACGCAGGATCCTTAAATGCAAGCTCATAAAGCTCACGAAGAACCTTAATAGCCTCGTCCAAGGTCTGCTTGCTTTCCGTTTCGGTAGGCTCAATCATAAGCGCCTCGTCGATAACGCCCGGAATATGCGGGAAGTACATCGTAGGCGGATGGATGCCCTTATCAATCATAGCCTTAGCTACGTCCTTTGCCGAAACGCCCGTTTCGTTCTTGAGCTTTTGAAGATCGATAACGAACTCGTGCATACAGAAGCGCTTTTCGGTCGGATAGATATCCTCAAGCTTAGCCTTCATGTAGTTAGCGTTAAGAACTGCGTGCTCAGCCGCCTCCTTAAGTCCGTCAGCGCCGAGCGTACGAACGTAAGCAAACGCCTTAACCATAACGCCAAAGTTGCCGTAGAAGGTAGAAACCTTGCCGATAGAGCTCTTAGCATAATTGAATTCGTACTCGTCCTTCTTGTTTTTGATAACAGACGGATTGGGCAAGAAGCCTACGAGGCTCTGCTTGCAGCCAACCGGTCCGCTACCCGGGCCACCGCCACCGTGCGGAGTAGAGAACGTCTTGTGAAGGTTAAGGTGAATAACGTCAAAGCCCATATCGCCAGGGCGAACAACGCCCATAATAGCGTTAAGGTTAGCTCCGTCATAATAGAGCAAGCCGCCTGCGCCGTGAACGATTTTGCTGATTTCTTCGATATTCTTTTCGAACAAGCCAAGCGTGGTGGGATTAGTAAGCATCAAAGCAGCTGTATCCTCGCCAACCTTAGCGCGCAAATCGTCAAGGTCTACACCCTTTTCTTCGTTAGACTTAATATTGATAACCTCAAAGCCTGCCATAACAGCAGATGCGGGGTTGGTTCCGTGCGCCGTGTCAGGAACAAGAATCTTGTTACGCTTGGTGTCCTTGCGGCCCTCGTGATAAGCGGCAATAAGCATAAGACCGGTAAACTCGCCGTGAGCGCCTGCGCAAGGCTGCAAGGTCATGCCGTCCATACCGGTAAGCTCTGCAAGGTCAGCGCCAAGGTCTGCCATAAGATGGAGCGAGCCTTGAACGGTTTCTTCTTCTTGAAGGGGATGAACCTTAGTAAATCCGGGGAGCGCAGCAACATCCTCGTTGATTTTGGGGTTGTACTTCATAGTGCAAGAGCCCAAGGGGTAGAAGCCGCTATCTACGCCAAACGCATTACGGCTAAGCTCGGTATAGTGACGAGCCATATCAACCTCTGCAACTTCGGGAAGCTGAACGTCCTTTCTTAAATATTTCTTTTCGAGATTGTGAGAGGGAACTTCGAGAGGACGAATAGTTGCGCATCTCAAACCCTTACGAGATCTTTCAAAAATAAGCTTCATAATTACGCCCTCCTCATGATTTCGGCAACCTTGTCGATATCTTCCTTGTGAACCTTTTCGGTCATGCACCACAAGATTTCGTTAGGTCCAATAGGCAAGCCTGCCAAAATACCCATCTTTGCACATTTTTCTACGATTTTGTCTGCCTTACAAGGCGTAACGGTAACAAACTCATGGAAGAAATCGTTATTTTCGGGATACTTTAAGGTTGCCTTGCCTTGAGTGAACTGCTCGGCAGCATAGTGCGCAAGCGAAGTACAAGCGGTCGCAACCTCCTTAAGGCCCTCTTTACCCATAGAGGTAAGATACATAGATGCAACAAGCGCGCAATGAGCTTGGTTAGAGCAAATGTTAGAAAGCGCCTTTTCGCGACGGATATGCTGCTCTCTACCCTGAAGGGTAAGAACAAAGCAACGGTTACCCTTAGCATCAGTAGTTTGACCTACGATTCTACCCGGCATACGGCGCATCGTTTCCTTGTTTACGCGAGTTGCCATAAATCCAAGGTACGGTCCGCCAAACGAAATAGAAAGTCCAAACGGTTGCGCGTCGCCTACTGCGATATCCGCGCCACACTCTGCGGGCGACTTCAAAAGAGCAAGCGTCATGGGGTTGCAGCCCATAATAACCTTAGCGCCCTTATGGTGAGCCATTTCGCAAACAAACTCAGCGTCCTCGATTACGCCGTAGTAGTTGGGCTGTTCCATATAAAGACAAGCCGTATGCTCGTTGATAACCTCTTGGAGCTTAGCGGAATCAATTTTGCCATCCTTAATGTATCCGTCCTTTTCGGTAAGAACCTTGATGGTGATATTTCTACGGCTAAGGTAAGTGCGCATAACCTCAATTACTTGCGGCTTAACCGACTCGGGTACAAGAATTTCTCTCTTGTCCTTTTCTACACACATAAAGGCAGCCTCAGCAGCAGCCGACGAGCCGTCGTAAACGGACGCGTTAGCTACTTCCATACCGGTAAGCGAGCAGATCATAGTTTGGAACTCAAAAATGCTCTGCAAAATACCCTGGCTCATTTCCGCTTGATACGGAGTGTAAGCGGTCAAAAATTCGCTACGAGAGCTAAGATACTTTACAACCGACGGAACGTAATGGTCGTAAGCGCCTGCGCCACGCATTATCGAATTAAATACAACGTTTTCGGCAGCGTACGCTTCAAGGTCTTCCATTACCTGCTGTTGCGACTTGCCGGGCGCTATTTTGAGCGACTTATTCTTGAGCGTAACGGGGATATCTGCATACAAGTCAGCGCATTTTTTTACGCCGACTGTAGCAAGCATTTCCTCGCATTCCTGCTCGGTTATTGATAAATAATTTGCCATAAAACTCTCCTTTGTGGCTTAAAATTATTTGATAAATTCTGCGTATTTTGCTTCGTCCATAAGGTCAGCCGGAACTTCGGTAACTTCTACCTTGCAGATCCAAGCGGCAAAAGCGTCGCTGTTGATAAGCTCGGGAGCAGATTCAAGCTCCTCGTTAACTTCGATAACCTTGCCGGATACAGGAGCCATAACGTCCGAAACAGCCTTAACAGACTCTACGTCGCAGAAGGTTTCCTTAGCGGTGATTTCGTCGCCAACAGCGGGAAGATTGATAAATACCAAATCTCCAAGCTCGTGCTGAGCGTGATCCGAAATACCGATAGTAGCTACGTTACCCTCTACCTTTGCCCATTCGTGGGTTTCTGCAAACAACAATTTACTCATTTTAATATCCTCCATAGATATGATTTTTTTATTTTGACCGCGCTTATTGTCAAGTTTTTTATAAACGCAGTTGATTTTTTTGTACTATTACGCCTTCTTGTAGAACGGAAGCGGAATAATTTCTATCTTAAGTCTTCTGCCGCGAACGTCAACGGTAAGCTGACCTTCTATACCCTTCTTAATGCGGAGCATTGCGATAGGATAGCCAACGGTGGGAGCGTGAGTTCCGCTTGTTACAACGCCAACCTGCTCGTCGCCGCAGTATACTGCGCAGCCTTCACGTGCGATACCTCTATCGATAAGCTTAGCGCCAACGCGCTCGTACTCGGGCTCGTGAGCCTCCAAAGCTGCCTTTCCTACGAAATCCTCTTTGCCCATCTTGATACCAAAGCCAAGA